>NZ_SLVM01000017.1 GCF_004339675.1 Rhodovulum steppense
GATGATCTCTATCTCAGACATAAGCACGTGCTCAGGCATATGCCTAAGCCTCCATGGTCATGCCCAAGTGTCCGGTCAAAAAGGGGGCCAGTTCAGCTCCGCTTCGCCGCGGTCAATGATCTCTTCCCGTCCGAGGCGTATGACAACTTCCGCGCCTTCGACGCTATTTTGCAGAGAGCAACGGATCGGAAACCGGAAACTGACTGGTTTCCGAGTGGGGTGCGCCGCCGCTGATTTCATGGGGTTTTTCCTGACCGCCAGCCCTAGGCACGCGCCGTTCGGGCGCGGAAAAGCTCCGAAACGGTCAAAGCCCCTGCAACTCGCCATCCGCTAATTTCATAGGGTGCGAGAATCCTCGGGTGTCAAAACCTCCTGTCGCCGCTCAGCAAGCCGAAACCCTTCGCGCGCGTGACCGGCGGGTGACGCCCGCCGCGTCGTCCTAGCCGCCCAGCCGCCGGTTGCGCATCGCGATCAGCCGCAGCCGCAGCGCGTTCAGCTTGATGAAGCCCTGCGCGTCCTTCTGGTCATAGGCGCCCGCGTCTTCCTCGAAGGTGACATGGCTTTCCGAATACAGCGAATGCTCCGACCAGCGGCCCACAGTCCGCACCGAGCCCTTGTAGAGCTTCAGCCGCACGGTGCCGGTGACGTGCTCCTGGCTCTTGTCGATCAGCGCCTGCAGCATCTCGCGTTCGGGGCTGAACCAGAACCCATTATAGATCAGTTCGGCATAGCGCGGCATCAACTCGTCCTTCAGATGCGCCGCGCCGCGGTCCAGCGTGATCTGCTCGATGCCCCGGTGCGCCTCCAGCAGGATGGTCCCGCCGGGGGTTTCATAGATGCCGCGCGACTTCATCCCGACAAAGCGGCCCTCGACCAAGTCGAGCCGGCCGACGCCATGCCGTCCGCCGATCTCGTTCAGCCGGGTCAGCAGGGCGGCGGGCGACAGCGCCTCGCCGTTGATCGCGACCGCATCGCCGCGCTCGAAGCTTACCTCGACATATTCCGGCGCATCGGGCGCCTTTTCGGGATCGACGGTGCGCTGATAGACATAATCGGGCGCCTCGATGGCCGGATCCTCCAGCACCTTGCCCTCGGACGAGGTGTGCAACAGGTTCGCATCGACCGAGAACGGCGCCTCGCCGCGCTTGTCCTTGGCGATCGGAATCTGGTTCTTTTCCGCGAAGTCGATCAGTTTCGTCCGGCTGGTCAGATCCCATTCCCGCCAGGGCGCGATCACCTTGATCTCAGGGTTCAGCGCATAGGCCGAAAGTTCGAACCGCACCTGGTCGTTTCCCTTGCCGGTCGCGCCATGGGCAACCGCATCCGCCCCGGTTTCCGCCGCGATCTCGATCAGCCGCTTGGAGATCAGCGGCCGCGCGATGGAGGTGCCCAACAGGTAAAGCCCTTCGTAAAGCGCGTTCGCCCGGAACATCGGGAAGACGAAGTCGCGCACGAATTCCTCGCGCAGATCCTCGATATAGATGGCGCTGGCGCCCATCATCTCGGCCTTGGCGCGGGCCGGTTCCAGTTCCTCGCCCTGGCCCAGGTCGGCGGTAAAGGTCACCACCTCGCAGCCATATTCGGTCTGGAGCCATTTCAGGATGATCGAGGTGTCGAGGCCGCCGGAATAGGCCAGGACGACTTTCTTGGGCGCGGACATGCGGAGAACTCCGTTGAGGGAAGTCCCGGCGGCGTTTATTGGGTTTCAGCCAAAGGGGCAAGGGCGGCCCGGGGCTTGCATCCGGCGGCCCTGTCGCGCCAGAGAAGTGCATGAGCGATTTCTTCACAAAGGCCCGCGCCGCCGAATCGGCGCTTCGTGAATTGTTCCCGCCGACGCCCTTGCAGGGCAATGTCCACCTGTCGGAACGCTATGGCGCCGAGATCCTGCTCAAACGCGAGGATCTGACGCCCGTACGCTCCTACAAGATACGCGGGGCGTTCAACGCGATGCGCAAGGTTCTGGCCGCTAGGCCCGATCAGCGCGTCTTCGTCTGTGCCAGTGCGGGCAACCATGCCCAGGGCGTCGCCTTTGCCTGCCGCCATTTCGGGGTGCAGGGGGTCGTCTTCATGCCGGTCACCACGCCGCGGCAGAAGATCGACAAGACCCGCACCTTTGGCGGCGAGAATATCGAGATCCGGCTGACCGGCGATTATTTCGACGACACGCTGGCCGCGGCTCAGGCCTGGTGCGCCGAGGCGGGCGGGCATTTCCTTTCGCCCTTCGACGACGAGGACGTGATCGAGGGGCAGGCATCCGTCGCGGTCGAGATCCTCGACGCGCTGGACGGCGCGCCCGATCTGGTGATCCTGCCGGTGGGCGGTGGCGGGCTGGCTGCCGGTGTCGTCTCGGTCCTGCGCGAGGTGGCGCCTGAAACGCGCGTGAAATTCGTGGAACCGGCAGGCGGCATGTCGCTGGCCGCGGCCATGGCGGCGGGGGCGCCCGTGACGCTGCCCCGGGTCGATACCTTCGTCGATGGCGCCGCGGTTGCGCGGATCGGGACCACGACCTTCGGGGTGCTGGGCCGGATCGACCCCTCCGACATCCTGGCCGCGCCCGAGGACCGGATCTGCACCACCATGCTTGAGATGCTGAATGTCGAGGGCATCGTTCTGGAACCCGCGGGCGCGCTGGCGGTCGATGTGCTGCCGGTGCTGGCCGATCAGATCGCGGGCAAGCGCGTGGTCTGCGTCACTTCGGGCGGGAATTTCGATTTCGAGCGGCTGCCCGAGGTCAAGGAACGCGCCCAGCGCTATTCGGGCGTGAAGAAGTATTTCATCCTGCGCCTGCCGCAGCGGCCCGGCGCGCTGCGCGATTTTCTCGACCTTCTGGGGCCGGAGGATGACATCGCGCGGTTCGAATATCTCAAGAAATCGGCGCGGAACTTCGGCACGGTGCTGATCGGGATCGAGACATCGCACGCCGAAAATTTCCCCGCGCTGTTCGCCCGGATGGGCGAGCGGGGCCTCGTGCATCGCGACATCACCGACGATGTGGTGCTGTCGGAATTCCTGATCTAGGCGACCCGCGAGCGGGCCTTGCCAGCCGCCATCAGCAGCCCACGGGATTCGGCATAGCTGTCGAGCAGCGCCGAAAGCTCGACCGACTCGCCCTGCGCCAGCCGGTGTTCCAGCCCCTGGCAGATCGCGCAGAATTCCTTGAGCCCCAGATTCAGCGCCGAGCCGCGCACGAAATGCAGATCGGCGGGCAGGCAGGTCTGGTCCGGCGTGGCGCGCAGCCGGGTCATGACTTCGTCAACTTCCTCAAGGAACAGATCCAGCACCTCGTCGAAGGCCTCCTCTCCGACTTCGCTGCGCAATTCCTCCACCCTCTTCCAGTCGATCATCGTCCACCACACCTCCGATACGCCCCCGCTGATCCAGAAGACTAGGGGCCGGTCCTTAACGGTGAATGAGGCACAAGGCGAAAAAAAGGTCGAAAACGATCTTTCACGGCTCGTTAAGTCACCTCATCCTATTCCGGTCCGACCAACGCACAAGGATGCCCGTGACCGCCGTGATCGAACAGCCCCTGTTTTCCCAGGATCCGCCCTCTCTGGTGCGACTGGTCCTGCTGGTCGATGACAGCCGCCTTCAGCGGCGAATCCTGCGCGCCTCGCTGGAACGCTGGGGCTATGCGGTCGAGGAATGCGGCTCGGCCGAAGAGGCGTTGGAAATCTGTCGCGACCGCCCCGTGGACCTGATCATCAGCGACTGGATGATGCCGGGCATGAACGGTCCGGAATTCTGCAGCGCCTTTCGCGCCCTTCCGCGCGACAGCTACGGGTATTTCATCCTGCTGACCTCGAAATCCGAGACCGGGGAAATGGTCCATGGCCTCGATGTCGGCGCCGACGAATTCCTGACCAAACCCGTGAATGCCAACGAGCTTCGGGCGCGAATCGCATCGGGCGAACGTATCCTGCGCATGGAACACCAGCTGCGCGAACGGAACCGGCTGCTGAGTACGACGCTGGCCGAATTGCGCAACCTCTATGACGCGATCGACCGCGACCTGGTCGAGGCGCGCAAGCTGCAACAATCGCTGGTGCGCGACCGCTCGCGCCGCTTCGGCGGTTCCGAGGTTTCGCTGCTCTTGCGCCCTTGCGGCCATGTCGGCGGCGATCTGGTCGGCTTCTTTCCCGCGGGCGAGGGGCAGGTCGGCCTCTTCTCGGTCGATGTTTCGGGCCACGGGATCAGTTCGGCAATGATCACGGCGCGGCTTGCCGGGCTGCTGTCCTCGGTCTCGGCCGAACAGAACATCGCGCTCGAATCCGATGCCGGTGGCGCCATCCGTGTCCGCCCGCCCGAAGAGATCGTGGAACATCTGAACCGGCTCTTCCATGAAGAGCTTGAGACCGAGCATTATTTCACCATCCTGCTTGCGGTGGTCTCGCTCGACAGCGGGATCATGCGTTTCGTTCAGGCAGGCCATCCCTATCCGGCGATCCAGCGGGCCGATGGCCGGGTCGAGTTCATCGGTTCCGGCGGCCTGCCCGTCGGCCTGCTGCCCGAGGCGACATTCGAGCAGGACGAGGTGCGCCTTGGCCCGGGCGACCGTGTGTTGCTGGCTTCGGACGGCATCACCGAATGCCCATCGTCAACAGGCGATCAACTCGGTGACGAGGGGCTTTGCGCCCTGATGGAGCGCAATGCCGCCATGCGGGGCGAGTCCTTTCTCGAAGTCGTGATGGCTGAACTGATCGACTTTGCCGGCAGGCCGGACCTGCCCGACGACATCTCGGCCGTCCTGTTCGAGTTCGGCTAGGCCGAGGCCCCCTAGCGCGCGACCCCCAGAAAGCGCGCCACGAAATGCCGGTCGCCCGCATTGCCCAGTTCCCGCAACGCCGCTTCGGGCGACATCCACAGCGCGCTATGGCCCGGCTCGCGCGGGGCGCCATGGGCGCGGACCGGACGCGCCAGATAGATGGCGCACAGCTTTTCCGCCCAGAGGTCATATTCCGGCATGTAGGTGAAGCGTCGGAACGCCCCCAGCCGCCGCATCACGTCGATCCGCCAGCCGGTTTCCTCGAACACCTCGCGATGCAGCGCCGACAGGGGCGATTCGCCCGGGTCGATGCCGCCGCCGGGCAACTGGTATTCCGGGACCGGCTCCTGCTGATGCGTGACCAGAAGCGAGCCGTCGCGCACCAGCAGGGCATAGGCCCCCGGGCGCAGCCGGTAGCGTTGGTCCGCCTGTATCGCCTCGCCGAATCGCCGGATCATGTTCTCCCCCTTTGTGCTTGGGCCGCAGGCTCTATATAACGCCCCCGGGCCAAGGCCCAGAACCAGGGAAACGCTCATGTCCATCGGATCGCAGATCGCCTGGGACGATACCGTCCTGCCCTTCCAGCTTGACCGCAGCGATATTCGCGGGCGGGTCGCCCGGCTGGATGGCGTTCTTGATCAGGTTCTGGCGCAACATAACTACCCACCCGGGATCGAGGCGCTGGTGACCGAGGCCGTCTTGCTGACCGCGATGATCGGCCAGACGATCAAGCTGCGCTGGAAGCTGTCCTTGCAGGTGCGCGGCGACGGCCCGGCGCGGCTGATCGCGACCGATTACTACGCCCCCACCGAGCCCGGCGCCCCGGCCCTGATCCGCGCCTATGCCAGTTTCGACGCCGCGCGACTGACCCCCGGCGCCGACCCCTTCGGCCTGATCGGGCAGGGCTATTTCGCGATGCTGATCGACCAGGGCCGCGACATGCAGCCCTATCAGGGGATCACGCCGATCGCCGGCGGCTCGCTTGCCTCCTGTGCCGAGACCTATTTTGCCCAGTCCGAACAATTGCCCACCCGCTTCGCGCTGGGCTTCGGCCGGACCCGGCTGCCCGGCCAGCCGGAACGCTGGCGCGCGGGCGGTGTGATGCTGCAACTGATGCCCGCGGCCTCGATCCCCGCCGCGGCCGAGGGTGGCAGCGGCGAGGCGGGGCTGTTGCAGGCGGATGACATCCTCGACGGGGACGAGGCCGAGGCCTGGACCCGGGCCAACCTGCTGCTCGACACGGTCGAGGACATGGAACTGATCGGCCCCGCGGTGCAGCCGACCGAGATGCTGGTGCGGCTGTTCCACGAGGAAAGCCCCCGCGTCTTCGACGCCCAGCCGGTGCAGTTCGGCTGCACCTGTTCCGAAGACAAGGTGCGGCAAAGCCTGTCGATCTATTCGGCCAAGGATATCGGCCACATGACCACCGACGAGGGGATCGTGACTGCCGATTGCCAGTTCTGCGGCGCCCATTACGAACTGGACCCCGCGACCCTGGGGTTCGAGGCGGAACAGGGGCGCGATGCCGGGGAGTGATCCGCTTGCGCTGCTGCGGGGGGCGCTGTCCCGGCCGGGCGGTGAAACCTCGGATCACGACCTGAACCCCGATTTCATCATGCCCGAAGGCCGCGTGTTGCGCCCCGCCGCCGTTCTGGTGCCGATCCTGTCCAGCCCGGCGGGGCTGCGGGTGATCCTGACCAAGCGCTCCTCGCGGCTGGTGCATCACCCCGGCCAGATCGCCTTTCCGGGCGGCAAGCTCGATGCGGGCGACGATGGCCCCGTCGCCGCCGCGCTGCGGGAATCGCATGAGGAAATCGGTCTGCCCCCCGATCTGGTCGAGGTTCTGGGCATCCTGCCGGCGCATGAAACCGTCACGGGCTTCACCGTGACCCCCGTTCTGGGCCATGTCAGAGACTGTTTCGACCCGATCCCCGAGGCCGGAGAGGTGGACGAGGTGTTCGACGTGCCCTTCGCCGAACTCATGGATCCCGCGCGCTATGTCGTCCAGTCGCGGTTCTGGCGCGGGCAGCGGCGGTATTACTACACCGTGCCCCACGGCCCCTATTACATCTGGGGCGCGACCGCGCGCATCCTGCGGGCGCTGGCCGACCGGGTGGCGCGATGATCCGGGTGCGCGGCGAGTGGTTCTTTGCCGACCATACCCAAGCGGTCTGTCGCATGCTGACCGCCGCGGGCCATCAGGCGCTTTTCGTCGGGGGCTGCGTGCGCAACGCGCTGCTGGGCGTGCCGGTCAGCGATATAGACATCGCCACCGACGCCCGCCCCGACCGGGTGATCGCCCTGGCCGAGGCGGCGGGGCTGAAGCCGGTGCCGACCGGGCTGGATCACGGCACGATCACCGTGGTCGCGGGGCATCTGCCGCATGAGGTCACGACCTTCCGCCGCGATGTGGAAACCTTCGGGCGGCGTGCCGTGGTGGCCTTTGCCGATACCGCCGCCGAGGATGCGCATCGCCGCGATTTCACGATGAACGCGCTTTACGCCACGCCCGAGGGCGAGGTGATCGACCCGCTGGGCGGCCTGCCCGACCTGATCGCGCGGCGGGTGCGCTTCATCGACGATGCCAATGCCCGCATCCGCGAGGATTACCTGCGCATCCTGCGCTTCTTCCGGTTCCATGCCTTTTATGGCGATGCCGATGGCGGGCTGGACGCCGACGGGCTCGCGGCCTGTGCCGCGCATGTCGAGGGGCTGTCCCGCCTGTCGCGCGAACGGGTGGGGGCCGAGATCGCCAAGCTGCTCTCTGCGCGCGACCCTTGCCAGAGCGTGGCCGCCATGGCGCAGGCGGGCGTGCTGGCGCAGGTTCTGCCGGGATCCGATCCGGCCGTGCTGCCTGTGCTGGTGCATCACGAGGCGGCGCTGGGCCTGCCGCCCGACCCGATCCGGCGCCTCGTGGCATTGGGCGGCGCGGATCATGCGGAACGGCTGCGCCTGAGCAAGGCCGACGCGCGCAGGCTGGCCCGGCTGCGCGAGGCGATGACCGGAACCGACACGCCCGGCGCGCTGGCCTACCGTCTGGGCGCGGCCGAGGCGCGGGATGCCATGCTGCTGCGCGCCGCCGCGACCGGCACGCCCCCCCCGGCCGACCTGTCCGACCGGATCGCCGAGGGCGCCGCCGCCATTTTCCCCGTCACCGCACGCGATCTGATGCCCGCCTTCACCGGCCCCGCGCTGGGCGCGCAGCTCGACGCGCTGGAAACACGCTGGATCGAGTCGGGGTTCAGCCTGACCCGGGCGGAGCTGCTCGGCCAGCCGAAGGCCGTTTCAGGCCGGAACAGAGACGCATAGGCCACCCAGACCGCGCCATGGTGGCCCTTGGCATCGCGCCGGTCTATAGTTCAGGTCCAACCCGCGCTAAGGCCATCCCGCCCGTGTTCCGCTTCTTCGAAAACCTGGTCGATCCCTACACGGCCTACCGCCAGACCGACACCCCGCCGCAGCGGCTGGCTCCGTTCCTGTGGGACTATGCCCGCCCCTTCCGCAAGGTCTTTGTCGCCGCCATCGTGCTGGCCATCGTCGTGGCCGCGGTCGAGGTCTGGCTGATCCACGCGATGGGGCAGGTGGTCGATATCCTGTCCTCGGGCACGCCCGAACAGGTCTGGGACGATTACGGTCTGACCCTGATCGTGCTGGCGGTCTTCATCCTGATCCTGCGCCCGGTGCTGCAAGGGCTGGATGTGGCGATCCTCAACAACGCGATCATGCCGAATTTCGGCGCGCTGATCCGCTGGCGGGCGCATGCGCAGGTGCTGCGCCAGTCGGTCGGCTGGTTCGAGAACGATTTCGCCGGCCGCATCGCCAACCGCATCATGCAGACACCCCCCGCGGCGGGCGAGGCGGTGTTCCAGATCTTCGACGCCATCGCCTTTGCCGCGGCCTATACCATCGGCGCGCTGATCCTGCTGGGCCAGGCCGATCCGCGGCTGGCGGTGCCGCTGGTGATCTGGCTTGTGTTCTATGCCGCCCTGGTGCGCTGGACGATGAAGCGGGTCGGCCCCGCGTCCAAGGCCGCGTCGGACGCGCGCAGCGCGGTGACGGGCCGCGTGGTCGATGCCTATACAAACATCCATGCGGTCAAGCTGTTCGCCCATCACGACCGCGAGCTTGCCTATGCCAAAGAGGCGATCGACCGCTCGCGCGAGACCTTTGCCGCCGAGATGCGCATCTTCACCAGGATGGACATCGCGCTGACCGCGCTGAACGGCTTTCTCATCGTGGGCGTGGTGGGCTGGGCGATCCTTCTGTGGATGCAGGGCACGGCCAGCGTGGGCGTGGTCGCGGCGGCCACCGCGCTGACCTTGCGGCTGAACGCGATGACCGGCTGGATCATGTGGGCGGTGTCGAGCTTCTTCCGCTCGCTCGGCGTCGTGGCCGAGGGGATGGAGACCATCGCTCAGCCGATCACCCTGACCGATGCGAAGGACGCGACGCCGCTGGCCCTGCGCGAGGGGCGGATCGAGTTCCAGTCCCTGACCCACCATTACGGGCGAGGCTTCGGGGGGCTGGACCGGGTTGACCTGACGATCCGCCCGGGCGAAAAGGTCGGCCTGATCGGCCGGTCGGGGGCGGGCAAGTCGACGCTGGTGAAGCTTCTGCTGCGGTTCTACGAGGCCGAGGGCGGGCGCATCCTGATCGACGGGCAGGACATCGCGCAGGTCACTCAGGAATCCCTGCGCCGCCAGATCGGCATGGTCAGTCAGGACGCCAGCCTGATGCACCGCTCGGTCCGCGACAACATCCTTTACGGCCGCCCCGAGGCCAGCGAGGCGGAGATGATCGAGGCGGCAGGCCGGGCCGAAGCGCATGAGTTCATCCTTGATCTGCGCGATCCCGAGGGGCGCGCGGGCTATGACGCGCAGGTGGGCGAGCGGGGCGTGAAACTGTCTGGCGGGCAACGCCAGCGCGTGGCGCTCGCCCGCGTGATCCTCAAGGACGCGCCGATCCTCGTGCTGGACGAGGCGACATCGGCCCTTGATTCCGAGGTCGAGGCGGCGATCCAGGACACGCTTTACAACGTGATGGAGGGCAAGACCGTGATCGCCATCGCGCACAGGCTCTCGACCATCGCGCATATGGACCGGATCGTGGTGCTGGATGCGGGCCGCATCGTCGAACAGGGCAGCCATGCCGAATTGCTGGCGCAGAACGGCCTTTACGCGCGGTTCTGGGCGCGCCAGTCGGGCGGTTTCATCGGCACCGAGGCGGCGGAATGAGCCTGACGATCGACCGGCTGTCCCTGCGCGGCGAAGGGGTCACGGCCGAAGGTGTGACCGTCGCGCTGGCGTTGCCCGGCGAGCTTGTCGAGGGCGAGATCGCCGAGGGCCGCATCGCCCGGCCGCGCATCCTGACGCCCGTGGCAGACCGCGTGCGCCCGCCCTGTCCGCATTTCGCCAGTTGCGGCGGCTGCGCGCTGCAACATGCCAGCGACGGTTTCGTGGCCGCGTGGAAGACCGGCGTGGTCGAAACCGCGCTGGCAGGGCAGGGGCTGGCCGCGCCGCTGGACCCGATCCACACTTCGCCCCCCGCCAGCCGCCGCCGCGCCGTTCTGGCCGGGCGGCGCACGAAAAAGGGCGTTCTGGTCGGCTTTCACGGGCGGGCCAGCGATCAGATCGTCGCGATCCCCGATTGTCGGCTCCTGCATCCCGACCTGATGGCCGCCCTGCCCGGATGCGAGGCGCTGGTGGCGCTGGGTGCCTCGCGCAGCGGCGAGGTCACGCTGACGCTGACCCGCTCCGAGGATGGGGTGGATCTGGCCGTCACGGGCAGCAAACCGGCTGCCGCCGCCGGGCTGGCCGCGCTTGCCGAACGCCACGACCTGGCCCGGCTGACCTGGAATGGCGAGGTGATCGCCACCCGCCGCCCGCCGCGGCAGCGGATGGGCCGCGCCCATGTCGTGCCGCCGCCCGGGGCCTTTCTTCAGGCGACCGAGGACGGACAGGCGGCGCTGACCCAGGCCGTGCGCGCGGCCCTTGCGGGCGCGCAGCGGGTCGCCGACCTGTTCGCGGGTTGCGGCACCTTTGCCCTGCCGCTGGCCGAGGCGGCCGAGGTTCACGCGGTCGAGGGCGACGCCGCGATGCTGGCCGCGCTCGACCGGGGCTGGCGCGGGGCGCCGGGGCTGAAACGGGTCACGCATGAGGCGCGCGACCTGTTCCGCCGTCCGCTGCGCCCGGACGAACTGGCCCGCTTCGACGGGGCCGTGATCGACCCGCCGCGCGCGGGCTCCGAGGCGCAGGTGGACCAGATCGCCGCCTCAGGTCTTGCGCGGCTTGCCTATGTCTCGTGCAATCCCGTGACCTTTGCCCGCGACGCGAAAAGGCTGGACTCTGCGGGATTCCGCCTTGGCGGCGTGCAGGTGGTCGATCAGTTCCGCTGGTCCTCCCATGTGGAACTTGTCGCCACATTCACGCGGGGCCATATCGCCAGTCAACGCGGCTTTCCGATTCGAGTGGAGCAATGAGGGACAGACTGGCCAAGGCGCTTGAGCGCCCCGTCACGCGCAACGCCATCATGGGCGTGATCCTGTTCAACGCCGTGCTGCTGGGGATGGAGACGTCCGGCAGCATCATGGCCGAGGCAGGCCCCCTGATCCTGATGCTGGACAAGCTGTGCCTTGCGATCTTCGTGGCCGAGATCGCGGCCAAGCTTGTGGCCTATCGGCTGTCCTTCTTCCGCTCGGGCTGGAACATCTTCGATTTCGCCATTGTCGGCATCTCTCTGGTGCCCGGCGCGCAGACGCTCAGCGTGCTGCGCGCGCTGCGCATCCTGCGTCTGCTGCGCGTGATCTCGGTCGCGCCGCGCCTGCGCCGGGTGGTCGAGGGGTTCATCACCGCGCTGCCGGGCATGGGCTCGGTCTTCCTGCTGATGGGGATGATCTTCTATATCGGCGCGGTCATGGCGACCAAGCTGTTCGGGGATGCCTTCCCCGACTGGTTCGGCACGCTGGGTCTGTCGGCCTATTCGCTATTCCAGGTGATGACGCTGGAAAGCTGGTCGATGGGCATCGTTCGCCCAGTGATGGAGGTTTTCCCCTATGCCTGGGCGTTCTTCGTGCCGTTCATCATGGTCACGACCTTCGCGGTGGTGAACCTGCTGGTGGGCCTGATCGTCAACTCGATGCAGGACGCCCACCACGAAGAGGACGTGCAGCGCACCGATGCCTATCGCGACGAGGTGCTGTCGCGGCTGGCCGCGATCGAGGCCCGGCTTTCGGGGTCCGACGCCGCGCCAGAGGCGCGTTTGCAGGATGAATCCGCACGAAAAATCGCGTATGATCGCCCCTAGGCAAGAAACCGGAACGAGCGGACAAGGCGGGAATGATCGGACGACGTGCTTTCATGGCGGCGGGAGCGTGTCTTGCGCTGTCCGCCTGCGGATCGAAATTCAGAACCTATAACGGGCCCGAGGTCACGCGGGTCGTGGTGTTCAAGGACAAGCGGCGGATGTATCTGCTGCACCATGACAAGGTGCTCAAGGGGTTCGATGTCGGGCTGGGGTTCCAGCCCAACGGGCACAAGCTGCACGAGGGCGACGGGCGCACGCCCGAAGGGCGCTACCTGATAGACCGGCGCAATCCGAACAGCAATTTCCATCTGTCGGTGGGCATATCCTACCCGAACGAGCGCGATGTCGAGGTGGCGCGCGCGCTGGGCCTCAGCCCGGGCGGGGATATCTTCATCCATGGCCGGGCGGGCAAGCACAAGGGCAAGCGCCGCGACTGGACCGAAGGGTGCATCGCGGTCTCGGATCGCGAGATCGAACAGATCTATGCCATGGTGCGCGATGGCACCGTGATTGACATCCTGCCCTGAGGCGGCGCGAATCGGGCCGCGCCTAGAAGGCCGAAGCGACCTGATCCGCCCGCGATCCGGTGATAAGCGACCACCAGATCTTGCCGTTCGGCTCCTGGTAATAGGCAAAGCCCATATCGGTCAGCCGCGGCATCAGCAGCGTTTCGCGCTTCTCGGGATCCTCCAGCCAGGCGGCCAGGATTTCCAGCTCGGTCTCGTAGGTCTCGGCGATCAGTTCGGCGCCGACCCCGCCCTGGTAGCCCGCACGGTTCACCCGGTCCAGCGTCGAGGAACCGTCAGAGCCGAAGGTCCAGGGCCGGTTCTGCACCGCCATGTCGCGGGCATGGGTGGCGGCGGCAGCGTTCAGCCGCGAATCGAGTTCCAGCGAACGCACGCCGCGGGCCTCGCGCAGGGCGTTCACCGCGTCCAGCATCCGGTACTGGATGCGCGCCCGATCCGCCTGCGAGATGCGGTAGACCTGCGGCAGGGGCTTGCCGTCCGGGCCAAGCCGGACGGGGTCGGTGGGGGTGCACGCCGTAACGGCAAGAATGATCGCAAGAGCCGGGACCAGAACTTTCATCGGGACATCCTAACACGCTTCGGGCGATGTCTAGCGGCTCTGCGCCGCCGGTTCAAATCCCCTGAGCGCTGACAGGTCTTTGAATTGCGGGGATGCACGGTCAAGCGTATATATCAGCGCAAAGTGGAACCCTTCCAAGCTTGGAGTGAAAGTTGAACAGCAAGGTCCCGTCTTTCCCGTGTCGCGTGACGCGCAGGCGATTCGTCGGCGGTTCGGCTGCGCTCCTTGGCGGACTGGCCGCGCCCGCCGTCCTTGGGCAGACCGTCGAGATGGAGCAGTCGATCGCCCAGGGGGCGCGGCGCAACACCGCGATGTTCCGGGCGCTGGACTGGCAGCCCTATTTCTCCGACCTGCGCAACGGGGCGGTTCTGGTCGATATCTCGTCGCGCGCGCTGCATTACTGGTCCGAGGACCGCGCGGTCTACAAGGTCTACCCGACCTCGGTGCCGATGTCCGAAGATCTGACCCGGCGCGGACGCACCTCGATCATCCGCAAGGTCGAAGGCCCGGACTGGCGCCCCACGCCCGCGATGAAGCAACGCAATCCCGAATGGCCGGACTACGTTCCGCCGGGGCCGGACAATCCGTTGGGCACCCACGCGCTGCACCTGAGCTGGACCTATTACCGGATACATGGCACCCACGACACCCGCAAGATCGGGCGGCGGTCGTCGAACGGGTGCGTCGGCCTTTATAACGAGCATATCGCCGAACTGTTCGACCTGGCCAAGGTGGGCACGCAGGTGTTGCTTATTTGACGACAATTCCCGGGGCCGCCGGGCAGGGCGCTCTGCATTGTTGAAAACGGTGCCCGCCGCGGATTAGACAGGAGTCACATGCCTTCGATGCATGCGACAGGCGGATCCATCCGTCTCGCGCTGTTATTTGGGAGTAGAAAGATGAAGAAGATCGCCCTTGCCACGGCCCTTTCGGTTGCCGCGACTGCCGGTTTCGCCGGCGGCTACTCGGAGCCGGTCATGGAACCCGAAATCATCGTCCAGGACACCTCGTCCTCGGCCGGTGGCGTCATCGTTCCGATCCTGGCGCTGATCCTGTTTGCGGCCGTCATCGCCGACTGATCGGCGCGACACCGAAACGAAAAAGAAGGCGGTGGGAAACCACCGCCTTCTTTCTTTCGTGCCTGACGTTCCATGGGCGCAGTGTCAGCCCAGCCAGCCGCACAGATGAGCGCGGATCACCTCGCACAGCGCCTCGATATGCTGATCGTCGTCGTTGAGGCAGGGGATATAGGTAAACTCCTCGCCGCCCGCCTCTTCGAAGCTTTCCCGGATCTCCTCGTTGATCTCTTCCAGCGTCTCGATGCAGTCGGCCGAGAAGGCCGGTGCAATAACGGCGATCCTTTTCTTGCCGCGCTCGGCCAGCCGGGCGACCTCTTCCACGGTATAGGGTTGCAGCCATTCCTCGGGGCCGAATCGCGACTGGAAGGTGGTCGTGATCCGGTCATCCGCCCAGCCCAGCCGTTCCTTCAGCAGGCGCGTGGTCTTGAGGCACTGGCAATGATACGGGTCGCCCTCGGTCAGATAGCGCGTCGGCACCCCGTGATAGGAACAGACCAGCACGTCCGGCTTGTGTTCCAGAGCCGCGTAGCCCCGCTCGACCGAGGCGGCCAGCGCGTCGATATAGGCCGGGCTGTCGAAATAGGCGGGCACGGTGCGCACCTGCGGCTGCCATTTCTCGTCCATCAGCGCGCGGAAGAAATGATCGTTCGCGGTGGCCGACGTGGCGCCCGAATATTGCGGGTAAAGCGGGAAGAACAGGATCTTGCGGCAGCCCTTGTCGACCATCTCGCGCACCTTGGATCTGGTCGAGGGGCTGCCATAACGCATGCAGAAATCCACCACGACCTCGCTGCCGAAACTGGCCTCCAGCGCCTCGCGCACCTTGGTGGTCTGCGATTTGGTGATGGTCATCAGGGGGCTTTCGCCCGCCTCGTGATTCCAGATCGACTTGTAGGCTTCGCCCGACGAGAACGGCCGCTTGGTCAGCACCACGAGTTGCAGGATCGGCTGCCAGATCCAGGGCGAATAGTCGATCACCCGCTTGTCCGACAGGAACTCGTTCAGATAGCGCCGCATCGACCAGTAGTCGTAATTGTCCGGCGTGCCGAGATTGGCCAGCAGAATCCCCACCTTCTCGGGCGGAATCCTCGGGTGGTCGGCGGGGGCGTGGGCTGGACGCTGGGTTGTCGCAGAGGACAGACCATCCTTGCTCCCACCTTGCTTGGAGTCGAACATCACGTCTTTTCCGGGATCTCTGTCGGGCTTCAAACTGGAATACCTCAAGCACATAAACGCATTCTGACCGGGGTCAATCCGCCCCCTGGCCGTTTCCGTCGCCAAGCATCCGCTCGGTCGTGCCCAGCGCCTCGGCCAGCCGGGCGCGAGCCGAACCTGGGCGCAACGGCCTGGGTTGCGTGTCCGCAGGCGCCCACCCCGCAAGGTAGATCAATTCCGCGGTTGCGGGGATGCGGCCATCCGGCCCGGCATGCGCCCCGGCATAGCGCCGGGCGGCCTCGGCGAACAGCGCGCGGGGGGCTGTCCGGCGGTGCCGCGCGGCCAGCGCGTTGGTCTCGCCCATCGCGCGCAACTCGCGCATCAGGTGGAAAGGGGTCTGGTAACTCACCATATGCAGAGCAGAATCGGCCACGGGCAGCGCGAATCCCGCGCGTTGCAGCAACCCGCCCAGATCGCGAATCTCGCCCATCGGCAGCACCCGGGGCGACAGCCCGCCGGTCAGCGCCACCTCTGCCTCGGCCAGCGCCGCGCGCAACTCGTGCAGGCTGCGCCCGCCGAACAGAACGCCAAGAAACAGCCCGTCGGGCCGCAGCGCGCGGCGGCATTGCACCAGTTGCCCGACGGGATCGTTCGCCCAGTGCAGGCAGAGCGCATGGATCACAAGATCGTGTGCGCCGTGCTCCAGCGTCAGCGTCTCGTCATCCTCGACAAGCGCCGCGCCGGGAAAGCCGCGTTGCCACGGCTCGGGAAAACCGGTGACGATGGCAGGCGACGTAAAGGTTCTGTTAACCTCGATGAGCCTTTCCTGAATCTCGTCGGCTGCAAGTGCGTGCAGGAACAGCTCGGGCGCGCGGCGGGCGCGGGCACGGTGGCGCCTCAGCGCCGCACGGTCGGTCAGGTCGGGTGGGCTCTGCATCGGGTCTCCGCCAATCGAAGGGCCTATGTAGGGGCGGGGCCGGATGTTTCAAAGCGCATTGCGACTGATCTATCCCCCGCGCTGCGTGTCCTGCGGCGAGATGGTGGAACGCGATTTCGCCCTCTGCATGACCTGCTGGGGCCAGATGGATTTCATCGCCGGGCTGGTCTGCGATTGCTGCGGCACGCCGCTGCCGGGCGAAGATGGCGGCACGCCCGAATATTGCGACGACTGCCTGGCCCGACCGCGGCCCTGGTCGCACGGGCGCGCGGCGCTGCTGTATCGCGACAAGGCGCGCAAGATGGTTCTGTCCTTCAAGCATGCCGACCGGACCGAACTGGCGCGTCCCGCCGCCGAATGGATGCTGCGTGCGGGCCGGGCGATCCTGACGCCCGGGATGGTCGTCGCCCCGGTGCCGCTGCATCGCTGGCGGCTTTTGCGGCGGCGCTACAACCAGGCCGCGCTGTTGTCGCAAGCATTGGCCGAGGGCGCGGGTCTCGCGCATATTCCCGACCTGCTGATCCGCCGTCGCAAGACCCGGGTGCAGGACGGCATGGGGGCCGAGCAACGCTTCGCCAACCTCGCGGGCGCCATCGCCGTGCATCCCCGCCATCGCGAGCGGCTGCGCGATCGCACCGTGCTGCTGGTCGATGACGTCATGACCTCGGGCGCCACGCTGTCGGTGGCGGCCGAGGCCTGTCTTGCCGCCGGGGCCCGAGAGGTGCGGATCCTGGTTCTGGCCCGCGTTGCGAAAGCGTCCTGAACGCCTATAGTACCCGCCAGGCAATGGAAAACGGACCATGAGATCGGTTGAAATCTATACAGCGCCGCTTTGCGGCTATTGCCACGCCGCCAAGCGGTTGTTGCAACAAAAGGGCATCAGCTATTCGGAAATCGACGTGGGCGCGCAGCCCGCGCTGCGTCAGCAGATGATGGCCCGCGCCCATGGTCGCCACACGGTTCCGCAGATCTTCATCGGCGAGACCCATGTGGGCGGCTGCGACGAGCTTTACGCGCTGGACCGGGCGGGCAAGCTCGATCCCTTGCTGGCGGGGTGACGGCGATGCGGGTGGCCCTGATCCAGATGACATCGGGCGATGTGCCCGAGGCCAACATCGCCCCGGCCTGCGAGATGGTGCGCCAGGCGGCGGCGGGCGGTGCGCAATTCGTGATGACGCCCGAGGTGACCAACTGCCTGTCGTCCAGCCGGGCACAGCAGGAAAGCGTCCTGAGCCATGAAGAGGACGACCCGATGCTGTCGGCCCTGCGGCAAGAGGCGGTCAATGCCCGCATCTGGCTGCTGATCGGCTCGCTGGGTCTGAAGACGCATGACCCCGACGGACGCTTCGCCAACCGCTCCTTCCTGATCGCCCCGGACGGGTCCATCGCCGCGAAATACGACAAGATCCACATGTTCGACGTGCAGATCACCGAAACCGAAAGCTACCGCGAATCGGAAGGCTACCGGCCCGGCGACCGCGCGGTGGTGGCGCCGACTCCCTTCGGCAGGATCGGTCTGTCGATCTGCTACGATCTGCGCTTTCCCCATCTCTACCGCGCGCTGGCCCAGGGCGGGGCCGAGATCCTGACCATTCCTGCCGCCTTCTCGCCGGTGACGGGTGCGGCGCATTGGGAAACGCTGCTGCGCGCCCGCGCGATCGAGACCGGATGTTATGTGCTTGCGCCCGCGCAATGCGGGCTGCACCCCGCGACCGAGGGCCGCCCGCGCCGGACCCATGGCCATTCGCTGGCCGTGGCCCCCTGGGGCGAGGTGCTGGCCGATGGCGGCACGGCGCCCGGCATCACCTATGTCCAGATCGACCGGCAGGAGGTGGCGCGCGCCCGGGCCCGCGTGCCCTCGATCACCCATGACCGGCCCTTCGCGCCGCCCTCGTGACCGAGATCGGCGACAGCCTGGCCGTGACGATCTTCAGCGAGATCTTCATGGCCGACCAGCTGGCGCGCAACCGGATCGCGCGGGCGCTGCCCAAGGGGATGGAACTCAGCCATTTCTCGGTCCTGAACCACCTGGCCCGGATCAACGAGGAACGCAGCCCCGCCCAGCTTGCCGCGACCTTCCATGTCACGCGGGGCGCGATGACCAACACGCTGAACCGGCTGGACTGGGCGGGCCATGTCCATATCCGCCCCGACTGGGACGACGCGCGGCGCAAGATGGTCTCGATCAGCCCCTCGGGCCGGGCCGCGCGCGATGTCGCGATCCAGGCCATGACCCCGGTCCTGGCCGAGGCCGTGGCCGATATCGGCGAGGACCGGCTGCGCGCCGCGCTGCCCGTCCTGCGCATGCTGCGCCAGAAGCTGGAAGGCCCGCGCTAGGCGGGCTTCACCGACGCCGTGACGTAGTTCACCGACAGATCCCGGCTCGACAGCGACCAGCCCCAGGTGATCGGGTTGAACACGAAGCCGGTGCGGTCCACAGGTTTCAGCCCGGCCTGTTCCAGCAAGCGGCACAACTCGTCCGGCGTGATGAACTTGGACCATTCATGCGTGCCCTTGGGCAGCCAGCGCATGACATATTCCGCCCCGACAATCGCCATCGCAAAGCTTTTCGGGTTGCGGTTGATCGTCGAACACAGATGCAGCCCGCCCGGTTTCAACAGCTTCCGGCAGGCGGTCAGATAGGCCAGCGGGTCGGACACATGCTCGACCACTTCCATGTTCAGCACCACGTCGAACTGTTCGCCCGCCTCGGCCAGCGCCTCGGCGGTGGTGTGGCGATAGTCGATCATCAGCCCCGATTGTTCGGCATGGATGCGCGCGACGGGAATGTTGCGCGCCGCCGCATCCGCACCCACCACGGTTGCCCCCAGGCGCGCCATCGGCTCGGACAACAGCCCGCCGCCGCAGCCGATATCCAGCAGGCGCAGCCCCCTGAACGGCATCTCGGCCGAAAGGTCACGGTCGAATTCCGCCGCGATCTGGCGGCTGATATAGTCCAGCCGACAGGGGTTGAGCATGTGCAGCGGCTTGAACTTGCCATTCGGATCCCACCATTCGGCGGCCATCGCCTCGAATTTCGCGACTTCCGTGGGGTCGACGGTCGTTTCGGCTCCTTGCATCGCGGGCTCCGTTCCTGTCTTCTGTATCAATGCCCTTGGGGCGTGTGGCTTTCGCGTTATATAGGCGGCGCATGGACAAATCGGCAGGCCAAAAGCGCGCATCGCAACTTCTTTACCCGCCGGTCGATCCGTTCGACCAGCGCATGCTGGACGTAGGCGACGGCCACCGTCTTTATGTCGAGCAATGTGGCCATCCCGACGGCATCCCCGTCGTCGTCCTGCATGGCGGACCCGGCGGCGGGTGCAGCCCGGCGATGCGGCGCTATTTCGATCCCGAGGAATTCCGCATCGTCCTGTTCGATCAGCGCGGCTGCGGCCGCTCGCGGCCGCATGCCAGCGTGTCGGCCAACACCACCTGGCACCTGGTTCGGGACATCGAGGCGATCCGCACCGCGCTGGGCATCGAGCGCTGGGTGCTGTTCGGCGGAAGCTGGGGCGCCACGCTCGCGCTGATCTATGCCCAGACCCATCCCGACCGCGTGGCCTATCTGGCGCTGCGCGGGGTGTTCCTGATGACCCAGGCAGAGCTTGACTGGTTCTATGGCGGCGGCGCGGGGCAGTTCTGGCCCGATCTCTGGGCGCGTTTCGCCGAGATGATCCCCCAGGACGAACGCGGCGACATGATCGGGGCCTATCATCGGCGACTGTTCTCGGGCGACCTGATGATGGAGACGCGCTTTGCCCGCGCCTGGGCATCCTGGGAAAACGCGCTGGCCTCGATCGACCACGAAGGCCCGCTGGGCGAGGCGCCGGCCGATTACGCCCGCGCCTTTGCCCGGCTCGAGAATCACTATTTCCGCAATCGCGGCTTTCTGGACCGGGACGGGCAGCTTCTGCAGGACATCCCCCTGATCGCGCATATCCCCGCAACCATCGTGCAGGGCCGTTACGACATGGTCTGCCCGCCCGCCGCCGCCTGGCGGCTGGCTGAACGCTGGGGCCGGGCGGATCTGCGGATGGTGCCGCTGGCCGGGCATGCCCTGTCCGAACCCGGGATCAGCGCCGAGTTGGTACGCACCATGCACGGCGTCCAGCGGCAAGCGGCGGCCTTGGGGCTGTGAGCATCAACATCCGCTTCTGGGACAGGCTTGCACGCCGCTACGCGCGCATGCCGCTGCGCGATCCCGAAACCTATGAGCGCAAGCTGGCGATGACCCGCGCCCATCTTGCCCCCGGCGCGCGCGTGTTCGAGATCGGCTGCGGCACCGGCACGACCGCGCTCAAACACGCCCCCCATGCGGGCCATGTCACCGCCATCGACTGTTCCGCCAACATGATCGGGATCGCGCGCGACAAGGCCGCGGCCGAAGGCATCGCCAATGTCACCTTCGAAGTCGCCAGCCTTGAGGACATGCCCGACACGCCCGGCGCCTGGGACATGGTGATGGCGCATAACGTGCTGCACCTCTTGCCCGACCGCCCCGGCGCGCTGCTGCGCATCCACCGCATGCTGAAACCCGGCGGCGCGTTCGTCTCCTCCACCGCCTGCGCCGCGCGCGCGCCCTGGGCATTCCGCGCCATCGTCCGGACCGGCCACGCGCTGCGCCTGCTGCCGCTGTTCAACTTCCTGACCGAGGACGGGCTGAAGGCCGAGATCGAGGCCGCCGGGTTCGAGATCGCCGAGGAATGGCTGCCGCCTGGCGGCCGGTCGGCGCTGTTCCTGATCGCGCGGAAGAAAAACGAGCTACCGAGAGGTCCATCGTAGAGAGGGAGAGCCATGAAAGGCGAAGGCTGGAGTCTTGGCCCTGTGTGGGTTGGCCTAATTTCGTTGGTTGTTGCTACGGTCTCCTTTTTTGTTGGTGTCAATCAAGGCATTGAGGCCGCGCCAGAAGTGGCAGCAGCCGAGCGCGAAAGTGCAGAGTCGTTCCAGCGCTGGGTGGAGGAAGAATCAGAAAAAAGGCCTTGGTATCCTAGCGACCGATACGAGGCTTGTGACCGGATGTTTGAGTGGGCAGCGGACATCATTGATCAGGAGAGAATGGAGCAGATGCGGAACGAAGAGCCAATTGGCGATCCATATCGTGATCGCTAGCGGCTTGCGTCATTGATCCCGCCGAACAATCTCCTTGCACAAACGCCCCGTTCCGCCTATATCGCCCTCAACAACGGCGGTTCGGCCTCCACACCCGATCCTCCACCGGTGAGTTTCGCACGGGCCGTTGGCCCGTTTTTTTGTGTCTGGAACAGCCATGTCCGACCTCATCGCCAAGACTGCCATGGACCGGCGCCTTGCCGGAATCCTGACCCCCGTGATCGAGGGGCTGGGGTTCGAGCTGGTGCGCATCCGGTTGATGGGCGGCAATACCAAGACGCTGCAGATCATGGCCGAACGCCCCGAAGGCGGCATCGAGGTGGACGAATGCGCCCGGATCTCGACCGCGGTCTCGGCCGTTCTGGATGTCGAGGACCCGCTCGAGGACGCCTATACGCTGGAGGTGTCCAGCCCCGGCATCGACCGCCCCTTGACCCGGCTCAAGGATTTCGCGGTCTGGGAGGGCCATGAGGCAAAGATCGAGACGACCGAGATGATCGACGGCCGCCGCCGCTTCAAGGGCGTGCTGGCCGGTGTCGAGAATGACGAGGTGCTGATCGAGATCGACGGGCCGGACGGGCAGCCGGTGACCATCGGGCTGGAGTATGACTGGCTGTCGGACGCCAAGCTTGTGCTGACCGACGAACTGATCCGCGAGATGCTGCGCGCCCGCAAGGCCGCCGGCATCATCGACGAGGACGATTTTGACGAGATCGAGACGGACGAGGGTTCCGTCGCGCAGGAGGACTGAGACATGGCGATTACCTCTGCCAACCAGCTTGAACTGCTCCAGACCGCCGAGGCGGTGGCGCGGGAAAAGATGATCGACCCCGATCTGGTGGTGCAGGCGATGGAAGAATCCCTCGCCCGGGCCGCCAAGTCGCGCTACGGCTCGGAAATGGACATCCGCGTGTCCATCGACCGCAAGACCGGCCGGGCGACCTTCACCCGGGTGCGCACCGTGGTCGAGGATGACGCGCTGGAGAATTACCAGGCCGAACTGACCGTCGCGCAGGCCAAACAGTTTCTCGACGATCCCAAGGTTGGCGATACCATCGTGGACGAGGTGCCGCCCGTCGAAATGGGCCGGATCGCCGCGCAAAGCGCCAAGCAGGTGATCCTGCAGAAGGTCCGCGAGGCCGAGCGCGACCGCCAGTTCGAGGAATTCAAGGACCGCGTCGGCACGATCATCAACGGCCAGGTCAAGCGCGAGGAATACGGCAACGTCATCGTCGATATCGGCCGGGGCGAGGGCATCCTGCGCCGCAACGAAAAGATCGGCCGCGAAAGCTATCGCCCGAACGATCGCATCCGCTGCTTCATCAAGGATGTCCGCCGCGAAACCCGCGGCCCGCAGGTGTTCCTGAGCCGCACCGCGCCCGAGTTCATGGCCGAACTCTTCAAGATGGAAGTGCCGGAAATCTACGACGGCATCATCGAGATCAAGGCCGTGGCCCGCGACCCGGGCAGCCGCGCCAAGATCGCCGTGATTTCCTATGACAACTCGATCGACCCCGTGGGCGCCTGCGTCGGGATGCGCGGCAGCCGCGTGCAGGCCGTCGTGAACGAGCTTCAGGGCGAGAAGATCGACATCATCCCCTGGAACGAGGATCAGGCCACCTTCCTGGTGAACGCGCTGCAACCCGCCGAGGTCAGCAAGGTCGTCATCGACGAGGAGGCCGGCAAGATCGAGGTCGTGGTCCCCGACGAGCAGCTATCGCTGGCCATCGGTCGGCGCGGCCAGAACGTGCGACTGGCCAGCCAGCTGACCGGGCTCGACATCGACATCATGACCGAGGCCGAGGAAAGCCAGCGCCGCCAGGCCGAGTTCGAGGAACGCACGCGGCTCTTCATGGACACGCTGGACCTTGACGAGTTCTTCGCCCAGCTCCTGGTCTCGGAAGGCTTCACCAATCTCGAAGAGGTGGCCTATGTCGATCTCGACGAGCTTCTGGTGATCGAGGGCGTGGACGAGGACACCGCCGGAGAGCTTCAGGCCCGCGCCCGCGACCATCTCGAAGAGCAGAATCGCAAGGCGTTGGAACATGCCCGTGAACTGGGCGTCGAGGACAGCCTGGTTGAATTCGAGGGCCTGACGCCCCAGATGCTCGAAGCACTGGCCGAGGACGGCATCAAGACGCTTGAGGACTTCGCCACCTGCGCCGACTGGGAACTGGCCGGCGGCTGGACCACGGTCGATGGCCAGCGGGTCAAGGATGACGGTATCCTCGAAAAGTTCGACATGTCGCTGGAAGAGGCACAGACCCTGGTGATGACCGCGCGGGTTCTGCTGGGCTGGGTCGATCCCACCGAGATCGAGGACGACGCCGAGGACGAGGCCGACGCCGAAGAGGAAGAGGGCGAAGAGGAGGCCGGAGCCTGATCCAGGGCTCCGGGGGGCCGACATGGGCCGAGCAGGCGCGCGAAAACCTGACGGCGAGCCGGAGCGGCGCTGCATCGCCACCGGCGAGGTGCAGCCGAAGGCGGGGCTGATCCGCTTCGTCGTCGGCCCCGACGACCAGATCGTGCCTGACCTTGCGGCCAAGCTGCCCGGCCGGGGCATCTGGGTCGCGGCGGATCGCGACGCGCTGGAGCTGGCGGTCCGCAAGCGGCTGTTCGCGCGGGCGGCGAAACGGCAGGTCAGCCTGCCCGAGGGGCTTGTCGATCTGGTCGAGGCCGGGCTGTTGCGCCGGGTGGTCGAGGGGCTGTCGCTGGCGCGCAAGGCCGGGCAGGCGGTGGTCGGGTATGAAAAGGTCAAGGGCTGGCTCGACAGCGGCCAGGCCGCCGTTCTGGTCCAGGCCAGCGACGGGTCGGAACGGGGCAAGACCAAGCTCAGGCCCCCGCAGCGCGAGGGCGCCTATATCGACTGCCTGACCGCCCGGGAAATCGGTTTGGCTTTCGGCCGGGAACATGTGATACATGGCGCGCTTGCGGCTGGCGGACTCACGGAACGTGTAGTAGAGGATGCCGCCAAGCTTTCGGGCGTCCGCAAGTGGATCGGGGGAGAGACCCCCGGAAAGGGTTGAAGACCGAATGAGCGATACTGACGGCAAGAAGACACTGGGTTTGCGTGGCGGCTCGCGGTCCGGCCAGGTGAAGCAGAGCTTCAGCCATGGCCGTACCAAGAACGTGGTCGTCGAGACCAAGCGCAAGCGCGTGGTCGTGCCCAAGCCCGGTGCAGCCAAGACTGGCGGGGCCGCCGGAGGGGGCGCGTCGGGCGGCGACCCGGCCAAGCGTCCTGCCGGCATCTCCGATTCCGAGATGGAGCGCCGTCTGAGGGCTTTGCAGGCCGCCAAGGCGCGCGAGGCCGATGAGGCCATCCAGCGCGAGGAAGACGAAAAGCGTCGCGAGGAAGAGCGCCAGCGTCGCCGCGAAGAGGCCGAGGCGAAGGAGCGCGAGCAGCGCGAGATCGAAGAGGCCGCGCGCCGCAAGTCCGAAGAGGAAGAAGAGCGCCGTCGCAAGGAAAGCGATGCCGCCGCTGCCGCTGCCAAACCCGCCGCCAAGCCCGTCGAGGCGCCTGCTGCCGCAGAGGCTGCGGTCGATCCGGCCAAGGCCGGTGCCAAGGCCGGGCTGCGCAAACCCGAGCGCGAGCGTGATCGGGTCGAGGAGCGCCCGGCCCGCGCCAAGGCCAAGGACGACGCCCGCAGGTCGGGCAAGCTGACCGTGAACCAGGCGCTGGCGGGCGGCGAGGGCGGCCGTCAGCGGTCGCTCGCCGCGATGAAGCGCAAGCAGGAACGGCTGCGCCAGAAGGCGATGGGCGGGGCCGATGCCCGCGAGAAGGTCGTGCGCGACGTGCAGGTGCCCGAGACCATCGTGGTCCAGGAACTGGCCAACCGGATGGCCGAACGCGCCGCCGACGTGGTCAAGGCCCTGATGAAGATGGGCATGATGGTGACCCAGAACCAGACGATCGACGTGGATACCGCCGAGCTGATCGTCGAGGAATTCGGCCACCGGATCGTGCGCGTGTCCGATTCCGACGTCGAGGACGTGATCGACACCGTCGACGACAAGGCCGAGGATCTCGAGCCGCGCCCGCCGGTCATCACGATCATGGGCCATGTCGACCACGGCAAGACCTCGCTGCTGGACGCGATCCGCGACGCCAAGGTCGTTGCGGGCGAGGCCGGCGGCATCACCCAGCATATCGGCGCCTATCAGGTTCAGACCGATGGCGGCGCCACGCTGACCTTCCTCGACACGCCCGGCCACGCGGCGTTCACGTCCATGCGCGCCCGCGGCGCGCAGGTGACGGATATCGTCGTGCTTGTGGTCGCCGCCGACGACGCGGTGATGCCGCAGACCGTCGAGGCGATCAACCACGCCAAGGCCGCCAAGGTGCCGATGATCGTGGCGATCAACAAGATCGACAAGCCCTCGGCCAACCCGACCAAGGTGCGCACCGACCTGTTGCAGCACGAGGTGGTGGTCGAGCAGATGTCGGGCGAGGTCCAGGATGTCGAGGTCTCGGCGATCACCGGCCAGGGGCTGGACGAATTGCTGGAAGCCATCGCGCTTCAGGCCGAGATCCTCGAACTCAAGGCAAACCCGAGCCGCGCCGCCGAAGGCGCCGTGATCGAGGCGCAGCTCGACGTGGGCCGCGGCCCGGTCGCGACCGTGCTGGTCCAGAAGGGCACCCTGCGGAAGGGCGACATCTTCGTCGTGGGCGAGCAATGGGGCAAGGTCCGCGCGCTCATCAACGACAAGGGCGAGCGCGTCGAGGAGGCCGGTCCCTCGGTTCCGGTCGAGGTGCTGGGCCTGAACGGCACGCCCGAGGCGGGCGACGTCCTGAACGTGGTCGAGACCGAGGCCCAGGCCCGCGAGATCGCCGAATACCGCGAGTCCAAGTCCAAGGAGAAGCGCGCCGCCGCCGGGGCCGCCACGACGCTGGAACAGCTCATGGCCAAGGCCAAGGAGGACCAGAACGTCGCCGAGCTGCCGATCCTGGTCAAGGCCGACGTGCAGGGCTCGGCCGAGGCGATCGTCCAGGCGATGGAAAAGATCGGCAATGACGAGGTGCGCGTGCGCGTGCTGCATGCCGGTGTCGGCGCCATCACCGAAAGCGATGTGGGCCTTGCCGAGGCGTCCGGCGCCCCGATCATGGGCTTCAACGTGCGTGCCAACGCCCCCGCCCGCAGCGCCGCCAACCAGAAGGGCGTCGAGATCCGCTATTACAGCGTGATCTACGATCTCGTGGACGATGTGAAGGCGGCGGCCTCGGGCCTGCTGTCGGCCGAGATCCGCGAGACCTTCATCGGCTACGCCCAGATCCGCGAGGTCTTCAAGGTCTCGAATGTCGGCAAGGTTGCGGGCTGTCTGGTCACCGAAGGCGTGGCGCGGCGCTCCGCCGGGGTGCGCCTGCTGCGCGACAACGTGGTGATCCACGAAGGCACGCTGAAGACGCTCAAGCGCTTCAAGGACGAGGTGGCAGAGGTCCAGTCGGGCCAGGAATGCGGCATGGCCTTCGAGAATTACGACGACATCCGCCAGGGCGACATCATCGAGATCTTCGAACGCCAGGAGGTCGAGCGCAAGCTCGCCTGATCCCGCGGCCAGAGCGAACCACCAAGGGGGCGTCCATCATCGGGCGCCCCTTTTCGTCATCGACCCTCGGTCGGGATGCCGCTGCCTCAGGCGGCCTTGTTGACCGGCTTGCCCGTGTAAAGCCGGTCGCCCACCCGCACCACGATCCGACCGTCCGGGCGGCGCGCCACGAACGATCCCTGAACCGACACGCAGGATCCGAGTACGATAGTCTGGATCATCGAACTTGCCTCGAATGAAAACGATTCGTTTCTAACCCCGATATGGCCAAGAACGAAACTTTCTTTCGCCACAGGTTGTCCTGATGCGCGAAATCTCGCCTATACCGGGATCCGGCCCCCGCGGCGGCCCGCTACAGCCAATCCCGAAGCACGGGGATCAGCGGCAGATCGGCGGGCGGCATCGGATAGCTGCGCAGATCCTTCGCGCGCACCCAGGCCAGCGCCTGCCCCTCCTGCCCATGGGGCTGGCCTTCCCATTTGCGGCAGGCGAACAGCGGCATCAGCAGGTGGAAATCCTCGTAGCTGTGGCTGGCGAAACTCAGCGGCGCAAGGCAGCTGGCCCATGTGTCGATGCCCAGCTCCTCCTTCAGCTCGCGCATCAGCGCCGCCTCGGGCGTTTCGCCCGGCTCGACCTTGCCGCCGGGAAACTCCCACAGGCCCGCCATCGACTTGCCCTCGGGCCGTTGCGCCAGCAGCACGCGGCCGTCCGAATCGACCAGCGCGACGGCCGCGACAAGAACGACCTTCACGACCGGTAATCGGCGTTGATGTCGATATAGCGATGCGTCAGGTCACAGGTCCAGACCGTCGCCGCCCCGGTGCCCAGGCCCAGATCCACCCCGATCGCCAGTTCCGCGCGCCGCATATAGGCCGCGCCCGCCTCCTCGGCATAGCCCTCGGCGACCAGGCCCTTCTCGGCCACCAGGATATCGCCGAACCGGATCGCCAGCAGGTCGCGGTCGGCCTTCGCCCCCGACTTGCCCACCGCCATCACGATCCGGCCCCAGTTCGGATCCTCGCCCGCGATCGCCGTCTTGACCAGCGGCGAATTGGCAATCGCCATCGCCACCTTCCTGGCATCCGCCGCGTTCGCCGCGCCGGTCACCGCGATCTCGACGAACTTGGTCGCCCCCTCGCCATCGCGCACCACCTGTTGCGCCAGATCCAGCATCACGCCGCGCAGCGCCTCCTGAAAGGCGCGGGCGGACGCGCTGCGCAGATCGGTGATCTCGGGCGCCCTGGACTTGCCCGTGGCCGCCAGCAGCAGCGTGTCGGAGGTCGAGGTATCGCCATCGACCGTGATGCAGTTGAAGGTCTCGTCGGTCAGCCGCGCCAGCATCCGCTGCAGGGGTGCCTGTGCGATCTTCGCATCGGTGAACAGATAGACCAGCATCGTCGCCATGTCGGGCGCGATCATCCCCGATCCCTTGGCGATGCCCGCGATCCTGACCTCGTGCCCCTCGATCTCGACCGTCGCGGTGGCCCCCTTGGGGAAGGTGTCGGTCGTCATGATCGCCCGCGCCGCCTGGCCCAGCGCATCGGGCGACAACCGCGCGGCCAGATCCTCCAGCACGGCAGTGATCCGTTCATGCGGCAGCGGCTCGCCGATCACGCCCGTCGAACTGGTGAAGACCCGCCCCTCGGGCACGCCAGCGGCCTGCGCCACACCCGCCGTGATCGCCTGCACCGCCTCCACCCCCCGCGCGCCGGTAAAGGCGTTCGAGTTGCCCGAATTCACCAGGATCGCCGCCCCCTGCCGCGGCCCGGGCGTGGCGCCGATCTTGGCCTCGCAATCCAGAACCGGCGCGGACCGCGTGGCCGAGCGGGTGAAGACCCCGGCCACCGTCGTCCCCGGCGCAAGCCGGGCCAGCATCACATCCAGCCGCCCCTTGTAGCGCACCCCCGCCTCGGCGGCGGCGAACTCGGCGCCCGCGATCACCGGCAGGACGGGAAAGCCGCCCGCAGGGGCCAGCGGCGAAACGGAGGCTGCGCGCGCAACCGGCGCGGCCACGCCCGCTGCCAGTTCCTGCCGCAGACGCTCCAATTCGCGCTTCAGCGGCTTGACCTTCGCCTTGGTGATCTTCTTCTCGATCTTCTTCTTCGACTTGGCCATCGCCGTCCCTCTGCTGCGTGCCGGATCAGTTGTCCAGAAGTTCGCGGTTCTTCAACACCGCGGGGTCGATCTCGATCTCGGCGCGGCTTATCTCGGCCTCGGCGGCATAGCGTTCCAGGGCCGCCTCCATCGCGTCGCGCTGGATCTGCTGCACGATGCTTTCGCGCACCTCGTCCAGCGCCGGGGCATCCTTCAGCCGACTTTCATGCAGCTTGACCAGATGCCAGCCGAATTGCGTCTCGAACGGACCGGCGACCGTGCCGGGCTCCATCGCGACCACCACATCCTCGAAGGATTGCACCATCATGCCCTTGGTGAACCAGCCCAGTTCGCCGCCCATCGGCCCCGAACTGTCGATCGAGGTCGACTTGGCCAGCTCGGCGAAATCGGCGCCGTCCTGCACCTCGGCCATGGCCGCCTGCGCCTCTTCCTCGGTCTCGACCAGGATATGCGCGGCGCGGTATTCCGGCGTGGGCTCGGCGCCCGCAAAGGCGGCCTCATAGGCCGCCTGGATGGCCTCCTCGGTCGCTGCCTCCTCGGCCGCGCGGCCCAGCGCCTCGCCCGCAAGGAAGGAGCGGCGTTCATTGTCCAGCGCCAGCCGCGCACCCAGCGACAGCTCGCCGCCGGTCTGCTCGGCCACCGCGGTTTGCCGGATCAACTGGTCCAGGATCGCCTGGTACAGCGTGTCGTCGGGCAGCGCCTGGTATTCCGGCGGCAATTGCGCGCGCATGACGATCATGTGCCCAAGCGTGATCTCGGTCGCGCCCACGCGGGCCACGACGGTTCCGGGGCCGATCTCCTCGGCCGCCGCCGGCAGGGCCAGCCCGGCAACGAGGGCAAGCGCAAGCAGCGGTTTAGCAGGTCTGGACATGGGCAACTCCTTTCGTGCCGCGCGCTTGGCGACGTTGACTCCAATCTGGCGGCCCCTTACATCGCGGGTGGTCCTTGGGGCCGCTCCTCAGTCTGAGGCCACTTCTATTGCCGCATCGACAGGCGGGCAAGGCGTCCGTCGAACAACATCCCTTGAGACAGCCGCCGCGGAGAGAACATGCTGGGCATCGGAACAGTCACCCGTAAGGTCTTTGGCACCAGGAACGACCGCACGGTCAAGAAGGTGCGCCCGCTGGTGGCCCGCATCAACGAGCTGGAGCCCGAGTTCCAGGCGCTGACCGACGAGGGGATCAAGGCCAAGACGCAGGAATTCATGCGCCGCTGCGCCGAGGGCGAGGATCTGGACGACCTGCTGCCCGAGGCCTTCGCCAATTGCCGCGAGGCCGCGCGCCGCGCGCTGGGCCTGCGCGCCTTCGACGTGCAGCTAGTCGGCGGCATCTTCCTGCATCGCGGCAACATCGCCGAGATGAAGACCGGCGAGGGCAAGACGCTGGTCGCGACCTTCCCCGCCTATCTGAACGCGCTGACCGGCAAGGGTGTGCATATCGTCACGGTCAACGATTACCTCGCCAAGCGCGACGCCGAATGGATGAGCAAGGTCTTCGCCCATCTCGGCATGACGACCGGCGTGGTCTATCCTTGGCAGCCCGATGACGAGAAGCGCGCCGCCTACCGCGCCGACATCACCTATGGCACGAACAACGAGCTTGGCTTCGACTACCTGCGCGACAACATGAAGGCCGAGCTCAAGGACATGTCCCAGCGCGGCCACCATTTCGCGATCGTCGACGAGGTCGACTCGATCCTGATCGACGAGGCGCGCACGCCGCTCATCATCTCGGGGCCCAGCCAGGACCGCTCGGAACTTTACGTCGCGATGGACAAGGTCGTGCCCGACCTGACCGAAGAGCATTACAAGATCGACGAGAAGACCCGGATCGTCACCTTCACCGAAGAAGGCAACGAGTTCATGGAGGAGCGCCTGCACCAGGTCGGCCTCCTGCCCGAGGGCCAGTCGCTCTACGATCCCGAAAGCACGACCATCGTCCACCACGCGACCCAGGCGCTCAAGGCGCACAAGCTGTTCCTCAAGGACAAGGACTACATTGTCCGCGACGGCGAGGTGATGCTGATCGACGAGTTCACCGGCCGCATGATGCGCGGCCGCCGCCTGTCCGAGGGGCTGCACCAGGCCATCGAGGCCAAGGAGGGCGTCAAGATCCAGCCCGAGAACGTGACGCTGGCCTCTGTCACCTTCCAGAACTATTTCCGCCTCTACGACAAGCTGGCAGGCATGACCGGCACCGCGGCCACCGAGGCCGAGGAGTTCATGCAGATCTACGGCCTTGGCGTGGTCGAGATCCCCACCAACCGTCCCATCGCCCGCCAGGACGAACATGACGCCGTCTACCGCACCGCGCGAGAGAAGTTCGAGGCCATCGTCGCCTCGATCAAGGAGGCGCATGAAAAGGGCCAGCCGGTTCTGGTCGGCACCACCTCGATCGAGAAATCCGAGAAACTGTCGGAACTCCTGAAAAAGGACAAGGTCCCCCACAACGTCCTGAACGCCCGCCACCACGAACAGGAGGCCCAGATCGTTGCCGATGCGGGCCGCTTCGGCGCGGTGACCATCGCCACCAACATGGCCGGGCGCGGCACCGACATCCAGCTGGGCGGCAATGTCGAGATGAAGGTGATGGAGGCGCTGAACGCCGACCCCGAGGCGCATCCCGACGAGATCCGCGCCCGGATCGAGGCCGAACATGCGGACGAGAAGAAAAAGGTGCTGGAGGCGGGTGGGCTGTTCGTGCTCGGCACCGAACGCCACGAATCGCGCCGCATCGACAACCAGTTGCGCGGTCGTTCGGGCCGTCAGGGCGATCCGGGGCGGTCGGCCTTCTTCCTCTCGCTCGAAGACGACCTGATGCGTATCTTCGGCTCGGACCGTCTGGACAAGGTGCTGTCCTCGCTGGGCATGAAGGAAGGCGAGGCCATCGTTCACCCCTGGGTGAACAAGTCGCTGGAAAAGGCCCAGGCCAAGGTCGAGGGCCGCAACTTCGACATCCGCAAGCAATTGCTCAAGTTCGACGACGTGATGAACGAGCAGCGCAAGGTCATCTTCGGCCAGCGACTGGAAATCATGGAGGCCGCCGACCTGTCCGAGATCGTGCAGGACATGCGCCACCAGGTGATCGACGATCTGGTGGAAACCTACATGCCGCCGAAATCCTATGCCGATCAGTGGGATATCGACGGTCTGCACGAGGCGCTGGCCGAGCAGTTGAGCCTTGACGCGCCGGTGGCCGCCTGGGCCGACGAAGAGGGCGTGGACGATGCCGAGATCCGCGAGCGGCTGTGCGACGCCGCCGACGAGGCGATGGCGGTCAAGGCGGCGCAGTTCGGCCCCGAGGTCATGCGCAACATCGAAAAGCAGATCCTGCTCCAGACCATCGACACCAAATGGCGCGAACACCTGCTGACGCTGGAACATCTGCGTTCGGTCGTGGGCTTCCGCGGCTATGCCCAGCGTGATCCGCTGAACGAATACAAGACCGAGTCCTTCACCCTGTTCGAGTCGATGCTCAACGCGCTGCGCGAGGATGTCAGCCGCAAGCTGGGCCAGATCCGGCCGCTGACCGAGGAAGAGCGCGGCGCCATGCTGCGCCAGCTTGCCGAGCAGCAGCAGCAACTGGCCCAGGCCGCCGAGGGGGCAAGCGCCGAACATGCCGCCGCCCCCGGGGCGGCCCCGCAAGTGCCCGAAGGCGCGGTCGAGGGCTTCGACGAGACCCGGCCCGAAACCTGGGGCCGCCCGGGGCGCAACGATGCCTGCCCCTGCGGCTCGGGGCGCAAGTTCAAGCATTGCCATGGCCAGCTTGTCTGAGCGGTTCCCGACAGGCGAGGATCCGGTGTTGAAAAATCGTCCTCCACACCGGAAACTCGCCGCCAACTGAGGCGGTCAGGGCCTTCTTGCCATGCGCTTGTTCCGATGCGCGGCGCTGGCCGCCGCGCTGCTCTCCCTTCCCGTCGCCCCCGCCCGGGCGCAGGACGTCACGCTCAGTTCGCGTGACGGATCGGTCGAGATCAGCGGCACGCTGATCGGCTTCGACGGCGAATTCTACCGCGTCGACACGATCTATGGCCCGCTCACGCTCGACGGGCAGGGCGTCATCTGCACCGGCCCCGGCTGCCCCGGGATCGAGGCCCATGTCGCGCGCTTCCGCCTGTCCGGCACGCCCGTCCTGGGCGAGGTGCTGATGCCCGCCCTGATCGAGACCTATGCCGACCAGCATGGCCTGTCCGTCACCCGCGACCGTGACGGGCCGGGCCTGCGCTTCGTTCTCAGCGACCGCGCCGCCGGTCATCCCGTGGCCGAGATCGACCTGAGCCTCGTCAGCACCGAAGAGGGCTTCGCCGACCTGCTGGCAGAGACCGCCGATATCGTCATGGCCGCCCGCGAACCGCGCCCCGACGAGATCCGGCGACTGCGCGAGGCGGGCTTCGGCGACCTTTCCGATCCCGCCCGCCGCCGCGTCGTGGCGCTGGATGCCATCGTGCCGGTCGTCGCGCCCGGCCATCCGGTGCAGGAAATCGCCATCGACGCGATGATCGGCATCCTCACCGGCCAGATCACCGACTGGTCGGAACTCGGCGGCCCCGACGCGCCGCTGACGGTGCATCTGCTCGACCGGCAGGACGGGTTGCAGCAGGCCATCGCCCTGCGGCTGCTCGACGGCGCATCACCCACCCCCGCCGCCCGCCGCCATTCCGGCGCCGCCGCGCTGTCGGCCGCGGTCGCCGCCGATCCGCTGGGCGTCGGGCTGACCCGCGTCTCGGCACTGGGCGACGCGCAGCAGGTGCCGCTGACCGGCGGCTGTGGCCTGCGCCTGGTTGCAAACCGCCAATCGGTCAAGACCGAGGATTACCCCTTCGTCGCGCCGCTGTTCCTCTATACCACCGCCCGCAGGCAGCAGCTTTTCGCGCGCGAGTTCCTCGACTGGCTGGATACGGCCCCCGCGCAACTGGTGATCCGGCGCGCGGGTTTCGTCGACCAGTTGCGCGACACCATTCCCTTCGGCCGCCAGGGCGACCGGCTGGGCCTCGCCATCGCCCAGGCCGGACCCGAGGTGACGCTGTCCGACTTGCAGCGCCTTGTCGCGGCGCTGGCGGGGGCGCAACGGCTGAGCACCACATTCCGCTTCCGCGAGGGCGGCTCGGCGGAGCTCGACGCGCAATCCTTCGGCAATATCGGCGCGCTGGCCCGCGCGCTTGAGGCCGGGGTCTTCGACGGGCGCACCCTGATCTTTGCGGGATTCACCGATGGCGACGGACCGGCCGAGGCCAATCTGGGAATCGCGCGGCTCCGGGCCGAGGCGGTGCATGACGCGGTGCGGGCGGTGGCGACCGCCGCCGACCTGTCGCGCGTGGCGCTCAGGGTCGAGGCGTTCGGCGAAGCCCTGCCCATCGCCTGCGACAACAGCGCCTGGGGCGGGTTCATCAACCGCCGGGTCGAGGTCTGGCTGCGCTGAGGCTAGATATAGCCCTCGGCGCGCAGGCTGATCTCGCGCGCCTTGCCGACGATGATGTGATCGTGCAGCACGATCCCCAGCGCCGTGCAGCCCGCCGCGATCTGCCCGGTCATCGCGATATCCGATTCCGACGGCGTCGGGTCGCCCGAAGGGTGGTTATGCACCAGGATCAGTGCCGAGGCGTTCAGCTCCAGTGCCCGCTTGACGACCTCGCGGGGATAGACCGGCACATGATCGACCGTGCCGCGCGCCTGTTCCTCGTCGGCGATCAGGATGTTCTTGCGGTCAAGGAACAGCACCCGGAACTGTTCGGTCTGGCGATGCGCCATCGAGGTGCGGCAATAATCCAGCAGCGCGTCCCAGCTTGAAATCACCTGCCGATGCATGATTCGGGCGCGCGCCAGCCGATGCGCCGACGCCTCGACCAGCTTCAGTTCGACCAGCACCGCCTCGCCCACGCCGATCACCTCGCGCAGCCGGGCGGTGGGGGCCGACAGTACCGCGTTGAAATCGCCGAACCGTTCCAGCAACGCGCGGGCCAGCGGCTTGACGTCCTGGCGCGGGATGGCGCGGAACAGCAGCATCTCCAGCAATTCGTAATCCGGCATCGCATCGGCACCCCCCTCCATGAAGCGGGTGCGTAACCGCTGCCGATGATCGCGCAGGTAGGAGGGCGGCCGGTCGGCCTGCGACAGCGGCACCGGCCGCGCCTCGGCAAAGAGCGGCAGCGGCGGTTCGGAAAAGCTCTGGGTGTCACGCGGGCGAGTCATACCCCGAGCCTAGGGAAATCATGCTGAACGAAGGATTAACGCCACAGCAGAATCCGCGGCCTCAGCCTTTCATCCCGTCCCAGAAACTCTTGACCTTGCGAAAGAAGGACGACCCCTCGGGATTGTTCTCCTCGCTCAGTTCCTCGAACTCGCGCAGCAATTCCTTTTGCCGGGTGGTCAGGTTGACCGGCGTCTCGACCGCAAGCTCGATCAGCAGATCGCCCTGCCCGCCGCCGCGCAGCCCCGGCATGCCCTTGCCGCGCAGGCGCATCTGCTTGCCCGACTGGCTGCCCTCGGGCACCTTCACGCGCGAGCGTCCGCCGTCGATCGTGGGCACCTCGATCTCGCCGCCCAGCGCCGCACCCGCCATCGAGACCGGCACCCGGCAATACAGCGTCATGCCGTCACGCTCGAACAGCGGGTGATCGGCCACCTCGATGAAGATATACAGATCCCCCGGCGGCCCGCCGCGCAATCCCGCCTCGCCCTCTCCGGCCAGCCGGATCCGCGTGCCGGTCTCGACGCCCGGGGGGATGTTGACCGACAGCGCGCGTTCGCGTTCCACCCGGCCCGCCCCGCCGCAGGACTTGCAGGGGTTCTTGATGATCTGGCCCATCCCGCCGCAGGTCGGGCAGGTGCGCTCGACGGTAAAGAACCCCTGCTGGGCGCGCACCTTGCCCATGCCCGCACAGGTCGGGCAGGTCGCGGGCTCCGCGCCGCCTTCGGCCCCGGTGCCGCTACAGGCATCGCAGCCGACAGACCCGGGCACGGTGATCTTCTTCTGCAGGCCGCGAAAGGCGTCTTCCAGCGTGATCCGCAGGTTGTAGCGCAGATCCGAGCCGCGCGTGGCGCGCTGGCGCCCGCCGCCGCCCATGAAATCGCCGAACAGGTCGTCGAACACGTTCGAGAAGGCCGAGGCGAAATCGCCCCCGCCGAATCCCGGGCCCCCGCGCGGCCCGCCCATGCCCCCCTCGAAGGCGGCATGGCCGAAACGGTCATAGGCGGCCTTCTTGTCGGGATCCTTCAGCGTCTCGTAGGCCTCGTTGACTTCCTTGAACTGGGCCTCGGCCTTGGGATTGTCCGCGTTGCGGTCGGGATGCAGTTCCTTGGCCTTCGTGCGGTAGGCCTTCTTGATCTCGTCGGCCGAGGCGCCGCGGGCGATGCCCAGGACCTCGTAGAAATCGCGCTTTGCCATCGGCTATTCCCCTGTCCGGAATGCGCGGGGCCGGCCCGGTTTCCCGGACCGGCCACCTGGGTTCCGGTCGTTTCCTACGAGCGCTTCCTGTCGTCGTCGAGATCCTCGAACTCGGCATCGACGATCCCTTCGTCCGGGCCCTCATCCGCGCCGCGGGGCGCATCGTCGGTCTCCTGCTGCTGGGCCTTGTAGATCGCTTCGCCCAGCCGCATCGCCGCCTCGGACACGTTCTGGATGCCGCCCCGGATCTTGCCGACATCGTCGGTTTCCAGCGTGTCGCGCAGCGCCGCGACGGCCAGTTCGATCGCCTCGACGGTCGATGGATCGACCTTGTCGCCATGCTCCTCGATCGACTTCTCGGTCGAGTGGATCAGGCTTTCGGCCTGGTTCCGGGTCTCGACCAGTTCGCGCCGCGCCTTGTCGGCCTCGGCATTGGATTCGGCATCGCGCACCATCTGCTCGATCTCGTCATCGGACAGACCGCCCGAGGCCTGGATCGTGATCTTCTGCTCCTTGCCGGTGCCCTTGTCCTTGGCGCTGACCGACACGATGCCGTTGGCGTCGATGTCGAAGGTCACCTCGATCTGCGGCATGCCGCGCGGTGCGGGCGGGATGTCCTCCAGGTTGAACTGGCCCAGCATCTTGTTGTCGGCCGCCATCTCGCGCTCGCCCTGGAACACCCGGATCGTCACGGCGTTCTGGTTGTCCTCGGCGGTCGAGAAGATCTGCGATTTCTTGGTCGGGATCGTCGTGTTGCGGTCGATCAGCCGGGTGAACACGCCGCCCAGCGTCTCGATGCCCAGCGACAGCGGCGTGACGTCCAGCAGCACCACGTCCTTGACATCGCCCTGCAGCACGCCCGCCTGGATCGCGGCGCCCATCGCCACCACCTCGTCGGGGTTCACGCCCTTGTGCGGCTCCTTGCCGAAGAACTTGGTGACTTCCTCGATCACCCGCGGCATCCGCGTCATGCCGCCGACCAGCACGACCTCGTCGATATCCGAGGTCGACAGGCCCGCATCCTTCAGCGCCGCCTGGCAGGGCTTGATAGAGTTCTTGATGAGGTCCGCCACCAGGCTTTCCAGCTTGGCGCGGGTCAGCTTCATCACCAGGTGCAGCGGCGTGCCGCTGTTCTTGTCCATCGAGATGAAGGGCTGGTTGATCTCGGTCTGCGAGGCCGAGGACAGCTCGATCTTGGCCTTCTCGGCGGCTTCCTTCAGCCGTTGCAGCGCCATCTTGTCCTTGCTCAGGTCGACGCCGTGTTCCTTCTTGAACTCTTCGGCCAGGTAGGCAACGATCCGCATGTCGAAGTCTTCGCCGCCGAGGAACGTGTCCCCGTTGGTCGATTTCACCTCGAACAGCCCGTCGTCGATTTCCAGGATCGTGATGTCGAAGGTGCCGCCGCCCAGGTCATAGACCGCGATGGTGCGGGTTTCCTTCTTGTCCAGCCCATAGGCCAGCGCGGCCGCGGTGGGCTCGTTGATGATGCGCAGAACCTCAAGCCCGGCGATCTTGCCCGCATCCTTGGTCGCCTGGCGCTGGGCGTCGTTGAAATAGGCCGGAACGGTGATGACGGCCTGCGTCACGGTCTCGCCCAGATAGCTTTCGGCGGTTTCCTTCATCTTCTGCAGGATGAAGGCCGAGACCTGGCTGGGGCTGTATTTCTCGCCGCGCACCTGCACCCAGGCATCGCCATTGCCGCCATCGACGATGGCATAGGGGACGTGCTTGCGGTCCTTCTCGACTTCCGCATCGTCGGCCCGCCGCCCGATCAGGCGCTTGACGGCAAAGATCGTGTTCTCGGGGTTGGTGACGGCCTGCCGCTTGGCGGGCTGGCCCACAAGACGTTCGGATTCGGTGAAGGCGACGATCGAGGGGGTCGTGCGCGCGCCCTCGGCATTCTCGATCACCCGGGGTTGCGAGCCGTCCATGATGGCGACGCAGGAATTGGTGGTCCCAAGGTCGATCCCGATGACTTTGGCCATGTCTGTTACCTCTTCTTCGGCGATGTTGTGGAGATCAGGCCCTGAAAAGGCCCCTGTCCTCCGATCCCAGAATTCCGGTCGGGGGGGTGGTCCCCGATCCTTGTCTCGGGCGTATATAAGGAGGGGTCCAGACCCCTGCAAGCGCGGCCCATGACAGAAATGTGAGTGTGGTGAACGATGTCCGAAACGCCCGAGGGCGCCCGCCCGACCCCCGGTCTGGTGGTGCGCGGGGTCCAGATCTTTCCCGGCTGGCTGGACGCCGAGGCCCAGCGCGCGATGGTCGCGGAGCTGCGCGCCGTGGTCGCCGCCGCGCCGCTCTTCCAGCCCGAAACCCGCTGGGGCCGCAAGATGAGCGTGCGCATGACCTCGGCCGGGCGCTTCGGCTGGGTCTCGGACCGGCGCGGCTATCGCTATGCGCCCTGCCATCCCTCTGGGCTGCCCTGGCCGCCGATCCCGGCCTCGGTGCTGGCGGTCTGGGACGCGGTGACCGGCCTCGACCGCCGCCCCGATTGCTGCCTCGTGAACTTCTACGGCGAGGGCACGAAAATGGGCATGCACCAGGACCGCGACGAGGCCGATTTCCGCTGGCCGGTCCTGTCGATCTCGCTGGGCGACGCGGCGCGGTTCCGCATCGGCCACCTGACCCGCGGCGGCGATACCGAAAGCCTGTGGCTCAATTCGGGCGACGTTCTGGTGATGGGCGGCGCGGCGCGGCTGGTCCATCACGGCATCGACCGGCTGCGCCCCGGCTCCTCCGGCCTGCTGGCCGGGGGCGGGCGGATCAACCTCACGCTGCGGGTGGTGGACTGACGCCCGTCAGACCCGCTCCAGCGCCAGCGCTATTCCCTGCCCGCCGCCGATGCACATCGTCACCAGCGCCCGCCGCCCGCCGGTGCGGGCAAGTTCGTGGATCGCCTTGACCGTGATGATCGCGCCCGTCGCCCCCACCGGATGACCCAGCGCGATCGCGCCGCCATTGGGGTTCACCCGCTCGGGGTCCAGCCCCAGCGCCCGGTTGACTGCAATCGCCTGCGCGGCAAAGGCCTCGTTGCTTTCGACCACGTCGAAATCGCCCACACCCAGCCCCGTCCTGGCCAGCAACTCCTCGACCGCGGGCACCGGCCCGATCCCCATCACCCGCGGCGCCACGCCCGCATGGGCATAGCCGATCAGCCGCGCCATCGGCTCCAGCCCCGCCGCCTCTGCCGCGTCCTCGCGCGCCAGAACCAGCGCCGCGGCGCCGTCATTGATCCCGCTCGCATTGCCCGCCGTCACCGTGCCATCCTTCTGGAAGGCGGGCCGCAGCGCCGCCAGCGCCTCCGGCGTCGTCGCCTTGGGATGCTCGTCCACCGCAAAGGCCCGCGTCTCGCGCCGCACCGCCACCTCGACCGGCACGATCTCGGCGGCAAAGCGGCCCTCGGCAATCGCCCGCGCCGCGCGGCCCTGGCTCTCCAGCGCAAAGGCGTCCTGATCGGCGCGGCTGATGCCATGCTCGGCGGCCACGTTCTCGGCGGTCACACCCATATGGCCGGTCCCGAACGGACAGGTCAGCGCGCCCAGCATCATGTCGGCCGCGCCGGTATCGCCCATCTTCTGGCCCCAGCGCGCCGCGGGCAGGACATGCGGCGCCCGGCTCATGCTTTCGGCCCCGCCCGCCAGCCCGAACCCGGCATCCCCCAGCATCAGCGCCTGCGCGACCGAGACGACGGCCTGCGCCCCCGACCCGCACAGCCGGTTGACGTTCATCGCGGGCACGGTCTCGGGAATCCCCGCCTCCATCGCGGCGATGCGCGACAGGTACAGGTCGCGCGGTTCGGTGTTCAGGATATGGCCAAAGGCGACATGGCCGATGCGCGCGCCCTCGACCCCCGCCCGTTCCAGCGCCGCGCGCGCGGCGATGGCGCCCAGCGTCGCGGGCGGCAGGCCCGCAAGACTGCCGCCGAATGTGCCGATGGCGGTGCGCGCGCCGCTCAGGATGACGATGCCGGTCATGTGTTCCTCCTCCTCCGCCGGACCCGCCCCTTGATAGCGCGGCCCGCCCCCGTCCATAGCATGACGTCGCGTCGATCCCCCGCCGAAAAAACCGGTTGCAGTGGCCCGCCGGGTGGCAGAGGTTAACGCCCGGGTGGCGGCCAGCGAAGCAGACCGTCAAGGGAGAGTGCCATGACCCATGTCCCCGCAGGTGCCCGCGGCACGGGCGTCCGTGACCTGCCCGCGCGCCGGGGCGGCACCGCCGCGCGCGCCGTCCCGCCGGGGGCCGCGTGATGGCCCATGCCTATGCGCCCTTTCCCTATGTCGTCCCGCCCGGGCTGAACGCGCCCGAACCGCGCCACAAGGTCGTCATCATCGGCGCGGGGCCGGTCGGTCTGGTGCTGGCGCTGGATCTGGCCCGTCGCGGGACGCCATCGGTGCTGCTCGAGGCCGGCGACGCGGTCGCGACCGGCTCGCGCGCCATGGGCTGGTCCCGGCGCAGCCTCGAGATCTTCGACCGTCTGGGCATCGCCGACAAGGTGCTGGAAAAGGGCGTGCCATGGAGCGTCGGCCGCGTCTGCCACGGCGATGACGAGATCTTCAGCTTCGATCTGGCCGAAGGCCCCGGCGACCGGATGCCGCCCTTCCTCAACCTCCAGCAATATCATGTCGAGCATTTCCTGAGCGACCGCGCGCTGGCCGACCCGCTGATCGACCTGCGATTCCGCAACCGCGTCACCGGGATCGACCCGGACGCGGACGGGGTGCAGGTCACGATCCGCACGCCGGATGGCGGCTACATGCTCGCGGCGGATTATGCGATCGCCTGCGACGGGGCGCGCTCGACTGTCCGGGCGATGCTCGATCTCGATTTCGAGGGCGAGCTGTTCGAGGAACGCTTCCTCATCGCCGATGTCGAGATGGAGGGCGACCTGCCCTCCGAACGCTGGTTCTGGTTCGAGCCGGGCTTCCATGACGGCCAGTCCGCACTGCTGCACCGGCAGGCCGACAACATCTACCGCATCGACCTGCAACTCGGCCCCCATGCCGACCCGAAGGAAGAGAGCAGGCCCGAAAAGGTGATCCCCCGCATCGAACAGGTGATCGGCCCCGATTTCGAGCTCGACTGGGTCAGCGTCTACAGCTTCCAGTGCCGCCGCCTGGGCGAATTCGTCCATGGCCGGGTGATCTTCGCCGGCGACAGCGCCCATCTGATCCCGCCCTTCGGCGCGCGCGGGGCCAATGGCGGGTTGCAGGATGCCGACAATCTGGGCTGGAAGCTGGCCGCCGTGCTGGACGGCCGCGCGCCCCCCAGCCTGATCGACAGCTACAACCGCGAACGGGTGCAGGCCGCGGACGAGAACATTCGCCAATCCAGCCGCGCCACCCGCTTCATGGGTCCGGCCAACGGCGTCGAACGGCTGTTCCGTGACCAGATCCTGGCCCTCGCGCGCAAGGCGCCCTTTGCCCGCGACTGGGTCAATTCCGGCCGCCTCTCGACGCCCTGCATCTATGCCACCACCGGCCCCGACGACCCGCGCCTGCCCGCGATCTCGCGTCCCGGAGCGGTCGCCCCCGACGCGCCGCAGGGCGCGGGCTGGCTGCTGGCGGCGCTGGGCCGCGACGCGATGCTGCTGGCGATCAATTGCGACGCCCCCGCCGTTGCGGACCTGCCCGTTCTGCCGGTCGAGGTGAACCCGGCGGTGGTCGCGCGCTATCTGGGCCGGGCCGGGCGCGCGCTCTATCTGGTGCGGCCCGACCAGGTCATCGCCGCCCGCTGGGTCGAGGCCGACGCGCGCCAGATCGCAAAGGCCCTCGCCGCGCTGTGGGAGGGACGCGCGTGAGCCTGATCGACACCCCCAATATCGACGATCCCGACGATTTCCTGGCCGAGCTTCTGGCCGCCCATCGCGGCCTGACCGAGGCGCAAAGCCACGCGCTGAACGCCCAGCTCCTGCTGATCCTCGCCAATCATGTCGGCGATCCGGCCGTGCTGCGCGCCGCGCTGGCGCTTGCCCGCCAACGCTGAGCCCTAGCGCCGGTTGCCCATCCGGTCATTTGTCTCCTGCACGATGCTGAACATCCGTGCCGACAATTGCACGCCGGTCCGCATCTCGCCCAGGATCACCGTGGTCGCCTGGCCCGTGTCGTCGGTGATGACCCATTGGCGCAGTTCCACCGGGTTGCCGGTAAAGACCAGCGCGATGGTGCCGTATTCGGGATGCTCGGGATCCTGCGCGATCACCCGTGTCATGGTCGCATCGCCGTCATGGCCCACCACCATCCGCGCCCGCGACAGATCCACGTTGCGCTCCAGGATGATGTTCAGCGGCGTGCGGCGCAGCGGATATTGCTCGGGCGGCTGGTTCGACTTGGTGTCGAAGATCGCGACCTGCCCGCCGCCCGCGATCACCAGCCCGCCATTGGGCGGATCGTATTCGAACCGCGCCCGGCCGGGCCGCTGAAGCAGCATCCGCCCGGTCGAGATCGACCCGTCGGCATTGACCTGCGTGAACTCGGCCCGCGCGGTCGAGAAACTGTTGAGATAGCCCGAGATCGCCGACAGCGGCAGCTTGTCGGCAAGTCCGGGCGCGGCGGTGGCCGCCCAGAGGGCAAGGCCAAGGGCAAGGCGTCTTATCATGGCGGCAATCTAGTCGCTCGCACGCGCCTTTGCATCAGCCAAAGCGTAACGAATTGGCGAGGGGCAGGCCCCCCGCCCGCGCCGCCGGTCAGCCCTGTTCAGGCACCAGGATCTCGCGCTTGCCGACATGGTTGGCCGGGCTGACCACGCCTTCTTCCTCCATCTGCTCGACCAGGCGGGCGGCCTTGTTGTAGCCGATGGCCAGCTTGCGCTGGATGTAGGAGGTCGAGCATTTGCGATCCTTCAGCACGATCGCCACCGCCTGATCGTACAGCGCGTCGTCGCCATCGCCATTGCCGCCCAGGCCCAGCACCAGGTCGATCTCGCCCTCGCGGTCCTCGTCCGGTCCCTCGACCACGTTGCCGACATAATCGGGCGGCCCGAAGCCCTTCAGATAGGTGACGATCTCCTCGACTTCCTCATCCGATACGAACGGCCCGTGCACGCGGGAAATCCGACCCCCGCCCGCCATGTAAAGCATGTCGCCCATGCCCAGAAGCTGTTCCGCCCCCTGTTCGCCCAGGATCGTGCGGCTGTCGATCTTGCCGGTCACCTGGAACGAGATTCGGGTCGGGAAGTTCGCCTTGATCGTGCCGGTGATGACATCGACCGAGGGCCGCTGGGTGGCCATGATGAGGTGGATCCCCGAGGCCCGCGCCATCTGCGCCAGGCGCTGGATGCAGGCCTCGATCTCCTTGCCCGCCACCATCATCAGGTCGGCCATCTCGTCGACGATCACCACGATATAAGGCAGCGTCTCGGGCTGGAACTCGTCGGTCTCGAACACCGGCTCGCCGGTCTCGTCGTCGAACCCGGTCTGGACCGTGCGCTTGAACATCTCGCCCCGGTCCAGCGCATCGCGCACCCGCCCGTTATAGCCCTCGATGTTGCGCACGCCCATCTTGGACATCTTGCGATAGCGTTCCTCCATCTCGCCCACGACCCATTTCAGCGCGACGACGGCCTTCTTGGGGTCGGTGACGACCGGGGACAGCAGATGCGGGATGCCGTCATAGACCGACAGTTCCAGCATCTTGGGGTCGATCATGATCAGCCGGCATTCCTCGGGCGTCAGCTTGTAGAGCAGCGACAGGATCATCGTGTTGATCGCCACCGACTTGCCCGACCCGGTGGTGCCCGCGATCAGCAGGTGGGGCATCTTGGCCAGGTTCGCCACCACCGCCTCGCCGCCGATATCCTTGCCCAGCGCCAGCGGTAGCCGCATCGCGCTGTCGCCGAAGGCGCGCGAGGACAGGATCTCGCGCAGCACCACCTTCTCGCGATTGACATTGGGCAGTTCGATCCCGATCACGCTGCGCCCCGGCACGGTCGAGACCCGCGCCGACAGCGCCGACATGCTGCGCGCGATGTCGTCCGACAGCCCGATCACCCGGCTGGCCTTCAGCCCCGGCGCGGGCTCCAGCTCGTACATGGTGACCACGGGGCCGGGCCGGACCGACACGATCTCGCCCTTGACGCCGTAATCGTCCAGCACGTTTTCCAGCATCCGCGCGTTTTCCTCCAGCGCCTCGTCCGACAGGACATGGCGCTGGATCGAATCGGGGCTGGCCAGCAGCGACAGCGGCGGATGTTCATAGCCGCTGTCGGGCTCGCTGAAGGGCAGCGCCGGTTGCGCCTCTTCCATCGCCCGGCGCGAGGGGGGCACCGGCTTGCTGACGGGATGCTGCACGACCCGGCGGGGTTCCTCGTCGAACTCGGGCAGGGGCAAGTCGGCGGCCCGCGCGCTCAGCGGCGGCTCGACCGGCAGCGCGTCCGGCGTGCCCGCCCGATCGCGCCGCACGGGCGGCTCCGCGCGAAAGGCCGGGCGGCCCGACTGGCGGGCGCGGTTGCGGATCACGTCGGCGATGCGTTCCCTGATCCGGTCCTCGGAAATCGGTCCGATCCCGTCCACGCTGACGGGCAGGTCGCGCTCGACCAGTTCCATCTCGGGCTCCGCCATCCGCCGCCCCAGCACCGGCACCCGCGCCATCAGCCCGCCGATGACACCGCTCCGGGCCGGTTCGCCCGCGGGCGCCCGGCTCGCCACCAGCGGCTCGGCCCGCTGGGCGCGCACGGGTTCGGCCCCGGCGCGGCGTGTCTGCACGTTCTCGCCCAGCCGCAGCCCGGCACTCAGCGCGCCGCGCGCCGATTTCCCGGCCAACCGGCGCAGCCCTTCATAGCTCAGGATCAGGCCGAACAGCAGGAACCGGCCAAAATTGCGCAATTCGTCCCGGTCCACGCCCAGCACGAAAAGCCCCATGCCGATGGCCGCCATCCAGACCAGTGCTGCGACCACGCGCAGCCCCGCCACAGTATCCACCGGCGCCACGCCCAGGATCGCGCCCAGCACCGTATCGCCAAACAGCCCGCCCATGCCGAAGGCGTGGGTCCAGCTTGCGGGCGGCACATGGGTCGAGGCATAGACCGCCGCCAGCGCCACCGCGACCGGGGCAAAGATCAGCCGCGACAGCGCGCGGTCCTCGCCCCAATGGCCCGCCAGCCGCAGCCCCCAGACCGCCGGGATCGCCACCAGCCCCCAGGAACCCCATCCGACGATGATATGCAGCGGCGCCGCGATCGAGGCGCCGAACCGGCCCAGCATGTTTTCGGCCGGGGCATCGGTCGCCGACAGCCAGCTTGGATCGTCAGGGACGTAAGAGCCCAGGATCGCCACCATCACCAGCGCCGCCCCGATCAGCGTGAAGCCCAGCAATTCCTTGCCGCGCCGCTCGATGGCGGCCTGGACGTTGGAATCGAGAAGCGGTTCGCGCCGTTTCATCTGATACGAAGCCATACCCTAACCGTCCTTACCCGTAGAGGCAGTCACGCAGCCGCATCAGCCCGTGCCGCATTTCTTGTTCTGGGGCGACCATCGCGACCCGGACATAGCCTGCACCCGGATTTTCGCCGTTCACCGCGCGCGACAGATACGCGCCGGGCAGCACCCGCACCCCCGTCCCGCGCCACAGCTTCAGCGCCGCCGCCTCGCCATCGGCGACCGGCAGCCACAGGAAGAACCCGCCTTGGGGCGGGCGATAGCCCGGCACCGTCCCGAGGATCTCGTCGGCGATGGCATATTTGCGCCGGTATTGCGCAAGGCTTTCGGCCACATGCGCCTCGTCCGCCCAGGCCCGTTCCGCCACCCGTTGCAGGGGCAGGGGCAGGGGTGCACCGGCATAGGACCGCAGCCGCTTGACATGGCCCAGGCTCTCCGCCCCGCCCGCGCAGAATCCCGACCGCAGCCCCGGCAGGTTCGAGCGTTTCGACAGCGAATGAAACACCAGCACCCGTTCGGGATCGGCGCCGATCTCGCGCGCCACCTCCAGCGCGCCGGGGGGCGGGCTGTCGCGGTAGATCTCGGAATAGCATTCATCGGCGAAGATGCGGAAATCGTGCTTTTCGGCCAGCCGGATCAGATCCGCCCAATAGTCCCGATCCGCCACCGCGCCCTGCGGATTCGCGGGCGAGCACAGATAGGCAATCGCCACCCGGTCCAGCAATTCGCCCGGCAGCGCGGCATAATCGGGCAGGAACCCGGTTTCGGCCGTGGCGGGCACATAGACCGGCTCCGCCCCGACGGCCAGCGCGGCCACCGCATAGACCTGGTAGAACGGGTTCGGCGTCAGGATCGCGGGCCGCTGGCCGCGTTTCTGCTCGGGGCAGAGCGCCAGCGCCGCGTTGAACAGCCCCTCGCGCGTGCCGTTCAGCGTGCTGATCTGCGTCGCCGGATCGACGCGCACCCCATAGCGCCGCGCCAGCCAGTCCGAGATCGCGCCCAGCAATTCCGGCGTGCCCTCGTTCGGGGGGTATTTGCCGAACTCCGCGGCATGGGTGGCGATCACCTCCGTCACCCAGTCGGGAAAGGCATGCTGCGGCTCGCCGATGGTCATGTGCAGGGGCGCGCCGCCGGGGGCGTGGTCGTCCAGCAGACGCCGCAACCTCGGAAACGCGTATTCTGGCAGGTTCGAAAACCGCTCGGGAAAGGTCATGGACCCCTGTCTGCCTGTGCTGCCTCGGATCGGGGCGTCTGACGCACCCCGTTTCGCATCAGGATAACGGCTGGATTGCCCCCGGTCCAGAAAAGCCCCCCGCCCCTGCGGCTTGCGGGGCGATGTTGTGGCATTTAGGCCAGCGCCGCCTCGGCCGCCGCCCCCAGCCGCAACAGCCGTTCCTCCGACATCGGCGGCCCCATCAGCGAGATCCCGGTCGAGGGGATGCCGGTCGGCAGAGTCAGAACCGCCAGCCCCATCAGGTTGCCGATCCGGGTGTTGCGCAGCGTCATCAGGTTTTCGGCCACGAAGAAGTCCGGATCGGCCATCAGCGCCGCCACCTTCGGCGGCAGGATCGGGCAGGTCGGCACCAGCACCGCGTCGAATCCGGCGGTCGCGGCGGCATAGGCCGCGCGCAGCCGGTCCAGCTTTTGCCAGGCGGCGACATATTCGGCGCCCGAATACTCCCGCCCGCCGCGGAACCGGTTCAGGATCGCGGGATACATCCGCTCGGGCGCCGCCTCGATGCTCGCCCCCCAGGTGCCGTAGGCTTCGGTCGCGAACAGCACCCCGGACAGCGCCAGCGCCTCGGCGATCCCGGGCACCGCGCCCCGGCTGATCGTGGCCCCTGCCTGCGCCAGCCGGTCCACCGCCTGCTCGAACCCCGCAAGGGGGCCGTCGCGGATATCGTCGAAGGCCACGGTCTCCAGCACCATCAGCCGCGCGCCCGCCAGCGTCGCGCCGCGCAGATCCGCGGGCCTGCCCCCCTCCAGCGCCGCCAGCAAAAGTGCTGCATCCTCGACATTGCGCGTCAGCGGCCCCACCGTGTCGAATCGCGGGCAAAGCGGCACGACACCCGCCAGCGACAGCCGCCCCGCCCCGGTCTTCAGCCCGACCAGATCGTTCCAGACCGCCGGCACCCGGACCGAGCCGCCGGTATCCGACCCGATCCCCGCCGCCGCCAGCCCGAACGCGACCGAGGCCGCCGCCCCCGAGGACGACCCCCCCGGCGCGGCCTCGGCGTCATGCACATTGGGCGGCGTCGCGGTCACCGGGTTCAGCCCCAGCCCCGAAAAGGCCAGTTCCGTCATATGCGTCTTGCCCAGACAGACCAGCCCCGCGGCGCTCGCATTGGCCAGCACCCCGGCATCGCGGCCGGGCACGCGGCCCGCCAGCAGGGCCGATCCCGCCTCGGTCGCCACGCCCGCCGTATCGAACAGGTCCTTCCACGAGATCGGCACCCCGTCCAGCGGCCCCAGCCGATGCCCGGTCCGCGCCCGGTCCCGCGCCGCCTGCGCCTCGGCCCGCGCGCGGTCTTCGGTCAGGCGAGCATAGATCCGCCCCGCCTCGGGATGCGCCGCGATGGCCTCCAGACAGGCGTCGGTCAGGTCCACCGGGTCGATCCGGCCCGCACCGATCCCGCGCCCCAGATCCCCCGCGCTCATCCCCCGCCAGTCGCCCGTCATCGCCCGCCTCCCTGACCCGATGGCGAAAGGCTAGCGGGCGCCGTGCTTATGGACAATCCCGCGCGCGCCGCCATATTGCGGGACATGGAACGCAACTCCGACATCCTGATCGTGGGCGGCGGGCTGAACGGCCCTGCGCTGGCCCTTGCACTGGCCCAGGGCGGGCTGACCGTCACCGTGATCGACGCCCTGCCCGAGGCCGCCCGCGCCGAGGACCGTTTCGACGGGCGTGCCTATGCGCTGGCGCTGGCCTCGACCCGGCTGCTGCGCGCCATCGGGATCTGGGACAAGCTGCACAACCGCAGCCAGCCGATCCTTGAAATCGTCGCCTCCGACGGGCGCGCGGGCGAGGGGCCGGCGCCCTTCTTCCTCGATTTCCACCATGGCGAGATCGAGGAAGGCCCGATGGGCTACATGCTCGAAGACCGCTACCTGCGCCGCGCCTTCCTCGACGCGATGGCCGCCGATCCGCGGATCACGACGATCTCCGGCGAGACCGTGATCGCCCAGGCCCCCGACGCGACCGGCGTCACCGTGACGCTGGCCTCGGGCCGCACGCTGCGCGGGCTTGTCCTGGTCGGCTGCGACGGGCGGCGGTCGGGCACCGCGGAACGGGCGGGGATCCGGCGCACCGGCTGGGATTACGGCCAGACCGCGCTGGTCTGCGCCATTGCGCATGAGCACCCCCATAACGGCGCCGCGCATCAGTTCTTCATGCCCTCCGGCCCCCTGGCGATCCTGCCTTTGCCCGGCAATCGCTGTTCCATCGTCTGGAGCGAGACCCATGCCAATGCCGCCGCGATCCAGGCGCTGGACGATGCGGGCTATCTGGCGGCGCTGCGCCCGCGCTTCGGCGATTTCCTGGGCGAGATCGCGCTGGAGGGCGACCGCTTCGCCTATCCGCTGAACCTGACGCTGGCCAATGCCTTCGTCGCGCCGCGCATCGCGCTCTTGGGCGATGCCGCGCATGGTGTGCATCCGATCGCGGGGCAGGGGCTGAACCTCGGCCTGCGCGATGTGGGCGCGCTGGCGCAGGTGCTGGTCGAGGCGAAACGGCGCGGCGAGGAGATCGGCGCCATCGACGTGCTGGAGCGCTATCAGACCTGGCGGCGCTTCGACACGACCCTGATGGCGGTCGGAACCGATGCGGTGAACAAGCTGTTTTCCAACGACAACCCGATCCTGCGGCTGGGCCGCGATCTTGGCATGGGCGCGGTCAACGCGCTGCCCGCCCTGCGCCGCCGCTTCATCCGCGAGGCCGCCGGGCTGACCGGCGACCTGCCGCGATTGATGACCGGCCGCCCGCTCTAGGCGGCTTCGGGAAAGGGAAATCCGGCATTGCCCGAGGGGGACTGTTCCGGGTCCCGGGCGCGGCCCGGGCTTACACCCGGGCCAGACCTGTTCACCGCGCGCTTGCGCTCAGGTGCAGAAGACCCGGTGCGGGTGCAATTCGCCCGCCTTGTAGATCCCGACCGCGACCGCCTGACCGTCATAGGACGCCCAGGCCTCGTCGCCATATTCCGCCTCGGATGTCAGCACGATCCCCGGATTGCCGTTGCGCAGCCGCGCCGCCCCATCGGCGGTGGTGCGCAATTCGGGCAACTCGGCCAGGCCATCCTCCAGCGGGCGCAGATGCTCGTCCAGCGCGGGGGTCTTCGCCAGCGCCTCGATCTGCTCCATGCTGATCCCGTCCTCGGCCTCGAACGGCCCCGACCAGACCCGCCGCAACTCGGTCACATGGCCCTGGCAGCCCAGGATCTGCCCCAGATCGCGCGCGACCGAGCGCACATAGCCGCCCTTGCCGCAGATCATTTCCAGCACGGCATGATCGGCATCGGGCCGCTCGACCATGTCCAGGCTTTCGACATAAAGCGGCCGGGGCGCGATCTCGACCTCCTCGCCAGCCCGGGCCAGCGCATAGGCCCGCTCGCCGTCGATCTTCACGGCCGAGAATTGCGGCGGCACCTGTGCGATATCGCCGACGAATCCGGTCAGCGCCTTGCGGATCTCGTCATCCGTGGGCCGCTCGTCCGAGGTCGCGATCACCTCGCCCTCGGCATCGTCGGTATTGGTCGCGATCCCGAACCGCACGGTGAAGCGATAGGCCTTCAGCGCATCGGTGATATAGGGCACCGTCTTGGTCGCCTCGCCCAGCGCCACCGCCAGAACGCCGGTCGCGGCAGGGTCCAGCGTGCCCGCATGGCCCGCCTTCCTGGCCCCGAACGCCCAGCGCACCTTGTTCACCACCGCGTTCGATGTGATCCCGGCGGGCTTGTCCACCACCAGCCAGCCCGAAATGTCGCGTCCCTTGCGGCTGCGTCCCACGCCCGTCGCTCCCGAAATGTTGCAAGACCCGCCTGCTAGCGAAGCCCGCGCGCGGCGTCAACGCGGTGCATCAGCGGGGGGCATCAGCGGGGCGCATCCACCACCGCGCCGATGATCGGCCCCATCGGCAGCCCGATATCCGCCCGCCCCAGATCCGGCGCGTAAAGCCGCGAGATCTTGCCATCCAGATACAGCGCCTCCGGCGTGCCCAGCACGTCGCGAAACAGCCGCCCGAATTCATGGAACGTCACCGGCCGGTCGGAAATCGCAAAGACCGCACCCCCCTCCCGCGTGACGCCGACCCCGTTGCGCACGAAGCGCGAGTCGCTGTCGACCAGGAAGCGCGGATGCAGCTTGCCCCCGATCACCAGCATCGGCCCCGATTGCGTGGCAAAGCGGCAATCGGGCGGATCGGCCAGATAGGCGCGCGTCTCGATCACCTGCGCAACGCCATCGCCCAGGCAAAGGACACCGTTCGGCAGCAGCCCGAAATTCCCCGGCCCCGCGCTGGCCACCGCGGGCGCAAGTTCCTCGCCCGCCTCGATGTAAAGCCCCACGGGCGTCCGGTCGGGGTGATACATCCCCCCGTTCATCGCGAATCCCAGCGTCCTGCCCTCGGCCGCCAGCATCCGCTCGACCCGCACGAAACTGCCCAGCACCGCGCCATCCGGCCCCAGCCGGAACAGCCGCAACTCGGTCTCGGCCGGATCGACGGCGCAGACGACATAGCCGCGGCCTTCATGGGTGATGCGCTCGCAGAAGGCCTGCGCCACGCCCGGCAGCATCAGCGCCACAAGGATCGCGGTCGCCCTAAGCCTCATCGGGATCGGGGGTGGCGGTATCGCGGCGCACATCCTCCTGCGCCAGCAGCCGCCGCGTCTCGTCCATCCGATCAAAGGTCTCGTCCAGCGCGAACCGGATCTCGGGGGCGAATTTCAGTTCCAGCTTGCGCGACACCATGCGCCGCAACTCGCCCCGGTTGCGCCGCAGCGCCGCCAGCGCCGCCTCGGCCCCGCGCCCGCCCAGGGGCAGCACGAAGGCGGTGGCGACCTTCAGATCGGGCGAGGTGCGCACCTCGCCCACCGTGATCGACATGGCGTTCAGTTCTGGATCATGCACGTCGCCGCGCGCCAGAACCTCGGACAGCGTGCGGCGGATCAGTTCGCCGACGCGAAGCTGCCGTTGCGAAGGGGCGGAGGAACGTGCCATGCGCCCGATCTAGGCGATGCGGGGCGCTTTGCCAAGCGGGCGCGAAGCGGCTAAACCGGCGCAAAGGCGCATGGAGGGCGAAATGGCGGACCTGCCGGGCATCGTGATCATGGGCGCATCGGGCCGGATGGGCCAGATGCTGATCCACACCGTTCTGCAAAGCGACAAGGCCCGACTCGTCGGCTGCGTCGAGCGCTCCGGCCATCCCTGGATCGGCCGCGACATCGGCGAGGCGATGGGCGGCCCGCATCTGGGCCTTGCCGTCACTGACGACGCCATCGGCACGATCGCCCAGGCCCGGGCCGTGATCGACTTCACCACGCCCGAGGCGACGGTCGCCACCGCGACCCTGACCGCCCAGGCCCGCGCCGTGCATGTGATCGGCACCACCGGATTCGGCCCCGAGCATCTGCACAAGATCAAGGCCGCCGCCCGCCATGCCGTGATCGTGCGCGCCGGCAACATGAGCCTTGGCGTGAACCTGCTGGTGCAACTGACCCGCAAGGTCGCCGCCGCGCTGGATGCCGATTTCGACATCGAGGTGGTCGAGGCGCATCACCGCCACAAGGTCGATGCCCCCTCGGGCACCGCGCTCATGCTGGGACAGGCCGCGGCCGAGGGGCGCGGCGTCGCGCTGTCCGAGGTCTCCGAACGCGGCCGCGACGGCATCACCGGCGAACGCGGCCGCGGCGCCATCGGCTTTTCCGCGATCCGGGGGGGCGACATCGTGGGCGAGCATGACGTGATCTTCGCCGGGATGGGCGAACGGATCGTGCTGCGCCATGTCGCGACGGATCGCGCGATCTTCGCCCGCGGCGCGCTGCGCGCCGCGCTGTGGGGGCAGGACCGCAAGCCCGGCGAATACGACATGCTGGACGTTCTGGGTCTCTAGACGGCGCGTCCCGGGGGCCGGACCCCCGTTGACAGCGGCGCGCCAAACGGTCTTTCTGAACACACGTTCATTTCCAGAAGGCGGAACCCGGGGAGGGGGGAATGCTCGGCAGGAACAGCAACAGGCCCGGCCCGGCCGAACGGGGCCGTGCAGGGGGGCGGACATGCTGATCCGCGCCATCGACGGGCTGAACGAACTCGTGGGCCGCACGGTCGCGGTGCTCGCGCTCGGCTTCGCCGCCGTCATCATCTACGACGTCTTCATGCGCTACGCGCTGAACAGCCCGACGCGCTGGGCCTTCGACGTCTCCAAGCAGATGTTCGGCTTCTACTTCATCCTGCTGGGCGGCTATGCGCTGCGCCATCAGAGCCATGTGCGCGTGGACCTGCTGACCGAACACATGCGCCCCGGCACACGGCGCTGGGTGGATATCGCGGGCTACCTGATCTTCTTCTTCCCCTTCGCCTGGATCTTCTTCCGCCGCAGCTGGGATTTCGCCGCCCGGTCCTGGGCGCAGGGCGAAACCACCTATGGCGCGGTGCAACTGCCGGTCTACCCGCTCAAGGCGGCGATGTGCGTGGCGGCGGGCCTGCTGCTGCTGCAAGGCATCTGCGAAGTGCTGAAACTGCTGTTCAACCGGACGGAATCGCCCCATGGGACCTGAGCTGATCGCCCTCCTGATGTTCGGCCTGCTGCTGCTGGGCCTGTTCATGGGCCACCCGCTGGCCTTCGTGCTGGGCGGCGCGGCGGTGATCGGGGCCTTTGCGGCGGGCAAGCCGATGGTGCTGGGGATCGTGGTCAACCGCGTCTTCGGCGACGTGCTGGACAATTACACCCTGATCGCCATTCCGCTGTTCATCCTGATGGCGCGGTTCCTGTCGGATTCAGGCGTCACCGACAAGATGTTCGAGACATTGCGCCTGTTGCTGGCGGGGCTGCCGGGCGGGATGGCGCTGGCGGTGGTGTTCATCTCGATCCTGCTGGCGGCCACCACCGGCATCATCGGCGCCTCGATCACGGTGATGGGCTTCATGGCGCTGCGCCCGATGCTGCAATACGGCTACAGCCCGACCATGGCCTCGGGCCTGATCGCGGCCTCGGGCTGCCTGGGAATCCTGATCCCGCCCTCGATCATGCTGATCCTGATGGCCAGCTATTCGCCGCTGTCGGTGGGCGAGCTGTTCGCGGGCTCCATGATCCCCGGCGTGCTGCTGGGCCTGCTCTATGCGGCCTGGGTCATGCTGGTGGCCTTCCTGCGCCCCGACATGGCGCCGCCCGTGCCCGCCGACGACAAGATCTCCCGCGGCGCGCTGTTCCGCATGCTCCTGCTCGAAGCGGTGCCGCCCCTGCTGCTGATCCTCGGCATCCTCGGCTCGCTGCTGGCGGGCATCGCCACCGCGACCGAAGCCTCGGCCATCGGTGTGTTCCTGGCGCTGATGATCGTCGTGGCGCGGCGCAGATTCGCGCTCAAGACCTTCTACAGCGCGCTGATCGAGACCGCCCGCACCTCGGCGATGATCCTGTTCATCGTCATCGGCGCCACCGCCTTTACCGGGGTCTTCAACATCACCGGCGGGCTGCGCGCCACGCAGGAGATCATCCGCGCCCTGGAAATGGAACCCTGGATGCTGATGACGATGCTGCTGTTCATCGTCTTCCTGCTGGGCGCCTTCCTCGACTGGACCGGGATCGTGCTTCTGTCCTTCCCGATCTTCCTGCCCATCGTGCAGGAGCTGAACATCGACCTTCTGTGGTTCGTGGTGCTGATGGCGGTGGTGCTCCAGACCTCGTTCCTGACGCCGCCCTTCGGCTACGCGCTGTTCTATCTCAGGGCGATCGCGCCCCCCAGCGTCAGGACCGCGCAGATCATCGTGGGGGTGCTGCCCTTCATCGGGCTGATCCTGCTGATGTGCCTGGCCGTGGCGATGTTCCCGCAACTGGTGACCTGGCTGCCCGGGCAGTTCTACGGACGCTGAGACGACCAAAACCGGAGGAGAAAGACCATGAAAACCAAGACCACCCTGTTCACGGGCGCCGCCCTTGCGGCAAGCCTGTCGGTGCCTGCCATGGCCGCCGAGACCTGGACCATGACCACCACCTGGCCCTCGTCGCTGGAACTGATCGAGATCGACCGCCATTTCGCGGATCTTGCCAACAAGCTGACCGCGGGCGAGCTGACCATCGACTTCTACGAGGGCGGGTCGCTGGTGCCCGCGGGCGAGGTGTTCGGCGCGGTCGAAAGCAACACGATCCAGGCCGGCGGCGACTGGCCGGGCTACTGGGCCGGGCGCGATGCCGCCTTCTCGCCGCTGGCCACCACCGCCAGCCTGTTCAACGCGGTGGACTATGTGAACTGGATCCTCGAATGGGGCGGCGCGGCGCTTTATGACGAGATCTACGGCAATTACGGCATGGTCTACCTGCCCTATGGCGTCACCAACAACGAATCGGGCTTCCGCACCAATTCGCCGATCCGCACGCTCGAAGACCTTCAGGGCAAGCGGCTGCGGCTCTCGGGCCTCGAACAGGGCAGGATCCTCGAACGCCTCGGCGGCAGCCAGGTGTCCATGGCGGGCGGCGAGATCTACCAGGCCCTCGAACGCGGCGTGATCGACGGCGCGGAATTCTCCACCCCGAACGTGGACTGGTCGGGCGGCTTCCAGCAGGTGACGCAATACTGGGCCACGCCCGGCTGGCACCAGTCGGCCTCGGTCTTCGGGGTGATGATCAACAAATCCGCCTGGGACGCCCTCGCCCCCGAGACGCAGGAAAAGCTGCGCGTGGCGGCCAATGCGACGCTGTTGTGGTCGCTTGCCTTCACCGAGCGCCGCGCGACCGAAGCCTATGCCCAGTTCGACGAGGCGGTGGAGATCACCCGCTATGACGACGAGACGCTGGCCCGCGTGCAGGAAATCGCCAACGAGGTGATCGTGGAAACCGCCTGCGCCAACCCGAACTCGGCCAAGGTCTATCTCAGCCAGCTCGAATACCTGGCCGATTACGCCAAATGGCGCGACGCCTCGGCGCCCTTCAACCTCGGCCGCACGCCGAACGGCCCGGATATCGAGGCGATTCGCGCCTGCGCCAACTGACCGAACCCACTCGCGAAACGGGGGTCCGCAGCGATGCGGGCCCCTTTTTCGTGCAGTCGCGCCCGGATCGCGCGCCGGACCTGCCCTTGGGTTAACAAATTCGTAGGCCGCCACGGCCCCCTGCGGTTAACGTCTTCGTGAACGCCCGACAGGTCAGGCCCATGGACGCGTCCTGGATACTCAGCCGCCCCTATACCGCGCTGGTGCCCCCCGCCTGCGCCGACACCCCGCCCGCCATGGCGCTGGCCGAGTTCGTCTCGGGGCTCGAACGGATGCGCGCCGACAGTTCCGATCCGCTGGTCTCCTGGCGTCAGGGCCTGTCGCTTGCCTTTGCCGATCTCGGCCCGCTGGGCGAGGCGGTGGCCCGCGCCACCACCCTTGGCGCCGCGCTGCGCTGTCTGGCGCAGGGCTTTCCCGCGCTGCAATCCGGCACAAGTGCCCGGTTCGAGGTCGATGGCGATTGCGCCCGCTTCACCTACCGCGTGCTCGACTGCCGGATCTGGCCGCGCCGGGCCGATTCCGAACTGACGCTGGGCGTCGTCGCCCGCATCGCCGGGCATTTCGGCGCGCCCCCCACCGCCCTCAGCGACATCGCCTTCGAACACGCGCCCTGCGCCCGCACCGCCCCCCTTGCCGCCGCCCTGCGCCGCCCGCCCCGCATGGCTGCGCCCGAAAACGCCATCGCCTTTCCCGTCCGTATGCTCGACCGCCGCGCCCCCACCCCCGACGACTCCTTCCCCGAGGCGCTGCGCATGCTCGACCGCACCATCGCCGAGCATCGCCGCTCCGAACGGCTGTCCTCGCGGGTGCGCTTCGCCATCTTCGACCGGATCGGCCATGCGCCCGTAGATCAGGACGCCATCGCCCGCCATCTGGGCCTGTCGCGCCGCTCCCTGCGCCGCCATCTCGATGCCGAGGGCACCAGCTTTGCCGACCTTCTTGCCGAATGCCGCCGCGCCTGCGGCCACGCCATGCTGACCCGCACCGCGCTGCCGCTCAGCGAGATCGCGCTCGCGCTGGGCTATTCAGACCAGACCGCGTTTTCCCGCGCGTTTTCCCGCTGGTTCGGCGAATCGCCGCGCGAATTGCGCCGCTCGGGCGGGCGCGAGGAAAGCGTGATCCGCTGATCGAACGGCCCCTCGCGCGCCGGTCCCGCATGGGCGATGAAAATCCGCGTGCGGTCGGCGTAATGCGCGTCCAGCGCCGCCAGAATCCGCCCCGCCGAGGCCGCATCGACCTCCGACAGGCTCTCATCCAGGATCAGCACCCGGAACGGCAGCAACAGCGCGCGGGCCAGCGCGATCCGCTGCCGTTCGCCGCCTGACAGGTTCGCCCCCGTCTCGGTCAGCATCAGGTCCAGCCCCGCCCCCTGCGCCCGCACCCAATCGGCCAGGTCGGCCTGTTCCAGCACCTGCCACAGCCGGGCATCCGACGCCGCCGGATCGGCCAGCCGCAGGTTGTCGCCCAGGCTCATCGCCAACAGCGTCCCGCGCTGCGGCACCAGCGCCACCGCCCGGCGCAGCGCCACGGGGTCAAGCGTGCGCACATCCACCCCGTCCAGCGTGACCCGCGCGCCCGGCGCCGGGGCCGCCAGCCGCAGCGCCAGGTGCATCAGGCTGGATTTCCCGGCCCCCGAGGCCCCGTCGATCAGCACCCTTGCCCCCGCCGGGATCGTCGCCGTAACCGGCGCGTGATCCGCCATTGCCGCCCGCGCCACCTCGAAGCCCAGCACGGCCCCCGGCGGCAGCGGCCTGCCCGGCGCCTCGGTCGCCTCGGCATCCATCAGGTCCGCCAGACGCCCCGCCGACACAAGCGCCTGCGCCTGCGCGTGATACAGCCCCAGCAGGTTGCGCAGCGGCCCGGTCAGCATCCCGATATAGGCCAGGAACGCGATCAGCGCGCCGATCTGCCAGTCGCCCCGCACCACCCACAGCCCGCCGATCAGCAGCACCGACAGCCGCACCCCCGCCGCGATCACCTGCGGCACCGCGCCCACCAGTTCCAGCCAGCGCCGCTGGCGCTCCAGCGCCGCGATCTGGCCAGTCTGCAACGGCTCCAGCGCGCCCGCCCGCGCCTCCCCCGCCCCCAGCGCGCGCAGCGTGGGCAGGCTCGACAGGCTCTCGATCACGAAGCTCGACACCGCGCCGCGCATCTCGCGCACATCCTCGGCCCGCGCGGTCGTGCGCCCCCGCGCCCAGGCCAGAAAGGCCAGCTCCAGCGGCGCCGCCAGGATCGGGATCAGCGCCAGCCGCCAGTCCAGCACCACCAGCATCACGCCCCCGCCCAGCAGCCGCAGGATCGAGCCGAAGGCCGCCAGCAGCCCGTCAAAGGCGAAACGCTGGATCTCGGCCGTGTCCCCGTCGATCCGCGCCGTCATCTCGCCCACGGGCTTGGGCGGCGCCAGCGGATCGCGCAACAGGCTGGCCCGCATCGCGCGCCCGCGCAGATCGGCCAGCATCCGCGCCGAGAACCGCAGATGCAGCAGCGCATTGACCACGCCCATCCCCAGCGCCGCCAGCCCGACGCCAAAGGCCGCCAGCGCCCAGGTCCAGACCGCCTGCGCATCGCGCGCCACCAGCCCCTCGTCGATGAACTGCTTGGTCAGCCACGGCGTCGCCAGCCCCAGCAGAACCGCCAGCAGCGACACCGCCAGCACCAGCGCGATGCCGCCCGAGGCCCGCGCGATCACCGGCCCCAGCCAGCCCGCCGCGCCCGGCCCGAAGAAGACCCGCGCCGCCCCCCGGCCGAAGCGTGCCGCCCCGTTCATGCGCAGCCCCGGCATTCGGGCCCGTGAAACCGCGCCGCGCCCGCCAGCGCGTCCCGCGCGGCCGCGCCATCGGCAAACCGCGCCCCGGCCGCGATCCGCGCCGCCAGATGCCCCGCAACCCGCGCCGCGGCAAGGCTCGCGCCGCCCTGTCCCGTCCCGCCCTGTTCGGGCGATCCGCACCAGGCCCCGATCACGCCGCCCTCAAGTGCCGAAAGCCCGTCCCAGTCGCAACGCGCATCGCCCGTTGCCGCGATCACGCCGGGATAGGCCGCCGGATAGCACGGCCCCCCCCGCGCAGGCGCCGCCGCGACCACGATCCGCCCCGCCGCCACCGCCGCCAGCGCCGCGCGGCTGAGCGGCACCCGGTCGGCCGCCAGCCCCAGGCTCAGGCAGATCACATCCGCCTTCCGCCCCGCCAGCCAGTCCAGCGCGCTCGCCACCTGGATCGCCGTCGTTACCGGGCGGTCCTGAAACACCTGCGCATGAACGATCCGCGCATCGGGCAGCGCACGCCGGATCACCTCGGCCACCGCCGTTCCATGGCCCAGCCGGTCAGGCCGCGCCGCGACCCAGGTGCCATCCGGCAGGAACAGCCGCCCCCCCGCCAGATCGGCCTCGGGGCCGCCGCTGTCGATCACGCCGACAAGAGGGGGGCGGCCCGTCACCGCCTAGTCGGCGCGCGTGAACAGCCGCACCGAGGCCAGCGACATCGAATGCCCGTCCGGCAGGTCGATCTGGCCTTTCTTCTCCAGCGTCTCGGCATCATAGACCCCGATATTGCCCAGCGTGCCGCCGATGAAGATCGTGCTGCCATCGCTTGAGACATTCACCGAGTAATAGCTGTGCGGCAGGTTCACCCGCTTGATCGGCGCGCGCGTCTCCAGATCGAAACTGGCCAACTGGTTGTAGACGCCGAAAATCCGCTGCTTCGCCGGATCGGCCACGGTCGAGAAATAGAAGATGTCGGTCGCCTCCGCGTCCTTCATCACCATCTCGCCGGTCTCCAGATCCAGCGTCAGCAGCCCGGTGCGATAGGCCTCCGGGTCTTCGGGGTCGCCATCCTCGCGAAAGGTGTAGAAGGGCGTGGTCACCATCCCCGCCACCTCGAATTGCGACCAGGCATCCAGAACGTCGGGCTGGACATATTCGCCCTTGCCCCAGCCATGGATCGGCAATTCATCCACCTTCTGCCCGGTCGCGCCGTCGAAGACATGCATCTCGCGGCCCATCCCGTAGATCCGGCTGCCATCCTTCGAATAGGCGATCACCGTCACCTGCCGCGGCGCCTCGGCCCGGGCCTTCAGCACGCCGGTTGCCGCGTCATACAGCGACAGCCGCGTGGGCCGCACCTCGAAATGGTTCTTGAAAAGCCCCACCGGGCTTTCATAGACCGCCAGCGTCGCGCCGTCGGGCGACAGGTCCATCCCGAACAGCGCCTTCACCCGCTCCTGCTCGGTGCCCAGGATCAGGCGCTGCACTTCCTCGCCGCTTTCCAGGTCGATCTCGACGATCTCCTCGTTCTGCGCGACGATCACGAAGGCGCGGCGCCCATCCGCGCTGACCACGGGCAGGCTGGGCAGCGGCGCGGCCATGTCGATGGTGATGACCTTGTCCACCGCCATCGCCTCGGTATCGACGATCACCAGCCGGTCGGGACGGGTCGGCGCGATCAGGTAGTCGCGGGCCAGCGCGGGCGCGGCGGCAGCCAGCAGGGCAGGGGCCAGCAGGGCAGTCAGCGTCTTCATCCTCGTCACCCTTTCAGCCGGGGAAAGACCGATTGCAACTGGCGCCAGTCCGCTTCCGAGGCGGGCGCGTTCTCGGTCCAGTTCGGATAGGTGGTCATCGTGTCGGGCACCTGCGCGGGCCACCAGCAGGGATCGGCGCAGCCGTAAAGATCGGCCTCCATCGGCTGGCACAGGTTGGCGACACCGCCAAAGGCGTCGATCTCCCAGCCCGGATCGAACGAGGTGGTGCAGCCCACCAGCGCGTTCATGGCCAGCACTTCCTCGGCGCTGCCCTCTGCGGGCGCGGCGGCTTCGGCCTCAAGGGCCTCGTCCATCGCCTTGGCCCGGGCATTGGCGGGGGTCAGGTGTTTCATTGGGCTCTCCTCGGCTGAAGATGGCGACGGAAGAAATCGGGATTGGCCTGCATGATGCGGGTATAGGCGGCGATCCCGAAATCGACCCAGTCCCGCATCAGGTCGCAATAGTGATAGACCGGCGCGAACGGATCGCCCTGCCGCGCATAGGATTCGTGATAGCATCCGCCCGCGCAGATCGACCGGATCCGGCAGGTCCGGCAGCCATAGCCGCTGCGATCCTGCGCCCCCTCGATGAAGCCTGCCAGCCGCGGCACGTCGATGCCGGTCTCGACATTGCCATAGGTCGGCTGGTCTGACCCGACGAAGCGGTGGCACAGATGCAGATCGCCCGCCTTGTCGACGGCCAGCATCCCCAGCCCGGCCCCGCAGGGCACCGCCTTTTTCGTGCCCTGCGCGATGTCCGTCAGCAACTGGTGCATGTTCGAGAAGCCGATATTCTCGCCCCGTATCGCGGCCTCGACATAGCGCCGCCCGAGCGTCTTCATGTCCTCGAACACCTGCCCCAGCGCAGCACCTTCCAGGTTGAAGACCGATACCGGGCCGGATGTCGCCGGGCCGAATCCCACCTCGGCAAAGCCCAGATCGCCGCGCAGATGGTCATGGATCGCCAGCACATCGGTCACCCCGCGCGTCAGCGTCACCCGCGCGCCCACGGGACGCGAGCGATACCGCCCCAGCAGCATCCGCACATTCCGCGCCACCGCGTCATAGGTGCCCCGCCCGCCCACGTTCCGCCGGTTCACGTCATGCAGCGCCTTGGGGCCGTCCATCGACACGGTCAGCCCGAAGCGATGCGCATCCAGCCAGTCCACCAGCGGCTCGGACAGCAGCGTGCCATTCGTGGTCAGCGAGAAATCGACCGTCTTGCCCAGCTCCGCCACCCGCGCCTCGGCATGGTCGACCACCTGCCGGATCAGCGCGATATTGGTCAGCGGCTCGCCCCCGAAGAAGACGACATTGACCCGGTCCCGCGCCGATGCCTGCCGCAGCAGCAATTCGAACGCCGCCACCGCGGTCTGGAAAGTCATCTTCTCGCCCTTGGCGGGGGTCGTCAGATCCTCCTTGTAGCAATAGGTGCAGGCCAGGTTGCAGCCCGTGTTGACGTTCAGAACGATCGTCGACAGCGGCACATCCTCGACCCGGGCAATCCGGATCGGCGCGGCCGGCGTGGCCGCATCGCGCAGGATGTCGAGGGCCACGAAACTGGCGACGCAATCGGCCAGCGCGCCGGGCGCATGCCGCCCACCCAGTTCCGCGCGCAGAGCCGCGGCATCCGCCACACCCGCCCGCGCGAACAGGTCGAACACATCACGCGCCACCGCGTCCATTTCATACAGCCCGGTCGAGGGCACATGCATCAGCATCGCGCGCCCGTCCACCTCGACCCGGTGGGCATTCTCGGGGATGAAGGCCAGCATTCCCATCGCGCTCACCGGATCGGCGGATCGACGAAACGCTGGACGGTGGCGTAAAGCTGCGCGCGCCCCTCCAGCACCTCGCCCGCCTGTTCAAGCCGGGCAACCACCCACAGATTGCCCGCATTGTTCGTCATCATCGGCCGTTCCGGGTTCGGCCCCGCATCGCCCGGCGTGAACCGGCCCGTGCCGTCGATCACGCCCGCAAAGCGCGCATCCTCCATCGCCGCGGCCACCTCGTCGAAATTCTCGGTGCTCCAGTCGGCGGGGAAATGGCCCACAAGGATGTCGTCCTCGGTGCCCGGCTCGCCATCGGGACCGTTCAGGTAGCCCAGCACCTCGAATTGCGCGGGGACCTTGGCAATCGGCCCGTCATTGCCGCCCACGCGCGAGATCGTGACCTCTGGCACCACCGCGATCCGGTCCAGCCGGTCATACAGAACCAGCGGCGCGGCCAGATCCCCCAGTCCAAGCGTGACAGGCCCCACCGCCGCCTCCGCCCCGGCGGTCACGCGCAGCACGACCTGCGTCGTGCTTTCCGAAACCACCTCGGCACTGACGCCTTCGGGCAGCACCGGCGCGCCCGACAGCCCCACGCCGGTCAGCGTGACCTCGGCCGCCTCGCCCAGCCGCAGATGGCCGGGGCTGATGCCCAGGATACGCGGCGCGGCATCCTCGCGCGCGGCCAGCATCCGCGCTCCGATCACGTCGCTTTCGGCATCGAACCAGCGCCCCGCCAGCGCCCCATCCGCGCCCAGCGCCATGACCTGCCGGATCTCGGTCTCGCCATCCGACAGCGTCGCGCGCCACTCGCCCGCGCCATAGACCAGCCCCTGCCCGTCGAAATGCGCGTGGCTGCCATCGGCAAAGCCCATATCCAGATGCACCTCGTAGCCCGCGCCCTCGGCCATCACATGCATCGTCCCGGCATAATCGCCCCGCCCCGGCATCCGCCCGGCCACACTCCAGGCCCCCGACAGATCGGCGGCCAAGGGCGCCGGGGCGTCGCCCAGCCCGTAAGTCCCGGCCAGGAAATCCAGCACCTCGCTCATCGCAAGGCCCCACCAGTCGCGGTCACGCGCCAGCGCCTGATATTCCAGCGTCGGATACTGCCCCAGATGGAAATGGATCATATGCGCCCAATCCTCGCGCGTGCGCCGTTGCAGCGCGACCCGGGCAAAGGAATGGCAGCGTGCGCACATCTCGGCCAGGTCCTGACTCGGCGCCAGATCCACCGAAACGGGTTCCTGCTCCAGGATATAGCGCCAGCCCTCGGTCTCCGCGACCGCCAGCCCGCGCGTGTCGGCCAGATGGCGCACCATCGCCGCGCGCTCCTCGCCCGACAGCCGGACCCCGTGATTGCGCATCATCCGCACCAGCGTCATGTCCCAGCCTTCGGGCGTGCGGCGGCCATCGTCGATTCGCGGCAGGCTGCCATCGGCGCGCGGCGCGTGACAGGTGGTGCAGACGCGGTCCAGGATCTCCTGCGGTTCCATCGCAAGGGCAGGCAGCGCCAGCGCCAGCGCGGCGCAGGTCGACCAAAGGGCGGGGGCTGTTCGGCTCATCGGTGGCATGTCCCTGTTGCTTTGTCGGTGTCGCGCTCTTGGTGTCGCGCGGCGCTTTGCCGCGCCGATCAAATCTTTGCCAAGCTCCGTCCGCATTTCTTGACATTTCCGGACAACCTCGCACCCGGGCAGGATGGATGCGGCAATGCGAGGCATTGCAGAATGTGCTATGTCTTGCCCGGTGGTGCCTTTGGCTCGCGAACAGGCAGCAGGGAAACCGGATGACGCAAACCCATGACCTGATCGTTCTGGGCGGCGGACCGGCCGGGGCGGTCGCCGCCTGGCTGGCCGCGCGCGACGGGCTGGACATCGTGCTGATTGATCCCTGCACCGCCGAGGACCGGATCGAGGGCATGAGCCCGCGGCTGCATCGCTGGCTGGACGGGCAGGGGTTGCTGGCCGGGTTCGCGGGGCTGGTCGGCCCGCTTTCGCGGATCAGCCACTGGGCCGCGCAGCCCACCAATGGCAATGCCGAATGGATCGTCCACCGCCCCGCGCTGGACACCCATCTGCGGCAGGCCGCCGTGGCGGCGGGCGCGCGGCTGATCCCCGGCACCGCCCGGGTCGAGGCCACCGGCCCCGAGGGCGTCACGATCCATCTCGACGGGGGCGCGCGGCTGACCGCAAGGCAGGTCTTCGACGCGCGCGGGCGCAAGGCCCATGCGGGCATCCGCGACATGCGCCGCGCACCCGCCACGCTGTCGATCTCGGGCTGGGCCGCGGCGGACCGCGCCGCGCCGCGTGGCGTGCGCGTGGTGCCCATCGCGCAAGGCTGGCTCTGGATCGCGCAGGGCTGGCCGGGCCGGGCCTGGGTGCAGTTCGTCACCGATGCGCAGGGCGATGCCCCGCCCGGCGCGCGTTTCGCCGCCGCCATCGCCGCCGCCACCGAAACCGCATCGCTGCCCGCCTTGCAGCCCGAGGGGCCGCTGGTGATCCGCGATTGCGCCCCCGCGCTGCCCCCCTTTACCGGCGATCTGGCCGTGCTGGCCATCGGCGATGCGGCGGCCGCGGGCGATCCCCTGTCCGGGCATGGCCAGTTCTGGGCGGTCTCGGGCGCGCTGTCGGCAACCGCCGTGCGCCGCAGCCTCGCCGCCCGCCCCGGCCCGGAAACCGAGGCGCTGGCCCGCCGCTTCCTCGCGGACCGGCTGACCGAGACCTTCCTGCATCAGGCCCGCGTCGGCCGCGAATTCGCCCGCCAGGTCGCCGACCATGCCGATGCGCCCTTCTGGGTCCGCCGCCGCGACTTTCCCGACGATCTGCCCCTGCACCCGCAAGGCAACGGCTTCCGCATCGACCGCGCCGTGGTGGTGGCCGACAACCTGCTTGAGGAACGCGAGATCCTGCGCACCCCCGCCACGCCCGCCGGCATCGCCTGGTTCGGGACGATCCCCGCGGCCGAGGCATGGCGCGCCCTGCAAGACCGCGTGCCCTTGCCCGATCTCGTCGCCCGCTGGGGCAAGGCCGCCGAACATCTGCCCGACTTCCTGATGCAGGAGGCCGCGCCGCCCTACTGAGCGCGCGACAGCCGCGCCACCGCCCAGCGCGCGGCCTCGGCCACCGTCGGATCCGGGTCGCAAACCAGTCTCTGCACCGGCCCGATCAGCGCCCTGTCACCCGAATTGCCGATGGCATAGCAGACATTGCGCACGAACCGATCCCGCCCGATCCGCTTGATCGGCGATCCCGCGAACAGCGCCCGGAACCCCGCATCGTCCAGTCCCGCCAGATCGGCCAGCCTCGGCGCGACCAGATCGGGGCGGGCGGCATATTTCACCTCGCGCGCGGCTGCTGCGAACTTGTTCCAGGGGCAGACCCCCAGGCAATCGTCGCAGCCATAGATCCGGTTGCCCATCAGCGGCCGCAGGCCCTCGTCCACCGGCCCCTTGTGCTCGATCGTAAGGTAGGAAATGCAGCGCCGCGCATCCAGCTGGAAGGGCGCCGGGAACGCCCCCGTGGGGCAGGCCTCCAGACAGGCGGTGCAACTGCCGCAATGCTCTTGCCCCGCCGCATCGGGCGGCAGTTCGACCGTGGTGAAGATCGCGCCCAGAAAGAACCAGTTGCCCAGACCCTGCCCCAGCAGGTTCGTATGCTTGCCCTGCCAGCCCAGCCCCGCCGCCTGCGCCAGCGGCTTTTCCATCACCGGCGCGGTATCGACAAAGACCTTGATCTCCGCCCCCGGCGCCGCGTCGATCAACCAGCGCCCCAGCCGCTTCAGCCGCGCCTTCAGCACGTCATGGTAATCGCGGTTCTGCGCATAGACCGAGATCGCGCCGCGGTCGGGCCGGTCCAGCACCGCCAGCGGATCATGCGCCGGGCTATAGGGTTCGGCCAGCATCACCACCGACCGCGCAGCAGGCCACAGCGCCGCCGGATCGCCGCGCCAGCCCATCCGCTCGGCCATCCACGCCATCTGGCCATGCCAGCCCCGCTCGACGAACGCGGCCAGCCGCGCGGGGGCCTGCGGTATCGCATCGGGGCGGCATACCCCCATCGCGGCAAAGCCCTCGGCCCGGGCCTGCGCTGCCAGCCGATCCTTGAGCGCCCCGCTCAAAAGTCGAGATTGGCGTAGTGCCGGGGCGGCGGAAAGCCCGGCACCTGATCCGCCAGGATGCTGCGGAAGGCCGGGCGCGACTTGATCTTGGCATACCAGTCCTTGACCGCCGCATTCCGGTTCCAGTCCACATCCGAGATGTAGTCGAGGCTCGACAGATGCGCGGCCGCCGCGAAATCGGCCAGCGTCATCACATCCCCCGCCAGCCAGCGCCGCTGATCCAGCAGCCAGCCCATGTAGTCGAGATGGAACTTGATCGCCTGCGATCCCGCCTTGACCGCCCGGCTTTCGGGATAGCCCTGGCCCATCACCTTCTTGTTGACCCGCTCGTAAAGCAGTTTCGAGGTCACCTCGTCATGGAACTTGTCGTCGAACCAGAAGCACAGCCGCCGCGCCTCGTAGCGTTCGGCGGGGGTGCCGGGCAGCAGCCGGGGTTCGGGATGGACCTCGTCGAGATATTCGCAGATCGCCTGGCTCTCGGCCATCGCGCGCCCGTCCATCCGCAGCACAGGCACCTTGCCCGCCGGGTTGCGCCGCATGAAATCGGCGTCACGCTCCCAATAGCGTTCCTCGACCAGCTCCACCTCGATCCGCTTTTCGGCCAGCACCAGGCGGACCTTGCGGCAAAAGGGCGACAGGGGAACGTGATAGAGACGGTTCATGGGCTCGACCGGAAGTTGACCTGACGCCCCTCTTGCCCGGTCAGGCCCGGATTTTCAACTCTCGAAGCAGGCCGACCGCCCATCGGCGCGGATCGTCGCCGCCCCGTCCGAGATCCGCGCGGCCCGGCGTTGCAACTGCGGCGTCAGCCGGGCCGCGTTGCGCGTCTTCGGCGCGGGCAGCACCACGGCCAGCGCCGCAGCCTGCGCCGCGCTCAGCCGGTCCGGGGGCACGCCGAAATAATGCCGCGCCGCCGCATCGACGCCAAAGACGCCCTCGCCGAACTCGGCCACGTTCAGATAGACCTCCAGGATGCGCCGCTTGGACCAGGTCAGTTCCACCAGCGGCGTGATCACCGCCTCCAGCGCCTTGCGCGGCCAGCTTCGGCTTTGCCACAGATAGACATTCTTGACCGTCTGCTGGCTGATCGTCGAGGCGCCATAGCGCCCGCCCGCCTCCAGCGCGCCACGGATCGCGCGCATGTCAAAGCCCCAGTGCAGGCAGAAATTCGCATCCTCCGCCGCCACGACCGCGCGCCGCATCGCGGGCGCGACATCCTCGATCGCGACCCAGCGATGCTCGATCCCGCCCAGCCGCCGCCCCTCGGACCACATCGTATGGGTCAGGGGCGGGTTCACGACCTTCGGCGCGACGACGCCCAGCACCGCCAGCAGCACCATGCCCCAGACAAGACGGCGCAGGGTGATCCGCGGACGCGGCAGCGCGGGCAGCCTGAACCGCCCCCCGCCGCCCTTGCGGGCCGCCTTCCTGCGTGCCGGTGCCTTTCGCTTCGCCATGCGCCGCCTGATAGACCAGCGCGGCCCGCTTGGCCATCGCCGGAAATGCAGAACCCCCGCGGGTGACACCGCGGGGGCCTTCGTTCAGGGCCGGATCAGACCCTATTCCGCCGGAACCGCGCGTTCCTCGATGCCCAGCGGATGGGTCAGGTGGGGCAGCATCTCGCGCGGGCAGACCTGCAGGAAATTGCCCTTCTCCAGTTCCCAATGGTCCAGGATGTCGCGCGCCTTGTGGCTGCCGGTCTCCTCGGCATGGCGTTCGATCAGGCCCTTCAGCTCGGCTTCCCAATGCTGGACGCTGATCCGGCAGGTCAGCAGCGTTTCCATGTTCATCCGGTCGGCGGCCATCCCCTCGGGATCATACAGATAGGCCATGCCGCCGGTCATCCCCGCGCCGAAATTGGCCCCGATCCGTCCCAGGATCACCGCAATCCCGCCGGTCATGTATTCGCAGCCGTTCGAGCCGCAGCCCTCGACCACCACCTTGGCGCCCGAGTTGCGCACGGCAAAGCGTTCGCCCGCCCGGCCCAGCGCGAACAGGTAGCCGTCGGTGGCACCATACAGCACCGTGTTGCCGATGATCGTGTTCTCCGAGGGGTCCAGCGGCGTGTAAAGCGGCGGACGCACCACGATGGTCGCCCCCGACAGCCCCTTGCCGACATAGTCGTTGGCATCGCCCGCCACGATCAGCTTCAGCCCCGGTGCGCCGAACGCGCCCAGCGACTGCCCCGCGCTGCCCGCCAGCTTCACCGTCAGGTGGTCGGGCTGCAACTTGTTGCGCATCCCGAATTTCGTGACGATGTGGCTGGATACCCGCGTGCCGATGGACCGGTGCGTGTTGCGCACCGCATAGGACACCTGCATCTTCTCGCCATCCTCGAAGAAGCGATGCGCATCGCGCAGGATCTCCGCGTCCAGCGTGTCGGGCACCGCATTGCGCGGCTTGTAGCGGTCCAGAACCGGCCGGTCCGACGGATCGACCTGGATCAGCAGCGGATTCAGGTCCAGATCGTCCAGATGTGCCGAGCCGCGGCTGATCTGGGTCAGCAGATCCGCCCGCCCGATCACCTCGTCCAGCGACCGCGCCCCGATCTGGGCCAGGATCTCGCGCACCTCCTGCGCGTAGAAGGTGATCAGGTTCACCACCTTGTCCGCATTGCCGGTGAACTTGGCCCGCAGCTTGGGATCCTGCGTGCAGACCCCCACCGGGCAGGTGTTGGACTGGCATTGCCGCACCATGATGCAGCCCATCGCGATCAGCGCGGCGGTGCCGATGCCGTATTCCTCGGCCCCCATCATCGCCGCCATGACGATGTCGCGCCCCGTGCGCAGCCCGCCATCGGTGCGCAGCGTCACCCGCTCGCGCAGGTTGTTCATGGCCAGGACCTGATGCGCCTCGGTCAGGCCCATTTCCCAGGGCAGGCCGGCATATTTGATCGACGTGGCCGGGCTGGCCCCGGTGCCGCCATTATGCCCCGAGATCAGGATCACGTCGGCCTTGGCCTTGGCCACGCCCGCCGCGATCGTGCCCACACCGCTGGAGGCCACCAGCTTGACGCAGACCTTGGCGCGCGGGTTGATCTGCTTCAGGTCATAGATCAGCTGCGCCAGATCCTCGATCGAATAGATGTCGTGATGCGGCGGCGGGCTGATCAGCGTGACGCCCTTGGTCGAATGGCGCAGCCTTGCGATCAGTTCCGTGACCTTCATCCCCGGCAGTTGCCCACCCTCGCCGGGCTTGGCGCCCTGCGCGACCTTGATCTCCAGCTCTTCGCAATGGTTCAGGTATTCCGCCGTCACCCCGAAGCGGCCGCTGGCCACCTGCTTGATCTTGGCCGACGGGTTGTCCCCGTTCGGTTCGGGGTGGAAATGCGCCGGATCCTCGCCGCCCTCGCCCGAGTCGGACTTGGCCCCGATCCGGTTCATCGCCACGTTCAGCGTCTTGTGCGCCTCGGGGCTCAGCGCGCCCAGGCTCATCCCCGGCGTCACGAACCGCTTGCGGATCGAGGTGATCGATTCCACCTCCTCGATCGGCACCGGCTTGCCCAGCGGCTTGATGTCCAGAAGGTCGCGCAGATGGATCGGCGGATGCGCCCGCATCGCGGCCGAGAACTGCTTCCAGATCTCGAAGGACGCGCTGTCGCACGCCTTCTGCAACAGCGCCATGGTCTTGGCCTCCCAGGCATGGGTCTCGCCCGAGCGCCGCGCCTTGTAGAAGCCGCCCACCGGCAGCACGTCGCGCCCCCCGCGCCAGCCCTGGCGGTGGACCTCTTCCAGCTTCTTCTGGATGCCCGAAACCCCGATCCCCGAGATCCGGCTGTGCATGCCGGGGAAATATTCCGCGCACATCGCGCGGGACAGCCCCACCGCCTCGAAATTCAGCCCGCCGCGATAGGACGAGATCACCGAGATGCCCATCTTCGACATGATCTTGAGCAACCCGAGGTCGATCGCCTTGCGATAGCGCGCCACGGCTTCGGTCAGCGTGCAATCCAGCAGCCCCCGCCGGATCCGGTCGGCCAGCGTGTCCTCGGCCAGATAGGCGTTCACCGTGGTCGCGCCGCAGCCGATCAGCACCGCGAAATAATGCGGGTCGATACATTCCGCCGAACGCACATTGACCGAGGTGAAGGTCCGCAGCCCCTTGCGCGTCAGCCAGCTATGCACCGCGCTGGTGACCAGGATCATCGGCATCGCCACGCGGTCCTCGTTCTGGTGCTGGTCGGTCAGCACCAGATGCCCGGCGCCCGAGCGCACCGCATCCTCGGCCTCGGCCCGGATCCGCGCCAGCCCCTCGCGCAGCGCGTCCTGCCCCGCGCCCGCCGGGAAGGTGCAGTCGATCTCGGTCATGGGCGAGGTGAATTGCGACGCGATCGCCTCGAACTGGGCATTGCCCAGGAAGGGGCTTTCCAGGACGATGATCCGCGTCTGGCTGCCATCCTCGTCCAGCACGTTCTTGAGGTTGCCGAACCGCGTCTTCAGGCTCATCACCCGGTATTCCCGCAGGCTGTCGATCGGCGGGTTCGTCACCTGGCTGAAGTTCTGGCGGAAGAAATGGCTGAGCGGCCGGTATTTCTCGGACAGCACCGCGCTGGGCGTGTCGTCGCCCATGGACGCCACCGCCTCCTTGCCCTCCTCGGCCATCGGCGCCAGGATCGTCTCGACCTCCTCGATGGTGAAGCCCGCCGCGATCTGCCGCTTGCGCAGTTCGCCGCCCTCGTACAGCGTCACCTCGTCCAGGCCCGACAGCGTGCCGTCCAGTTCGTGCACCTTTTCCAGCCAGTCGCCGAAGGGCTGGCTGGCCGACAGCAGGTCCTTCAACTCGCTGTCATGGTAAAGTCGGCCCTCGCGCATATCGACCGCGATCATCTGCCCCGGACCCAGCGCGCCCTTCTCGCGCACGCTGGCCTCGTCGGTCGGCACCATCCCGGTTTCCGAGCCCGCGATCAGCAGCCCGTCGCCGGTCACCACATAGCGCATCGGCCGCAACCCGTTGCGATCCAGCCCGCCGCAGACCCAGCGCCCGTCCGTCATCGCCAGCGCCGCGGGGCCGTCCCAGGGCTCCATCACCGAGTTCACATAGGCATACATGTCGCGCCAGGGCTTCGGCAGCTCGACGGCCGCCTGCGACCAGGCCTCGGGCACCAGCATCGTCTTGGCCATCGGCGCATTGCGCCCGGCACGCACCAGCACCTCGAACACGGAATCGAGCGCCGCCGAATCCGACGACCCCTGCGCCACGATCGGCTTGATATCCTCGGCCAGATCGCCAAAGGCGGACGACGCCATCCGGATCTCGTGGCTTTTCAGCCAGTTCAGGTTGCCCTTCAGCGTGTTGATCTCGCCGTTATGGGCCAGCATGCGGAAGGGCTGCGCCAGCCACCATTGCGGGAAGGTGTTGGTCGAATAGCGCTGGTGATAGATCGCAAAGGCGCTTTCGAACCGCGGATCCAGCAGGTCGGGATAGAACTCGGCCACCTGCTCGGCCAGCATCATGCCCTTGTAGATCACCGACCGACAGGACAGCGAGCACAGGTAAAGCCCCGGCACCTGCGCCGCGGCCGCCGCCTTCTCGATCCGGCGGCGGATGACGTAAAGCTCGCGCTCGAACGTCTCCTCGTCCACGCCCTTGGCGTTCGAGATCAGGATCTGCTCGATCTCGGGCCGTGTCGCATTGGCCTTCTCGCCCAGCACCTCGGTATTCACCGGGACGTGGCGCCAGCCATAGATGTAATAGCCCATCCGCAGGACTTCGGTCTCGACGATGGTCCGACAGGCTTCCTGCGCGCCGAAATCGGTGCGCGGCAGGAACACCTGCCCCACCGCGATCAGCCGGTCGGGATGCGGCTCATGGCCCGTGCGCCGGATCTGGTCATAGAAGAACGGCACCGGGATCTGCACATGGATGCCCGCCCCGTCGCCGGTCTTGCCATCGGCATCGACCGCGCCACGGTGCCAGACCGCCTTCAGCGCGTCGATCCCGTTCTCGACCACCTTGCGCGAGGGCTTGCCGTCCACCGCCACGACCAGACCCACCCCGCAGGAGGCGTGCTCGTCCTCGGGCCGGTAAAGCCCGTGCTCGGCGACAAAGGCACGCCGGGCTTCCTCGCGGGCCACCCAGTCGGCATCGAATTTCGTCATGGTCGGAACCCTTCTCTGATGGGTCAGGGCATCTGCCCTATTCCTGTCTCACTGGTCGGGGGCGTCGGACAAGAGTCATATGGAAATCATATGGAAATCATATGGAATTCCGATTTGCTCTTTTCCCATGCAAACGCCTCCGGGCTGTCACTCTGCCGCGACCTGCGCGGGCTGGGATAGATAGGTCAGGATGCTGTCCGCCGCCTCGCGCCCGTCGCGGATCGCCCAGACGACAAGGCTTGCACCGCGCACGATATCGCCCACGGCGAAGACGCCCGGCAGGCTGGTTTCATGGCTGCGGAAATCGGCCTTGATCGTGCCCCAGCGCGTCACTTCCAGCGCGGTTTCACCCCAGAGCGTCGGCAGGTCCTCGGGCTCGAAACCCAGCGCCTTGATGACCAGATCGGCGGGTTCGACATAATCCGCGCCCTCGATCACCTCGGGGCTCTGGCGGCCCGTGGCATCGGGTGCGCCCAGCCGCATCTTCTGCACCATCACGCCCTCGACCGGATTGCCGGCAAAGCCGTTGGGCGCGGTCAGCCAGACGAATTCGACGCCTTCTTCCTCGGCATTCTGCACCTCGCGCTGCGAGCCGGGCATGTTCGCCCGGTCGCGCCGATAAAGGCATTTCACCGATTGCGCGCCCTGCCGGATCGCCGTGCGCACACAATCCATTGCGGTATCGCCGCCGCCGATCACCACCACGCGCTTGCCGCTGGCGTTCAGCTCGCCCGACTCGTATTCGGCCACGCTGTCGCCGAACCCCACCCGGTTCGAGGCGGTCAGGTAGTCGATGGCCCGCACGATGCCCGCCGCGCCCACGCCCGGCGCCTGCATCGCGCGCGACTTGTAGACGCCCGTGGCGATCAGCACCGCGTCATGCTTGCCGCGGATCGCGTCGAAACTGATATCCACGCCCACATTGCAGTTCAGGACAAACTCGACCCCGCCCTGTTCCAGTTGTTCGACGCGGCGCATGACCACGTCCTTTTCCAGCTTGAAACCCGGGATGCCATAGGTCAGCAGCCCGCCCGCGCGGTCATGGCGGTCATAGACCGTGACCTGCACACCGGCGCGGCGCAGCACATCCGCCGCCGCCAGCCCGCCGGGCCCCGCGCCGATGATACCGACGCTTTCGGGCCGCTCCTCGCGGGGCGCGATGGGCTGCACCCAGCCATTATCCCAGGCGGTATCGGTGATGTATTTCTCGACCGCGCCGATGGTCACGGTGCCATGGCCCGACTGTTCGATCACGCAATTGCCTTCGCACAGGCGGTCCTGCGGGCAGATGCGGCCGCAGATCTCGGGGAAGGTATTGGTCGCCTGGCTCATCTCGTAGGCTTCCTGCAACCGCCCCTCGGCGGTCAGGCGCAGCCAGTCGGGGATGTTGTTGTGCAGCGGGCAATGCGTCTGGCAATAGGGCACGCCGCACTGGCTGCACCGGCTGGCCTGCTCGGCGGCCTTCTCGGCGGCGTATTCGGCGTAAATCTCGTTGAAATCATGCGCACGCGAGTCTGCATCCCGTTTGAGGGGCATTTCCTTGGCGGTGCTGACGAACTGAAGCATCGGACGCTTCGACATGGCTGGCTCCCTGCGGACGGACTCCGTTTCCGGCCGCCTCTATACGGGTCTTCCAGAGCAATTAAAAGTCAGAAGTTATGACCCTTTCGGAATTATCTTTCCGCCCGCCCGCGCCCCACTTCGCGATAGCGCCAATTCAAGGTCAGCAAATATGACCTTTAGCGGTGCTTTCCATTCCGAATCAAACCCGTATGCTGACGCCGATTCCGCTGCGGGCCGGGTGACATGGAACTCTTCAACCTCCTCCTCCTTGCCGTGATCCAGGGGATCACCGAATTCCTCCCGATCTCGTCCTCGGGCCACCTGATCCTGCTGCCCTACCTGACCGGCCAGCCGGACCAGGGCCAGGTGATCGACGTGGCGGTGCATGTCGGCACACTGGGGGCGGTGATCCTCTATTTCCACAAGGATGTGGCGCTGGCGCTCGGCGGACTGGGACGGGTCATCCGCGGCCGGATCGACACGCCCGGCGCCTTTCTCGCGCTCTGCCTGATCGTCGCGACCATCCCGGTCGTGATCGCGGGCCTCCTGATAAAGCTGGCGGGCGTCGAGGAGATGCTGCGCAGCATGGCCCTGATCGGCTGGACGATGCTGATCTTCGGCATCCTGCTGTGGTGGATCGACACCCGCGCGCCGCGCACCCGCAAGGCCCCGCAATGGACGCTGAAACACGCCCTCGTCATGGGGTCCTGGCAGGTGATCGCGCTGCTGCCGGGCACCTCGCGTTCGGGCATCACGATCACCGGGGCGCGGGCGCTGGGCTATGACCGGCCCGACGCGGCGCGGCTGGCGATGCTGATGTCGATCCCGACGATCGCAGCCTCTGGCGTGCTGCTGGGCGGCGAGGTGATCCTGAACGCCGATCTTGCCATCGCCCGCGACGGCGCCATCGCCGCCGCTTTCGCCTTCGTCTCGGCGCTGGCCGCGCTTGCGGTGATGATGCGGCTGGCCCGCTCGATCAGCTTCACGCCCTATGTGATCTACCGGGTGGTGCTGGGGATCATCCTGCTGGGCATCGCCTACAGTTAGGGCCGCGTCCCCCTGGCCGACTCGCGGATGCCGTAGAACTGCCCCGACGGGCGGTAGCGCCACAGGTATTCGGGCAGCACCGACTCCATCGAAACCGGCGCGATGCCCAGCTCGGCAAAGCCCGGCATGCCCTCGCCCACCACATTGTCCAGCGCGAGGTTCGTCACCTGGTCGCGAGTCAGGATCGAGTTGGTGAACAGCCCCAGCGACAGCCTTTGCAGCAGGTCGAACGCCGTTCCCATCGCGGCAGAGGCAAACAGCGGCAGGTTCAGCACGATCCGGTTCGGTCTGCCGATCACCTCCAGCATCTCCTCCATGAGATCGGCAAAGCGTCGCACCTCCGGCCCGCCCAGCTCGTAGATCCCCGGCGCCGCCTTGCCCGTGACCCCCAGCGCGGCGGCCTGCGCCACATCGTCGACATAGACCGGCTGGAACAGGGTATTGCCGCCCGTCACCGGCAGCACCGGCGCGAACCGCGCCATCGAGGCGAAGCGGTTGAAGAACTGGTCCTCCGGCCCGAAGATCACCGAAGGCCGCAGGATCACCGCCTCGGGGAAGCTCGCCAGAATCGCCTGTTCGCCCTGTCCCTTGGTCTGGGCATAGGCGCTCTTGCCGTCCGGATCCGCCCCGATCGCCGAGACATGCACCAGCCGTCCGACCCCGGCCTTCGCGGCCTCCTCGGCGACATGGCGCGCGCCGTGATTCTGCACCAGACCGAAGGTGTTGCGCCCGACCTCGTTCAGGATGCCGACGCAGTTGACCGCCGCATCCGCCCCCTGCAAGGCGTCGGCGACCGAGGCGGGCTCGCGGATGTTGCACAGCATCGGCTCGACCTGCCCGACCGCGCCATAGGTGCGCACGAACAGCGCCTCGTTCGGGCGGCGCACCGCCACGCGGACCCGCCAACCCCCCGCCGCAAGGCGCTGCACGACATAGCGCCCGACAAAGCCCGAGCCTCCGAAAACGGTCACAAGCCCTGCCATGCCCGGCCTCCCTCGCAAATGGCGTTCCGATACCGAATATAGGGCCGAACCCGACCCCGCAAGACATGGGTCCTGATGATGTGACCGCCCGCCGACCGCTCGATCTGCCAGGGGTCTTTCGGCCAGGATTCGGCCCGCGGCTCGCGATGGGCGCTTGTGGCGGCACCCATTTCCGGGGAAGCGGGATCGGAAGCTGGACCAGGGGGTCTTCATGGCGGCGGCCAGGTCAGCGACTTCCTCGGCGCGACGGCCCTGGCTCAGTCCGTTTCCCGTCCGCCGAATGGCAGTTCCCCGACCGGTTCCGGAAAACGTTGAAAGACAAGGGACTACCCCCCCCCTGCATCTCCGGCAGGAAGTCCTGCAGCAAGGCGGCTCGCTATGGCGAGCCTCGATACAAGGGCCGCAAGCGACCCGAGATCCTGTCCTGCAGATTGAAGGGTGGGCGTCGCAATCCGCCATGACAGGAGACCAGGGCGTTCCCGTCTGCCGTCGGACCCGCCGCTTCCGTCATGTTCCGGCTGCGATGATCGACGAGACGTTGGCTTAGGATTACTGGTCGGAGTGAGAGGATTCGAACCTCCGACCCCTGCCTCCCGAAGACGGTCGTGAGACCACCTCGTTTTGAAGAATAAGGGCTTTGGGCGGCCATTCTTCCTGGGTTGCCCCACTTTCCGCATCATTTCTGGGGGCGTCCCCAGAAACGACATCATTCTTGGCAGGCAGGATCGGATAGGCCCGGGTGAAGACCATCCGCCGTGGCACAGCCGGACACGGGCGACCTCCACGGTCGTGGTCACCTCCTCGATCAGGACGACTTCGTGGCTCCAGTCGAACTGGTACGCCTCGCCCGGATCGAAGCGGAGTGGCACAAAGGCCGTCGCCGCCGCGGCGCTCATCCACCTCACCCCGCCGGGCCGTTGCTGACAGAATCGTCCAGTTCACCGTCGGGCTTATTCCGTTGAAAAACTCGCGCTTGAGATCCGCAACTCCGGGATGCAGATACGGCCAGTGGGTAGTTGGTTGCCATCGCATGGCACGGATGGCCTTCGTCGGTTTCGGACGCTCGGCAAGGCTTGGTCAGATTGCGACGGCCGGAGTTCCAGCGCTCGGCGTTCAAGGTGCAGACTGTTGGATGTCACTGAGAACTGACCCAGCGTTGTCACCGAGAACTGACCCGCCCGGTCGTTATGTTTGCTACTTCATGCTGGGGTCAATGGTGCC
>NZ_SLVM01000018.1 GCF_004339675.1 Rhodovulum steppense
GATACGATCGGTGCCCGGAAACGTTCTTCTCTGCGATCATGCTCGCCGCAACCGTCTTGTTCTGGCTATGATCAAGAACGAGTCCTGAGCCTAAGTGAAGTAGGAGTCTTAGCTGCTGGGTGCTTTGCGTGCCGGGCAGTTATGGAATGCCGCGTATGGTCGTTGTTTTGATTATTGCGTCACTCAGCGGCGACGTTCCCGGACGGGAAGGGCGAGCGCGCGGCGGCCAACCGATGCAATGCTTCGGGGCGAATATGCGTGTAGCGTCGCAGCATCTTCCAATCCTTGTGACCGGTGACCAGCGAGACCTGTTCGATGGCGAAGCCCGCCTCGAACAGGCGACTTGTACCTTCATGGCGCAAATCGTGGAAGTAGAGGTTCTTAACACTTACCTCGACGCAGGCGCGCCGGAAGGCTGTTCCCACCGATCTGGAGTTGTAGGGAAAAATCCGGCCCTTTGCATGGCCGAGTTCTTTCGCCTGTTCGGTGACCAGCGCCCAGGCGTCGAACCCCGTGGCGGCGAAGAGTGGGATCCGCTGGTCGTTCCCGGTCTTGTTGCGTGGGTCTTTTCGGTCGCGGATCAGAAGCATCCGGCGGTCGACATCGAGATCGCTCCACTCGACCCGGCAGATCTCGTCGAGCCGCATGGCCGTGGCCACCGCGAATTTCACGATCCGCGTCATCGGTGTCGTCAGGCGTTCGTTGTCATCGAAGCAGCGGAAGAGGCGGTTCAACTCGTCAGTGGTGGGGCGACGATCCCGCTCTGTGCCCTTGCCGATCAGGCCGAGACGCTTGAGCGCGACGCGCGCCAGATCGACGGGCTCCGGAGAGATGTCGAGGCCGTGAACGGCTGCCGCGTGGGTGATGATCATCTTGATCACGCCGATATCGATCCCGAGAGTCACCGGTCCCGCGCCTTGTTCGGCGCGCATCTTGCCGTAGTCGATCAGCTTTTGCCGGTCGAGGTGCCCGATCTTTTCCTTGCCCAGATCGCGCTTGAGCGTCGTGAGCGTGGCGGCCTTGCTGCGACGCGGCGGTTTCCCTACCTCGCACATATCGGTTATATGAAGGTCGATGAGGTCGCCAAAGGTCTGGAGGCGGAAGACGGACGACTTGTTCGGCGCCAGCCCCTGATCGACCCGGGTCTCCGCCTGGCGGGCCCAACGATGGGCGTCGTCGCGGCGGAGGAACGTCTCGCTCGCGTAGCGGCCCTTTCGTCTGATCTGGACCCGGTAGGCACCGGAGGGGAGCTTGGTGATGGAGACCATTTTCGTGTGCGCTGTGTGTGCAATGAGTCGTCGTAGAGGGGCAAATTCGGGGATATTGGGGCGTATTCCAGCGTAGCAGCCGTCGCCGCCAACAGTTTGAAGATGCAAAAAAAATGCAAATAAATCAACACGCTAGATTATCCACGGCCCCTATGATGGACTGGACCGACCGCCATTGCCGGTATTTCCACCGGCTGATGAGCGCGCGGGCGCTGCTCTATACCGAGATGGTGACCTCGGCGGCGCTGGTGCGGGGGGAGGCGCGGCATCTGCTGGCCTTTGACCCGGCCGAGCATCCGGTGGCGGTGCAGCTTGGCGGCTCGGATCCGGGCGAGCTGGCGCTGGCGACGCGGATGGCCTGTGACGAGGGCTATGACGAGGTGAACCTGAATGTCGGCTGCCCCTCCGACCGGGTGCAGTCGGGCTGTTTCGGGGCGGTTCTGATGAAGTCGCCCGGTCTGGTGGCCGAGTGCGTGGCGGCGATGCGGGCGGCGGCGCGCGTCGAGGTGACGGTGAAATGCCGCATCGGCGTCGACGATCAGGAGCCGCGCGACATCCTGCCGGAATTCCTGGAAACCCTGCGCGCGGCGGGGGTAAGCCGCTTTGTCATCCATGCGCGCAAGGCCTGGTTGCAGGGGCTGAGCCCGCGGGAGAACCGGGACATCCCGCCGCTGGATTACGATCTGGTTCTGGACATGAAGCGCGCCTTTCCCGACCTTGCGATCAGCATCAATGGCGGGATCCAGTCGCTGGACGAGGCGAAGGGATTTCTCGATGCGGGTCTCGATGGTGTGATGATCGGCCGGGCGGCCTATCACGATCCGGCGGCGATCCTGCTGGGTGCGGATGCGGCGATCTTCGGGCAGGAAGGCCGGAAGACGCGGGAAGAGGTTGTCGACGGGATGCGGCCCTATATCGCGCGCCACCTGGCCGAGGGCGGACGGCTGCACAATGTCACCCGGCACATGCTGGGCCTTTATGCGGGCCAGCCCGGCGCGCGGGCCTGGCGGCGGATCCTGTCCGAAGGGGCTGTGCAGCCGGGTGCGGGGCTCGACGTGCTGGACGCGGCCCTTGCGGCGCTGCCGCGCGCGGCCTGAACCGGCGCCGAACGGGGGCTGATCCCGCTGGCGCGGCGGGTGAGGCTGGGCTAAGGGCAGGGGAGCCGGACCGGAGATTGCCATGCCAGACCTTTCGCTGATCCTGCCGATGCTGGCGCTGCTGCTGGCGATCGGGGCGGTGGCGGGGGTGATCGCGGGCTTGCTGGGCGTCGGCGGCGGGCTGATCCTGGTGCCGGCCTTCTTCTATGCCTTCACCGCGCTGGGCTATGACAGCCCGCAGATCATGCAGATCTGCCTTGCCACCTCGCTGTCCACCATCATCGTGACCTCGGTCCGCTCGGTGCTGGCGCATCATGCCAAGGGGGCGGTGGACTGGACGATCCTGCGCGGCTGGGCGCCGGGGCTGATGCTGGGGGCGGTGCTGGGCGTGCTGGTGGCGGCGGGGCTGCGCTCGGTGGTGTTGCAGGGCATCTTCGGGGTGCTGGGCGTGCTGGCGGGGGGCTATCTGGCCTTTGGCCGCGCGACCTGGCGGCTGGGCGAGGCCATGCCGGGCGGTGCGCTGCGGGCGGCGCTGTCCTCGGGCGTGGGGTTCCTGGCGGTGCTGATGGGGATCGGGGGCGGGCTGTTCGGGGTGCCGCTGATGACGGTCTATGGCCAGGCGATCCACCGGGCGGTGGCGACGGCGGCGGGGTTCGGGTTGCTGATCGCGGTGCCGTCGGTGATCGCCTTTCTTCTGGTCGATATCGCCCCAGAGGGGCGGCCGCCGCTGACCATCGGGGCGGTGAACCTGCCCGCCTTTGCGGTGATCGTGGCGATGACGCTGCTGACCACGCCGCTGGGCGTGCGGCTTGCCCATCGGCTGGACCCCAAGCCCTTGCGCCGGGTCTTTGCGCTTTTCGCGATCGTGGTGGCGGGCAACATGCTGCGCAAGGCGGCGGGGTTGTGAGCGCGCGCGCGCCGCTGCGTTCCGCTTTCCATCCCCGCCCGCCGCGCTAGTCTGGCGGAAGGGCGAAGCGGGAGGACCGGCCATGGTCTACGAGGTGATCGACTACCGCGCGGCGGACGGGATCGGGGTGCTGGTGCTGAACCGGCCCGAGGTGATGAACGCGCTGAACACGCGGATGCGGGCCGAGATCCTGGATGCCGTGCGCCACGCGCCCGAGGAGGCCCGGGTGCTGGTCATCACCGGGGCGGGGCGGGCCTTCTGTTCGGGGCAGGATCTGGGCGACGGGGCCAATGTCGCCGATATCGACCTGGAACGCACGCTGCGCGACGAATACGAGCCGATGCTGCGGGCGATCTTCGATTGCCCGATCCCGACCGTCGCGGCGGTGAACGGCCCGGCGGCAGGGGCGGGGGCGAACCTTGCGCTGGCGGCGGATGTGGTGATCGCCTCGGAGGCGGCGATGTTCCTTCAGGCATTCACCCGGATCGGGCTGATCCCCGATGCGGGCGGCACCTACTGGTTGCCGCGGCAGGTGGGGTTCGCGCGTGCGATGGGGGCGGCGCTGTTCGCCGAGCCCGTGCCCGCGCGCCAGGCCGCCGATTGGGGCATGATCTGGGAGGCGGTGCCCGAAGCGGGGTTCGAGGCCCATTGGCGGACCCGCGCGGCGCAATTGGCCAGGGGACCGACGGTGGCCTATGCCAAGCTGAAGGCGGCGATCCGCGCCTCCTATGCCAACGACCTGGAGGCGCAGCTTTCGCTGGAGGCGCAGCTTCAGGGCGCTTGCGGGGCGACGCGGGATTTCAAGGAGGGCGTGCTGGCCTTCCTGGAGAAGCGCCCGCCCCGGTTCGAGGGGTTCTGAGGCATCTGCAGCCGGGACAGGGCCGCCCCGGCAGGGCCGGGTGCTCGCCCCCCTTGCCCGGGACATCACGCGCGCGCCCCCGATCCCGGGATTCCCGGCCAAATTCCGGTCCATGCGTCGTCGGGGGGGCACCGTGGCGCTTGCACGAAGCGCGGGCGCGCGGGCCGGGTTGCCGAAACCCTCTGCCGCGACGCGCCCGGAGCCTGTGGCCGGTTCAGCGGTCCTCGACGTCGACGTAATCGCGCCGGGTCGGGCCGGTATAAAGCTGGCGGGGACGGCCGATCCGCATGTTGGGATCGGCGATCATCTCCTTCCACTGCGAGATCCAGCCCACCGTGCGGCTGACCGCGAAGATCGGGGTGAACATCGAGGTCGGGAAGCCCATCGCGTCGAGGATGATGCCGGAGTAGAAATCGACATTCGGATAGAGCTTCTTCGAGACGAAATATTCGTCTTCCAGCGCGATCTTTTCCAGTTCCTTGGCGACCTTGAGCGTCTCGTTGTTCTCGATGCCCAGAAGGTCCAGCACCTCGTCGGCGGATTGCTTCATCACCTTGGCGCGCGGGTCGAAATTCTTGTAGACCCGGTGGCCGAAGCCCATCAGCCGGAACGGATCGTCCTTGTCCTTGGCGCGCTTGATGTATTCGGGGATGCGCTCGACCGTGCCGATCTCGCGCAGCATTTCCAGACAGGCCTGGTTCGCGCCGCCATGGGCCGGACCCCACAGACAGGCGATGCCGGCGGCGATGCAGGCAAACGGGTTCGCGCCCGAGGAAGACGCCAGACGCACCGTCGAGGTGGAGGCGTTCTGCTCGTGATCGGCATGCAGCGTCAGGATGCGGTCCATGGCGCGGGTCAGGATCGGGTCGACCTCGTATTCCTCGCAGGGCACGGCAAAGCACATGCGCAGGAAGTTCGAGGCATAGTCCAGATCGTTGCGCGGATAGACGAAGGGCTGGCCCACCGAATACTTGTAGGCCATCGCCGCGATGGTCGGAACCTTGGCGATCAGCCGGATCGAGGCGACCTCGCGCTGCCAGGGATCGTTCACATCGGTCGAGTCGTGGTAGAAGGCCGACATCGCGCCCACCACGCCCACCATGACCGCCATCGGGTGCGCGTCGCGCCGGAAGCCGGTGAAGAAGCGGTGCATCTGTTCATGCACCATCGTATGCCGCGTCACCCGGCTTTCGAAATCCTCAAGCTGGGCGGCGGTCGGCAACTCGCCGTAAAGCAGCAGGTAGCAGACTTCGAGATAATGCGATTTCTCGGCCAACTGGTCGATCGGATAGCCCCGGTGCAGCAACTCGCCCAGATCGCCGTCGATGAAGGTGATCGAGCTTTCGCAGGACGAGGTCGAGGTAAAGCTGGGGTCGTGGGTGAACACCCCCATCTTTCCGTAAAGCTTGCCGATATCGACAACGTCGGGGCCTGCCGTCGGGTGCAGGACCGGCAGATCTATCGACTTGTCCCCCAGGGTCAGCGTCGCGGTTCTGGTGCTCTCGGCCATGGATGTCCCTCATTTTCATCGAGAGACCGGGCCGCGTTCCCTGCGGCACGGTCGGTGGCGTGCGCGGGCATCGGGCCGTTTCGGCCTCAGCCCCGGGTGTCAGCCAGCCGGGCGAGCGTTTCGTCGCGGCCGATGACCAGCATCATGTCGAACACGCTGGGCGAGACCGTCCGCCCGGCCAGCGCGGCGCGCAACGGCGCGGCAAGCTTTCCGAGGGTGGTTCCGTGGCCCTCGGCCAGTTGCTTGACCGCCGCCTCAAGAGCGTCGCGTTCCCAGCTAGCATTTTGCAAGTGCGGCGTCAATTCGGCCAGTATACCACGGGATACATCATCCAGCGCCTGCGCCGCCTTTTCGTCCGGGGCGATGGGGCGTTCGGCAAGGACGAAATGCGCCTTTTCAAGAAGTTGGGGGAATGTCTTGAAGCCACCTTTCAGCAGCGGAAGGGCGGCGGAAAGGCCCGCCTCCTGCCGCGCCGACAGGGCGGGCTGGCCGGTGGCAGCCAGAAATGCCTTCAATTCGCGCAGCAGCGCAGCATCCTCCATCGCGGCAAGATGCTGGCCCGACAGGTTCTCCAGCTTCTTGAAGTCGAAGCGCGCGGGAGAGCGGCCGATTCCTTCCAGTCCGAACCAGGCCTGCGCCTGGGCGTCGGTGAAGAACTCGTCATCGCCATGGCTCCAGCCGAGCCGGGCGAGGTAGTTGCGCATCGCCGCCGCCGGGTAGCCCATCGCGCAGTATTCCTCGACCCCCAGCGCGCCGTGGCGCTTGGACAGTTTCTTGCCGTCGGGTCCGTGGATCAGCGGGATATGCGCCCAGACCGGCACCGGCCAGCCCATCGCGTGATAGATCTGCATCTGGCGGGCGGCGTTGTTCAGGTGGTCGTCGCCCCGGATCACATGGGTCACGCCCATGTCGTGATCGTCCACCACCACCGCCAGCATGTAGGTCGGCGTGCCGTCCGAGCGCAGCATCACCATGTCGTCGAGCTGGTCATTGCCGATGGTCACGCGGCCCTGCACCGCGTCCTCGATCACGGTCACGCCTTCGCGCGGGGCCTTGAGCCGGATCACGAAGGGCGCATCCGGGTGACTGGCGGGGTCGGCGTCGCGCCAGGGGCTCTGGAACAGGGTCGAGCGGTTCTCGGCCCGGGCGGCCTCGCGGAAGGTCTCGATCTCGTCCTGGGTGGCGAAGCATTTATAGGCATGGCCCGAGGCCAGCATCTGCTGCGCCACCTCGGCATGGCGGGGGGCGCGCTCGAACTGGCTGACCGGGTCGCCATCCCAGTCGAGCCCGAGCCAGCGCAGCCCGGTCAGGATCGCCGCCGTCGCCTCGGGGGTCGAGCGGGCGCGGTCGGTATCCTCGATCCTGAGCAGGAAGCGCCCGCCGCGGCCGCGCGCGTAAAGCCAGTTGAACAGCGCCGTGCGCGCCCCGCCGATATGCAGGAAGCCCGTGGGCGACGGGGCGAAACGGGTGACGACCTGCGTCTCGGACATGCGCCTTAACCTTTTGTTCATCATGATGGAGATAGCGTTGCCGCCTGTCTAGGAGATCGTCCGGGAGAGGACAAGCGGTGGGGGTGCTCGGCGCGCTCGAGGCCCGCAGGGGCCATTTGTTCCCCTGGGTGCCGGTCCTGCTGGCGCTCGGCATCGGGGCCTATTTCGCGCTGCCAGTGGAGCCGCCCGTCTGGGGGCTGGCGGGGTTTGCCTGTTGCGGGCTGGTCCTGCTGCTGGCCGCGTGGAAGGGGCCGGAACGCCGGGGGCCGGTGCTGGTCGCGCTGGCGCTGGTGGCCTTTGGCGTCGTGCTGGCAGGTGCGCGGGCGCATATGGTCGCCGCGCCCAAGCTCGATTACCGCTATTACGGCGTGGTCGAGGGGCGGGTGGTGGCGCTTGACCGCTCGATGTCGGACGCGCCGCGGATCACGCTGGATCGGGTCTGGCTGGAGCGGGTGCCCGCCCATCGCATTCCCGAACGGGTGCGCGTGTCGCTGCATGGCGCGGCGGGCCTGACCGATCCCGCACCGGGCACGCGGATCGCGATGATGGCGCATCTGTCGCCGCCCTCGGCCCCGGCGGAGCCCGGCGGCTTCGACTTTCGCCGCCATGCCTGGTTCGACCGGCTGGGCGCGGTGGGCTATGCGCGCAGCCCGGCGGTGGCGCTGGATCCGCCCGAGGGGGGGCTGACCCTGCTGGTGCAGCGGGCGCGGATGGCGCTGTCGGGGGCGCTGCGCGCGCGTATCCCGGGCGATCAGGGGGCGTTCGCCGCCGCGATCCTGACCGGCGACCGCTCGGCGATCTCGCGCGATGCGTTGCAGGCGCTGCGGGATTCGAACCTGGCGCATCTTCTGGCGATTTCCGGGCTGCATATGGGGCTGTTGACCGGGGTTGTCTTTGCGGCGCTGCGCTTTGGCCTTGCGCTGATCCCGCCGCTGGCCCTGCGCCTGCCGACCAAGAAACTGGCGGCAATCGGTGCGCTGGCGGCGGGGGCGGTCTATCTGGCGCTGTCGGGCGGCAATGTCGCGACGGAACGCGCCTATGTCATGGTCGCGGTGGTGCTGGTTGCGGTCCTGGCCAACCGCCGCGCGCTGACGCTGCGGGCGGTGGCGATGGCGGCGCTGATCATCCTGGCGATGGCGCCGGAAAGCCTGACCCAGGCCGGGTTCCAGATGTCCTTTGCCGCGACCACGGCCCTGATCGCCGTCTTCGGGGCGCTGCGCGAGATGCCGGACGGGCGCTGGCGCCCGCCGCGCTGGCTGAACGCCGTGCTGGGGGTGGTGATATCCTCGGCGGTGGCGGGGGCGGCCACGGCGCCGTTCGGGGCGGCGCATTTCAACCAGATGTCGCAATACGGGCTGCTTGCGAATGTGATTTCCGTGCCGTTGATGGGGCTTCTGGTCATTCCCGCGGCGGTCGTGGCCGCCTGCCTTGCGCCTTTCGGGCTTGCGGGGCTGGGGCTTGAGCCGATGCGCTGGGGCATCGCCTGGATCCTGGGCGTGGCGGAGTGGGTCGCGGGGCTGGATGGCGCGGTCTGGCCGGTGGTGAGCCCGGGGCCCGCGGTGCTGCCGATGATCTCGCTGGGCGCGCTGTGGGTGATCCTGTGGTCGGGCAGGGCCCGGCTGGCGGGGCTGGTGCCGATGCTGCTGGCGCTGGCGCTGTGGGCGCAGACGGACCGGCCCGCGCTGCTGATCGCCGAAAGCGGCGGGCTGGTGGGCGCGCTGGGGCCGGAGGGGCGGGCCTTGTCGAAACCGTCCGGCGAGGGGTTCGTCGCGGGATCATGGCTTGAAAACGATGGCGACCGGGTCACGCAGGGCATGGCGTTCGAGCGGCCGGGGCTGGACGGTGCGCGCGGGCTGCAGGTGGCCGAGGTTTCGGGCGACCGGTTCATCCTGGTCACCGGGCGCGGCTGGGCCGAGCGGATCGCGCCCGCCTGTGCCGAAGGCTGGGTGATCGTGCCGCAGATCGTTGCCGATGCACCCGAAGGCTGCCGCCTGCTCGACCGGCGGGCGCTGGCGCGCAGCGGCACGCTGGCTGTCTATCCCGGAAGCGACGGCCCGCAGCTGGTCGCGGCGAACAGGGCCGAACGGGTGTGGACGGCGCGGCGCGGGCCGCCGCTGCGTCAATAGCTGCGGATCAGCCCGACAAGGCGGCCCTGCACCCTGACCCGGTCGGAGGGCAGGATGCGCGTTTCATGGGCCGGGTTCGCGGCCTCGAGCGCGATCATGTCGCCCTTGCGGCGGAAGCGTTTCAGCGTCGCCTCCTGGTCATCGACCAGCGCCACCACGATCTCGCCATTCTCGGCGTTGTCCTGTTCGCGGATCACCACCACGTCGCCATCGTTGATGCCCGCCTCGATCATCGAATCGCCCTTGACCTCAAGCGCGTAGTGGCGCCCGCGCCCCGAGAGCATGCTGCCCGGCACGGCGACATGGTGCGAGACATGGGAAATCGCCTCGATCGGCGTGCCCGCCGCGATCCGCCCCATCAGCGGCACCTCGAGCGCGCCCGCGGCTTCCACATCCATCGCCCCGCGGGGCGGGCCGGGCGGCGGGGCGTCGCCCGCGATCACCATGGGGCGGAATCCCTTTGTCTCAAGCGCCTCGGGCAGCCGGACAATCTCGATGGCGCGGGCGCGATGGGCCAGGCGGCGGATGAAGCCGCGTTCCTCAAGCGCCGTGATGAGACGGTGGATGCCGGATTTCGAGCGCAAATCCAGCGCCTCCTTCATCTCGTCGAAAGAGGGGGGCACGCCGTCGCGCTGCATCCGCTTGTGGATGAATTCCAGGAGGTCGAGTTGCTTGCGGGTAAGCATGGGACATCCTCGCCATGGGGATCGTTCCCTCGTGTTCTAGGCATGTTCACGTTTTGTGTCAAGTTGTCCCGGCGCAAACCGGCCCGGTCAGAGCGGCAGGTATTCCACCGCCTCGCCCGCGCGGCGCGGCCCGTCGCCGGGGGGGCGCACGATCAGCGCGTCGGCCTCGGAGAGGATGGTCAGAAGCGCGCTGTCCTGGCGGTCGAAGGGCGCGATGCCGTCCGCGGTGATCCGGGCGCGCATGTAATGTTCGCGCGGGCCGTTGGCGTCCAGATCGCAGGCCAGCCGGGCGGTCCGGCGCGGGGCGGGGGCTGTGGGCAGGCCCTGCATCACGCGCAGCACCGGCAGCAGGAACAGCGTCGCGCAGACCAGCGCCGAGACCGGGTTGCCGGGCAGCCCGATCATCGCCGCCTTGCCCATCCGTCCCGCCATCAGCGGCTTGCCCGGCCGCATCGCGACCTTGTAGAACGCCTGTTCCATGCCCAGATCGGCGGCCACCTTGCCGACAAGGTCATGATCGCCCACCGACGCGCCGCCGATGGTCACGATCAGGTCGGCCCCCTCGGCCAGCCCGAAGACGGTTTTCAGCGAGGCCTCGGTATCCCGCGCGATGGGCAGAAGCCGCCCGATGCCGCCCTCGGCCTCGACCATGGCCTTGAGCCCGAAGCCGTTGGATGCGACGATCTGATCGGGACCCGGCACCTCGCCCGGCATCACCAGTTCGTCGCCGGTGGCGATGATCGCGACATCGGGGCGGCGGTGGACGGGCAGGGCGGGCAGGTTCATCGCGGCGGCCAGCGCCAGATCGGCAGGCCGCAAGCGGCGCGGGGCGCTCAGGGCGTCACCTGCGGCGAAATCGGCGCCCGCGGGGCGGATATTGGTGCCGCGGTCCAGCCGGTCGCCCAGCGTGATCCGGTCGCCTGTGCGGGTCACGTCCTCCTGGATCACGACGCGCGCGGCGCCTTGCGGGACCGGGGCGCCGGTGAAGATGCGCACCGCCTGCCCGGGGGCCAGCGCGCCGACGAACCCTTCGCCCGCGCGAGAGGTGCCGATCACGTCCAGCGTGGCGCCGGGCCGGGCATCGGGCTCGGCGATGGCATAGCCGTCCATCGCCGAGGTGTCGAAGGGCGGCTGGGTCAGGCGGGCGGCGACCGGGCGGGCCAGCACGCGGCCCGCGGCCTGGGCCAGCGGAACCTCCTCGACCGGCAGGGGCGCGACCAGGGCGCAGACCCGGGCAAGCGCCGCCTCGACCGAAATCATTCCTGCGCCTCGTAGCGGCCGGATTTGCCGCCCTCCTTGAGGGTCAGGCGGATGCCGCCGATCTCCATGCCCTTTTCGGCGGCCTTGAGCATGTCGTAGACCGTGAGCGCCGCGACCGAGACGGCGGTCAGCGCCTCCATCTCGACGCCGGTCTGGCCGGTGGTCCGCACGGTTGCGGCGATGCGGATGCCGGGCAGCGTGGGATCCGGGGTCAGGTCCAGCGCGACCTTGGTCACCGGCAGCGGATGGCAGAGCGGGATCAGCGCGGCGGTCTGCTTGGCCCCCATGATGCCCGCCAGCCGGGCAACGCCCAGGACATCGCCCTTGTCCGCCCGGCCTTGCAGAGCGATATCAAGGGTTTCCGGGTTCATCCTCACCCAACCTTCGGCCACCGCAAGCCGGGCGGTCACGGGTTTGTCGGACACATCCACCATATGGGCATGGCCCTGGGCGTCGAAATGGGTGAGGCCTGCCATCACTGGAGGCCCATTGCCGGATTGGCCAAGAGCGCCCGCGTGGCGGCGGTGACATCGGGCTGGCGCATCAGGCTTTCGCCGATCAGGAAGCTGCGCACGCCATAGCGGGCCATCTCGGCCAGATCGGCGGGGGTGTTCAGCCCGGATTCGCTGACGATGTGGCGGCCTTCGGGGACATGGCGCACAAGCTGGCGCGTTGTCTCAAGATCGGTGATGAACGTATTGAGGTTACGATTGTTTATCCCGATAAGGCCGGATTTCAGCGCGCAGGCCCGCTCTAGCTCTGCGGCGTCGTGCACCTCGATCAGCGCATCCATTCCCCACTCGGTCGCGGCGGCTTCCAGCTCGGCGGCCTGCGCGTCCGAGACACTGGCCATGATGACCAGGATGCAATCCGCCCCCAGCGCGCGCGCCTCGGCGACCTGGTAGGGGTCATACATGAAATCCTTGCGCAGGCAGGGCAGCTTGACCGCGCGATGCGCCTGGGTCAGGTAGTCCTTTGCGCCCTGGAAGGACGGCGTGTCGGTCAGGACCGACAGGCAGGTCGCCCCGCCCGCCTCATAGGCCCGGGCCAGTGCCGGCACGTCGAAATCCTCGCGGATCAGGCCCTTGGAGGGGCTGGCCTTCTTGATCTCGGCGATCAGGCCATAGCCCTTCTGGACGGCCTTGTGCAGCGCGGCGGCGAAGGGGCGGACGGGCGGCGCGGCCCGCGCGTCGGCCTCGATGTCGGACAATGGGCGGGCGGCCTTGTCGGCGGCGATCTCGTCCAGCTTGTAGGCCTTGATGCGGTCGAGGATTGTCATTTATTCCCTCGGAAGTAGGCCATTCGGAAGGCGATTTGGCAGATCAAGCCTATTGATTTTGCAGGCGGCGATCATCTTCGGCTCCAGAAGCGAGTTGAAACCATCGTGGTTACTTTCCCAACATGCTTTGCACAACATGACGCCGTAACGCGTGGCTTTTCTTCCGTTGTATACGTGGTTGCCATACTGGAACTCGCGTCCACAAACGTAACAGGTCTCCTTGAACGCGGCCTGGCTCATGTGGGCTCCGAGGTGATCTGGGCAAGCGCCTGCACCTTGGCCCTGGCCTGGCCGCTGTCGATGCTTTCGGACGCCATTTCAACACCTTCGCGCAGGTTCTTTGCGTGGCTTGCGACGACCAGCGCAGCGGCGGCGTTCAGCAGGACCGCGTCGCGATAGGCGGACGGTTCGCCATCGAGCAGTGCGCCGAAGGCACGGGCGTTGTGTTCGGGCGTGCCGCCGAGGATCGCCTCGAACGGGTGTTCGGGCAGGCCGGCCTCTTCGGGGTGCAACTCGCGCTCGGTCACTTCGCCGTCCTCAAGCATCGCGACATGGGAAATGCCTGAAATCGCAAGCTCGTCGGTGCCGTCGCTGCCATGGACCAGCCAGGCCGCTTCGGAGCCCAGGGCCGCGAGCGTTTCGGCCATCGGGCGGATCAGCGTGCGGGAGAACGCCCCGGTCAACTGCCGCCTGACGCCCGCGGGGTTGGTGAGCGGCCCGAGGATGTTGAAGATCGTTCGCGTGCCGAGTTCCGCGCGGGTGGGGCCGACATGGGCCATCGCGGGGTGGTGCATCGGCGCCATCATGAATCCGATGCCGACCTCTTTCAGTGCCTTTTCAACAATTTCCGGGCCGACCATCACGTTGATGCCCATCTGCGACAGGGCATCCGCCGCGCCCGATTTCGAGCTGAGGTTGCGGTTGCCATGCTTGGCCACCGGCACGCCCGCGCCCGCCACGACAAAGGCCGCCGCAGTCGAGATGTTCAGCGTGCCCTTGCCGTCGCCGCCGGTGCCCACGATGTCCATCGCGCCCGCGGGGGCGGTGACCTTGCGGCATTTCGACCGCATCACGGCGGCGGCGGCGGCAAATTCGTCCACCGTCTCGCCGCGCGTGCGCAGCGCCATCAGCAGGCCGCCGATCTGGCTGGGCGTGGCTTCGCCCTGGAACAGCGCCTCGAACGCGACGCGCGCCTCGTCCCTTGTCAACGGGCGGTCGGCGGCGATGCCGATCAGCGGCTTCAGCGCATCGCTCATGCCGGTTCCTTCACGGATTGCAGGAAGTTGCCCAGCAGCGCGTGACCATGTTCGGACGCGATGCTTTCGGGATGGAACTGCACGCCATGGACCGGCAGCGTGCGGTGGCGCAGGCCCATGATCGTGCCATCGGCCAGCCAGGCATTGGCCACGAGGCAATCGGGCAGGGTTTCGCGCTCGACGATCAGGGAATGGTAGCGCGTCGCGTTGAAGGGCGAGGGCAGGCCCGCGAAAACGCCGGTGGCGTCGTGCTCGATCCGGCCCATCTTGCCATGCACGATCTCGCCCGCGCGCACGACGCGGCCGCCGAATGCCTCGCCGATGGTCTGGTGGCCGAGGCAGACGCCCAGCAGCGGCGTTGCGGTCTCGGCCGCGGCGCGGGTCAGCGCGAGGCAGATCCCCGCCTGCGCCGGATCGCAGGGGCCGGGCGACAGGATGATCGCGGACGGGTTCAGGGCCATCGCCTGCTGCACGTCCATCGCATCGTTGCGCACGACGCGCGTCTCGGCGCCCAGCTCGCCCAGGTAATGGACGAGATTCCAGGTGAAGCTGTCGTAATTGTCGATCAGTAGCAGCATGGTCGCGCCAGAAGCGAAAGAGGGTGAACCCGGGGGCGGGTCGGGCTATACATGCTCAGAGCGGTGCGCCCCGGTCAAGGGGCGGCAGTGCGGGCAAATCCCCGCGCGAGGCAGAAGGCAAGAGGCGCAAGGCCAAAACCCTGAAGGAGCACGGCATGGGCAGGGGACTGTTCGGCGGGATTGTCTGGGGCATCGTCCTGAGTGGCTTGGTGCTGGTCGTGCTGGCGCTGGTCGGCCCGCCGCCGACCCGGCCGGGCGAGGCCCCGGTGCCGCCGCTTGCCGGTCGCCCCGAGGCGCCGCCGTCGCAGACCCGACCGCCCGAGGCCGCACCGGAAACCGCGCCGCCCGTCGCTGCGGAGCGTCCCGGCGCCCTTGCGCGCCCCGAGCCCGCCCGCGCGCCCGCCACCGATATAGAGCTTCCGCCCGGGTCGGAGTTCAACCGCAGGCCGCCCGACCGCGAGGCCAGCCTGCCCAGGGCCGATGAAGGCCGCCGCGGCGCGCCGCCCGTGCGCGGACCGGATGCGGAGGGGGCTGTGATCGAGGCGCCCCGGCTTGACACCGCGCCCGGGGCGGCGCCCGCGCCGGTGACCTCTGGTCCCGACGGGCTGGCGCCGCCGCTCTCGGCCGAAGCGCCGCCCGATTTCGCCGCGGACGAGCCCGTGCAGACAGCCCCCGGCGCGACCGCCCCGCTGGCCGTGCCGTTGCCCGCGGCGCCGGAGCGCGACGACATGGCCGTGACCGCCCCGGACGCCGTCCCGGCGCCCGGCGATGGCGACGCGCAGGCCGCTGCGGATGCCGCGGGGGGCATGCGCGACCCCGTCGACCCTGCGCAGCCGCGCGTCCGCCCGCTGCCCGTGCTGCCCGAAACGGCGCAGCGCGGCGAAGCCGGGAGGACCGGCATGCAGGCCGAGCCCCCCCCGGACAGCCCGCCGGGCGGCGCGCTGCGCGTCCCGGCCCCCAGCGGCGGGATCGAGGCCCCCGATATCCGCACCGGCCGGTTGCCGATGGTCGGCACCGTGCCGCCCGAGACCGCAGCCGATGCCGCCCAGCCGCCGGAAGCGGCGCAGGAACCGGCAGAGGAGAGTGCCGAGGCCGCGGAGGCCAGCCCCGGGGCCACGCCGCGCGAGGGGCTGGGGGCGCTGGCCCGCAACGCGGTGCCGTTCCAGCCCGCCGCGGACCGCCCGCTTTTCTCGGTGATCCTGATCGACGCGGGCGAAGAAGGGCTCGACCGGGCGGCGCTGATGACCTTTTCCTTCCCGGTGACCTTCGCGGTCGATCCGAGCCGCCCGGACGCGGATGAGGCGATGGCCGCATATCGCGCGGCGGGCTACGAGGTGGTCGCGCTGGCCACGGGGCTGCCCCCCGGCGCGACGCCCGGCGATCTGGAGGTCGCGCTGGCCGCGCAGCACGGGCTGCTCGACCGGGCGGTGGCGGTGATGGACGTGGCCGGGGCGGGGTTCCAGGACGACCGCGCGCTGACCGCGCAGATGGTGGCCTTTGCCGGAGAGACCGGGCATGGGCTGGTGACCTATGACCGCGGGTTGAACAGCGCGGCGCGGCTGGCGGGACAGGCTGGCGTGCCGCAGGCCACGGTGTTCCGCATGCTTGACGAGAATCGGCCCAACGCCCCGACGATCCGGCGCATTCTCGACCGGGCGGTGTTCAAGGCCCGCCAGGACGGCCATGTGGTGATGGTCGGGCACAGCTATTCGGACACGGTGACCGCGCTTTATTCCTGGGCGCTGGAGGCCGAGGCCGAGGCGGTCACGCTGGCGCCGATCTCGGCGGTGCTGCGCCGCCGCTGAGCCCGCAGGGGCGCTTTGGCGCCGCGTCAGCCCCCGGCGTCCAGCTCGAAATCGGGCAGGCTGTCCAGCGCGGTCTTCAGCGCCTCGCCCCAGCCTGCCGAGATCGCGTGGTAATAGGGATCATCCGCCGCGATCCGAAGCTGCGGCTCCAGCGTCAGGCTGCCCGCGCGGTAGAGTTGCAGGTCGAAGGGCGGGCCGACCGAGAGGTTCGCCTTGACCGTGCTGTCGAAGCTGACCAGCAACAGCTTGATCGCCTGTTCGAACCCCATCGTCCGGTCATAGGCCCGCACCAGGATCGGGCGGCCATATTTCGTCTCGCCGATCTGGAAGAACGGCGTGTCGGTCCCGGCCTCGATGAAATTGCCCTCGGGATAGATCAGGAACAGCCGCACCGGCCCGCCCTTGATCTGCCCGCCCAGGATCAGCGTGGCGTTGAAGGTGCCTTCGGCGCGCTGGCCCTGGGTGCCGGGCTGAGAGATCACGCTGCGCAGCGTGTCCGCCACGAGGCGGGCGGCCTGGAACATCGAGGGCACCTCGTTGATCGAGGGATCGCGTTCGCCATGGGCCTTGGTGCGTTCATCCAGCAGGCTGACCACGGCCTGGGTGGTGGCCAGGTTGCCCGCCGTCATCAGCATCAGCACCCGTTCGCCCGGCACCTGCCAGGTAAAGAGCTTGCGGAAGGTCGAGATGTTGTCCACCCCCGCATTGGTGCGGGTGTCGGCCATCATCACCAGCCCCTGGTCCAGCATCAGCCCGACGCAATAGGTCATTGCCCGTCCCGTTTCCCGCGCGGCTATTGCTGCGCCACCTCGATCTCGACCGACAGGGCCTCGCCCGCGCCGCCGATCCGCGTGCCCCGGACCGGGGCCGCCTCGTCATAGTCCAGCCCCGTGGCGACCCGGACATAGCGGATGTCGGGCGAGATGCCGTTCGAGACGTCGAAACCGACCCAGCCCAGCCCCTCGACATGCGCCTCGGCCCAGGCGTGCATCGCGTTCTGTTCGACACGGTCGTCCATCCGCAGATAGCCCGAGACATAGCGCGCCGGAAAGCCCATTTCGCGCGCGCAGGCGGTGAAGACATGGGCGTGGTCCTGGCAGACGCCGCGCCCCTCGGCCAGGGCGTCCTCGGCGGTGGTGCCTGCATCGGTGGCGCCCGGTTCGTAGGACACGGCGCCGAGGATGATCCGCGACAGTTCGTGCAGGCGTGCGAGATCGGTCTCGCCCGTGACCTCGCGGATCAGCGCCCGGCAGCCCTGGCCCGCCCGGGTGCGCGGGGTCGCACGGCGGAACAGCCAGAGCGGCGCGGGGCCGCGATGCGCGCCCACGATGCCGTGGGTCTCGACCAGATCGACCTCGCCCTCCGAGCGCACGACCAGTTCCGTGGCGTCCCGCTCGAAGCTGAGCAGTTCCACGGTATTGTGGTTGTGATCCTCGAAGGAGAGTTCCTTGCGGCCGCCCTCGACCGTGGTGGTCCAGGCGATCACGGTCTGCTGGTGGCTGGATTTCGGCGTCTTGCGCAATTGCTGCAACCCGTAGGTCACCGGGTTCTCGAAGCGATAACGGGTGGTGTGGCGGATCCTCAGGCGCATGGGCTCACTCGTAGAACCTGTAGTCGATCTCGATCTGGTGGCCCAGCGCGGCGAGCGCGGCGAGGATGTCCTGCAGGTATTCGTGCAGGCCGTATTCGAAGATCGAGTCGATGTCATGGGACATGAAACGGCGCACCAGCGTATCCACCTGCGCGTGACAGGGATGACGCAGCCCGTAATCGGAGGCGAGATAGTCCAGGTTGTCGCGGATCTTGGAGATCGAGAATTTCAGGCTGCGCGGCATCCGCCGGTCGAGAATCAGGAAGCGCGCGATATCCACGGAACAGGCCTGGTTGCCATGGACCATGCGATAGCCCCCGCGGGCCGAGACCGAGCGCAGGATCGTCTCCCACTGGACATTGTCGATCGAACTGCCCACCGAGTTCACCGAGGGCAGCAGCACATAGTATTTCACGTCCAGGATGCGCGCGATGTTGTCGGCGCGTTCCAGATAGGTGCCGATGCGGGCGAAGTTGAAGATGTCGTTGCGCAGCATCGTGCCCTGGGTCGTGCCACGCACGAGGGCGGTGTGCTGCTTGATCATGTCGATCGCGGCGGGCAGGTCGCGTTCGTTGACCTTGCGGGCCAGTCGCTCGCGCACCTGCATGTAGCAGCGGTTCATCGCCTCCCAGACGTCATGGGTCAGCGCGGTGCGCACCAGCCGCGCGTTCTGCCGCGCCGCCGAGATCGCCGAGAGCACCGAGGACGGGTTGTCCCTGGAGCGCAGCATCCAGTCGATCGCGGCTTCCTTGGTGACCTCGTCATGGCGGGACAGATAGCCATCGGCCACGCCCGCGGTCTGCATGATCGACAGCCATTCGCCATCCGAGCTTTCCAGCCGGGTCAGCGCGATGCGCTGGCCGGTCTCGACCAGGCGCGAGATGTTCTCGGCCCGTTCGAGAGAACGATACATCCAGAACAGGCCATTTGCGGTCTTGCCCAGCATGCGGCTCAGTCCTCCAGCACCCAGGTATCCTTGGTGCCGCCCCCTTGCGAGGAATTCACCACGAGCGATCCCTTCTTCAGCGCCACCCGCGTCAGCCCGCCGGGCGTGATGTTGATGCCGTTCGGACCCACCAGCACAAAGGGCCGCAGGTCGACATGGCGCGGCGCGAGACCGTTGCGGGTGAAGATCGGCACGGTCGACAGCGAGAGCGTGGGCTGGGCGATGTAATTGCCCGGCCGCGCCATCAGCTTCTTGCGGAACTCGGCCAGATCCTTGCGCGTGGCCGCAGGCCCGATCAGCATGCCGTAGCCGCCCGAGCCATGCACCTCCTTGACCACCAGTTCGGACAGGTGGTCCAGCACATAGGCCAGCGCGTCCGGTTCCGAACAGCGCCAGGTCGGCACGTTTTCCAGCAGCGCCTTTTCGCCCGTGTAGAACTCCACGATCTCGGGCATGTAGCTGTAGATCGCCTTGTCATCGGCGATGCCGGTGCCGGGCGCGTTGGCGATGGTGATCCGGCCCGCGCGGTAGACATCCATGATGCCGGGGATCCCCAGCGCCGAGTCCGGGTTGAAGTTCAGCGGATCGAGGAAATCGTCGTCCACCCGGCGATAGAGCACGTCGATCGGCTGATAGCCTTGCGTCGTGCGCATCGCCACCTTGCCATCGACCACGCGCAGGTCGTTCCCCTCGACCAGTTCGACGCCCATCTGGTCGGCGAGGAAGGCATGTTCGAAATAGGCCGAGTTGTAGATCCCCGGCGTCAGCACCGCGACGGTGGGGCTGTCCGAGCCATTGGGCGCGCAGGAGGCCAGCGAGCGGCGCAGATCCGCGGGGTAGGATTGCACCGGCTGAACCCGGTTCTGGGAAAACAGCTCGGGGAACATCTGCAACATCGTCTCGCGGTTTTCCAGCATGTAGCTGACGCCGCTGGGCGTGCGGGCATTGTCCTCGAGCACATAGAACTGGTCGTCGCCGGTGCGCACCAGGTCGATGCCGACGATATGGGTATAGATGCCGCCCGGCGGTTCCACCCCGATCATCTGCGGCAGGAAGGCATCGTTGCGCGAGATCGCCTGTTCGGGGATGCGGCCCGCCTTCACGATTTCCTGGCGGTGATAGATATCGTAGAGGAAGGCGTTGATCGCGCGCACCCGCTGTTCGATGCCGCGGCTCAGACGCTGCCATTCGCGACCCGAGATGATGCGCGGGATGATGTCGAAGGGGATCAGCCGTTCCTCGGCCTCGGCCCGGCCATAGACGTTGAAGGTGATGCCGGTCAGCCGGAACACCTCCTCGGCCTCGCGCTGCTTGGCGCGCAGGCGGGCTATGTCCTCGCCCTCGAACCAGTTCTGAAAGCGCCGGTAAGGGGCGCGCAGATCTGCGTCCCGGCCCCACATCTCGTCGAAGATCGGTGTCTCGCTCATGCTGCTACGCTAGGCAGGCGCCGGGGCCAGAGCAATATGCAAGCTTCGGGGCAGGGGCGCATTTCCGGGCAGGCGCCTGTTTTTTAGGCAGGCGTGGCGCATGCGGCGGGACGACATTGGTGCCGCCTCAGCGCATCTTCCGGGTCTCGTTGATCCAGTCGACCATGGCGGCGTCGATCTGGCGCAGGATCTCGACCGCGGCCTCGGTATCGCCGTGGTTCACGAGCGCGTCCAGCGCCATGTGCACGCCGCGATGCATCTGCTGCACCCCGTCCAGAGCCTCGCGGTTGGCGACCTTGTGCATCGCGCGTTCCCCCCCCCTGACCAGACGGCGCGCCTATTCGGCGTCGCCGGGCCCCTCGTCCTCGGCCTGCTCGGCGATCCAGGCGACCGAGACGACCTCTTCGCCGCGGGCGGTATTGAACACCCGCACGCCGCCCGCGCTGCGCGAGCGGAACGAGATATCCTCGACCGGGCAGCGGATCGACTGGCCGGTGGAGGTGACCAGCATGATCTGGTTGTCGATCTCGACCGGGAAACAGGCGACCAGCCTGCCGCCGCGCATCGCCTTGTCGATGGCCTGCACGCCCTGGCCGCCGCGCCCGCGCACCGGGTAGTCGTGGCTGGACGACAGCTTGCCGGTGCCGCCCGCGGTGATCGTCAGGATCAGATCCTCGGCGGCCGACATTTCCGCGTAACGCTCTGGCGAAAGCTGGCCCTCGGCAACGGCCTCTTCCTCGTCGTCGGACTCCTCCTCCTCGGTGACACCGGCCATCAGGCGGCGCTGCTTGAGATAGGCGGTGCGCTCCTCGGAGCTGGCGTCGAAATGGCGGATGACCGACATCGAAACGACCCGGTCGTCGTTCAACAGCCGGATGCCGCGCACGCCTACCGAACTGCGGCTGTTGAACACCCGAACATCCGTGGTCGGGAACCGGATGGCCCGCCCCATCGCCGTGACCAGCATCACGTCGTCATCCTCGGAACAGATGCGCGCGTTGATAAGTTGCGTCTCGGCGTGCTCATCCTCGAATTTCATCGCGATCTTGCCGTTGCGCATGACGTTGGTGAAATCCGACAACTGGTTGCGTCGGACCGTTCCCGCCGAGGTCGCGAATACGATCTGCAACTCGTCCCATTCCGCCTCGGGCCGGTCCACCGGCATGATCGCGGCGACCGAGACGCCGGTCGCGATCGGCAGGATGTTGACGATGGCCTTGCCCTTGGCGGTGCGTCCACCCTGCGGCAGGCGCCAGCATTTCAGCTTGTAGACCATCCCGTCGGTGGTGAAGAACAGGAGCGGTGTATGGGTGTTGGCCACGAAGAGGGTGGTGACCACATCCTCTTCCTTGGTCTGCATCCCCGACATGCCCTTGCCGCCGCGGCGCTGGGCGCGGAACTCGGCCAGCGGCGTGCGCTTGATATAGCCGGACTGGGTGACCGTCACGACCATGTCCTCGCGCTCGATCAGATCCTCGTCCTCCATGTCGCCGGACCAGTCGGCGATCTCGGTGCGGCGGGGGACGGCGAACTGGTCGCGGACCTCTTTCAGCTCGTTGGAAATGATCTCCATGATCCGGTCGCGCGAGCGCAGAATATCGAGGTAATCCTTGATCCTTGCGGCAAGGTCTTCAAGTTCGTCGGTAACTTCCTTGACGCCCAGTTGGGTCAGGCGTTGCAGCCGCAGATCGAGGATCGCGCGGGCCTGGGTCTCGGACAGGTAATAGGTGCCGTCCTCGTTCATCTTGTGGCTCGGATCGTCGATCAGCCGGATGTAGTCGGCGATATCGGCGGCAGGCCAGCGGCGTTCCATGAGGCGCGCGCGGGCCTCGGCGGCATCGCTTGATGCGCGGATCGTGGCCACCACCTCGTCCACATTCGACACCGCGACGGCCAGACCGCACAGGATATGGCTGCGCTCGCGCGCCTTGCGCAGTTCGAACGCCGTGCGTCGTGCGACAACCTCCTCGCGGAAGTCGATGAAAGACGTGAGGAATTTTCGAAGCGTCAACGTCTCGGGGCGGCCGCCGTTCAGCGCCAGCATGTTGCAGCCGAAGGAAGTCTGCATCGGCGTGAAGCGGAACAGCTGGTTCAGCACGACATCGGGCGTGGCGTCGCGTTTCAGCTCGATCACCACGCGCACGCCGACCCGGTCGGATTCGTCCTGCACATGGGCGATGCCCTCGATCCGCTTGTCGCGCGCGGCCTCGGCGATGCGCTCGATCATCGTGGCCTTGTTCACCTGATAGGGGATCTCGTCCACCACGATGGCAAAGCGGTCCTTGCGGATTTCCTCGATCCGGGTCTTCGCCCGGATGATGACCGAGCCGCGCCCCTCCAGATAGGCCTTGCGCGCGCCCGAGCGGCCGAGGATCTGCGCGCCGGTCGGGAAATCCGGGGCAGGGACGTATTCCATCAATTGCTCGGTCGACAGATCCGGGTTCGCGATCAGCGCCAGCGTGGCATCGACCACCTCGCCCAGATTGTGCGGCGGGATGTTGGTGGCCATGCCGACCGCGATGCCGCCCGCGCCGTTGACCAGCATGTTCGGGAAGCGCGCGGGCAGGACGGTGGGTTCCAGGTCCTTGCCGTCATAGTTCGGCTGGAAATCGACCGTGTCCTTGTCGATATCGGCCAGCAGCGCCGCGGCGGGCTTGTCCATCCGCACCTCGGTATAGCGCATGGCCGCCGCGTTATCGCCATCCATCGAGCCGAAATTGCCCTGCCCGTCCAGCAGCGGCAGCGACATCGAGAAATCCTGCGCCATCCGCACCAGCGCGTCATAGATCGCGCTGTCGCCATGCGGGTGGTATTTCCCCATAACGTCGCCCACGGGGCGGGCCGACTTGCGATAGGGCTTGTCATGCGTGTTGCCGGTCTCGTGCATCGCGTAAAGGATGCGCCGGTGCACGGGTTTCAGGCCGTCGCGCAGATCCGGGATCGCGCGGCTGACGATCACGCTCATCGCGTAATCGAGATAGGAGGTCTGCATCTCCTGCTCGATGGCAATGGTCGGGCCGTCATGGACGGCACGAGGCGCCCCTGCGCTGGAGCCGTTTTCGTCTTGGTTTTCAGGGGTTTCCGGCGTGTCGCTCACGTCAGTATCCGCCCTTTCGTGGCGATGCTACATATTGTTGGGCGCACTCTAACAGAACCTTCATGTTGGGTGCAATGCTCGTCCGGCCCCGCCATTGGCAGCCGCGCGACAGGAGTGACAACATACTGTTTTCATTGAAAATAAACAGCGATTCGGCATCATTGAACCGTTAACGCAACAGGAGGTTCAAACGTGCGCCCGACCGAGACTGAGCTGATGCTGAAGGGCTATGGCCTGACCACGGCCGAGTTCTTCTACCGGATGCCCGATTACCGCAATGTGCTGAACACGTTCATCTGGCAGGATTACGACCTCGCCCCCGATCACCCGCGGCTGTTCAGGTTCATCGAGTTCTGGCAGGAAAGCATCGAGGGGCCGCTGCATTCGGTGCGTTTCACCCATCGCAAGATGATCTCGCCCGGGGAATGGCAGAACGTGGTCGGCGAGTTCACGCTGCACTAGATGACCGCGCCGCGCCTCGGCCGTGAAGGAACGCCCAGAGCCAGAGCCCCGCGAAGGCCAGCGAGATCATGGCATTGTAGCTGGCCATCGACAGGCCGAACATCTCCCACTGGACCTGGTCGCACAGCACGACCGGGCGGACCAGTGTCGGGTCGAGCATCTGTTCGGGCGTCAGTGCCTGGAAGCCCGCCGCATCGCCCGTGCACGAGGCGGGGCCGGGCCACCATTTCCGCTCGACCCCGGTATGGTAGATCCCAAGCCCGGCCGAAACGACCATCGTGACCGCGCCCGCCAGCGGCAGGATGCGCCCGCCCACCGCGATCGCCGCCATGCCCAGAAGCGTCGCGATCATGTGCGGCAGGCGCTGCCACAGGCACAGGATGCAGGGCGCGAGACCGACGATATACTGGAACCAGTATCCCGCCAGCAGGATGCCGAGCGATCCCGCCGCGGCAAGGAAGATCGCGCGGTTGCGTGTCATCGTCAGCATTCTGGTCATAGATATCTCACCGCGTAGAATCCGCCGAGCAGCAGCAGCACGAACAGGGTAAAGAGCAGGCCCATATAGCGCTCGATGAAGGCGCGGATCGGACCCCCGAATTTCCACAGCAGCGCGGCCAGCACGAAGAAGCGCAGCCCCCGTGCGATCACGCTGGCCACAATGAAGACGCCGAGGTTCAGCGACGTCAACCCCGACAGGATCGTGATCACCTTGTAGGGAAAGGGCGTGATCCCCGCGATCAGCACCGCCCAGGCGCCGTATTCGTTGTAGCGCTCGGAAAACGCGTCGAAATAGGCGTCCTTGCCGTAGAATTCCAGAACCGGGCGGCCCAGCGTCTCGAAGAAGCCCCAGCCGATCAGATAGCCCAGAAGCCCGCCCAGAACCGAGCCCAGCAGCGCGACGCCGGCGATCAGCCAGGCGCGCGAGGGGCGGGCCAGGATCATCGGGATCATCAGCACATCGGGCGGGATTGGGAAGACCGAGCTTTCCACGAAGGCGACCAGGAACAGCGCGGTCAGCGCATGCGGGTGGTCGGCCAGGGACATGGTCCAGGCATAGAGGCGGCGAAGCATTGGCGGGCGGTCCTCGGTTCGGTCCGGGTCCAGAAGCCACGGGGGCGATGCCGCGTCAAGACGAGGGCGCGCGCCCCGAAGCGGGCCGACCCGATTGACCCGCGCGCGGCCGCGCGCTAGAGCGGGGCGTGGCCCGAGTGGCGGAATGGTAGACGCAGGGGATTCAAAATCCTCCGCCGCAAGGCGTGCGAGTTCGACTCTCGCCTCGGGCACCACATCGAACGATCAGCGCAGGAATCGATTCGGCCCGGATCGGGGCGTCTTGCGGGGCTGTTTCCCCGGTGCGCCCAATCCTTGCGCCCCGCGCCGATCGGTTCCGTTTCGGCATCCGGGCAGGACGGCGGGCAGGGGAACCTGACCCAGAGTCGGCCGGGTCTTTGCGCAGCCGGGTTTGGACCGATTCTGGCGTCGATACGGTTCCGGCACGCGGCCAATGCCGGGTGCATGAGCCGTATTGTTCCGGCTTTTCGGACAATCGGCCGCGCTGCGGAAACAGTCGCGGACATCCGCCCGCCGACGCCCGCGGCGGTCCGGGGCAGGGCCGACCGTTCCCGCCCGGCTTTCGCCCTGTTTCGGCCCGATTTCCCTTGGGCCGCGAGTTCGGCCGCCATACCCTGACCGGGCCTTGCTGGGGGGACATCGGGCCTGGGCCATGGGGTGGCCGCATGACAAGGCCGGGGCGCCGTGCCTGTCCTGTCCGTCTATTCCGGCGGACGAGGGCAGGGGAAAAGTGCGGTGTCCCGGCCGGTTTCAAGAGGGGTGGGGGATCCCTCCATGCGGTTCGGCCGGGCGCCTCGATGTCTCGGGCTGACGGGGCAGGACCGGGTCGGCGTCAACGCCGTGCCCGGTCCGACCCATGTTGTCGCACCCGCTGGACAGCGGGGGCCGCTTGCAGGCAGTTTGGCAGCAGGGCCAAACGGGCAAGGCAGGGGCGGCGATGACCGACGAGACGGAGATCTGGCACCTGATGCCGGTCGCGATCCTCGCGATCCTGTGGAACCTTGCGGGCTGCGCGGATTATGTCCTGACGCAATATGGCGTCGCGCCCTATCTGCAGATCCTGACGCAAAGCAATGCCGAGTATTTCACCTCGCTTCCCTCGGCGCTGGACGGGGCCTGGGCGATCGCGGTCTGGGGCGGGCTGTTGGGGTCGGTGATGCTGTTCCTGCGGCTGGGCGCGGCGCCCTGGGTGCTGGGCGTGGCGGCGCTGGCCATGCTGGGGTCGGCGGGCTGGCTGATCCTGTTCGCCGTGCCGCCGCTTGTCGAGGTGTCGGGCCTGTTCGGGGTTGCCATGATCGCGGGCGCGGCCGGGATGGCGACTTTCTTCTACCTCTATGCCCGGCAGATGCGGGTTGCCGGGGCGCTGGGGTAGGGGCGCCTTTCTGCGCGTCAGAGGCCGGTCCGGGCACGCCAGGCGGCCCAGTCCTCGGGCGTGTCGAGGTCGAGGATCGCGCGGTCTCCCTCCAGTGTGCAGGTGCGCACGCTCTCGCCCGCAAGCACCGCGCGTCCCCCCGCATCGCCCTGCACCGTGCCAAGCGCGGGAAGCAGCCGGGCGGGAAAGATCACCGGATGGCCCGCCGTCCCGTCCGGGGCAGAGGCGCGCAGCACGCGGTCGGGGGCCTGATCGAAGGCCGCGAGCAGGTGCAGCAGATCCCCGGCGGTGATCCCGGGCATGTCGGGCAGCAGCACCATCAGCCCCCGCGCGCCTGCCTGATCGGCTGCCGCAGCCCCTGCGCGAAGCGAGGCCGCCATGCCCTCGGCGGCGTCGATCCCGGCAATGCGCACCGCCAGCCCCGCCAGGGCCGATGCCCGGCCCGCGCCCGCACCCTGCGGCAATGTCACCATCACCGGCGCCCCGGTGGCCAGCGCCGCGATGACCTGACGGCGCAGGACCGGCACGCCATCGACGGGCTCCAGCAGCTTGTCGCGCCCCCGCATCCGGGCCGAGGCGCCCGCGGCCGGCAGCAGGATCAGCACCTCGTCCATTCGACCTCACGCTGAGGCGCGGCGTGCGCATTGCCATTGGACCCCGGGAGGGACGACATGCAAGACTGCCCTTGCAGGATACTGATCGCAACTTGGGGATTGATGGCCAAGGGGGGCATATGATCCGCACGGCATTTCTTGTGGCGGTCTGGGTTCTGCCGATTGCTGTCTTTGCAGAGCCTGTCGCAAGTCCCGTTCCCCAAGCCGCGCGGGAACAGACCCTTTCGCCCGGCGCAGAGAAGATAAACAACGCGTCTTGCTGCAAGATCTGCCGTCAGGGGAAGGCGTGCGGCGACACATGCATCAGCCGCACACATAGTTGCAGAAAACCCCCGGGCTGCGCCTGCAACGGCTAGCACGCCGCCCCCGTTCCCTAGCGTTCGGGGATCAGCCCGCGCGGGCTGAAGCGCAGCACCAGAAGCAGGATCACCCCCATGGTCAGCAGCCGCATATGCGCCACGCTGTCCAGAAGATGCGCGCGCAGCGCCGAGTCGGCGGCCATGCCGCTGGTCAGCACCTCCATCAGGAAGGCGCCGAAGGGTTCGACCTGCACCCAGAGGAACCAGATCAGGAACCCGCCCAGAACCGCCCCGAAATTGTTGCCCGAGCCGCCGACGATCACCATCACCCAGACAAGGAAGGTGAAGCGCAGCGGCTGGTAGCTGGCGGGCGTCAACTGGCTGTCCAGCGTGATCATCATGGCGCCGGCCAGCCCGCAGACCGCCGATCCGAGGATGAAGATCTGCAGATGGCGTGCCTTGACATCCTTGCCCATCGCCTCGGCCGCCACCTCGTTGTCGCGGATCGCGCGCATCATCCGCCCCCAGGGCGATCTGAGCGCCATCTGGCTGAGCCAGATCAGCGCGATCAGCACAATGGCGAACAGCCCGGCATAAAGCAGCTTGACGTACAGCGTCGAGGCCGTGACCGGATCGAGCCCGAAGCCCGCGGCCCGTTCGACAAAACCCGGATCGGCCTGCAGGTCGACCTCGTAGGGGACGGGGCGGGGGATGCCGATGACGTTCTTGACGCCGCGGGTCAGCCATTCCTCGTTCTTCAGGACCGCGATCACGATCTCGGCGATGCCCAGCGTCGCGATCGCCAGATAGTCCGAGCGCAGCCCCAGCGCGGTCTTGCCGATCACCCAGGCCGCGCCCGCGGCCAGCAGCGCCCCCACCGGCCAGCCGAACAGCACCGGCAGACCCAGCCCGCCCAGATAGCCCGTCGCGGCCGGGTTCACCGCCTCGATCGCCGCCACGGCAGGGTCGAAGACCGCGCGGAACACGAAGAAGCCCGCCACCAGCCAGACCACCATCGCGAGCCCGCGCAGCGCGCCCCGCGCCATCCGTCGCCAGAGCTGGATCGCGCCCACGATCACGCCGACCCCGATGCCCAGCGCGAACAGGACCCGCAGCCCGCCCGCGGACCAGGACTCTCCCACGGGCGGCATCGCGACCAGCACCGCACCCAGCCCGCCCAGCGCCACGAAACCCATGACGCCCACGTTGAACAGGCCCGCATAGCCCCATTGCATGTTCACCCCAAGCGCCATGATGGCCGAGATCAGCCCCATGTTCAGGATGTTCAGCGCCGCGTTCCAGCTTTGCAGGTAGCCGGTGCCCAGGATCAGCAGGGCGACCAGCGCGAAAAGGGCCATGTCTCTGGGCTTCATACCGATTTCCCCCGGAAAATCCCCGTCGGACGGAACAACAGAACGATCACCAGGATCACGAAGCTGACCGCGAACTTGTATTCGGTCGACAGCAGTTGCACGAGCCCCTCGGGCGCCATGCCGTCAGGCAGCAGGTAGGTCAGCACCTTCTTCCAGGCATAGGTGATCGTCACCTCGGAATAGGCGATCAGGAAGCCGCCCGCGATGGCGCCCAGCGGATTGCCCAGGCCGCCGACGATGGCCGCCGCGAAGATCGGCAGCAGAAGCTGGAAATAGGTGAAGGCCTTGAACGACTTGTCCAGCCCGTAAAGAACGCCCGCCGTGGTCGCCAGGGCTGCCACGATGATCCAGGTGATCGCCACCACGCGTTCGGGATTGATGCCCGACAGAAGCGCCAGATCCTCGTTGTCGGAAAAGGCGCGCATCGACTTGCCGGTGCGGGTGCGGTTGAGGAACCAGAACAGCAGGGCGACCACGACCACCGCGGTCACGATGGTAATGGCCTGCGAGGTGCGGATCGCCAGCCCCTCGGCCAGCCCGGTCATCTCGCGGAAGGTGCGCGCGTCGATCAGGAACCGTGCCCCGTCGGCAAAGCGATGGTCGTCCGGGCCGATGATGAAGCGGACCAGACCGTTGAGGATGAACATCACCCCCATCGAGACGATCACAAGGATCACCGGCTTGGCCTTCTGTTCGCGGTAGAAGCGATAGACCGCCCGGTCCGTGCCCAGCAGCAGCAGCGCGGTGATCGCGATGCCCGCTGGCAGCGCCAGAAGCGCGGTCGGCAGCGGTCCCAGAGAGATCCCGGCCGCCTGCAGCGCCCAGGTCACCAGGATCGTCGCCATGGTGCCGAACGCCATCGTGTCGCCATGCGCGAAATTGGAGAAGCGCAATATGCCGTAGATCAGCGTCACCCCCAGCGCCCCAAGCGCCAGTTGCGCGCCATAGGCAGTTGCGGGGATCAGAACGAAATTGGCCAGCGCCACGACGGCGTTCAGGAAATCCATTACTCGCAGGTTCCGTGATAGGTGACGACGGTCGGCCCTTCGGCCATGTGCAGGGTGTAGCGTGCGGCGCCGTTGGTGACGACAAGATAGGACCGGGACGCGCCGTCGCCGCCCTGAAGGAACATCGTGCCGCCATCCAGGGTGCCGAAGGCGTCGACATCGCCCGAGACCGAGGACAGCACCACGCGGGCCAGCATGGTCCCCGCGCCCATCCCGCCGACGCGGCCGGTCACGTCCAGGGCGAAATCGGCGTCCGTGCAGGGTTCGGCCTCGTGGCATTCCCGGTCGAAGGCACAGGCCAGCGCGAAATCGTTGTCGGTGCTTGCGCCGTCCTGCGCGGCAAGGGGCAGGGGCGTGCCCAGCATCAGGGCAATGATCGCGCCCGTGGCGGCGGGATGGCGGTTCGGCATGGCTGTCCTCCTGGGCGGGCCGACGGGGTCGGCCGGCGGTGCTTGGCGCGTATCCGCCGATATCCTAACCGGATTTTCCGGTCGGGCGATCCCGAATGACGTACAGCGCATCACCGGCGCGCCTCGCAGCGGCCATGGATCGTGATCGCGACCGCGCTGGACGGGGACTCGGCGCCATCCAGCGGCAAGAGGCTGTGCCGGGTCAGAACGAAGCCGAGATCGTCGAACACCGTCATCGCGCCCGCACCCTGGCCGGGTTCGAGCGCGCCGCCCGCGGCCTGCACCAGCACGCCCGGCGCATCGTCCAGACGGCGGAACTCGAAGAACCGCTCGCCCTCGGCCGTGGTCAGGATCAGCTTGTCGCCCGTCTTGCGCGGTACTTCCATGGCATAGCCCAGATCGACCGGGTCGCAGACGCTGTCGACCCGCGTCACGCAGGCCAGGTCTGCCGTGCAGTCCAGCATGGTCGGCGCGGCCTCGGCCGGGATCGCAGGAACGGCCAGTAAAGCCATGAGAAGGAAGCGTTTTCCCATCTCAGCCCCCCAGGAAGGTGCGGCGCACCTCGGGATCGGCCAGAAGTGCCTTGCCGGTATCGGTATAGGCATTGCGCCCCTGCACCAGCACATAGCCCTTGTCGGCGATCTCCAGCGCCTGGCGGGCGTTCTGTTCCACCATCAGGATGGAAATGCCGGTGCGCGCGACCTCGATGATCCGGTCGAACAACTCGTCCATGACGATGGGGGAAACCCCCGCCGTGGGCTCGTCCAGCATCAGGACCGAGGGTTTCGTCATCAGCGCCCGCCCCACGGCGACCTGCTGGCGCTGGCCGCCCGACAACTCGCCCGCTGCCTGCCGACGCTTTTCCTTGAGGATCGGGAAGAGGTGATAGACCTCCTCGATCGTGCCCGAGATGTCGTCGCGGCGCAGGAAGGCGCCCATTTCCAGGTTTTCCTCGACACTCATCGAGGTGAAGATGTTGCTGGTCTGCGGCACGAAGGCCATGCCCTTGGCCACGCGGGCCTGCGGCGTCAGGGCGGTGATGTCCTCGCCGTTCAGACGCACCGCGCCCGAATGGACGTTCAGCATTCCGAACACCGCCTTCATCGCGGTCGACTTGCCCGCGCCATTGGGGCCCACGATCACCGCGATCTCGCCCTTTTCGACCGCCACCGTGCAGCCATGCAGGATGTCCGCGCCGCCATAGCCGCCGGTCATCCGGTCGCCGATCAGGAAAGGTTCACCCATCCGCGCGCGCCCCGTCCTTCTTCCTGGCAAAAATACCCAAATCCGCCCTTTCCGCCTGCGCGTCCCCGCTCAGGCCGTGCCTTCCGCCTTCAGCTTGTTCTTCAGCCCGGTGCCCAGATAGGCCTCGATCACCGCCTCGTTCTGCATGATCTCGTCGGCCTTGCCCTGGGCCAGCACCTTGCCCTCGGCCATCACGATCACCGGATCGCACAGCCGGCCGATGAAATCCATGTCATGCTCGATCACGCAGAACGTATAGCCGCGTTCGCGGTTCAGCCGCACGATGGCATCGCCGATCGTGTTCAGAAGCGTGCGGTTCACGCCGGCCCCGACCTCGTCGAGGAACACCACCTTGGCGTCCACCATCATCGTGCGGCCAAGTTCCAGCAGCTTCTTCTGCCCGCCCGACAGGTTGCCCGCCCGTTCATCGGCCAGGTGGTCGATGGTCAGGAAGTCCAGCACCTCGTCGGCCTTGGCGGCCAGCGCCTTTTCCTCGTCGGCCACGCGGCCACGCCCGAACCAGGCGTTCCACAACGTCTCGCCCGACTGGCCCGCGGGCACCATCATCAGGTTCTCGCGCACCGTCATGGAACTGAATTCATGCGCGATCTGGAAGGTGCGCAACAGCCCCTTGTGGAACAGGTCATGCGGCGGCAGGCCCGTGATGTCCTCGCCCGCCATCGTGACCTTGCCCGAGGTCGGCGGCAGCACGCCCGCGATCACGTTGAACAGCGTCGACTTGCCCGCGCCGTTCGGCCCGATCAGCCCGGTGATCGAGCCCGTGGCGATCTCGATCGAGGCGCCGTCCACCGCGTGGAAGCCGCCGAAATGCTTGTGCAGGTTCTCTACCCGGATCACGTTCCCATCCCCCGCGTTCTGGCGCGCGTGCTTAGCGCAAGGGGGCGGCCCGGAAAAGCCCCGGGCCGCCTGTCCTTTTGGCCAGTCGCCGTCCCGCGCCTCAGCGGAAGCGGTCGGTGACGAAGGCGCCGTCGGTGATCGTGTATTCGCGGAAATTGCCCGCGCTCTCGCCCGGTCCGATCAGTTCGACCGCGGTGGCCCCGACAAAGTCGATCTGCTCGCCCGCCGCGAGAAGCTCAAGCGCCTTGGCCAGGTCGCCGGGATAGATCTTCTCGCCCGGCTCGTTGGCGATATCCATGATCCGGTCCTTGAAATCGGCCGAGGCGGTCGAGCCCGCCGCATGCATCGCCAGCAGGATCAGCGCCGCCGCGTCATAGCTTTCGGCGACATAGGACGAGGTTCCGTCGAAGCCCGCCGCCGCCGCCATTTCCTGGATCGTCGCCGCGCCGGGGCTGTCGGTGCCGGGCACGGTGCCGAACGAGCCGTTCAGCTCGGGGCCGATCGCCGCGATCAGCGACTCGCCATACATCCCGTCGGGCAGGAAGAAGGTGTCGAAGGCGCCGGTGTCGATCGAGGCCTGGATCACGCCGCGGCCGCCCTGGTCGACATAGCCCGCGACCACCAGCATGTCGCCGCCCGCAGAGGCCAGCGCCGCGACCTCGGCCGAGTAGTCGGACTTGCCGTCCTCATGCGCGGCGACGATGGTCACGGTGCCGCCGGTCGCCTCGAAGGCGGCCTTGATCGAATCCGCCAGGCCCTTGCCGTAATCGTTGTTGGTGTAGGAGATCGCGACCGACCCCATGCCGCGTTCCTGCAGCACCTCGGCGATCACCTCGCCCTGGCGCGCATCCGACGGCGCGGTGCGGAAGAACAGCCCGTCATCCTCGGCATTCGACAGCGCGGGCGAGGTCGAGGAGGGCGAGATCATCACGATGCCGTTGGGCCGTGCCACGTTCTGAAGGATCGCGCCCGACACGCCCGAGCAATCGGCTCCGACGATGGCATGCACCTTGTCCGAGGTCACCAGACGCTCGGCGGTGGCGGTGGCGGCGGCGGCGTCCACACAGGTCGAGTCGCCGCGCACCGAGGTCACGGTCGCGCCGTCCATGAAGGTTCCGGCGGCGTTGATCTCGGCAATCGCCAGTTCCGCACCGCCCGCCATGGCCGGGGTGATCGATTCGAGCGGCCCGGTGAAGCCGAAGATGATGCCGATCTTGACCTCGTCGGCCGTTGCCGTCCCGGCAAGGGCCAGCGTGGCCGCGCTGGCCAGAAGCAGTTTTTTCATTGTTGAACTCCCGTGTTGGAATGAAATCCGCGGGGCAGACTAGTGGCGCCCGTATGAAAAGGGAAGGGAAACCGCGCCGCATCCGGGCTTGGCTTGACCAGGCTGCGTCCTAGGTTTCCCCGGATGCGACACCGTGGTTCCAGACCGATCCTGCGCCTTGCCGGGCTTGTGCTTGGCGCGGCTGCCCTGTTCCTGCCCTTGTCCGATCCCGCCCGCGCGCTGGACAGTTCCGCCGGGCCGCTGCGGATCGAGACCGTCGCCACCGGCCTGAGCGAGCCCTGGGCCATCGGCTTTCTGCCTGATGGCAGCGTGCTGGTGACCGAGCGGGGCGGACGGCTGGTGCGGATCGCCGACGGTGTGGCGGCCGAGGTCGCGGGGCTGCCGGATGTGGCGGCCGTGGGGCAGGGCGGGTTGCTGGACCTGCTGGTGCCGCGCGATTTCGCCGAAAGCCGCGAGATTTTCCTGAGCTATGCGAAGCGGCAGGGTCGGGGCGAGGGCACGGCGCTGGGCGTGGGGCGTCTGTCGGAGGACGGCACGCGGCTGGAGGGGGTTCGCGAGATCTTTGCCATGGCACCCGGGGCGCGGGGCGGGCGGCATTTCGGTTCGCGCATCGTCGAGGGGCCGGAAGGCCATCTGTTCCTGACCATCGGCGACCGCGGCGAGGATCGCAGCGCGCAGGATCTGGCGCGCCATGAGGGCTCGGTGCTGCGGCTCAACCGCGACGGCACGGTGCCGGGGGACAATCCCTTCGTGGGGCAGCCGGGCGCGCGGCCCGAGATCTGGTCTTATGGCCACCGCAACCCGCAGGGCGCGGCGCTGGACCTTGAGGGGCGGCTTTGGGTCAACGAACATGGTGCGCGCGGCGGGGACGAGGTGAACCTGATCGAGAAGGGGGCGAATTACGGCTGGCCGGTGATTTCCTACGGGCGGCATTATTCGGGCCGGAAGATCGGCGAGGGGACGGCGAAGCCGGGGATGGAACAGCCCGTGCATTACTGGGATCCGTCCATCGCGCCCTCGGGGCTGATGATCTATTCCGGGGCGCTCTGGCCGGAATGGCGGGGGCATCTGTTCTCGGGCAGCCTGAATTCCGGCTTCCTGTCGCGGCTGGACCCCGATTCCGGGTTCGCCGAGGAACGGCTGGAAGCGCCCCAGACCGGCCGGGTGCGCGATCTGCGCGAAGGCCCCGAGGGCGCGATCTGGTTCCTGTCGGTGACGGACGGGGCGCTTTACCGGCTTCTGCCCGAGACCGGGCAATAGGCGGGCGCCTCGGCCCGGTCGGTCATCGTGTAGTCGCGCGTGATCGCGAAGATGCGGACCTCGTCGGCGCCGCCCGACGCCATGCCCTCGGCAAGCCCCTGTGCCGCCGCGCCCTCTGTCGCCTCGGCCAGCGTCAGGAAGCGGCCCGGGCGCGTGACGCTTTCATGGCTGCGCCCGGATGCGGCCGGTGCAGGGCCATAGGCGGCGACCAGCCAGCGCGCCGCGCCCTCGGGCGGGTGGACTGCCTGGGGGCCGACGCGGATGCGGTAGCTTTCGAAATGGACCCGCTGGCCCGCCCATTGGCTGGCGCGGTGCGCGATGTCATGCCGCCAGGCGGTGATCGCGTCCTCGTCGGCCCAGATCTGGTGCGAGAGCAGGGCGTCAGGCGCGTCGAGCGGGCGGAAGCGTTCCAGACAGATCAGCCCGCGATGGCGCGCGAGGACCGGCCGCAGCCGGTCGACATGGGCGAAATAGGCATCCATGTGGCCCGGTTTCGGGCGGACGTCGAAGAACAGGCAATGCATCGGAGGCGTGGTCCCTGCTGACGGCTTCGGGTCGAGACTGGCCGGGACCGGCGGCCGGTGGCAAGAGACAAGCGGGGCATCCGCGGCGGGGGAGCGCTCCCGCCCCCGTCAGGCGCGGGGCTGACGCCCCGCTTGTCCGGGGTTGGGCGTGGCGCGGGCCTGCGGCCCGCGCGGGGGTATTTGGGCCAAGAAGAAGCACAGGGCGCGGGCAGGGGCAGGGGCGGGCGGTCAGTCCGCAATGGCGTCGCCGCGGCTGCCGCGTTCGCGATAGGGGGTGGTGGCGTAATGGGCCCGGTAGCATTTCGAGAAATGGCTGGGCGAGGCGAAGCCGCAGGCCAGCGCCACGTTGATCACGCTCATGTCGGTCTGCATCAGCAGGTTGCGCGCCTTGGCGAGCCGGAGTTCCATGTAATAGCGCTTGGGGCTGCGGCTGAGATAGCGGCGGAACAGCCGTTCGAGCTGGCGCGTGCTCATCCCCACATCCCGGGCAAGCGTCGCGGGCGAGATCGGATCCTCGAGGTTCTTCTCCATGACCTTGATGACCTGGGACAGCTTGGGGTGGCGCACGCCGATCCTTGTGGGGACCGAAAGCCGCTGGGTGTCCTGGTCGGTGCGGATCGAGGAATAGATCAGCTGGTCGGCCACCGCATTGGCCAGGTCCAGGCCATGGGTCCGGGCGATCATGGTGATCGCAAGGTCGATCGACGCCGTGCCGCCCGCCGTGCTCATCCGGTTGCCGTCGATCACGAAGACCGATTTCGTCAGTTCGATCTCGGGGAAATCCTCGGCAAAGCTGTCCTGGTTCTCCCAGTGGATCGTGGCGCGGCGCCCGTCCAGAAGCCCCGCGCGCGCCAGCGCATGGGCCGCGGTGCAAAGCCCCGCGATGACCCGGCCCTGGCGCGCCTCGCGCCTGAGCCAGCCCACCAGCCGCTTCGTCGTGGCCGCCTGCACGTCGATGCCGCCGCAGACCAGCACGATCTCGTCGCGGCCCAGCGCGTCGAGATCCATGTCGAGCGCGATCCGCGCACCGTTGGAACAGGTGGCCCAGTCGCCGCCCTCGCCCGCCAGGCGCCAGCGGTAGAGCGTCTTGCCGGACATGCGGTTGGCGATGCGGAAGGGTTCGATCGCACCGGCGAAGCTGAGCATGGTGAAGCGGTCGAGCAGGACGAAGACGAGATCCTGCGGGCGGCTGCCATCCGCCATCCCCCCGATCAGGTCGCTGTCCCGGGCGCCTGCCGCCACGTCCGCCTCCGCGCGCTAATTCGCTTCAGCGAAAGCAGGTTTGCCGGGGCGGATCAAGAGCGCCACGGGGAATTGATGGTGGCGGGAGGGCGCGCTTGCCCCTATAAGGCGCCACGGAATGCGACAGACCTGCGGAGCGAAGCGATGACGACCTGGCAGAAATCCGACTGGCGGTCCCGTCCCCGGGTGCAGATGCCCGACTACAGGGATGCGGCGATACTGCATGCCGTGGAGGACCAGCTTGCCAAGTATCCGCCGCTGGTCTTTGCGGGCGAGGCGCGCAACCTGACGGCCAAGCTGGGCCAGGCCGCGCGGGGTGAGGCGTTCCTGTTGCAGGGCGGCGATTGCGCCGAGAGCTTTTCCGAGTTCTCGGCCGACACGATCCGCGACACCTTCAAGGTGCTGTTGCAGATGGCGGTGGTGCTGACCTGGGGCGCCAAGCTGCCGGTCATCAAGGTGGGCCGGATGGCAGGGCAATTCGCCAAGCCGCGCTCGGCGCCGACCGAGATGCAGGGCGGCATCGAACTGCCCGCCTATCGCGGCGACATCGTCAACGGGTTCGACTTCACGCCCGAGGCGCGCATCCCCGATCCGGCGCGCATGTTGCAGGCCTATACCCAGGCCGCGGCGTCATTGAACCTGTTGCGCGCATTCTCGAAGGGGGGCTTTGCCGATATCCACCGGGTCCATGCCTGGACGCTGGGCTTCACCGACCGGGACGAGGCCGAGAAATACCGCGACATGGCCAACCGCATTTCGGACACGCTGGCCTTCATGACGGCGGCGGGGGTGAACGGCGACACGATGAACGGCCTGTCGACGGTGGATTTCTTCACCTCGCACGAGGCGCTGCTGCTGGAATACGAAGAGGCGCTTTGCCGGGTCGATTCCACCTCGGGCAACTGGATCGCGGGGTCGGGCCACATGCTGTGGATCGGTGATCGCACGCGGCAGGTGGATGGCGCGCATGTCGAGTTCTGTCGCGGCGTGATGAACCCGATCGGGCTGAAATGCGGGCCGAGCATCAGCGACGACGATCTGAAGGTGCTGATCGACAAGCTGAACCCGAAGAACATCCCCGGTCGGCTGATGCTGATCGCGCGGTTCGGGGCGGGGACGGTTGGCGACCATCTGCCGCGGCTGATCCGCGTGGTGCGCGAGATGGGGGCGCAGGTCGTGTGGACCTGCGATCCGATGCACGGCAACACGATCAAGTCGGCCAGCGGGTTCAAGACGCGGCCCTTCGACTCGGTGCTGCGCGAGGTGCAGGAGTTCTTTGCCGTCCATGCGGCCGAGGGCACGATCCCGGGCGGCGTGCATGTCGAGATGACCGGCAAGGACGTGACCGAATGCACCGGCGGCGTGCGCGCGGTGACCGACGAGGATCTGTCCTCGCGCTATCACACCGCCTGCGATCCGCGGCTGAATGCGTCCCAGGCGCTGGAACTGGCCTTCCTCGTGGCCGAGGAACTGGCGGCGCGCACGGGCGACAGCGCGGCGGCCGCAGCAGTTTGAACGAGTGGTTTGACCGCGCAGGAGAGGTGCCATAACCGCCTTTCCCGCAATCATTGACCGCGAAGGAGCGGTCGTTCGGCGGCGGCCTGTCAGGGGCGCGCCGAGAGCCCGCCGTCGATCACCTTCAGGGCGGGGCGGCCGGCAGGTGTGGCGGTGGGTCGATCGACCTCGGCCGCGCCCAGGATGCGGAACCTGCGCGGCGCGCGGCCGGGTTTGCCGACCGTGGCGAAGGCGCCCAGCATCCGGCGCGGCGCCCCGGGCTCGTCGCGCAGCGGCAGCAGCACCATGCCGCCGTAGAGCGCGGGCTGGCCGAAACGTGGCGGCGCGAACAGGCTGATCCGGACCGGCCCGGTCATCCCGACCAGAGCATCGGAAATCAACTGTTCGAGATGCGGCCGGGAATCGGGCAGGATGATCGCCGAAAGCGGCATCCCGCGCATATCCATGCCCATCACATCGCTGAGATGCTGGCCGGTCAGCCGCAGCCGCAGGTGGCGCGGCGTGATCGATTCGGCAATGAAGCAGTTCGACAGCGACCGGGAAAAGGCGCGCGGATCCAGCTCGGCCCGGCTGGGTGCGATACCGTTCGCATCCACCAATCCGCGCCAATAGGTCTCGATCTCGTCCAGCGCGGGCAAGGCGCCACCCGCGCGATACCCTGCCAGCGCAATCACTGCGGCCTTCAGGTTTTTCTCGTTCTCGGACATCTCGTCACCCTGATCACATCCATCCCGGCCGCCCGCCAGCCCACCGCGGCCGCCGTTGTCGGCCTGCGCGGGAAGTGCTAGTGCGATACAGCCCCCACGGGCCAAATATTGCCACAAAAAAGCCATGAGCGAGAGGAAAGTCTTCACCAATGGTTAACGAATATGCCTAACTCGATGACCGCCTTCGCCGCGCGCGGCGGGCAGGGGTATGGCCATGGCTGGACCTGGGAACTGCGCGGTGTCAATGGCAAGGGGCTGGATCTGCGGCTGCGCCTGCCCGAGTGGCTGCCGGGGCTGGAACAGGCGGCGCGGACGGTGGTTCAGGGGCGGATCGCGCGGGGCAGCGTGACGCTGGGGCTGAAGGTCCAGCGCGAGGCGACGGGGGCGGGGTCGGCGATGATCGACGCGCGCGCGCTCGAAGCGGCGCTTGTCATGCTCAGGAAGGTCGAGGCGGCGGCGGCCGAACACAATATGCGCCTGGCGGTGCCCAGCGCGACCGACATCCTGACATTGCGCGGCGTGGCCGACACCACGCTGCCCGAGGCCGCGACCGAGGCGCTGACAGCCGCGCTGCTGGCCGACCTGGACAGGCTGATCGACGATTTCGCCGCGATGCGCGCCGCCGAGGGCGAGGCGCTGGAGGCGCTTTTGCGCGATCATCTTGTCCAGATCGCCGAGCTGGTCGAGGACGCGGCCCGGGCCGCCGAGGCGCGGCGCGAGCACATGGCCGAATCGTTGCGCGCAAATCTCGCCCGGGTGCTGGACAATTCCGAGGGCGCCGACCCGGGCCGGGTGGCGCAGGAACTGGCGATGATCGCGGTCAAATCCGACGTGCGCGAGGAACTGGACCGGCTTTCGGCCCATGTCGAGGCGGCGCGCGCGCTGCTGGATGCGGATGGCCCCATCGGACGCAAGCTCGACTTCCTGATGCAGGAATTCAACCGCGAGGCCAACACGCTGTGTTCCAAGTCGCAATCCACGCCGCTGACCCGCATCGGTCTTGACCTCAAGCATGTGATCGACCAGATGCGCGAGCAGATTCAGAACGTGGAGTAGGGCATGGGGGCGCGGCGGGGTCTTCTCATCATCCTGTCCTCGCCGTCCGGCGCAGGCAAGTCCACGCTGGCGCGGCGGCTGCGCGACTGGGACCGGGATATCCTGTTCTCGGTCTCGGCCACGACGCGCCCGCCCCGGCCGGGCGAGGTGGACGGGCAGGATTATCATTTCCAGACCGAACCCGCCTTCAAGGCCGAGGTCGCCCGCGGCGCGATGCTGGAACATGCCTATGTCTTCGGCAATTTCTACGGCTCGCCCGAGGCACCGGTGCGCGCCGCCATCGAGGCCGGGCGCGATGTGCTGTTCGATATCGACTGGCAGGGCGCCCAGCAGATCCGCAACTCGGCCCTGGGCCAGCACACGCTGTCGATCTTCCTGCTGCCGCCCTCGATCGCGGAACTGCGCCGCCGGCTTGTGGCGCGTGGCCAAGATACGGCCGAGACCATCGCGAAACGGATGCAGAAAAGCTGGGACGAGATCAGCCACTGGGACGGCTACGATTTCGTGCTGGTCAACGACGATCTGGACGCGACAGAGGAAAAGCTGAAGACGATCCTGACCGCAACCCGCCTGCGCCGCAGCCAGCAGCCGGACCTGACGGCCCATGTCCGCGCGCTTCAGGCCGAATTCGAGGCCCTGCCATGACGCTTTACGCCCTTGACGGCATCGCGCCCACGCTTCCCGAGGATGGCGATTTCTGGGTCGCGCCCGATGCCAACGTGATCGGCAAGGTGATCCTGGGGCAGGGCGCCTCGGTCTGGTTCGGCGCCACGCTGAGGGGCGACAACGAACCGATCACGGTGGGGGCAGGGACCAACATCCAGGAAAACACGGTCTGCCACACCGACATGGGCTTTCCCCTGGTGATCGGCGAAGGCTGCACCATCGGGCACAAGGCGATGCTGCATGGCTGCACCATCGGCAACAATACCCTGATCGGCATGGGCGCCACGGTGCTGAACGGGGCGGTGATCGGCGACAATTGCCTGATCGGGGCCTGCGCGCTGGTCACCGAGGGCAAGGAAATCCCAGATGGCAGCCTGGTGATGGGCAGCCCGGCCAAGGTGGTGCGCCAGCTCGACGCGGCCGCGATCGAAGGGCTGCGCAAGTCTGCGCGGAACTACCAGCTGGCGATGCGCCGCTTCCGGGCCGGGCTGGCGGTCGCGTGAGGCCCCGGATTTCCCGATGCCCTGTCCGCTAGGCGTCCCAGAACGCCACCGGGGCAGGTTTGCCGCCCCCGATACCCGTCTAGATCCGGGCGCGCGGGATCAGTTCGACCGTCAGGCTGGGGCAAAGCTGTTCGATCTCGCGGCGGATCACGCCGGGGGCAGGCAGGGACGGGGTCACCACCATGTAGCGCCCGCGATAGCCCGCAAGCTCCAGCTGCGCGGCAAGATCCAGCGCATCGAACTGGTCGCCGACCAGTGGCGAGACCACATAATCGGCCCAGGGCACGCAGGCGAGCGCGGCATGCAGCAATGCGTAGGGCAGGCTTTCGCAGCGACCTGCGGAGAAGGGCATGCAATGGTTGGGGTGATCGTCTTGCTCAAAACCGACGAGCAGGGCCAGAGACGGCGCGACAGGCCGAACGACCCGCGCGTCGATTTTGAGGTGGCGTTGCTCCATGCAGGCCGCTCCACTGTGCGGCGCCATGGAGGCGCCTCGACTCAATTAAAGCTTGTCAACCTGACCTTTCAGACAGGCCGCAAAAGTCGTTATAGGGTCAATTCGACCCCCGCGCAAACCCCGATCACCATCGCGCCTGATTTCCGTTACGTCCGTTTTCGCCCTGTGGACGCAGAAACGCCTTGCGGAGCCCGCCCATGACTGCCGATCTCGCGCCATGGATCATTGCGGGCATGCCGTTTCCGGTCCTGCTGATCGACCGCACGGAACGTGTGCTGGCGATGAACTCCTCCGCGACGCAGTTATTCGGTGTGGCGGGCGCCGGGCGGCACTACATCACCGTATTGCGCCAGCCGGCGCTTCTGGATTGCGTCGAAGAGGCCCTGCGGCTGCGTCAGGCGCGCAAGGTGCGTTTCCTGACGACCGAGGTCACGCGGGAAGCCACTTACGAGGTCGTTGCAAGCCCGCTTGGCCCCGATGGCGGCGCGGGGGTTGTCGTGGTCTTCACCGACGTCACCGAGCGCGAGCAGATGGGCCAGATCCGGCGTGATTTCGTGGCCAATGTCAGCCATGAGTTGAAGACGCCGCTGACGGCCCTTCTGGGATTCATCGAGACCTTGCAGGGTCCTGCGCGGGACGATGCCGCGGCGCGCGCGCGATTTCTAGAGATCATGGGGCGCGAGGCGAAGCGGATGAACAGGCTGGTCAGCGATCTTCTGTCGCTCAGCCGGGTCGAGGCAGACGAGCGCGTGCGGCCGGATGCGCGGCTGGACGTCGCCGCCCTGGTGCGCAGTTCGGTTCAGACCCTGCGACCGATCGCCATCGATTCGGGGGTCGAACTCACCCACGAGGGGGCCGATGCGCCGGTCCATGTCCTGGGGGATTCGGACCAGTTGACCCAAGTATTCCAGAACCTGATCGAGAACGGCATCAAGTATGGCGCATCGGGCGGAAGCGTTCTGGTGCGCATGACGCAAAGCGAGCGCGAACTGGCGTTCCGCGGCCCGGGCGTGCGGATCGACGTGATCGACCGCGGCGAGGGTTTCGATCCGGTGCATATCCCGCGGCTGACCGAACGGTTCTACCGGGTCGACAGCCATCGCTCGCGCGAGATGGGCGGCACGGGGCTGGGGCTGGCCATCGTCAAGCATATCGTGAACCGCCACCGCGGCCGGTTCCGGATCGAGAGCATCGAGGGCAAGGGCAGCACCTTCACGGTCTTCCTGCCGGTGAACTGAGACCCGTCAGGCGGCGCCGGATCAGCCGCGCGTGTGCAGGCCCTCGATCAACGCATCGGTGGCTGCCAAGATCTCGGCGCGCATGAGTGCCACCGGCGTCGACCGCAGCAGGTCGATATCTTCGGGCGCGGCGTTCCGTCTGGCCGGGCATCCGCAACACGCGCCGCAGCAGGTTCGGTTCGGGGCGGGGGATCGGGACATGGACGCCATGACAGGTTTCCTTGATCGGCGCATCGGGAACAGCATGTCCGAGCCCCGCTGCGACCCTTAAATCCGATAATCAGTATTATGTAATATAAAGGACGCGGCGGAACTCTTTCAATCCATTGAGGTTCCAGGACGACAACGCCCTTGGCAAGACATCCGGCATATCCGAGACCGCGCCGCCCACCTGCCCGGGCTGTTGCCGGTCGGCCTCTCTAACGCGCAGGTTGCGGGTCGCGGTGCGTGGCCTCTCGACATGCTGCGCGCGTCCGGCCTAGAAATCCGGACCGGATTGAAGAAAGGGCGAGCGTCTTCGCACCGTCACTCGCGGTTCCGGGCGTCGTGCCGTTCCCTGCAACCATGGAGGTGCCATGCCACTCGAGCATCTCAAACTCATCGTCGCTGCCAAGACCGTTGAAGAGTTATGGGCCTGTCACACAAGACGGATGGCCGCCTACGGCTTCGACCGGCTGATATATGGGTTCACCCGGTTCCGCACCGCCAATTCCCTGGGCGACAAGGACGACCTGCTGGTGCTGTCCAATCTCAGCCCGGACTACATGCGGATCTTCGTCGACCGGGAAATGTATCGCGATGCGCCCATGGTGCGCTGGGCGGCCGAGAACGAAGGATACTGCAGTTGGCGCGAGCTGCGCGACCGCCGCGCGCTGGGCGCGTTGACCCCGGCCGAAGAGCGGACATTGGAATTCAATCACTCGATGGGAATCAATGTCGGATATTCCATATCCTTTCGGGACATATCGGCCCGCGCCAAGGGGGCGATCGGGCTGGTGGCGCGCGACGGGATGACGCAGGACGACGCGGATGCGGTCTGGGACGAGCACGGGGCGGATATCCTGCTGCAGAACGAGGTGATGCATCTCAAGGTCCAGAACCTTCCCTATCTTTCCACCCGCCCGCCGCTGACACCGCGCCAGCGCGAGGTGCTGGAATGGGTGGGCGACGGCAAGACCGCCCAGGATATCGCGACGATCCTGGGCGTGACGCCCGCAACGGTCGAGAAGCATCTGCGCCTTGCGCGCGAGACGCTGGATGTCGAGACGACCGCGCAGGCGGTGCTCAAGGCGTGGTTCCAGAACCAGATTTTCAGCACGCGGAACTGACTTGCGCGCGATTCGATCATCCCGCAACCGCGGCGAGTATGGATTCCCTCACTTCCTCGGCCGTGGGTTAAATGGCAATCATCTGCGTGTTCCGTGAGTGGTGGCCTTGGGCCAAGGAACTGAAGGGCTGGCATGACCCCTTGATTTAGGCGGTGTGTCTGCTCCCCGGGAGACCGGGACCAGCACGATGCGGCCTATACTCGGTCGCATCGTGTTATCCGCTTCGCGCGGTTCGACCTTTTGGGGGACGGTGGGAAGTGTGGGGGCGGTGTGGCCAAGGGGTGGCTGCACCGCCTCCGGCTTTGCCGTGCATGTGCCGAAGGCCGCCCCTTGCGGCATGTGACGTGTGCGTCCGAAACGACCGGGGGCGGCCAGGACCCCTGCCCCGACCGCCCCCAATTCGTTTGCCCCCGGGTCCGGGTGGCGATCAGCCCTGGACCGCCTTGGCGACCTCGGCTGCAAAGTCTTCCTCGACCTTCTCGATGCCTTCGCCGACCTCAAGCCGAGCGAAACCGGTGATCGTGGCGCCAGCCTCGGCAGCGGCCGCTTCGACGGTCAGGTCGGGATTCATCACGAAGGCCTGGCCCAGCAGCGTGACCTCGGACAGGTACTTTTTCATCCGGCCCTCGATCATCTTCTCGATGACCGAATCGGGCTTGCCGCTTTCGCGGGCGATGTCGATCTGGACCTGGCGTTCCTTCTCGATCAGCGCGGGATCGAGATCGGCCGCGCCCAGCGAGGCGGGGTTCGCCGCGGCAACGTGCATCGCGACCTGCTTGCCGAACGCCTCGTCGCCGCCGGTCATCGCCACCAGAACGCCGATCTTGCCCATGCCGGGCATGGCGGCGTTGTGGACATAGCTGACCACGGTCTCGCCCTCGATGCAGGCCATGCGGCGCAGCGTCATGTTCTCGCCGATGGTGGCGATCTTGTCGGTCAGCGTGTCGGCGACCGACTTGCCGCCCAGATCCGCGGCCAGCAGCGCGTCCAGATCGGCCGCGCCCATCGCCGCCTTGGCGATGCCCGCCACCATGGCCTGGAACTCGGCGTTCTTGGCCACGAAATCGGTTTCCGAGTTCACCTCGACGGCGACGCCCTTGCCGCCCGTGACCTCGACGGCCACCAGCCCCTCGGCGGCGGTGCGGCCGGATTTCTTGGCGGCCTTGGCCAGCCCCTTGGTCCGCAGCCAGTCGATGGCCGCCTCCATGTCGCCGTCGGTTTCGGTCAGCGCCTTCTTGGCGTCCATCATGCCCGCGCCGGTCCTGTCGCGCAGGTCTTTCACCATGCTAGCCGTGATTGCCATGGCTCGGCTCTCCTCGATTGTCGAATGCAGTTCCGGGCGCGGCGATATCCGCGCCCGGTATCAATCCCGTGACAGGCCGGGCTCAGGCCCCGGCGGTCTCTTCGGCGACTTCTTCCGTGGCCTCGGCCAGAACGTCCTCGACCGGCGCCTCGTCCAGCGCGCCGATATCGACGCCTGCGGCGTCCATCTGCGCCGACATGCCGTCCAGAGCCGCACGGGCGGCCAGATCGCAGTAAAGCTGGATCGCGCGGGCGGCGTCGTCATTGCCGGGGATCACATAATCCACGCCGTTGGGCGAACAGTTGGTATCGACCACCGCCACCACCGGGATGCCCAGCTTGCGGGCTTCGAGAATGGCCAGGTCTTCCTTGTTCACGTCGATGACGAACAGCAGGTCCGGCAGGCCGCCCATTTCGCGGATGCCGCCAAGGCTTGCCTGCAGCTTGGCCTGCTCGCGTTCGATCCCGAGCCGTTCCTTCTTGGTCAGCCCCTCGGCACCCGTCGCCATCTGTTCGTCGATCTCGTTGAGACGCTTGATCGACTGGGACACCGTTTTCCAGTTGGTCAGCGTGCCGCCCAGCCAGCGGTGATTCATGTAGTACTGGGCGCAACGCTCGGCGGCATCGGCGATCGGACCCTGCGCCTGGCGCTTGGTGCCGACGAAGAGGATGCGGCCGCCCCTGGCAACCGTCTCGCGGATGACGTTCAACGCGGCGTCCAGCATCGGGACGGTCTGCGTCAGGTCGATGATGTGGATGCCGTTGCGGTCGCCATAGATGAATTCGCCCATGCGGGGATTCCACCGCTGGGTCTGGTGGCCGAAATGAACGCCAGCTTCGAGAAGCTGACGCATCGTGAACTCGGGAAGCGCCATATGCCTTTTCCTTTCCGGTTTGCGCCTTGGCGGGGCTTTAAGGGCGATTGCCCAACCGGCGGACCGCAAGCGGGATGTCTCCCCGCAAGGACCCAACCCCGCCTGTGAAGTGCGCCAGCCGTTAGAACATTGCCGACAGGATGGCAAGCCCCTGCCGTCAGCGCCGCCAACCCATCGGTCTGACCATGTGGACCTGCCCCGCGTCGATCCCGGGCCGCCTCCGGCAAGGGATGATGCGCCCGACATCCGAGCCCGCTATTGCGCCGAGACCTGCCCGAACCTAGCTTTGGTCATCAGCCGGGATGACAGCCATGTTCGAGAAAGACGACCAGCACCAGACGGATCCGCAGGACGGACATGGCCGCCATATCGGGCGGTCGCTCTTCGCGCGGCTCAGGAACAACTTTCTCGCCGGTCTGGTGGTGATCGCCCCTGTCGGCCTGACCGTCTGGCTGATCTGGACGGTCACCGGCTGGATCGACGGCTTCGTGCTGCCGCTGGTGCCGAACCAGTTCAAGCCCGAGCAATATATCGGCATCGACATCCGCGGCCTTGGGGTCATCTTCTTTCTTCTGTTCACCCTGCTTGTCGGCTGGACCGCCAAGGGTCTGATCGGGCGGTCCTTCATCGGCTGGGGCGAGCGGCTGGTGGGCCGGATGCCCATCGTCCGCTCGATCTATAACGGGCTCAAGCAGATCGCCGAGACGGTCTTTGCCCAGTCCGAGGCCAGTTTCGACCGGGCGGTTCTGATCGAGTATCCGCGCAAGGGCCTGTGGGCGGTGGCCTTCGTGTCGACCCGCGCACGCGGCGAGATCAACCGCCGCATCCCGCAGGACGAGCAGATGCTGGCCGTGTTCCTGCCCACTACGCCGAACCCGACCTCGGGTTTCCTGCTGTTCGTGCCGCAGAACGACGTGATCGAGCTGGACATGTCCGTGGAAGAGGCCGCCAAGCTCATCATCTCGGCCGGGCTGGTGTCGCCAGAGGAACGCCCCCTGCCCGTTCCCGAACCGCTGCAGGAAATCGCGCGGCGCCAGAAGATCGGCGCGTGATCCCGCGTGAGCGGCGCCGCGCTGACCGGTTTCGCCACCTCGCTGTCGCTGATCCTCGCGATCGGGGCGCAGAATGCCTTCGTGCTGCGCCAGGGGCTGATGCGGAGCCATGTCTTCGCGCTATGCCTGTTCTGCGCGGCCTCGGACGCCGTGCTGATCGCGGCGGGGGTGGCGGGGTTCGGCAGGATGTCGGCCGCCGCGCCCTGGCTGCCGGTGGCGATGACGCTGGGCGGGGCGGCCTTCCTTGTGGTCTATGGCGCGCTTCGGCTGCGTGCGGCGATCCGCGGCGGGCATGCGCTGGCGGCCGCGGGCCGTGGCGGATCGGTCTGGGCGGTGCTGGGCACGGCCGCGGCGCTGACCTGGCTGAACCCGCATGTCTATCTCGACACGCTGGCGCTGATCGGGGCGGTCTCGACCCGGTTCGCGCCCGGCGATGACCGGCTGGCCTTCGGGCTCGGGGCGGTCGCGGCGTCTTTCGTGTTCTTCTTCACGCTGGGCTACGGGGCACGGCTGCTGGCGCCGGTGATGGCCAGCCCGCGCGCCTGGCGGCTGCTCGATCTGGGGATCGCGCTGGTGATGTGGGCGATTGCCGCGGGGCTGCTCGCGGGGCTGTAGACCGCGCGACCCGCCTCAGTCGCAAAGCCGGTGCAGATCGACGCTGCTTTCCTGCCCGATCCGGGGCCCGGCCTCGGCCAGGAAGCGATCCGCCGCCGCCCGACCCGCGCGCTTCAACTCGTCCAGCACAAGCGGGCTTGGCACCAGCTTGGTCGCCACGTTCAACTGCCGCATCAGCGCGTCGTCGGACACCATGTGGACGCGGATCTCCTTCATCGTGCCGCGGTCCAGCCGCCCCTGGTCGATCAGGTCACGCACCTGCTGGATCGCGCGCAACTCGCCCAGAAGCGAGGCGTTGAAGCTGATCTCGTTGATCCGGTTCTGGATCTCCTGCCCCGTGACCGGCACCCGGACGCGTTCCAGCGGGTTGATCGAGACCACGACGACATCGCCGGGCAGATCGGGCGCGAGAAAGGGAAACAGCGCCGGATTGCCGGTATAGCCGCCATCCCAATAGGCATCCGTCTCGCCCGTCTCGGGGTCGGTCACCTCGACCGCCTGGAACAGCGTGGGCAGGCAGGCCGAGGCGAGGATCGCGTCGGTGGTGATCGCGCGGCCCTCGAAGACCCGGATCTTGCCGGTGCGCACATTGGTCGCCCCGACGAAGAAGGCGGGCGGCCGGGCGGCGCAGACGCGATCGAAGTCGAACCGCTCGACGATCCGGCGCAGCGGGTTGCGGTAGAACGGGCCATAGGCATAGGGGCCGACCATGCGGCTGGCCATGTCGCCCAGCGACCAGGGAATTGCTGCGTCCAGCATCCGCGCCACGGTGCCCGCGCCGGGGGTAAAGGCCGCCATCCAATGCGTCAGCCGCAGATCGCCCACCGCGCCGACCTGCGTCCAGAGCCAGTCGAGATTCTCGCGCGCCGCCTGCGGCCCGCCCGCCACCAGGCCGGCCTTCAGCGCGGCCCCGTTCAGCGCGCCCGCCGAACTGCCCGAGATCGCCGCGATCTCGATCCCGGGTTCGTCCAGCAGCCGGTCCAGAACGCCCCAGGTAAAGGCGCCATGCGCGCCCCCGCCCTGCAAGGCCAGATTGATGCGCAGGGGCGTCATGGCCGCTGGCCCGGGCATCCGTTCACAGCGCGGTCCAGCCGCCATCGACGCTGATCGTCGTGCCCGTGATCTGGGCCGCCGCGTCCGAACACAGGAAGACGGTGGTTCCCCCGATCTGCTCGACCGTGGCGAACTGTTTGGACGGCTGGCGGGCCAGCATCACCTCGCGGATCACGCGGTCACGGTCCATGCCATGCGCCTTCATCTGGTCGGGGATCTGCGCCTCGACCAGCGGGGTCAGCACATAGCCCGGGCAGATCGCGTTGCAGGTGATCGCTTCCTCGGCGGTTTCCAGCGCCACGGTCTTGGTCAGCCCGACCACCCCATGCTTGGCCGCGACATAGGCGGATTTGTAGGGGCTGGCCGTCAGCCCATGCGCCGAGGCGATGTTGACGATCCGCCCCCAGCCCGCCGCCCGCATCATCGGCAGCGCGGCCGCCGTGGTGTGAAACGCGGAGGACAGGTTGATCGCGATGATCGCGTCCCATTTCTCGACCGGGAACTGATCCACCGGCGCGACATGCTGGATCCCGGCATTGTTCACCAGGATATCGCAGGCCCCTGCCTCGGCGATCAGCGCGCGGCAGGCGTCGGCGCTGGACAGATCGGCCTTGATGTAGCGCACGCTGACCCCGTGTTCCTGCGTCATGTCGGCGGCCAGCGCGTGATCCTCGTCGCGGTCGGTGAACGAGTTCAGCACCACATCCGCCCCGGCCCGGGCCAGTTCCTGCGCGATGCCAAGCCCGATCCCCGAATTGGAGCCGGTCACGATGGCGGTCTTTCCGGAAAGCGTCATTTCGTCCCTCGCAATGTCCCGAAACGGTTGCGAAGGAGCCTACATCCCGCCGCGGCGCGGCGAAAGCGCCACAGACGGGCGCGGGCACGAAAAAAGACGCCCGCACAGGGCGGGCGTCAAGTTATTGAGGCAGGTTTCATACAGGCAAGAAACCTATCGAGCAGTAACCTCTGTATACGCAATCCGCCGCCGGTGGCCAAGCTAAAAGTTTGAAAAATCGGGCGCTCATGCCTAAGCTGGCCCCCAAGAATACAAGGCACCGGGCAGGAATGTTGCCGAGATGAGACAGAAGAATCCCCTCCGCGCGCGCATCGCGGTGGCTGCGGCGTTGCTGTTCGGCATGGCCGGATTCGGGCAGGCCGAGCCCGCCCATGGCATCGCTATGTATGGCGCGCCCGCGCTTCCACCGGATTTTGTGTCGCTGCCCTATGTGAACCCCGACGCGCCCCGGGGCGGACGCATCGTTCTGGGCGAAACCGGGGGCTTTGACAGCCTCAATCCGTTCATCCTGAAGGGCAACGCCCCCTGGGCGCTGCGCAGCCTTGGCTACGAGACCCTGATGGGCCGGTCCTGGGACGAACCCTTCACGCTTTACGGGCTTCTGGCCGAATCGGTCGAGACCGGCCCGGATCGCGACTGGGTCGAATTCACCCTGCGCGAAGGCGCGCGCTTCTCGGATGGCAGCCCGGTCACGGTCGAGGATGTGCTATGGTCGTTCAGCGTGCTGGGCGAACAGGGCCACCCGCGCTATCGCAGCGCCTGGGAAAAGGTCGCGACGGCCGAGGCGACGGGGCCGCGCAGTGTGCGCTTCACCTTCACCACCGCCGACCGCGAATTGCCACTGATCCTGGGCCTGCGCCCGGTGCTGAAAAAGGCGCAGTGGGAGGGGCGCGATTTCGCGCAAAGCGGGCTGGAGGCGCCGATCGGGTCAGGCCCCTATGTCATCGCCGGGTTCGAGCCGGGCCGGTTCGTCCTGGTGCGCCGCAACCCCGACTGGTGGGGGCGCGATCTGGCGCTGAACCGGGGCCAGCACAATTTCGACGAGATCCGCATCGAGTTCTATGCCGATGCGGGCGTGCTGTTCGAGGCGTTCCGGGGCGGCGCAATCGACATCTACCGCGAATCGAGCGCGGCGCGCTGGCAAAGCGCCTATGACTTCCCCGCCATCGCCACGGGGCGGATCGTGAAAGCCGAGATCCCGCATGCGCGGCCCACCGGCATCAGCGGGCTGGTGATGAATGGCCGCCGCCCGGTCTTTGCCGACTGGCGGGTGCGCGACGCGATGCTGCATGCCTTCGATTTCGAGTTCATCAATGGCGTGCTGACCGGCGGCACCCAGCCGCGCATCGCGTCCTATTTCTCGAATTCCGAGCTGGGCATGGGACCGGGCCCCGCCGAGGGCCGCGTGCGCGCGTTGCTGGCGCCCTTTGCCGACGAGCTGCTGCCCGGCGCGCTGGAGGGCTATGCGCTGCCCGTCTCGGACGGGCGGCCCTCGAACCGGCAGAACCTGCGCATGGCCTTTGCCCGGCTGGAAGACGCCGGCTGGCGCGTGGGCGATGACGGGGTGCTGCGCGATGCCGACGGCCGGCCCTTCACCTTCGAGATCCTCTTGCGCCAGGGCGCGGCCGAGAGCCAGAAGATCGTCGACATCTTTGCCGAGGGGCTGAAACGGCTGGGCATCGCGGTGCGCATCAGCACGGTCGACAACGCGCAATATACCGAACGCACCGACGCCTATGATTTCGACATGGCGTTCTACACGGTCGGGCTGTCGCTGTCGCCCGGCAACGAACAGCGGCTGTACTGGGGGGCGGAGGGGGTCACGCGACCCGGCACGCGCAACTGGATGGGGCTGGCCAGCCCCGCCGCCGAGGCGATGATCGAGGCGCTGCTGACCTCGGAAACGCATGAGGAATTCGTCGCGGCCACCCGCGCGCTGGACCGGGTGCTGACGACCGGGCGGCATGTGATCCCGGTCTGGTATGCGCCCAGTTCGCTGATTGCCCACCGCGCCACGCTGCGCTATCCGGAAACGATACCGATATACGGGGATTGGATCGGTTTTCTCCCCGATATCTGGTGGTCCGAGAGGGAGTGATCCATGACCCGAACGCTTCTGATGCTGGGCCTGCTGGCCCTTGCGGGCTGCGGCACCGTCGAGGGGATCGGCGAGGATATCTCGGCCGGGGCCCGCGCGGTGCGCAACGCGTTCTGAGACCGCCCGCCTGCCCCGTTCCCGGCCCCTTGCAACCGCAAGGCAGCGGGGCTAGCACGCAGCCCATGCGAGCGATATTTGACGAGGGCGCCCCGCCGCCCTGCCCCGCCCCGTTCAACCTGGCCGCCCATGTGCTGGCCCCGGCCGCCTGCACGCCCGAAAAGGTCGCGCTGGCCGTGATCGGCCCCCATGGCGCCGAACGCTGGAGCTATGCCCGGCTGGAGGCCGCCGTGCGCGGACTTGCGGCGGGGCTGGCGCAGATGGGGCTGGCGCCCGGCGCGCGGGTGCTCTTGCGGCTGGGCAACGGGGTGGAGTTTCCCATCGGGTTTCTGGGCGCGATCGCTGCGGGGCTGGTGCCGGTGCCGACCTCGGCGCTGCTGACAACGCCCGAGATCACGAAACTTGCCGCCGAGATCGAGCCCGCGGTGATCCTGGCCGGCCCGGGCGTCGCCCTTCCCGCCGATTGCGCCGCGCCGGTGCTGGACCTCGACGCGCAGCGCGCCCTGCACGAGCACGCCCCGGCGGGCTATGCGCTGGGCGATCCCGACCGGCCGGCCTATGTGGTCTATACCTCGGGCACCTCGGGCAATCCGCGCGGCGTGATCCATGCCCATCGCGCGGTCTGGGCGCGGCGGATGATGTGGGAAGGCTGGTATGGCCTGACGCCCGAGGACCGGCTGCTGCATGCGGGCGCCTTCAACTGGACCTATACGCTGGGCACCGGGTTGCTCGATCCCTGGTCCATCGGGGCGACCGCCCTGATCCCCGCGCCGGGCGTGCGGCCCGCGCAATTGCCGCTGCTTCTGAAGCGCTTCGACGCGACGATCTTTGCCGCCGCGCCCGGTGTCTATCGCCAGATGCTGCGCGATTATCCCCATCTGGTGCTGCCCAAACTGCGCCACGGCCTGTCCGCGGGCGAGAAGATGCCCGAGGCCACCCGCGCCGCCTGGGCCGAGACCACCGGCACCTTCGTCTACGAGGCGCTGGGGATGTCGGAATGTTCCACCTTCGTCTCGGGCAGCCCCGCCCGGCCCGCGCCGCTGCCCTCCTCGGGCTATCCGCAGCCGGGCCGAAGGGTCGCGGTGCTGGGGCCGGACCTGGAACCCGTGCAACGCGGCGAGCCCGGGCAACTGGCCGTCTCGCGCCGCGATCCGGGGCTGATGCTGGGCTATCTCAAGGCCGAGGCCGAAACCGCGGCGCGGTTCCATGGCGAATGGTTCCTGACCGGCGACATGGTGGAAATGGCCGCGGATGGCGCGATCACCTATCTGGGCCGCGATGACGACATGCTGAACGCGGGCGGCGTGCGGGTCTCGCCGCTGGAGGTGGAACGCGCGCTGATGGAACATCCCGCGATCCACGAGGTCGCCGCCACCGAGATCGCGATCAAGGCCGATACCTCCGTGATCGCCGCCTTCTATACCGGCGAGGCGCTGGCCGAGGACCAGCTTGCCGCCTTTGCCGCCGAACGGCTGGCCCGCTACAAGCAGCCGCGGCTTTACGTCCATATGGACGACTTGCCGAAGAACCCGAACGGCAAGCTGAACCGCCGCCAGATCCGTGCATCCTACGAGGCTGGCCATGGTCCGGCTTGACATCTTCGCCGACCCGATCTGCCCCTGGTGCCTGATCGGCAAGCGGCTGCTGGATGCCGCGCTGGACGCCCGGCCCGACCACCCGTTCGAGATCGTCTGGCAGCCCTTCCAGTTGAACCCCGGCATGCCGCGCGCGGGCATGGACCGGCGCGCCTATCTCGAAGCCAAGTTCGGCGGCCAGATGGAGGCCGTTCGCGCCTATGCCGAAATCGACGAAAAGGCCCGCGCGGCCGGGATCGAACTGAACCTCGCCGCGATCACCCGCACGCCCAACACGCTGGATGCGCAGCGGCTGATCCACTGGGCCGGGCTGGAGGGGTGCCAGCACGCGGCTGTGCAGGCGCTGTTCGACGCCTGTTTCCTGGAAGGCCGCGATATCGGCGCAACCGGCGTTCTGGCCGCGATTGCCGGGGCCGTCGGGATGGACAGCGGCATGGTCGCGCGGCTTCTGGCCTCGGATGCCGATGCGGACGCGATCCGCGCGCGCGATGCCCATGCCCGCAGCCGCGGCGTGACCGGCGTGCCGACCTTCATCGTGGCCGACCACCACGTTCTGGTGGGCGCCCAGCCCACCGCGCTATGGGTGCAGGTCATCGCGGAACTGGCGGGCGATCCCGGCGCGCAGCCGCTGCACTAGCGGAGATTTATCCGCTGGCGGTCGCGCCCGATCTGTCGCATCAGAACCCCGAGGTCGGAGGCAGCATGGCACAGGCGGATATCACCGGGCAAAGGCGCGTCTCGCGGTCCGAATTCATCGCGATCATGGCGCTGCTGTTCGCGACGGTGGCGTTCTCCATCGACGCGATGCTGCCCGCCCTGCCCGAGATCGGTCGGGAACTGGCGCCCGCAAATCTCAATCATGCGCAATTCGTCGTCCTCGTCTTCGTCGCGGCAATGGGGATCGGCACGCTGGTTGTCGGGCCGTTGTCGGATTCGCTGGGCCGCAAGCCGGTGATCCTGGGCGGCGCGGGGCTGTTCGTCGTCGGCGCCATGATCGCGGGCACGGGCCAGTCGCTGGAACTGGTGCTGTTCGGGCGCGCGCTGCAAGGGCTGGGCGCTGCGGCGCCGCGGGTGGTGGCGCTGGCGGTGATCCGCGATCTTTATGCCGGGCGCGACATGGCGCGGATCGTGTCCTTCGTGATGATGATCTTCACGCTCCTGCCCGCCATCGCGCCGCTGCTGGGCGCAGGCATCATCGCGCTGGCAGGCTGGCGCGCGATCTTTCTGGCCTTCCTGCTGTTCTCGGTGATCTCGGTCGGCTGGTACGCGCTGCGCCTGCCCGAGACGCTGCCCCCTGCCCGACGCCGTCCGCTGAAACCCGCATCGCTGCGCGCCGCCGCGCGCGAGGTCTTTGCCGATCCGGTCGCGCGGCGCGCGGTTCTGGTTCAGACGCTGATCTTTTCGGTGCTGTTCATGCTGCTGACCTCGATCCAGCAGATCTTCGACATCCATTTCGGCCGCGGGGACAGCTTTCCGCTGTGGTTCGCCCTGATCGCGGTGATCGCGGGGAGCGCGAGTTTCACCAACGCGATGCTGGTGGGCCGTCTGGGCATGCGCTTCCTGGTGCGGGTCACGCTGAGTGCGCAGCTTGCGCTGTCGGTCGCGATGGCGGCGCTGTTCTGGAGCGGGCTTCTGCCGCCGGGTGCCGAGTTCGCGGCCTTCATGCTGTGGGCGATCACGCTGTTCGGGATGCTGGGCCTGACCATCGGCAACCTGAACGCGCTGGCGATGGAGCCTTTGGGCCATGTTGCGGGCATGGCCGCCTCGATCATCGGGGCGCTGGCCACGGTGATGTCGGCGCTGCTGGCGGTGCCGGTCGGCCAGGCTTTCGACGGGACGCCGCGGCCGCTGGCGACCGGCGTCCTTCTGGCGGTTGCCGCGGCTTTCCTGCTGATCCGGAAATTTCCGGAACGCCCCGAGACGTAAGTCACTTACGCCGTGTTCTTCACCTTTTCTGCCAGATCCCGCGCGATGCCATAGGCGCCCTTGATCCGGTCGCTGTCCCTGGTCCAGTCGCGGCGAATGACGATCTTGTTGTCCTTGACCTTGGCCAGTCCGTTCTGGCCCTGGATGAAATCGACCAGCCCGGCGGGATTGGCGAACCTGTCATTGTGGAACTGCACCGTCGCCCCCTTGGGCCCGGCATCCAGCCGGGCGATGCCCGCGCGCTTGCACATGGCCTTGATGCGCACGATCAGCAGCAGCGTGTTCACCTCTTTCGGCAGCTTGCCGAAACGGTCGATCAGTTCGGCGGCGAAGCCTTCCAGCTCGACCTTGGTCGTCAGCCCGGACAGCCGCCGGTAAAGCCCCAGCCGCACATCCAGATCGGCAACGTAATCGTCGGGGATCAGCACCGGCACGCCCAGGTTCAACTGGGGCGACCAGTCGCTTTCGATCTCGGACAGCCCCTCTAGCTCGCCCGACTTGATCCGGGCAATCGCCTCCTCCAGCATCGACTGGTAAAGTTCGAAGCCGACCTCGCGGACATGGCCCGACTGTTCCTCGCCGATCAGGTTGCCCGCGCCGCGAATGTCCAGATCCTGACTGGCCAGCGTGAAGCCCGCCCCCAGCGTGTCCAGCGATCCCAGCACGCGCAGCCGTTTCTGCGCCTGCGGCGTCAGCGGCGCGCGCGGCTTGGTGGTCAGATAGGCATAGGCGCGCGTCTTCGACCGCCCCACCCGCCCGCGTATCTGGTAAAGCTGGGCCAGTCCGAACATGTCGGCGCGATGGATGATCATCGTGTTGGCGGTGGGGATGTCGAGGCCCGATTCCACGATGGTCGTGGCCAGCAGCACGTCGTATTTCCCGTCGTAGAAGGCGTTCATCCGGTCGTCGAGTTCGCCCGCCGCCATCTGGCCATGCGCCACCACGAACGACACCTCGGGGACGTGGTCGCGCAGGAAGGCCTCCATCTCGGGCAGATCCGCGATCCGTGGTACGACGAAGAAGCTTTGCCCGCCGCGGTAATGTTCGCGCAGCAGCGCCTCGCGCACCGTCACCGTGTCGAACTCGCTGACATAGGTGCGGATCGACAGCCGGTCGACGGGCGGCGTGCCGATGATCGAAAGATCGCGCACGCCGGTCAGGCTCATCTGCAGCGTGCGCGGGATCGGCGTGGCGGTCAGCGTCAGCACATGGATGTCGCTGCGCAACTGCTTCAGCCGTTCCTTGTGGTTCACGCCGAAATGCTGTTCCTCGTCAATGATCAGCAGGCCGAGATTGCGGAACCGGATCCCCTTGGCCAGCAGCGCATGGGTGCCGATCACGATATCGACCGCCCCTTCGGCCAGGCCTGCGCGCGTCGCCGCGGCCTCCTTCGCGGGGACGAATCGCGACAATTGGCGCACCTCCAGCGGAAAGCCGCGGAAGCGTTCGGCAAAGCCCTTGGCATGCTGGCGCGCCAGGAGCGTGGTGGGCGCGATCACCGCCACCTGCACCCCCGACATCGCCGCGACAAAGGCCGCGCGCATGGCGACCTCGGTCTTGCCGAAGCCGACATCGCCGCAGATCAGCCGGTCCATCGGCGTGCCGCTGGCCATGTCGCTCATCACATCGGCGATGGCGGCCAGCTGGTCGTCGGTTTCCTGATAGGGAAAGCGGGCCGAAAACGCCTCCCACAGGTGATGGTCGGCCTCCAGGATCGGGGCATTGCGCAGATGGCGTTCGGCGGCGACCCGGATCAGCTTGTCCGCGATCTCGCGGATCCGCTGCTTCAGCTTCGCCTTCTTGGCCTGCCACGCGCCGCCGCCCAGCTTGTCGAGCAGCCCCTCCTCATGGCCGTAGCGGCTGAGAAGCTCGATATTCTCGACCGGCAGATACAGCCGGTCGCCGCCGGCATATTCCAGCGCCAGGCATTCATGCGGGGCGCCCGCCGCCGTGATCGTTTCAAGCCCGGTGTAGCGGCCCACGCCATGTTCGACATGCACCACCAGATCGCCCGGCGACAGCGCCTGGGCTTCGGTCAGGAAGTTCTCGGCCTTGCGGCGTTTCTTCGGCGCGCGGATCAGCCGGTCGCCCAGCACGTCCTGTTCCGAGACGACCGTCAGCCCGGGCCCCTCGAAACCATGTTCCAGCGCCCAGACCGTCAGGTAAAGCCCACGCTTCTCGGTCACGTCGCGGATATCGGCGGCAAGGCGGGCATCCGCCACGCCCTCGTCCTCCAGCAATCCCTTCAGCCGCTCGCGCGCGCCCTCGGAATAGGACGCGACCACCACGGCGCCCTCTTCGCGCCGCGTCCGAACATGATCCTTCAGCGCACTGAAAAGGCTGACCTGTTCCAGCTTTCGTTCAGGCGCGAAATTGCGCCCGATGCGCCCGCCCGCGTCGATCACGCCGGGGCCGGTGCCCTGCGGCAGCGGGTTCATCTGCACAACGCGATGCCCGGCCAGCGCCGCCTCCCAGGCGGCATCGTCGAGATACAGCAGCCCCGGCGGGCAAGGCTTGTAGACCGTGTCGATCCGGCCTTTCTGGGCCATCGCCTCGCGGCGGGTCTCGTACTGGTCGGCGACCCCCTCCCACCGCGCCAGCCGCGCGGGCGTCACCTGGTCGTCAAGCCAGACGCTTGCGCCGGGCAGGAAGTCGAACAGCGTTTCCAGCCGTTCGTGGAAGAAGGGCAGCCAATGCTCCATCCCGGCATGCTTTCGCCCCGCGCTGACCGCCTCGTATAGCGGATCGTCGGTGCCCGCCGCACCGAACTCGATCCGGTAGTTCTGCCGGAAGCGGGTGATCGCGGCCTCATCGAGGATCACCTCGGAGACCGGCGCAAGCTCGATCCTCTTCAGCTTTTCCGTGGTGCGCTGGGTGGCCGGGTCGAAGCGGCGGGCGCCGTCCAGCACGTCGCCGAACAGGTCAAGCCGCACCGGCCCCGACTCGCCCGGCGGATAGATGTCGATGATCCCGCCGCGGATCGCGTAATCGCCCGGCTCCATCACCGTCGGCGCCTGGGTAAAGCCCATGCGCACCAGAAAGGCCCTGAGCGCGGCCTCGTCCACCCGCGTGCCGACCAGCGCGGTAAAGGACGCATCGCGCAGCACGTCGCGGGCCGGGACGCGCTGGGTGACGGCGTTCAGCGTCGTCAGCAGGATGAACGGCCCCGGCAGGCCCTGGACCAGCGCCGCCAGCGTCGCCATGCGCGCCGCCTCGGCATCGGGATTGGGCGAGACCCGGTCATAGGGCAGGCAGTCCCATGCGGGGAAATCCAGAACCACCGCCTCGGGCGCAAAGAACCCCAGCGCCGCGCGCATCGCCGCAAGCCGCCGGTCGTCCCGGGCGATATGGATCACCGGCTGGCCGGTCTTTTCCAGTTCGCGGGCCAGAAGTCGGGCGTCGAAGCCCTCGGGCGCGCCGCCGACGGTGATGTGCAGGGGCTGTGACATGGCCGCCGGGAATAAGCGCCGGGCGCGCGCTGTCAACCGCCCAGAACGCCGATCGTGAAGTTCTGCCACATTCCCCACATGGCGGTCACAAGGATCGAGAGGATCCCCATGATCTGCACCCCCAGCCGGTGCCAGCGCAACAGCCAGTAAAGCCGCTCGCCGCTGGGGTTGCGCTGTTCATAGGATCGTGCGGTGCGCAGGGTCCACAACCCGACCAGCGTCAGCGGGGCAAGAAGCAGGAACACCGCCTGCGAAAACTCGTTGCCATAGACGAAACCCAGCATCCCCAGCGTGGTCAGCGCAAAGCCCGCAAAGGCGCTGATCCACAGCCCCGAGACGCGCATGACATAAAGGTAGCGCCGGGCATTGATCCGCACCAGATCGGCCACGTCCTCGGCCGCCTCGCCGCCCTGACGGCGCGCGCGCTGCACCAGATCATAGGGCACGCCCAGAACCCAGTGGCTTGAGGTCGACCACAGAACGGCAAGCGCGATCCAGTACCAGAGATTCGAGAAGGACCGCATGTCGATCAGTTCGAAGACTTGCTGGGTGAAACTCACGAGGGCGGTGTCTCCGTTCCGGGGGCCTCGCGCGCCGGAGGTCGAGTCGTGACGATTCCCGCTCTTGAGGTGCGATCCGATCCGTGTAACCCAGTCGCAGCCAATGTTGAAGGAGCCGTAGCCCATGCGCCCCACCCTCGCCCCCTTCCCGATGACGCGCCTGCGCCGCACCCGCCGCACGGCCGCCTTGCGCGCGCTGACCTGCGAGACCGCGCTGGGCGTGGGCGACCTGATCTGGCCGGTCTTCGTGCGCGACGGGACGGGCGTGGAAGAACCGATTCCCTCGATGCCCGGGGTGGTGCGCCGGTCGGTCGATCTTGTGGTCAGGGCGGCCGAAGAGGCGGCGGGACTCGGCATTCCGGCGATCTGCCTGTTTCCCTATACCGATCCCGCGCTGAAGACCGAACTCTGCGAGGAGGCGTGGAACCCCGAGAACCTGTCGAACCGCACGATCCGCGCGATCAAGGCGGCGGTGCCCGAGATCGCGGTGATGACCGATGTCGCGCTCGACCCCTACAATTCCAACGGCCATGACGGGATCGTGCGCGACGGCATCATCGTCAACGATGAAACCGTCGAGGCGCTGGTGAAGATGGCGCTGGCCCAGGCCGAGGCCGGGGCCGACATCCTGGGCCCGTCCGACATGATGGACGGCCGGATCGGCGCGATGCGCCAGGCGCTGGAGGCGGCCGGGCACAGCGATGTCGCGATCATGTCCTATGCGGCGAAATATGCCTCGGCCTTCTACGGGCCGTTCCGCGACGCGGTGGGCGCCTCGGGCGCGCTGAAGGGCGACAAGAAGACCTATCAGATGGATCCGGCAAATACCGACGAGGCGCTGCGCCTGATCGAGCGCGACCTGTCCGAAGGGGCCGACATGGTGATGGTGAAACCGGGCATGCCCTATCTCGACATCTGCCGCCGGGTAAAGGACGCCTTCGGCGCGCCGACCTATGCCTATCAGGTGTCGGGCGAATACGCGATGCTGATGGCGGCGGCGCAGAATGGCTGGCTCGACCGCCAGAAGGTGATGATGGAGAGCCTCCTGTCCTTCAAGCGCGCGGGCTGCGATGGGATCCTGACCTATTTCGCCCCCGAAGCGGCGCGGGTGCTGCGCGCGGGCTGACGGCAGGCAGGGCGGCGCGCAAGGATTCGCCGCCGCGCGCTCTGCGGGCGTGACAGGACGCGGCTGCCCCTCTATAGTTTGTGTCAAATGGCGGCAAGGCCACAACAAGAGGCACAGAGCGATGCAAGACAGCAAGAGCATGACCGGGCGCCTTTCGCGCCGCGGATTCATCGGCGTAATGGGTGCGACGACGGCGCTGGCGGCCTGCGGCAATGGCGTGGGCAGCCAGGGGGGCGTATCGCTCGACAACCGGGTGGATGGCACGCGGAACTTCCTGTTCAGCCGCTATCCCGGCACGCAGGAGCTTGAGGCCAAGTCGCATGGCGTGCTGTGGATGCCGCTGATCACCAAGGCGGGGCTGTGGGTGGGCGGGGCCTATGGCCGCGGCGCGCTGCGGATCAACAACGTCACGGTGGATTACTATTCGGCCACCAAGGCCAGTTTCGGCTTGCAGGTCGGCGCGCAGCAATATGCCCATGCGCTGTTCTTCATGACGCCCGATGCGTTGCAGGCCTTCCGCTCGGGGGCGGGCTGGTCGGCGGGGGCGGATCTGGAATATGCCTTCCTGGACGACGCGGGTGCGGTCTCGGCCTCGACCAGAACCTCGCTCGATCCGGTGGTCGCGCTGGTCTACGGGCAGCAGGGCCTGATCGTCGGTGCCTCGCTCGAAGGCACGAAATACACCCGCATCATCCCCTGAGATCGTCCCGCGCGCCTTCGAGCCGCAGACGTCAGGATTTTGTGCCCCGCCGGATTGGCGCTCCGGCGGGGCACTTTCAGGCTTGTCAGCCCATCGCCCTGAGCCGCGCGATCAGGCTCGACGTGTCCCAGCGCCCGCCGCCAAGTTTCTGCACGTCCTTGTAAAACTGATCGACCAGGGCTGTTACCGGCAGGCTGGCGCCGGTCTCGTTGGCGGTCGCAAGGCAGATGCCCAGATCCTTGCGCATCCAGTCGACCGCGAAGCCGAAATCGAAGCGGTCCTCGATCATCGACTCGTAGCGGTTCATCATCTGCCAGCTTCCGGCGGCGCCGCCGCCGATCACTTCGACCACCGCGCGCCCGTCAAGCCCCGCCTTCTCGGCGAAATGCAGCGCCTCGGCCAGACCCTGCACCAGCCCGGCGATGCAGATCTGGTTGACCATCTTGGTCAATTGCCCTGCCCCGCTGTCGCCCAGCCTGCGGCAGGCCTTGGCATAGGACGCGATCACCGGCTCGGCGCGGTCATAGGAGGCCTGCGCGCCGCCGCACATCACGACAAGCTGGCCGTTCTCGGCCCCGGCCTGCCCGCCAGAAACAGGCGCATCGACAAAGCCGATGCCCGCGGTGGCGGCGGCCTCGTGCATCTCGCGCGTCACGGCCGCCGAAACGGTGGTGTGATCGACAAAGACCGCGCCTTCGGCCATGCCGGCAAAGGCACCCTCCGCCCCGGTGCAGACCGCGCGCAGGTCGTCATCGTTGCCGACACAGGCCATCACGAATTCCGCCCCTGCCGCCGCTTGCGCAGGCGTCGCGGCGGCGCGGCCGCCATGCTGGGCGACCCAGACCTCGGCCTTGGCGGCGGTGCGATTGTAGACAGTGACCTCATGGCCCCTGGCGGCCAGATGGCCCGCCATCGGGTAGCCCATCACCCCAAGCCCCAGAAACGCGACTTTTGCCATGGCGTCATCCCCCCTCGTTGCAGTCGGTAGCGTTTGCCCCTAACTAACGGCCGCATCGGGGGCGTCAACAACGGGGCGGACATGGCCGGGCTTTTCCGCTGGCTTCTGCGGCTTTTCACGGCCGCGGTGATCCTGGCCTTCCTGGCCGGGGCCGCGGTCTATCACCTGGCCGCGCGCTCGCTGCCCGATTACGAGGCCGTGCACAACGTCGCCCGGATCACCGCGCCGGTCGAGATCGTGCGCGACAACGCCAATGTGCCGCATGTCTTCGGGGAGTCGGACAGCGACGTGTTCTTCGGGCTGGGCTTTGTCCATGCCCAGGATCGGCTGTGGCAGATGACGATCCTGCGGCGGACCGCGCAGGGGCGCTTGTCCGAGATATTCGGCGCCCGTACCCTGGCGATCGACGAACTGGCGCGCAGGCTGGATCTCTACGGATTGGCGCAAGCTTCGGTGAAGGCGCAGGATCCCTATGCCGCGGCCGCGCTGCAGGCCTATGCGAATGGGGTCAACGCCTGGATCGCCGCGGTGAATGCCAATGCCCGCGGCCGGGGTGCGCCCGAGTTCTTCCTGTTCACGCCCGAGGTCGCGCTCTGGCAGCCTGCCGATTCGCTGGCCATCGGCAAGCTGATGGGGCTCCGGCTCTCGACCCATCTGGAAACCGAGGTGCTGCGCGCGCGGCTGTCGCTGATGATCGGATCCGAAAGGGTGCGCGACCTGATGCCCGACGCGCCCGGACAGGGGCTGGCAGCCTTGCCCGACTATGCCGCGCTTGCCCCCGGGATCCTGCCATCGGCCGCGCCTCTGGAACGGATGGCCGAGGGGCCGCTGTCGCCCTTTGCCCCGCGCGCCTTTGCCTCGGCCTCGAATGTCTTTGCGGCGGCACCCAACCGCTCGGCCGCAGGCGGCACGCTTCTGGCCAGCGATCCGCATCTGGGCTTTACCGCGCCGTCGATCTGGTATCTCGCCCGTCTGGAACTGGCCTCGGGCGGTGTGATCGGTGGCACGATCCCGGGCATGCCGGTGATCCTGGGGGGGCGTTCGGCCAATCTGGGCTGGGGGATGACCACGGCCTATCTGGACGATCAGGACGTGTTCCTGGAACAGCTCAACCCCGACAACCCCGAGGAATACCGCACCCCGGACGGGTTCAGGCCGTTCGAGACGCGCCGCTCGATCATCCGTGTCGCGGGCGCCGAGCCGGTGACGATCACCATGCGCTGGACCGAGAACGGTCCGGTGCTGCCCGGCGGGCATTTCGGACTGGGCTCGATCACGCCGCCGGGCCATGTCGCGGCGCTGGGCTGGACGCTGCTGAGCGGCGCCGACACCTCGCTGAGCGCGGGCTTGAAGCTGATGCGGGCACAAGACGTGGACGAGGCGCTCGAGGCGGGCCGGTTCCACATCGCGCCCGCGCAGAACCTCGCGGTGGTGGATCAGGACACGATCGCCCTTCAGACCATCGGCGCGATGCCCCGGCGGCTGGCCGAGCACCAGAGCAAGGGGCGTCTGCCGGTGCCGGGCTGGCGCGAGGAGAACCGATGGCACGGCTGGTTGAACTATGCCGCGAACCCGCGCTTCCTTGCGCCTGAAAGCGGAATCCTGGGCAATACCAACAACAAGATTCTGGACCGGCCCTTCCCGCTGCATGTCAGCTATGATTGGGGCGATACCCAGCGGATCGAGCGATGGAAGACGCTGATGACGCGCCGCTCGGTGCATACCCGCGAAAGCTTCATCGAGGCGCAGCTCGATACCGTGTCCTTCACCGCGCAGTCGCTTCTGCCGCTGATCGCACGCGACCTGTGGTTCACCGGAGAGCCTGCGCCCGCGGGCAGCCCCGAGCGGCGGCGCCAGCGCGCGCTGGAACTTCTGGCGGCCTGGAACGGCGAGATGAACGAGCATATGCCCGAGCCGCTGATCTATGCCGCCTGGTTGAGGCATCTGCAGGACCGGCTGATCCGCGACGAACTGGGCCCGCTGGCCGACGAGTTCACCCATGTCGAACCGCTGTTCATCGAGCGGGTATTCCGCGATATCGACGGCGCCAGCATCTGGTGCGACATCCGCCAGTCGGGCACCGTCGAGACCTGCACCGAGATCGCCCGGCTTGCGCTGGACGAGGCGCTTCTGTGGCTGTCCGAGACCTATGGCGGGTCACTCGAAAGCCTGCGCTGGGGGGCTGCGCATCAGGCCTGGCACGATCATCCGGTGCTGGGCGAGGTGCCGTTCCTGAAATGGTTCGTCAACATCCGCCAGCCCGTCTCGGGCGGGGACAACACGCTGAACCGGGGGCTGACACGCGGCCGCGATCCCGAGCCCTTCGCCAGCATCCACGGCGCGGGCTATCGCGGGGTCTATGATTTCGCCGATCCCGACAGTTCGGTCTTCGTGATCTCGACCGGGCAATCGGGCCACCCGCTCAGCCGCCATTACGACGATCTGGGCGAATTGTGGCGGCGCGGCGAATATATTCCGATGTCGCTGGACCCTGCGCTGGCGCGGGCTGCGGCGGTCGGGGTGACGCGGCTGGTGCCGGTATCCGAGTGAGGGTGCCGACCGCCCTGCCCTAGCTGCCCCAGATCCGCAGGACATAGGTCTGCGTCTCGGCATAGGGCGGCACGCCGCCATGGCGTTCGACCGCCTCGGGGCCGGCATTGTAGGCAGCCAGCGCCAGCCGCCAGGACTGGAACCGGTCGAACTGGCGGCGCAGGTAGCGCGCGCCGCCCTCGAGGTTCTGCTGCGGGTCGCGCGGGTCCACGCCCAGCAGTTGCGCGGTGCCGGGCATCAACTGCGCCAGCCCGATCGCCCCCTTGTGCGAGACCGCCCCCGGGTTCCAGCCCGATTCCTGCTGGACGAGCCGCAGGAACAGATCCTCGGGCACGCCATGGCGCCGGGCAGCGGCGCGGGCATGTTCGAGATATTCTCCGCGATACTTGCCCGCATAGGGCAGCGTGCCGCCCGCCGAGGGGGTGACGAAGCGCTGCGGCTGAAGCCGCACGGAATTGGCATATTGCTGCGCCGCGCGCCCATCGAGCAGACGCTTCTGCGACTCGAAAATGGCCGCGCGCGCCTTGGACGACACGGTGACCTCCGCGCCCGCGGGCGCCATCCCGAGCCCGACCAGCGCCAGGGCAACCGTCAGTTTGCGAACCACTGTCCCGCTTCCGGTCCTTTTCCGTTGTGCGGGACTATAGGCAAAATCGCGGCCCCGTGCCAGACCTGCCATCCGCCCCGTGCGGCCCTGCTGTCCGGGCACCGGAACGCGGGCGGATTTTCACCTTCCATTAACCCTGACGGGGTGGTGTAAACGGAAAACGCGAAATTCTAGATTCGACAGGGGGCACCCATATGGCGGGTTCGGTCAACAAGGTCATCCTCATCGGCAATCTCGGCCGCGACCCCGAGGTGCGCAGCTTTCCCAGCGGCGGCAAGGTGTGCAACCTGCGCATCGCCACTTCTGAAAACTGGAAGGACCGCAATACCGGCGAGCGGCGCGAGAAAACCGAATGGCACTCGGTCGCGATCTATTCCGAACCGCTGGTGCGGGTGGCCGAGCAATATCTGAAGAAGGGCTCCAAGGTCTATATCGAGGGCCAGCTCGAGACCCGGAAATGGCAGGACCAGTCCGGCCAGGACCGGTACACGACCGAAATCGCGCTGCGGCCCTATCGGAGCGAACTCACCATGCTCGATGGCCGCGGCGACGGCGGCAGCAGCGGCGGGGGAGGTGGTTATGGCGGTGGCGGCTATGGCGACTACGATCAGGGCCGGGACGAAGATCGCGGCGGCAGGTCGGGACCGGCCCCGATGGGCGATCTCGACGACGAGATCCCGTTCTAAGGCGGTGGCCGCCCGCCGCGCGGGCGGCACCCCGAGGCACAAGCGATGACCTGGTCCTTTCCCATCGGCCACCTGTTCGGCTCGGAACTGAGGGTGCATGCCACCTTCTTCCTGCTGCTGGCCTGGATCGGTGCGGCAAGCTGGATCACCGGCGGGCCGGTCGCGGCCGCGATCAACGTGGTCTTCGTTCTGGCGCTTTTCGCCTGCGTGGTCGCGCATGAGTTCGGCCACGCCCTGATGGCGCGCCGCTTCGGGATCGCGACGCCGGACATCACGCTGCTGCCGATCGGCGGCCTTGCGCGACTCGACCGGATGCCGGAGAAGCCCGGGCAGGAAATCGCCGTGGCGCTGGCCGGGCCTGCGGTGAATGTGGTGATCTGGGCGGTGCTGGTCACCCTTGGCGCGCAGGCCGAGCTTACCTCGCTTGCACAGCTTGGCGAGGGTGGCGCGACGGCGTTCTGGGGCAACCTGGCCGCGATCAACCTGTTCCTGGTCCTGTTCAACATGATCCCCGCCTTCCCGATGGATGGTGGCCGGGTGTTCCGCGCGGCGCTGTCCTACGGGATGGGGCGGGTCGCGGCGACGCGGCTGGCGGCGCGGTCGGGCCAGGCGCTGGCCTTTGTCTTCGGATTTCTCGGGCTGACCTGGGGCAACCCGTTGCTTGTGCTGATCGCGATCTTCATCTTCGTCGCGGCAGGCGCCGAAAGCGCCGATGTCTCGCTGCGCGACACGGCGCGGCACTTGCGGGCGCGCGATGCGATGATCATCCATTTCGAGACACTGCGACCCAGCGACACCCTTCAGGTGGCCTCGAACGCGGTGATCCGCACCACACAGCACGAGTTTCCCGTGGTCGATGCCGGGGGCGGTCTGCGCGGCTTCCTGACCCGGAACGCCCTGTTCGCGGCACTGGCCGCCGAGGGCAGCAGGATGCGGCCTGTTGCCGAGGCCATGACCGAGGGCATTCCGTCGGTGCCGCTGGCCGCGCCGCTGGATGCCGCGCTGGACGCGTTGCAGGACAGCGGCGCACCGGCGGTTGCGGTGAGTGAACCCTCGGGGCGCATGGTCGGCTATATCACGCGCGAGAATATCGGCGAGCTGATGGTGATTTCGGGGCGCGAGCGACGGATGTGACGGCCCTGTCCGAGGGGCCGCGCCTCAGCGCGACGACAGGGCCTGTTCACGCGCGGCGCGGAGACGGGCGAAATCCTCGCCTGCGTGATAGCTCGACCGCGTGAGCGGGCTGGCCGAGACCATCAGGAACCCCTTGCCATAGGCCGCTCTTTCATAGGCGGCGAATTCCTCGGGCGTCACGAAGCGGTCGACGGCGTGATGCTTGGGCGTCGGCTGGAGATATTGCCCGATGGTCAGGAAATCGACATCGGCCGCGCGCAGGTCGTCCATGACCTGCAGCACCGCCTGCCGCGTCTCGCCCAGGCCCACCATGATGCCCGATTTGGTGAAGGCGCCCGGGTCGATCTCCTTGACCCTCTGCAACAGGCGCAGCGAGTGGAAGTAGCGCGCGCCGGGCCGCACCTCGGGATAAAGCCCCGGAACCGTTTCCAGATTGTGGTTGAAGACGTCCGGTTTGGCCGCGACCACGGTTTCCAGCGCCGCGGGCTGGCATTTCAGGAAGTCGGGCACCAGCACCTCGATCGTGGTCTCGGGCGTGCGGTGGCGGGTGGCGCGGATGGTGCGCGCGAAATGCTCGGCCCCGCCATCCTCCAGGTCGTCGCGGTCGACCGAGGTGATCACCACATGCCTGAGCCCCAGCCGGGCCACTGCGTCGGCCACCCGGCCGGGTTCGAACGGGTCGAGCGCCTGGGGCTTGCCGGTCGCGACATTGCAGAAGGTGCAGCCGCGGGTGCAGATCTCGCCCATGATCATCATGGTGGCGTGGCCATGCGCCCAGCATTCGCCCACATTCGGGCAACCCGCCTCTTCGCAGACCGTGGCCAGCCCGTGGTCGCGGATGATGCGGTGGGTGTCCCGATAGCCCTGCCCGCCCGGTGCGCGCACGCGGATCCAGGCGGGTTTCTTCGGTTGGGCGGTGTCGGGGCGATGCGCCTTTTCGGGATGGCGCTGGTCGGGAATGCTGAGATCGCGCGGGCGCATGGGGCCTCCTGTCAACGGCCCTGATCTAGCGCCCGCGCGCGCGATTGTCCAATAGCCTGCACAGCCCAGCGGGGTCTTGGGCGGGCCGAATGGACAAGGGGCGCCGGGTATCCCGAACGCCCCCGAGGCCGTTTCCGGACGCGGATCAGAAATCCTTCCATGTCTCGGCCCCCGCCGCGCGCGGCAGGCGCTCGGCTTGCGGCACGGTGGCCGCAGGTGCGGGTTCTTGGGTCGGGCGGGCCCGGTCGACCAGGCGGAGCGGGGTCATGGCGCCGGTCTGGGTGGGGCGGGTGCCCGTGCCGCCCTGCAGGCGGAACCGGGCCACCAGGCCCTGCAGCGTCTCGGCCTCGTGGCGCAGCGTCGTGCTGGCCGCGGTGGCCTCCTCGACCATGGCGGCGTTCTGCTGGGTCACCTGGTCGAGCTGGGTCACGCCGACATTGATCTCGCCCAGCCCCACGGATT
>NZ_SLVM01000019.1 GCF_004339675.1 Rhodovulum steppense
CAACAAGCTCGACGAACTGATGCCTTGGAACTGGGCGCCGATGGCTGCCCCGCAGGCAGAGGCCGCCTAAACCGCGGTATCAACCGGGCGGTTACCAAACATGTATTCAACAACGGTTCTCTTCGTCCCGTCCGTCTTCTCGTAGCGGGCCTGTTTGATCCCGAGGGACGCGCCCGTCTTGCCAAGCAACGGCTTCGTAAACTCCTTGAGGTCTGCTGCATCCTCTTTGCTCGGAGGTTCTATCTTGGTCTCGCTTCTCCCTCGCGCGAAGTATGTGATGCCTCGCCAGACTTTGTTAGCAAAGTCCGTGACGATGACGCCACTGTCCATGATCGCCAGGCCACCCATGATGACGCCATACGGGACGATCTCCGCGATTACGGAGCCGGTCTCCATCCGAGTCACGAACAGGCGCGGTGCGTCGTCGGACTTTGACCGATAGTGGCGCTCATACATCCGCGCCAGTGCCGCGAAACTCCCGGCGAGGTCCTCCAGTTCAATGGGTTGCCCAGGGTCAAGCGTGATGATCAGGCGGTCGCCGTCTCTCTCGACTTCAAGGTCCACCATCTCATAGCCTCAGATCTGAACAACCTATTGACTCCAAACATAGAATCAGAAAAGCAGCGGAAAATCCACCCCTACTGATCTTGTTGTTCAGATTTCTCTCGTTTTCCTGCACCCCGCGCCCGGAAAGCAACTCCGCAAGCTGCGCGTAGGTCACGCCCTTTCGCTTCAACTCAGCCTTCAGAAGGTTCTTCGCCTTGGCCTCGTATTCAACATTCACGGGATCAGTCTTGCGTGGTGCCATCTTGCCAACTCCAAACATCATCACTTTTGATGATATATACCCTTGCATAGGGCGACACAAGTCTCTACATACGATGTATAACATCATCGGATATAGTGACAATGGCCCAACACTTCCTTCTCTCCGCAGCATCTCGCACCCTCAGCCTTCGCAAGATTTACAAGGCCGGGGAAGATGCGGCTTACGAGACGTTCTGCCAGATGCGTTGGCCCGAGACGGACGGCGAAGCGGTTTGCCCGCGCTGCGGCTGCTGCGAGGCCTACAGCATCACCACCCGCCGCAAGTTCAAGTGCAAGGGTTGCCACCACCAGTTCTCAGTCACGTCCGGCACGATCTTCGCCTCGCGCAAGATGGCCTTCGTGGACCTGCTGGCCGCGATCTGCATCATCGTGAACGCCTCCAAGGGCGTTTCCATGATCCAACTGTCCCGCGACCTGGACTGCCAGTACAAGACCGCCTTCGTGCTGGCCCACAAACTGCGCGAGGCGATGGCGCAGGAAGTCCACACCGGAGAAGTTCTGGGCGGGCATGTCGAAATCGACGGCGCCTATTTCGGCGGTCACATTCGCCCCGAGAACCGCAAGGAGGACAGGAAGGACCGTCGCCTCAAGGAGAACCAGTCGCCGAACCGCCGGGTCGTCGTGGCCTTCCGCCAGCGCGGCGGGCGCACGTTGCCCTTCGTGACCAAGACCGAGGCCGAGGGCGCGGCGCTCGCCAAGGAGAACGTCTGCCGCATGGCAACCATATCTGCCGACGAGGCTTCGCACTGGGATGTTCTCCAAGCGGGTTGGACGACCGAACGCGTCAACCACTCGCTCGCCTACAGCGATGACGGCAAGCATACCAACTGGGTTGAGTCCTACTTCTCGCGCCTTCGTCGGATGGTCGCGGGGCAGCACCATCACGTTTCGCACCGCTACCTTTACCAGTACGCGAACCACGCCGCGTGGCTGGAAGACAATCGCCGCACGCCGAACGGCGGACTGGCCAAGGCGCTGGCGGCGAACGCGATGGGCGCGCCGGTCAGCCGCACATGGAAGGGCTACTGGCAGCGATCCGCTTGACTAATCGAAGCTAATGCCTATATCCACACTGCTGAGTCCACCTTGCCTCTTGACAAGTCAAAAGTCTAGAGGGGCTGGACAAAATGTTGCATCCGAATCGGCTTGTTATGATACTGTCAACGTGTGACAAGCGAACATCGGGAGACCAAAGGAAGCGATTCCTATGGAACAAAAACGCAACCAGTGAACGTCGATTGAGTGCCCCGCACGCCTACCCCCTTGTTGCCCAGGACTTGGCGACGGCCAGGAAAAGGAGCTATAATTATGAACGCGAAGACCGTGAATGTACTATACAAATACGCCGATGGAGCCCACTTTTTCGTCTCTGATGACGAGGAAACTTTGGGCCTGTGTGTTGCACACAAGCAGCCAGCGAAAGCCTTCGCTGCGGTAAGCATAACGCTCACCAAGCTCTTCAAAGAGAACTATGGGCAGGAAGTCACTTTCACGCCCTCGCTTTCCCTTCCGGCTTTTATGGAGTGGTTCATGGCTCAAACCGAAGCGGCGACATCAAAGCCGTCGCCGGGGGCCGCCGGTATACTGAAATGGAACCCCAGCCAAAACGGGATTGCCGCATAGCTATGGCCGTGTGTGCGTCTCTGGATTCAGTGGTTGCAAAGGTCGTTTCTCAAAGTTGCAGGCGCAGGGGGGACTTGGACGACGAGTCCTCCCTCTTCTTTGCGATTCAGCATCGCGGCCAAGAATGGACATTCTCTATTCCGCAACCTTTGGAGGATGGCGGATATACGCAGGCTCAGCTAGAGATTGTCGAGGTTCAACTGTCTCGGCTCGGACTCGACTTACTTCCATTGGATCAATATCTTAACTAGATAACGCTCTCAACCGCGCCAGCCGCCTCTCAAGCCTAGACCCTACTGGCCCTGACTTCCGCTTGAAGGAAGGCTTAACCCCGCGTGCCCGCATAAGGGCCAGGGCGTGCGCCTTCCCTTCATGGCGTCCGTTTATGCACTCCCGCTCGCGACCTATCGAATCGCACCGCGCTTATCTGATGATGATCGACTGCGCGCCAGAAGCGGTGCGCGAGCTGCTTGACAAAGTCAAGCGCCGCGTTGCCGAAGCGACAGCAGCATGACACTTTGGCTGGTCCTGCGGGGCCAGCCTCCAAGCGCACCCGTCTAGTACCACCAGCCCAGACGCCTTCACCTTCTGCAATGCTTGCGTAGTCCTGACGTAAGCCTGCCGCTCGGTCAGTTCAGGCCGCGCATTGGCAACCTCAGCCACGATGGCCCGCAACGGCTTTGGTCCGCCTTTTAGCGCGTCGATCACAAGCAGCCGCATAGCGCCTCGGTGAGCTGCGTCTGGCCTCTTTGCTGGCCCCACGCAGGGCATCGCAACCCCGCGCATTTGTAGCAGTGCCTCGACGTGATCCAGGCCGCCCAGGCCGCCACGCATGATCCGTTTTCGCAGCTCCAAGAGCGCGTTATTTATGGTCTTGTCCTGCATGGCGGAATTGTAGCCGATCTGGGCCGTGAGGGATTCCCTTATCTTGGTGCGCTTGATACATAAGGCCGGGTATTTCGGCCAAGAAGAAACACGGGGCGGGGGCCTAGGGGGCGGGGAAGCGGGCGCGGCAGTCTTCGAGCGCGCGGGCGGCGCTGCGGGCGGTGTCGGTCCGTTTCGCGCGCAGCTCGGCCAGTTTCGCGCGTTCGGCGCGCAGGTCGACCGCGACGGGGCGGTCGCGGAAGGCGATTTCGGGGCGGCTGCACCAGGCCATGCCGATCCGGTCGCGATCGCCGAAGCGGCTGCCATAGCAGAGCTGGAGGCTGGAGCTGCGATAGGGTTCGCGTTCCAGGGCATAGCCGCGCGCGATGGTCTGTTCGGTCTCGCGGATCAGCAGGTCGAGCATCCCGAGATCGTAGAGCGCGTTGCGCTCGCAGGCCTGGCGCGGGCTGGTGCAGGCGGTCAGTGCAACGAGGCAGATCAGGGCGAGCGCGCGCATCGGGCGATTCCTTTCGGCTGCGGCCATGATACGCCGTCCCCGGCGCGGCCCCAAGTCCGCCCGTCACGCGCCGTGGCATGGTGGCGCGGCGGGTGCAAAACTGCTAGGCAGGGCCGAACAGGGAGACGGGACGATGAGCGAACAATTCGACGAACACAAGATGCGGGCCGCGGCCTGGTTCCGGGCGCTGCGCGACGAGATCGTGGCCGCGTTCGAGGCGCTGGAAGACGCCCAGGCGACGGGGCCGTTGCGCGATGCGCCCGCGGGCCGGTTCGAGGTGAGCGAGACGCGGCGGCAATCCGAGGACGGATCGGATGCGGGCGGCGGGCTGATGAGCGTGATGCGCGGCGGGCGGGTGTTCGAGAAGGTGGGCGTTGCCGTCTCGACCGTGCATGGCCGGCTGAACAGGCGGGCGCAGGCGGCGATGATGGCGCGCAAGGACCTGCCGGGGATGGCGGAGGATCCGCGCTTCTGGGCCAGCGGCATCAGCCTTGTGGCGCATATGCAGAACCCGCATACGCCGGCGGTGCATCTGAACACCCGGATGTTCTGGACGCCGCATGGCTGGTGGTTCGGCGGCGGCACCGACCTGAACCCCTGCCTGCCCCGGGACGAGGACACGGCGGATTTCCATGCCGTGCTGCGGGCGGCCTGCGGGCGCCACGATCCGGCCTATTACCCGCGCTTCAAGGCCTGGGCGGACGAGTATTTCTTTGTCCCGCATCGGGGCCGGGCGCGCGGGGTGGGCGGTATCTTCTACGACGACCTGAACTCGGGCGACTGGGAGGCGGATTTCGCCTTTACCCGGGAGGTGGGCCGCGCCTTCCTGCCGGCCTTCCTGCCGCTGGTGGAACGGCGCCGCGACATGCCGTGGTCAGAGGCCGACCGGGCGGCGCAACTGGCCCATCGCGGGCTTTATGCCGAATACAACCTGCTTTACGACCGCGGCACGAAATTCGGGCTGGAGACCGGGCACGATCCCGAGGCCGTTCTGATGACCATGCCGCCGCTGGCGACCTGGCCCTGAGCTACGGGGCCCTGAGCTACGGGGCCCTGAGCGGCGCGGGCGCGGGCGGGATCAGCCGCGGAAGAGTCCCCCCGCGAACACGGCCTTCCAGCGATGGGGGGCGCTGGAATCCTGCATCCTGAGAAAGGTGTAGGGGGTCTGCGACCAGGGCAGCATCCGGTTGGTCAGGTTGTCGAGCACATAATCGCCGTCATCCTTGCGCAGGATCAGGACGGCATGGTTGTTGCGCTGGCGGTCCAGCACCTCGGCCAGCAGGAGCCGGTCGGGGGCGATGCCCATGCGGATCAGCTCGGCCTTTTTCAGCAGCGCGATATCCTCGCAATCGCCGCCGCGCGCGGTGGGCAGGGCCCAGTGTTCCTCGCGTCCGTATTGCGCCAGGTCCGTGACGGGCCGGACGGAGGCGTTGATCCGGCGGTTGAGCTTGTCCGCCATCCGGATCTGCTCGGCCGTGAGGCGGGCCGAACTGCCCCGGGCGCAGGCCCAGTCATAGCGTCGGCACAGCCCCTCGGCCCCCTTGGGCGGGTCGGCCTGGGCCTTGCTGCTGAGATGGGCGACCAGCCGCCCCTCTGCGGCGGCGGCGCCGGGCATCAGCAGCGCCATTGCAACCGCCATCGCCGCGCCGAGCGCCGCGAGCCATGCGGCCGGTCCGGCCGCCGGATGGTCCTGCTGCCCCACGGAAATCCCCTGGATCATGCGCCTGTCCCTTTTTCCCGTTCGTCACGGCGCGGGGCCGCGGATCCTGTCCGAAGATCGGCCGACCGCATCGGGCGGACGGAGGGCAGCGCGGGGCGTCTGCGGCACAGACCTGCCCCGCATCCGCATCATCGGGGCGGATGCCTGCTCACGGCGCTGACTGGGACGCCCACGGATTGACCGGCGACCGATCCTTTCAGAACCACCTACCGTTCAACCGTAAAACCAGGGTTTCTTTCGGGAGGAATCGTGACGAAATCCAGTCCGGATCGCGCGGGACGATCGGACGGGCAGGTTCCCGCCGATCCCGCGGGGGCGGTCGGCGGGAAAGGGAAAGGGCCGCCGAAGCGGCCCTTTCGGGGTCTTTCCGTCCTGGGACCGGGTTTGCGCCGGTGTCCCGGGATGCGTTGCGCGCTAGTTCGGGATGGGCCCGCCATAGCCCGGCCCGCCATAGCCCGGCCCGCCATAGCCCGGCCGGCCGCCACCCGGCCGACCGTCGCCGCGGCCCGGCCTGCCATAACCGCCCGGCTTGCCGTAATCGCCGCCCGGCTTGCCGTAACCACCCGGCTTGCCGTAACCGCCGCCCGGCTTGCCATGGCCGGGCTTGCCGCCGGGCCTGCCGTTGCAGCACCCGTTCTCGCCCTCGTCATCGTCGCCATTGTCGACTTCCTGCCGGGCGGGTCTGGGCCGGTCGCCGTCGCTGCCCATCCGCTGGGGCTCGACCGGCGCTGCGATGGTCGCCGTGGCGCCTTCGGTCAGCATCAGGGCGACCTGCGGGCAGGCCGCGCTGAGCGTGACCAGCATCTGGTCGAAATAGGTCGCGCCGCCCATCCGCTGGATCGCCGCCTGCGCGCCCGGACCGGACCAGTCGCTGTTGCACAGAACTTCGGGGCATTGGGCGGTTACATGGCGCATGTTGCGATTGAAATCGTTGCGCGCCGCCAGCGTGCCCAGCAACCCGTCCGTCGCCGGGCTTGCCCAGTTCCAGCCGCACAGCCCCGACGGCACCGTGACGCCCTGCTGCGCCCTGGCCGGAGCCGACGCCGCAATTGCGCCTGCCACAAGAACGACGGCCGCCGATGCCGTCACCGTGGTCGCCCGAAGAATCGCCTTGAGTTTCATGACCTTCCCTCCACCGTTCTCGAAATCGAAAACAGGCAGGATCATGGCAGAATTTGGGCAGGACGCATTGACCGGCGTCATAATTTTATTTCAACAATGCGGCTTTTTCCGGAAACAATTGTGTCGAAAGCTTGAAAGCAATGAAAGATCATTCCCCGGGTTGTGGAATGGGGGCCGAAAACACCGGGGATTGCGCCGCATGGCGGACATGAAAACGCCCCGGGCCGGAACCCGGGGCGCCTGGCTTCGCGGGGGGCGTGGCCTAGCCGCGCAGCGCCTCCAGCATGACATGCACGTTTTCGGGATCGGCCTCGGGCGTGATACCATGGCCGAGGTTGAAGATATGCGGCCCCTTCGCGAAGGCGGCCTTGATCCGCTTGGTCTCGTCGATCAGGGCCTGGCCGCCGGTCACCATCAGGTTGGGGGCCATGTTGCCCTGCACGCAGCCATCGACCTGCACATGCGCCGCGGCCCAGTCGGCATCCACCGAATTGTCCAGCGCCACGCAATCCGCGCCGGTCGCCCGGGCAAAGCCGATATAGTTCTCGCCCGCCTCGCGCGGGAAGGCGATGCAGGGCAGGCCGGGATGGCGCGACTTCAACTCGGCGATGATCCGCCTGGCGGGCTCCAGCGCGTAGCGGGTGAAATCCTCGCCCTTCAGCGAACCGGCCCAGCTGTCGAAGATCTTGACCACTTCGGCACCGGCCTCGACCTGCTGCGACAGGTATTCGATGGTCGACTCGGTCAGCAACTCGATCAGCGCCTCGAAGCTGGCGCGGTCCTCGGCCTTCAGCGCATGGGCCGGGGCCTGGTCGGGCGTGCCGCGGCCCGCGATCATGTAGGTCGCCACGGTCCAGGGCGCGCCCGCGAATCCGATCAGCGTGGTTTCGCCGGGCAGTTCGCGGGCCAGGATTCGCACCGTTTCATAGACCGGGGCCATGTGGTCGTGGATGTCGTCCTTGCCCTTGAGCGCGTTCAGCCCCTCGGCCCCGGTGATCGTGGACAGCCGCGGGCCCTCGCCGGTCTCGAACCACAGATCCGCCCCCAGCGCCTGGGGCAGCAGCAGGATGTCGGCGAACAGGATCGCGGCATCGAAGCCATAGCGGCGGATCGGTTGCAGCGTCACCTCGGCGGCGAGGTCGGAATTGTAGCACAGCGACAGGAAGTCGCCCGCCTCGGCCCGGGTGGCCCGGTATTCGGGCAGGTAGCGGCCCGCCTGGCGCATCAGCCAGACCGGCGGCACGTCCTGCGTTTCACCCGCAAGCGACCGAAGTAGTTTTTTGGTTTCCGCCATCGTCTTCCCCGTTTATTGGTGCGGCCTGTCGTCCCCTGCTTGCGTCAGCATGTCAAGTCGGGCCGAGTTGTCAGGACGACGTGACGCGAATAGAGGTTTGGCGCATGGCTATCACACTTCCCTCCCCCGCTTCACCCCTCAAGATCGGCACCCGCGGCTCTCCGCTGGCGCTGGCTCAGGCCCATGAAACCCGCGCCCTGCTGATGGCCGCCTTCGATCTGCCCGAGGAGGCGTTCGAGATCGTGGTGATCCAGACCATCGCCGACCGGGTGCTGGACCGCGCCCTCAAGGAGATCGGGGGCAAGGGGCTCTTCACCAAGGAGATCGAGGAGGCCATGATCGAGGGCCGCATCGACATCGCGGTGCATTCGACCAAGGACATGGCCGTGGAACAGCCCGAGGGGCTGGTGCTGGACTGCTTCCTGCCGCGCGAGGATTTCCGCGACGCCTTCATCTCGCATGCGGTCAAGGGGATCGCCGATCTGGACCAGGGCGCGGTGGTCGGCACCTCGTCGCTGAGGCGCAAGGCACAACTGCTGAACCGGCGGCCCGATCTTGAGGTGGTCGAGTTCCGCGGCAACGTCCAGACCCGGCTGAAGAAGCTGGAGGATGGCGTGGCGGTGGCGAGCTTTCTGGCCATGGCCGGTCTGAACCGGCTGGGCATGAGCCATGTGGCGCAATCGGCCATCGCGCCCGAGGACATGCTGCCCGCCGTCGCCCAGGGCGCCATCGGGATCGAGCGGCGCAAGGACGACGCGCTGGCCGCCCATCTGCTGGAGGCGCTGCATCACGGGCCGACGGGCGAGCAGATGGCGGCCGAACGCTTCTTCCTGGCTGCGCTGGACGGCTCCTGCGAGACGCCGATTGCCGGGCTGGCCCAGCATGAGGGCGGCACGATCTGGCTGCGCGGCGAGATCCTGCGCCCCGATGGCAGCGAAAGCATCAAGGGCGAGGCCCGCGCGCCGATCGAGGATGCGTCCGAAATGGGCTGGAAGCTGGGCAAGGACCTGCTGTCCCAGGCGGGCGAGGGCTTCTTCGACTGGAAGTGACCCGGCCCGCCCGGCCCGAAGCGTCGGCGTGATCCGGTTGCGCGCCTTCGGCGCAAGCCTTTCATCTCGGGACCGGCCTTGCGGCCGGTCCCTCGGGCTGTCCCCCGTCCTCTTCCGGCCCGAAATATCCCGGGGGGCCGCCCGGAACGGGCGGCGGGGGCAGCGCCCCCCCTACTCGCCCTGTGCCTGCGCCCGCGCGACCAGCTCCAGCACTGCGGGCCCCATCGCCTCGACAATGCGCGTCACGCCCGCGGCGGAGGGGTGGATGCCGTCGGGCTGCATGTAGTCGCGCATCGCGCCTTCGCGGTCGGGCAGGTCGGTCAGGCCCTTGAGGAAGCTTTCGACATGCAGCGCGCCGAATTCGGCGGCCAGTTCGGGATACATCGCGTCGAACGCCGCCTTGTAGTCGGGGCCGTAATTGCCCGGTGCGTTGAGACCGACCAGCAGAACCTCGACCCCTGCCGCCTGCGCGGCCTGAAGGATGGCGCGCAGATTCGCGCGGGACGCCGCCGGGTCGATGCCGCGCAGCAGATCGTTGCCGCCCAGCGCCACGATCATCGCATCGACCTCGGGCGTCAGCGTCCAGCCCACCCGCGACAGCCCGCCCGCCGTGGTATCGCCCGACACGCCCGCGTTCAGCACCCGCACCTCTTCGCCCTGCGCGCGCAGCCAGCCCTCCAGTTGCGGCACGAATCCCTCGCCCTGCGCCAGCCCGTAGCCCTGGGTCAGGCTGTCGCCCAGCGCGGCGATGGTCACCTCGGCCGCGGCCGCCGTTCCCAGCCCCAGCGCCAGCACCGCCGCCAGCGCCTGCTTGAGCGCAAGCGCCCGCGCCCCATATCCAAGGGCAACCAGTTTCATCCGAAGGCCCCCCATGACCGATTCGATCCTTTCGCTTGCCGATGTCACGCTGACCCTTGCCGGAAATGCCGGGCCGGTCGAGATCCTGCATGGCATCTCGCTCGATGTCGCGCGGGGCGAGACGCTGGGGCTGGTGGGGCCGTCGGGGTCGGGCAAGTCGTCGCTCCTCATGCTGATGGGCGGGCTGGAACGCGCCAGTTCGGGCCGGGTGATGGCGCTGGGCCATGACCTGACCGCGATGAACGAGGACGCGCTGGCCCGGTTCCGCCGTGAGCATATGGGCGTCGTGTTCCAGTCTTTCCACCTGATCCCGACCATGACGGCGCTTGAAAATGTCGCGACCCCGCTGGAACTTGCCGGGCATCGCGACGCCTTTGACCGGGCCGCCGAGGAATTGCGCAGTGTCGGGCTCGGCGCGCGGATCGACCATTATCCCAGCCAGATGTCGGGCGGCGAACAGCAGCGCGTGGCGCTGGCCCGCGCCGCCGCGCCGCGCCCGCATGTGCTGCTGGCCGACGAGCCCACGGGCAATCTGGACGGGGCGAATGGCGAGGCGATCATGGAGCTTCTGTTCGGCCTGCGCGACCGGCATGGCGCGACGCTGGTGCTGGTGACCCATGCGCCCGACCTGGCCGCGCGCTGCGACCGGGTGGTGCGGCTGGCCGATGGCCGGATCGCCGGGCAGGATGTGCGGAGGGCGGCGGAATGAGCCTTGTGGTCGCGGCCCGCATCGCCCGGCGCGAGCTGCGCGGCGGGCTGAGGGGATTCTATGTCCTGATCGCCTGTCTGGCGCTGGGGGTGGCGGCCATCGCCACGGTCGGCTCGATCCGCGAAAGCATCACCGCCGGGCTGAAGCGCGAGGGCGCGCTGCTGCTGGGCGGCGATGCCGAGATGTCGCTGACCTATCGCCATGCCGAACCGGCCGAACGCGCCTGGATGGAACTGATCGCTGCGCAGGTTTCCGTTGTGGTCGATTTCCGCTCGATGGTGGTGGTCGAGCGGAACGGCGAGACCGAGCGCGGCCTGACCCAGGTCAAGGGCGTCGATGCCGCCTATCCGCTTTACGGAGAGGTCGAGCTTGACCCGCCGATGCCGCTGGATCAGGCGCTGGCGGGCGATGGCGCGGTGATGGAACGGGTGCTGGCCGACCGGATGGGGCTTGTCCCCGGCGACCGGTTCCGGCTGGGCAGCGCGGACTACACCCTGCGCGCGATCCTGCTGCGCGAACCCGACGGGGCGGGGGACGGTTTCGGCCTTGGCCCGCGGCTGATCCTGCGCGAGGCGGCGCTGGAGGGCTCGGGCCTGCTCGCGCCCGGCACGCTTTACGAGACGAAATACCGCCTCGCCCTGCCGCCCGGGGCCGACATGGCCGCGCTGGAGGCGCGCGCGGTCGAACGTTTCGCGGGCAAGGGGATGCGCTGGCGCGACGCGCGCAACGGCGCGCCGGGGATGACCCGCTTCGTCGACCGGATGGCGTCCTTCCTGGTGCTGGTGGGGCTGGCGGGGCTGGCGGTGGGCGGGGTCGGCGTCTCGGCGGCGGTGCGGGCCTATCTCGACGGCAAGACCGAGGTGATCGCCACGCTCAAGACGCTGGGCGCCGAGGGGCGGACGATCCTGCTGGCCTATCTGATCCAGATCGGCGCGCTGGCGGGGCTGGGCATCGCCATCGGGCTGGCGCTGGGCGCCTTGCTGCCGCTGGCCGCGGCCCCGCTGATGCAGGCGCAACTGCCGGTGCCGGTGGCGGTCAATGTCCATCCCGCGCCGCTGGCCGAGGCCGCGCTTTACGGCGTGCTGACCGCGCTGCTGTTCACGCTCTGGCCGCTGGCCCGCACCGAGGAGGTGCGCGCCGCGGCGCTGTTCCGCGATGCCTCGGGCCGGGTCCGGGCCTGGCCGCGGCCGGTCTACATTGCCGCGACCGGCGCGCTGGCCGCCGCGCTGATCGGGGCGGCGGCGGCGTTCTCGGGCGTGCCGAAACTGGCGCTCTGGGCGGCCTTCGGCATCGTCGCGGCGCTGGGCCTGCTGGTGCTGGCAGCCTGGGGGCTGAGGCGGCTGGCGCGCAGGCTGGCGCGGGCGCGCCTTGTGCGCGGGCGCACCGCGCTGCGGCTGGCGCTGGGCGCGGTGGGCGGGCCGGGCAGCGAGACGGTGTCGGTCGTCCTCTCGCTGGGGCTGGGGCTGTCGATCCTGGCCGCCATCGGGCAGATCGACGCCAATCTGCGCGGCGCGATCCAGCAGGAACTGCCCGAACGCGCACCGGCCTATTTCGTGGTCGACATCCAGCCCGACCAGTTGTCGGGCTTTCTCGACCGGCTGAACCGCGATCCGGGCGTCAGCAAGGTCGAAACCGCGCCGATGCTGCGCGGGGTCATCACCGGGATCAATGGCCGCCCCGCGACCGAGGTGGCGGGCGATCACTGGGTGATCCGGGGCGATCGCGGCGTGACCTATGCCGACCGCCCGCCCGAGGGCACCGTGGTCACCGCCGGGGAATGGTGGCCCGAAGCCTATGACGGCCCCCCGGTGATGAGCTTCGCCCAGGAGGAGGCGGCCGAGATCGGCCTGAAACTCGGCGACTCGGTGACGGTGAATATCCTCGGGCGCGACATCACGGCGACGATCACCAGCTTTCGCGATGTCGATTTCTCGACCGCCGGGATCGGCTTCGTGGTCACGCTGAACGATGGCGCGCTCAGCGGCGCACCGCATACCCATATCGCCACGATCCATGCCGAGCCAGAGGCCGAGGCCGCGATCCTGCGCGACCTGGCCTCGGCCTATCCCAACATCACCGCGATCCGGGTGCGCGACGCGCTGGACCGGGTGGCCGAGGTGCTGTCCGCACTGGCCGCCGCGGTCGCCTATGGGGCGTCGGCGACGCTGGTGACGGGGGTGATCGTGCTGATCGGCGCGGCGGCGGCGGGCGAACGGGCGCGGATCTTCGAATCGGCCGTGCTCAAGACCGTGGGCGCGGTGCGCGGCCAGGTGCTGGCCTATTTCGCGCTGCGCTCGGCCATGCTGGGGGCGGCGGCGGGGGCGGTCGCGATCCTTGCCGGCGGGCTGGCGGGCTGGGCGGTGATGCGGTTCGTGATGGAGGGCAGCTATGCGTTCGAGCCGGTCTCGGCGCTGGCCATCGTCACGGGCGGGGCCATGGCGACGCTTCTGGCCGGGCTTGCCTTCGCCTGGCGCCCGCTGGCCGCCCGCCCCGCGCGCGTGCTGCGCGGGCGGGAATAGCCGCGGCAAGGGGGCACTCCCGCCCCCGGCCCGCGCAGGGCGCGCATGCGCCCTGCTTGTCCGGCGTTGGGCGTGGCCCGCGCCCGTTCCGGGCGCGGGCGGCACCGTTTCCGCGGGGCGCCAACCGCCCGCCCCACCGGGGGCGGGCTCAGGAGGGGTGCGCCGCAAGGCGCTCCTCCGGATCGGCGTCGGTCGGTGCGTCACGCCGCGCACGGGGCTGGATTCCGCGCCGCGGCATCGTATAAGAAGCGCCACCCGCGACGTCCCGAGGGAGGAGAGCATGAGCGCCAGCGCCCCGCAGCGCCGCATCACGCCCGGCGATATCCGCGCCCGCAAGGGCGGCACGCCGCTGGTCTGCCTGACCGCCTATACCACGCCCATCGCCCGGCTGGTCGATGCCGAATGCGATGTCGTGCTGGTGGGCGACAGCGTCGGCATGGTACTGCACGGGCTGCCCTCGACGCTGGGCGTGACGATGGAGATGATGATCCTGCACGGCCAGGCGGTGGCGCGCGGGCTGGAACGCGCGCTGATGGTGATCGACATGCCCTTCGGCAGCTACGAGGAAGGCCCCGACCAGGCCTTTCGCAACGCCGCCCGCCTGATGGCCGGGACCGGCGCGGGGGCGGTCAAGCTGGAGGGCGGCGAGAGCATGGCCGAAACCATCCGCTTCCTGACCGCGCGCTCGATCCCCGTGATGGCCCATGTCGGGCTGACGCCGCAGGCGATCAACGTCCTGGGCGGCTACAAGGTGCAGGGCCGCGGCGCCGATGCCGACCGGGTTCTGGCCGATGCCCGCGCCGTGGCCGCGGCGGGCGCGTTCTCGGTGGTGCTGGAAAAGGTGCCCGCGACGCTGGCCGACCGGATCACGGCCGATCTGGCGATCCCCACCATCGGGATCGGCGCGTCTTCGGGCTGCGACGGGCAGGTGCTGGTGGTGGACGACATGCTGGGGCTGTTCTCGGAGTTCCGCCCGAAATTCGTCCGCCGCTACGCCGCGCTTGGCGACGGCGCGGCCGCCGCGATTGCCGCCTATGCCGAAGACGTGCGCGCCCGCCGCTTTCCCGCCCCCGAACATGTCTTCGGAGACGGCGAATGACCGCCCCGATCCTGCGCCGCCTGTCCGAGTTGCACGCCCTGACCGGCCGCTGGCAGGCAGAGGGCGCGCGCATCGCCGTCGTGCCCACGATGGGGGCGCTGCATGCGGGCCATCTTGCCCTTGTTTCGGCGGCGAAGGCGGGGGCGGATCGGGTGATCGTGACGATCTTCGTCAACCCCCGGCAGTTCGACAACCCGGACGACCTGGCGAAATACCCCCGCACCGAGGGCAGCGATGCCGAAAAGCTGGCCCCGCTTGGCGTTGACGCGGTCTATGTCCCCGACCCCGACCAGATCTATCCCGAGGGTTTCGCCACCACCGTCTCGGTCGCGGGCGTCAGCGAGGGGCTGTGCGGCGCGCACCGGCCGGGCCATTTCGACGGGGTGGCCACCGTGGTCAGCAAGCTGCTGCTGCAAACCCGGGCCGGGTGCGCCTTTTTCGGCGAGAAGGATTACCAGCAACTGATGGTCGTCCGCCGCCTCGTGCGCGACCTCGACCTGCCGGTCGAGATCGTCGGCTGTCCCACGGTGCGCGAAGCCGACGGGCTGGCGCTGTCCTCGCGCAACCAGCGCCTGTCGCCCGCCGCGCGCGCCCGGGCGCCCGCGCTGTTCGCCGCGCTCGACGCGGCGGCAGGGGCGATCGGCGGGGGGGCGGCGGTCGCGGCGGCGCTGGAGGAGGCGCGCGGCGCGATCCTGGCGGGCGGCTTTGCCGCGGTCGAGTATCTGGAGCTGCGCTCGGCCGCCACGCTGGCGCCGCTGGCCGCGGCGGACGCGCCCGCACGCCTGCTGGCCGCGGCATATCTGGATGGCGTGCGGCTGATCGACAACGTGCCCGTCCCCCCGGCGGGCGGCTGAGGGCGGCGGCGCCCGGACGCGCCCGTCGATCGAGGGTCAGGAGGCGCGGCGGTGCGGCGCGTGATGGGTGGCGACGCCCGGACCATGGCCGAAATGCGCGCCGCTGTCGGACGGCGTGCGGAACAGGGCGACCTGCCGGGCGAGTTCGCCGGCGTCATTGGCAAGCACCTGGCTGGCCGCGGTCGACTGCTCCACCATCGCGGCGTTCTGCTGGGTCATCGAATCGAGATGGCTGACGCCGCTGTTGATCTCGTTCAGCGTGATGGCCTGTTCGGCGGCGCCGCGCGAGATCTCGGAAATATTGGCGTGGATGCCCGCCACCCCCTGGATGATCTTCTGCAACTCGTCCCCCGCAAGCCCGACCAGCCCGACGCCGGTCTTCACATGTTTCGAGCTTTCCTCGATCAGCGTGTTGATCTCGCGCGCGGCTTCCGCGGCCCGGCCGGCCAGCGCGCGCACCTCGGAGGCGACGACGGCGAAGCCGCGCCCGGCATCGCCCGCCCGCGCCGCCTCGACGCCCGCGTTCAGCGCCAGCAGGTTGGTCTGGAAGGCGATGTCGTCGATCACCGAAATGATCTGGGCGATCTGGCTTGAGGATTTCTCGATCCGCGACATGGCGTCGATGGCGTCGCCGACGACCTTGCCGCCGTTTTCCGCGGTGCTCTTGGCGTCATTGGCGGACACCTCGACCTCGCGCGCGCCATCGGCCGCGGCCCGGACGGTCGAGGTGAGTTCCTCGATCGCGGCGGCGGTCTGTTCGAGCGTGGCGGCCTGCGACTCGGTCCGGTGCGAGAGGTCCGCCGAGGATTGACCGACCTCGGTCGCCGTGCGTTCGACCGCGGAGGAGACCTCCTTGACCGCCGAGATCGACACGGAAAGCTGTTCGACGGCACCGTTGAACGCGTTGCCCAGGGCGTCGATATCGGGGGCGTTGCAGGACGGGACGCGGTGCATCAGGTTGCCGCTGCTGAGTTCGCGCAGCCCCTCGGCGATGCCCTCGATCCCTCTTTGGCGGTCGGTGATGTCCGAGGCGATCTTGATGACCTTGCGCACCTTGCCCTCGGCGTCGAGATAGGGCGCATAGGTGGCCTGGATCCAGATCACGCTGCCATCCTTGCGGACCCGCGGGAACTGGTCGGTGAACGATTTGCCGTTGGCCAGGTCCTGCCAGAAGCGACGATACTCGTCGCTCTGCACGAAGCCCCTGTCGACGAACATCGAATGATTTCTGCCCGCGATCTCGGACAGGGAATAGCCCACCGCCTTGAGGAAATTCTCGTTCGCGGTGAGGATCGTGCCGTCCGGTTCGAACTGGATCGTCGCCTGGGTCCGGTCGATGACCGACATGAAGGAGGCCGCGACATCCGCCTCATCCGTAACGGCGGTCGTCTTTTTCGACTTGAAGAACATTCCCGAAATCCCTGACCCTTGCGCGATTGCATTGAGGTGTCGTGGAATAATTCTAAGAAACGGTTAAACCGTGGAGGAATCGGGGCTCTTTCTGGCCGGTGTCGCGACCGGATTGCGGTGTGCGCCCCTTTCCGCGGCCGATGCCGCCGCGCGCGGGTTCAGGCGTTGAACAGGAAATGCAGCACGTCGCCGTCCTGCACGACATAGGCCTTGCCCTCGGCGCGCATCTTCCCGGCATCCTTGGCCGCCTGTTCGCCGCCCAGCGTGACGTAATCCGCATAGGCGATGGTCTCGGCCCGGATGAATCCGAGCTCGAAATCGCCATGGATCACCCCGGCGGCCCTGGGGGCGGATGTGCCCTGCGCGATGGTCCAGGCGCGGGCCTCCTTGGGGCCGACGGTGAAATAGGTCTGCAATCCCAGAAGCTTGTAGCCCGCCTTGATGAGCCGGTCGAGGCCGGCCTCGTCCAGCCCCAGCTCGGCCAGGAATTCGCGCGCCTCCTCGGCGTCGAGCTGGCTGATCTCTTCCTCGATGCGCGCCGAGATGACCACGGAGGCCGCGCCCTGCGCCTCGGCCATGCGGGCGACGGCGGCGGAATGGGCGTTGCCCTCCGCGGCCTCGGCCTCGGAGACGTTGCAGACATAAAGGACGGGTTTCGCGGTCAGAAGCTGGAGCATGTCCCAGAGGCGGGCATCCTCGTCGGCGACCTGGACGGTGCGGGCGGGCTGGCCCTGTTCCAGCGCGGCCAGCGCGGTTTTCAGCAGGCGTTCCTGCGCGATGGCCTCCTTGTCGCCGCCCTTGACCTTGCGCACGAGGTTCTGAAGCCGCCGCTCGATCGATTCCATGTCGGCGATCATCAGCTCGGTCTCGATCACCTCGGCGTCCGCCACCGGGTCCACCCGGCCCTCGACATGGGTGACGTCGTCATCCTCGAAGCAGCGCAGGACATGGGCGATGGCGTCGCATTCGCGGATATTGGCCAGGAACTGGTTGCCCAGGCCCTCGCCCCGGGACGCGCCCTTCACCAGCCCCGCGATATCGACGAAGGTCATGCGCGCGGGGATGATCTGTTTCGATCCGGCGATGGCGGCCAGCCTGTCGAGGCGGGCATCGGGCACCGCCACCTCGCCCACATTGGGCTCGATCGTGCAGAAGGGGAAATTCGCCGCCTGCGCCGCCGCGGTGCGGGTCAGCGCGTTGAACAGCGTCGACTTGCCCACATTGGGCAGCCCCACGATCCCGGTCTTGAAGCCCATCTGCCGTCTCTCCCGCCTGAGGTCCGCGCGCATGTAGGGGGCGGCGGCGGGTGGCGTCAAGCGACGCGGCGGCCAAAGCGCCCATTGATTTTCCCCGCCCGCTGCCGCAAACCGCATCCGACAGGACCGGGGGAGGACCGACATGACCCGCATCGACGCCAAGTTCGCCGCGCTGAAGGCCGAGAACCGCAAGGCCTTTGTCGCCTATGTGATGGCGGGCGATCCGGATTACGCGACCTCGCTGGAACTGGTGCAGGGGCTGCCGGGCGCGGGGGTGGACATCATCGAGCTGGGCATGCCCTTTACCGATCCGATGGCGGACGGGCCGACGATCCAGCTTGCCGGTCAGCGGGCGCTGGAGGGCGGGCAGACCCTGCAGAAGACGCTGGACATGGCGCGGGCGTTCCGCGCGGGCGACGACACCACGCCGATCGTGATGATGGGCTATTACAACCCGATCTATAACCGGGGCGTGGAGCGGTTCCTGGCCGATGCGCGCGAGGCCGGGATCGACGGGCTGATCGTGGTGGACCTGCCGCCCGAGGAGGATGAGGAACTGTGCATCCCCGCGCAGGCGGCGGGGCTGAACTTCATCCGGCTGGCCACGCCGACGACCGACGACAAGCGCCTGCCCAAGGTGCTGCAGAACACCAGCGGGTTCGTCTATTACGTCTCGATCACGGGGATCACCGGGGCGGCGGCGGCCGAGGCGGCGGATGTCGCCCCCGAGGTGGCCCGGATCAAGGCGCGGACCGATCTGCCGGTGATCGTGGGCTTCGGCATCCGCACGCCCGAGACGGCCGAGGCCATCGCCGCCGTGGCCGATGGGGCGGTGGTCGGCTCGGCCATCGTCAAGCTGGTCGAGGAGGGCCGCCCGGTGCCCGAGATCCTGTCCTATGTCGCGGGGCTGGCCGAAGGCGCGCACCGGGCCTGAGGGATTACGCCTTCATCCGGTAGCCGGTGCGGAACCAGTACCAGCACAGCGCCATCACCGCGGCGGTGACGGCGGAACAGACCGCCAGCCCCAGCCAGGGCGAGCTGTCGGATTGCCCGATGATGCCGTAGCGCACGCCGTCGATCAGGTAGAAGACCGGGTTGAAATGGGTCACGGTCTGCATCGTCTGCGGCAGCCGCTCGATGGAATAGAAGGTGCCCGACAGGAAACTGAGCGGCGTCACGATGAAATTGGTGATCGCCGCCATCTGGTCGAACTTGTTGGCGAAGATCGCCGCCACGATGCCGAGGCCCGACAGCAGCGCCGAGCCCAGCAGCACGAAGACCAGCGCCCAGAGCGGATGCGCCAGCCCGATACCCAGCACCAGCAGCATCGGCACCGCCACCAGCAGCGCCACCAGCAGGCCGCGCACCACGCCGCCCGCGGTATAGCCCAGCAGGAGTTCCAGCGGCGACAAGGGCGGCATCAGCGTGTCGACGATATTGCCCTGCACCTTGGAGATCAGGATCGAGGAGGAGGTGTTGGCAAAGGCGTTCTGGATCACCGTCATCATCAGGATGCCGGGGGCAAGGAAATGGATGAAGGGCACGCCCATCACCGTTTCGCGGTCGGGTCCGATGGCCAGCGCGAAGACGCCCAGAAACAGCGCCGCGGTGGCCAGCGGCGCGGCCAGTGTCTGGCTCCAGACCAGGACAAAGCGCATGATCTCGCGCTCGCTCAGGGTCCAGAGGCCCAGCCAGTTGACCCGGCCGAAGCGCCTGGTGCCCATCCCTGCCGCCGCGTTTGCCTTGTCCATGCCGGTCGCGTCCATTTCGTCCGTCTCCTGTCCCAGGCTTGCGCTTGTATCCCCGAAGCGCCCCGGATTAGAATAGGGCCTTGATCGAATTCTCCCATCCGGCGGGCAGCCGGGGCGCCTGCCGCCCCCCGTCCGGCACCGGAACTGCCCAAGGAAGTGCCATGTCCTGGACCGAAGACCGCGTCGAGACGCTGAAACGCATGTGGGGCGAGGGTCAGTCCGCCAGCCAGATCGCCAAGGAACTGGGCGGCGTGACCCGCAACGCGGTGATCGGCAAGGTGCACCGGCTGGGCCTGTCGAACCGGGCGGGCGGCAGCGCGCCCGCGGCGCCCGTGAAACCCGCCCCGGCCAAGGAGAAACCGGCCCGCGCCGAGGCACCCGAGGCCCGGGCCGACACGCCCGCGCCCGAACGCAAGCCCGCCGAGCCGCGCCCCGCGGCCGCCGCGCCGCAGCCGGTGGCGCCTGCCCCCGTGCCCGTCCCGCGCAAGCCCGTCCTGGTCACGGCCGGCCAGCCGCTGCCGCCGCAGCCCTCGGCCAACGAGATCAGCCCCGAGGCGCTGGCCTCGGTGCGCGAGGTCGAGAAGACGGCCATGAAGCTGACGCTGATGGAACTGACCGAGCGCACCTGCAAATGGCCGATCGGCGATCCGGCGACGCAGGATTTCTGGTTCTGCGGATTGCCGGTGCAGCAGGGCAAGCCCTATTGCGAGGCCCATGTCTCGGTCGCCTTTCAGCCGATGAGCACGCGGCGCGACCGCAAGCGGTGATCCTGTCGGCGTGGCGCCCTGACCGCGTGCGGTCGGGGCGCGGCTTCGGCCGCTAATCGCCGCCCAGAAGCTTTCTCAGCCCCTTCTTCGCCTCGTCCTCGAGCTTGCGCCTTGCGGCGTCTTCCAGACGCTCGCCCTCGTCGGTGCGCAGGCCCAGTTCCCGTGCGGCCCTTTCCTTGGCGTCGGCTTCGGCCTTTTTCGCCGCCGCGCGGGCCTTTTCCTCGGCGGCCTTCTTCTGCTCGTCAAGCTCCAGCCGCTCGCGCGCGATGGAGTCCAGGTCGAGTCGGTAGCGCGGATTGGCCCAGGTGCCGGTGATCAGCAGCGGCACGCGCAGGCCCTTGTCGCCCTCGCTGCCCGCGAGCGCCCGGGACAGCAGCCGATAATCGAGCGTGCGCGCCCCGATGCCGACCTTGCCCGCGCCGGTCGCGGTCACAAGCGGCGCGGCCAGCGCCAGATCGTCATTGCGCAACACGCCCTTGTCGATGGTGAAACTGGCGGTGATGCCGTCGAAGATGGTCCGGGCGCCCTCGCCGACATAGCCCAGGTCAAGCGTGCGGATCATCCCCGCGATATCGAGGCCGCGCAGCTCGCCCTTGCCCAGCCGCAGCGCGCCAGAGCCCGACAGGCCCTGCATGATCGCCGCCATCGACCCGCCGGAGCCGAGGAATTGCAGCCGCAGATCGCCCTGCCCGATCAGCCGGTCGTAATCGACCAGATCGCGCAGCAGGGGCTGCATCGCGATGCCCGCAACCGTCAGATCGCCGCCGACCGAATTGCCGCCGCGCCCGTTCAGCACGAGATTGCCGGTGATCCGCCCGCCATGGGCCTGCACCTCGCGCAGGTCGAGCACGAGGCGGCGGTCGGTCAGCGTGGCGGCGATGCGGGTGGGACCCAACCGGGTCGCGCCCAGGTTGACGGATTGCGCGGCCAGCGTCACCTCGGCATCGAGCGCGCCAAGGGCGGAGAGGTCGATCGGCGCGGTGGACCAGCCGTCGTCCCTGGCCTTGCCGCCCGTGCCCGACCCCGATCCGCCGCCCGATCCGCCGGTCAGCGCCGAGAGGTCCAGCGCCCCGGCGGTGAATTGCCCCGTCAGCCGCGGCTTGCCCGACAGCGCCAGATCGGCCGCGCCCGAGATCACGTTGCCATCCTGGCGCAGCACGCCCTCGCGCAGACGGATCGTGCCGTCGGGGGAGTAGGCAATCTGGCCCTTGAGGCCCAGTTGCCGCCCGATCCCGGCGGGTGCGGGCTGGCCCAGCGCGGCGAAGATCGCCCGCAGATCCGCCAGATCGGCATCGAGTGCGCCCTCGGCCGAGAGCGGCGCGAGCCCTGCCCGCCCGTCGAAACCGGCCCGGGCATTGCCCAGCGTCGCGTCGAGCACGAGGCCGGAGACCGCGCCACCGATGAAATCGTCGACGCGCGCGATCCGGGCGGTCGCGGCCAGTTTCTGGCCGTTCAGGACCGCCGCGAGGTCGATCCGGGCGGGGCCGTCCTGCTGCGGCAGGGCCAGCGTGGCATCGACCCCGGCCAGTTCCGTGCGGGTGCCCGCGGCGCGGTCGTGATAGATGAAACTGCCATCGGTGATCCGCCCGGCATCCAGCGTGAAGCCGCGGCCGGCCTTGCCCGCGCCGCCCGGCCCGGCGGTGGCAGGCGCCGCGGCGCGCGGCGGGAAGTCCCAGTTCGCGCGCCCGTCCGCGGCGCGTTCCAGCACGATCCTGGGCGATTGCGCCACGATCTCGCGGATCACGATCTCGCCCCCGATCAGTGCCTTGAGGTCCAGCCCGACCGACAGCCCCTCGGCCGCCAGCATCGGGCCTGCATCGGACCATTCGGCATTGGACAGCGTGACCGGCCCCGTCGCCACCCCGATCTCGGGCCAGAGCGACGGGGTCAGCCGCCCCGACATGGTCAGCTCGCGCCCGGTCGCGCCGCGGACCTGGTCCTGCACCAGCGCGGCGACCTTGTCGGCGGGCAGCAGGAACAGCCCGCCCACCATCAGCCCGGCCAGAACGACTAGGGCAAGAACCAGACGGATGATCCAGCGCATGGCGCACCTCCGGGTTGTGCTGCCCAAGACTAGGCGCAGGGCAGGCGCATCGGCAAGCGCGGGTTCTCCACTTTCCCGCGACCGCGCGCATCGCTATATGCGCCCCATGGTAACGAACCCGCCCGATCTGCGTCCCGACCGCGCGCCCCGCGCCCGGATCGAGGATGCCCCCCGCCCCGGCCAGCCGACCATCGGCATGGTCTCTCTCGGCTGTCCCAAGGCGCTGGTGGACAGTGAACGCATTCTCACGCGGCTGAGGGCCGAGGGCTATGCGATCAGCCCCGATTACGCGGGCGCCGATGCCGTGATCGTGAATACCTGCGGGTTCCTCGATTCCGCCAAGGCCGAAAGCCTGGAGGCGATCGGCGAGGCGCTGAAGGAAAACGGGCGGGTGATCGTCACGGGCTGCCTGGGCGCGGAGCCGGGCTACATCACCGGCGCGCATCCGACGGTTCTGGCGGTCACGGGGCCGCATCAATACGAACAGGTGCTGGATGCGGTGCATGCCGCGGTGCCGCCCGATCCCGATCCGTTCGTGGACCTGCTGCCCGCGTCGGGGGTCACGCTGACGCCGCGCCATTACAGCTATCTCAAGATTTCCGAGGGCTGCAATCACGCCTGCCGCTTCTGCATCATCCCCGACATGCGCGGGCGGCTGGTCTCGCGTCCCGCCCATGCCATCCTTCGCGAGGCGGAACGGCTGGTCGAGGCGGGCGTGCGGGAATTGCTGGTCATCAGCCAGGATACATCCGCCTATGGGCTGGACCTGAAACATGCCACCGAGAACGGCCACCGCGCGCATATCACCGATCTGGCGCGCGACCTGGGGGGTCTGGGGGCCTGGGTGCGGCTGCATTACGTCTATCCCTACCCGCATGTGCGCGAGCTGATCCCGCTGATGGCCGCCCATTCAGATTCCGGCGGGCTGGTGCTGCCCTATCTGGACATCCCGTTCCAGCATGCCCATCCCGACACGCTGAAACGCATGGCCCGCCCGGCGGCGGCGGCCAGGACGCTGGACGAGATCGCGGCCTGGCGGCGCGACTGTCCCGATCTGGCGCTGCGCTCCACCTTCATCGTGGGCTTTCCGGGCGAGACCGAGGCCGAGTTCCAGACGCTGCTGGACTGGCTGGACGAGGCGCAACTGGATCGCGTGGGCTGCTTTCGCTACGAGAATGTCGCGGGCGCCCGGTCGAACGCCCTGCCCGATCACGTCCCCGACGAGGTCAAGGACGACCGCTGGCACCGCTTCATGGAAAAGGCGCAGGCGATTTCCGAGGCAAAGCTGGCGGCGAAGGTCGGCCAGCGGCTGGAGGTGATCGTGGACGAGGTGGACGAGGACGGGGTTGCCACCTGCCGCACCATGGCCGACGCGCCCGAGATCGACGGCTGCCTGTTCATCGACGAGGACACCGGGGGGCTGGCGCCGGGGGATTTCGTCACCGTCGAGGTGGACGAGGCGGGGGAGTATGATCTGTGGGGCCGCCGTCTGCGCTGAACCGGCGAATTTCGAACCTTGCCCTTAACAGCGCCGCCCGAGGCTTTAGGATGACGCCTGCCTGTCTTTGCAGAGGTCCCCATGATCCACGTCACCACCACCTGCCCCGATCTCGACACCGCGCGGGCCATCGCGCGGGCGGCGCTGGCCGAGCGGCTGGCGGCCTGTGCGAATATCACGCCGGGGATCCTGAGCCTGTTTCACTGGCAGGACGCGATTTCCGAGGAGGAGGAGGTGCAGGTCACCTTCAAGACGACCGAGGCGGCGCGGGCCGATCTGGTGACGCTGATCGAGATCGAGCATCCCTATGAGCTGCCGGTCATCACCTGGGAGACGGTCGCGGGCACGCGGGAGGCCGAGGATTGGCTGGCCTGGGAGACGCGGCGGGGCTGACAGCTTGTCGCAGGCCGACGGAACCGGGCGTCGGGCGCGTATGACGCCTCGATGATAGCCACACGGATCGAGGTTTCCGCAATGTCCGCCCAGTCCACCCTTCGCAAATTCGCCACGCCGCTGACCATCGGGGCTTCGCTGCTCCTGGGGGTGACGGGCATCCTGTTGTTCTTTCACGCCAATACCGGGCTGAACAAGCTGGCCCATGAATGGGTGGGGCTGGCCTTCGTGGCCATTGTCGCGCTGCATGTGGCGGTGAACTGGCGCCCCTTCGTCGCGCATCTGAAGCGCCCGACGGGGCGGGCCGCGACGGCGCTGTTCGCCGTCCTTCTGGCCCTGACCTTCCTGCCGCTGGGCGGCGGTCAGGGCCAGGGCGGGCGGCCGGATTTCGCGCTGCTGGCCCGGGTCACGGCCGCGCCGCTCGACACGCTGGCGGTGGTGCTGGACGAAAGCCCCGAGGCGCTGGCCGAACGGCTGCGCGATGCGGGCCATGCGGGCGCCGATTACGACAGCACGATCGCGGCGCTGGCGGGCGATGACCGGCACGCGCAGATGGAGCTGATCCGGGTGATCCTGGGCACGCCGCGAGGCTGACGGCCGCCTGGGCAGAACGAGGCCCCCGCCCCTGGCGGGGCCTTTCGCGGTTGCCGGATCAGGCCGCCGGGAATTTCAGCGCCTCGAGCCGCGCCTTGAGCGGGCACCAGTCGGGCAAGGCCTGGGCGCCTGCGCCCTGGCGGGCGAGCCAGGGCATGCAGCGGTCGGTCCGGTCGCAATGGCAGCAGGTCGCGACCAGTTCGGCGAATTCGCCCCGGGCCAGCCGACCGGCCTGAAGCGCGCCGTTGACATTGACGCCGATGGTGCGCGCCATGCCCTGCGTCAGCCAGAAATGTTTTGACAGCCTGCCCCGGTCTTCCATCGCGCCTCACGCGGTCACAAGTCGTGCCCGCATCGCCTCCAGCAGATCCTTGTTGCGGCAATAGCCGGGCGTTTCCTCGGCGCCCACCTCGTGATCGTCCAGCCAGCCCTTGCAATGGGCCGGATCGGTGCAGCCGAGGCAGCGCGAGACGGTGGCGCGCATGTCCTCGGGTGTCCAGTTGCCGGCCATCATCTCCTCGGTGAGGTCGAGACCCAGCGTCTCGGCCATTTTCTCCACCAGTTCCGTATGTTCGTCATACTTTGCCTGGCCGGACATGGCAGTCTCCCGTTGGCTGTTTCGGGGGGCAGTAGACCGGAGAGTTGGGCCTGCTGCCTTGATGCGTGTCAAATTGGCGCGAACCTCTTGCAGAGCCGCGCCGCGCGCCTAGCTGGCCCGCGATGGACCAGACGGAAGTGATCTATAACGGTGCCTGTCCGATCTGCGCGCGCGAGATCGCGGGCTACCGGCGGTTGAGCGAGGCCGGTGGCCTGCCGATCCGGTATACCGACCTGAACGCGGCCGATCTTGCGCGGCTGAGCCTGAGCGCCGAAGACGCGGCGCGGCGGCTGCATGTGGTGCAGGAGGGCCGCCTGATTGCCGGGTTCCCGGCCTTCCTGGCGCTGTGGTCGAGCATGCCGCGGATGCGCTGGCTGGCGCGCCTCCTGGGCCTGCCCGGGCTGCGAACCGTCATCGGCGCCGCCTATGAGCGTATTGCCGCGCCGCTGCTGTATGCCCTGCATCGGCGCCGCCGGAACCGGGCGCTTCACAAGGCGCGTCCGGGCGGCTAGCCTGAGCGCATGTTCAGCATCGAGCACGATTTCGACGCCACGGTGATTACCCTTGTCGACGAGGGCCGCGCGCCCTTGCAGGAGGATGTGACGATCACCGCCTTCGAGGATTGCGTGACCATCGAGCAGCTGGATGCGCGCACGGGCGAGGTGCAGAAGATCACGCTGTCGCTGGGCCAGGTGCATGAGTTGGGGGCGGCGCTGGACCTGCCCGAAGGGATCTACCGGATCGGACCCGAGCGGGACTGACGCGGCCTGCCTCAGTCCAGCACCCGGATCAGCTTGTCCCGGGCGGTCTGGCCGCGGATGATGGCGAGGCGGGATTTCGGCACGCCCAGCGCCCTGGCCAGCAATTTCAGGACCGCCGCATTGGCCTTGCCGTCCTCGGGCACGCAGGTGACGTAGATGCGCAGGAGCCCGTCCTCGGGAACGATCCGGTCGCGCGAGGACTTTGGCGTCACGCGCAGGGCGATCTCGGTGCCGGGGGCGGAGAGGTGGGAGAGATCCATGCCGCTTGCTGGCCAATGCGCGGGCCTGCGTCAAGCCGGGCTTGCGCGCTGCGCGGGGATGGCCGACATCAAGGGCAACAAGATGGAGATGCCGATGCCCGCCCCCCGCCCCGAGGTGATGGAGTTCCTGCTGACCCGCCGGTCGCGCCCCGCCAAGACCCTGCGCGCGCCCGCGCCGGACCGGGCGGCGCTGCGGCCGATCCTGACCGCGGCGCTGCGCAGTCCCGATCACGGCAAGCTGGAGCCCTGGCGGCTGATCGTGCTGGAGGAACCCGCGCTGCGGCGGCTGGCCGGGCTGGTGCGGGCGCGGGGCGCGGTGCTGGGCCATGGCAGCGAGGCGATCGACAAGGCGGCATCGGCCTATGAGACCAGCCCGCTGGCGGTCGTGGTGGTGGCCGCGCCGAAAGCCTCGGACAGGATCCCCGAGATCGAACAGGTCTATTCGGCGGGCGCGGTCTGCCTTGCGCTGCTGAATGCCGCGCTGGCCTCGGGCTGGGGGGCGAACTGGCTGTCGGGCTGGCCCGCCCATGACCGGGGATTCGTCGAGACGGGGCTGGGGCTGAGCGCGCAGGAACGGGTGGTGGGCGTGGTCCATATCGGCACCGAGACCGCCGCGCCGCCCGAGCGTCCGCGCCCGGATGTGGACGCGCTGACCGAATGGATGGCGCAATGATCTTTGCCGCCTTTCTCAAGGCGCTGGGCCAGCTTGGCGATCGTGCCTTTCGCAAGGTGCTGCTGCTGGGGATCGGGTTGTCGGTGGGGTTGCTGGCGGCGCTGTATGGCGCGATCTTCCTGCTGATCGGCTGGCTGGTGCCGGACAGCGTCACCCTGCCCTGGATCGGCGAATTGCGCTGGGTGGACGAGTTCCTGTCGGGCGCCTCGCTGGTGCTGATGCTGGTGCTGTCGGTGTTTCTGATGGTCCCCGTGGCCTCGGCCTTTACCGGGCTGTTCCTGGACGATGTGGCCGAGGCGGTCGAGGCGCGGCATTATCCCCATCTGCCGAAGGTGCCGCCGGTGCCGGTGCTGGACCAGATCCGGGACGGGCTGGGCTTCTTCGCGGTGGTGGTCGGGGTGAACCTCGTCGCGCTGGTGCTGTATTTCATGGTGGGGCCCTTCGCGCCGCTGCTGTTCTGGGCGGTGAACGGCTTCCTGCTGGGGCGGGAATATTTCCAGATGGCGGCGATGCGGCGGCTGGGGCGCAAGGGCGCCGTGGCGCTGCGCAAGCGTCACGGCCTGACGGTCTTTGCCGCGGGCCTGCTGATGGCGGTGCCGCTGTCGCTGCCGCTGGTGAACCTGGTGATCCCGATCCTGGGCGCGGCGGTGTTCACGCATCTGGTGCAGCGGCTGGCCCCGCAAGGGGCCGCCTGAGCGCGCGGGTCAGACCTGTTCCAGCTCGACCAGACAGCCGTTGAAATCCTTGGGATGCAGGAACAGCACCGGCTTGCCATGGGCGCCGATCTTGGGCTCGCCGGTGCCCAGCACCCGCGCGCCCTGCGCCTTGAGTCGGTCGCGGGCGGCCAGGATATCCTCGACCTCGTAGCAGAGGTGATGGATGCCGCCCGAGGGGTTCTTTTCGAGAAAGCCCCTGATCGGGCTGTCCTCGCCCAGCGGATGGAGCAGTTCGATCTTGGTGTTCGGCAATTCGATGAAGATCACCGTGACGCCGTGATCGGGTTCGTCCTGGGGGGCGCCGACGCGGGCGCCCAGCGTGTCGGCATATTGGGCGGCGGCGGCGTCCAGATCCGGGACGGCGATGGCGACATGGTTCAGACGGCCGATCATGGGCGGGTTCCTCGCTGCGAAGTCCTGCGCCGGTTTATCGGGCTTCGGCGGGGCGGCGCAACCCCCGGCCTGTGATCGCCTTGGCGATCGCATCCGAAGGGCGCGCGCGGCGGCCCCGCCTGGGCGGGGCGCTGCCGGGCAGCGTCTGGCCGGTCCGACATCCCCTGCGCGCGCAGGGGCCTTGCCCTTCGGTCCTTGCCCCGTGCTTGGCCCCGTGCTTGCGCCCGACCTGCCGAAGCCGAACCGCGCCGGGAAAATCCGGGCAGGGTCCCGTGCCCGTGCCCGGGCAAGGCAACCGGGCGGCCGGGGCAGGACCGGGATGCAGGCCGCGGCGGGCGGGAGGATCAGAACCTGTAGCCCATGCGGAAGCCGCCCCAGTGGCGTCCGCCCACATGGATCGGGGCCGAGAGATCCTTCATCAGCACGAACTGGCCGCCGCCCATGTCACGGCGATAGACCTGGATCAGGAAGGGCGCGGTGGACCGCCCCGCTGTCAGGCCCACGCGGTCGTCGAAGACCCGCCGGTTCCGGCAATTGGCCGCGTTCCAGACCGGATCCTTGCCCTGCGGCTGGGAGTATTTCCGGTTATGGGTCGGAAGGTATCCGTTGCGGTCGACCGCGGCGCAGAAGACGATGCGGGGATCGAGATCGAGCGCGGGCTCCTGCACGGGGGGCAGGATGGCATCGGTCAGCCGGGTGAAGGGGGCCATCGCCTGAACCGGATCGGTGCCGGGGATCGGGGCATAGCGCTGGTCGAACAGATCGCCCTGCGAGATCCGCCCGGTGGCGACGGCCTGTTCGAACATCCCGCCGATCCGCGACGCGGTCTCGCGCACGAAGTCGATCAGGGGGCCGTCGGCATGGGCACCGCCTGCAAGCACCGAGTTCTGCACCACCGATTCGCCAAGCGAGACCAGCCGGTCCACCCGTTCGCGTGCCTCGTGGACGCCGGCGGCGGTCTGGCCGGTGGACTCGACAAGCGCGGCGAAGGCGGGGGTGAAGCGGGCATTCGCGGCGCCGACCTCTGCGGCGCGGTCGGTGATCTCGGCCGCGGCGCTTCGCGTGGCCTCGACCGAGGTGGTCATCCGGGTAAGGACCAGGTCGGTTTCCTGCGCCGCCTTCAGCACCTCTGCGGCATCGCCCGAGGCCGTGCCCGCCTCGGCGCGCAATTCGTCGATGCGCTTGCGCAGCCCGGTGATGGCCTGGGTGATCGTCGCCGTGGCACCTGCGGTCTGGCGCGACAGGTCGTTGATCGCCTCGGCGACGACGGCAAAGCCGCGCCCCGCCGTGCCCGCGCGCACCGCCTCGATCTTGGCATTGATGGCAAGGATGTTGACCTGTGCGGCGATGCTGGCGATCTCGGCCGTCGAGCCATCGACCATCTTGAGCGTGCCCGAGACATCGGCCATGCGGGCATCGACCGATTGCACCCAGGCGGCGACGTTCCGGCTGTGATGACCGCTGTCGCGCAGGAGCCGGGCAGAGCCCGTCACCGCCGCCATCGTGTCCTCGGCCGTCTGCGCCACCTGATCGGCGGCCCCCTGCACCGCCTCGTTCGCCGCGGAGACAGAGATCGCGGCATCGCGCGCGACGCTGATCTGCGCCATCTGGGCATGGGCGGCCGCGTCGAGGGCATCGAGGAAGGCGGCGACCTCGACGATGTCGCGGCCAAGCGTCTCGCCGCCGCGAACGATCGCGTCGAGATGGCTTTCTGACGATGCGTAGGCCGGTCCGGGATCGAGGGGCATGGGACGGTCCGTGTTGTGAGCGTGCCCCACCATCGCGGCCGCGCCTTTCGTCGAGGTTAACGACAGCGCTGTGTGCGTCGGAAAAACGACCGGGCGGGCGGGGAACGACGCGCCTTCGGTCGGCGGCCCGGCAAGCCGCACCCGGTCGCCGACCGCGTTTCGCCCATGTCCCGTGCGTTTTCCCGTCGCATGCCTGCCAAACGAGCGATCTTCCCTTCCACCCGCGGGCATGCCACTCTCGCCGCGTTCCAAATGACCGCCGAATGGCCCTCTATCGGGGGCGAATGACCACGGAAAGACAGGGGGAATCCGACATGGCTGCCAGCAAGACCCACGGAATCGACATCGCGCGGCGCAGGTTGCTGCTGGGCGCGGGGGGGGCTGCCGCCGCCGCGGGGCTGGGGCTGGCGCCGGGGCGGCTGTTCGCGCAGGAGCCGATCAGCGTCGCGGGCATCTACACGGTGCCGGTGGAGCAGCAATGGGTCAGCCGCATCCATGTCGCGGCCGAGGCGGCGAAGGCGGCGGGCCAGGTCAGCTATGTCTTCAGCGAGAACACCTCGAACACCGATTACCCGCGCGTGATGCGCGAATATGCCGAGCGCGGCGTCAAGCTCATCATCGGCGAGATCTTCGGCGTCGAACAGGAAGCGCGCGAGGTGGTGCTGGACTATCCCGAGACCGCGTTCCTGCTGGGCTCGTCCTTCCTGGACGATCCGGCCTATCCGAATCTCGCGGTTTTCGACAACTACATCCAGGATGCGTCCTACCTGTCGGGCATCATCGCGGGGGCGATGACGCAGACCGGCAATATCGGCATGGTCGGCGGCTTTCCGATCCCCGAGGTCAACCGGCTGATGCATGCCTTCATGGCGGGCGTGCGCGAGACGCGGGCGGATGCGCGGTTCCAGGTCAGCTTCATCGGGTCGTGGTTCGATCCGCCCAAGGCCAAGGAGACGGCCTTTGCGATGATCGAGGCGGGGGCGGATCTTCTGTATGCCGAACGCTTCGGCGTGTCGGATGCCGCGAAGGAACGCGGCGTGCTGGCCATCGGCAACGTGATCGACACGCAGGCCGATTATCCCGAGACGGTCGTCGCCTCGGCGCTGTGGCATTTCGAGCCGACCTTGCAGGCCGCACTCGCCCGGGTGGCCGAAGGGACATTCGAGGCGGCGAATTACGGGCTCTATTCCTTCATGAAGGAAGGCGGCTGTTCGCTGGCGCCGCTTGGCAGCTTCGAGGGCAAGGTGCCGCAAGCCGCACTCGATCTGGTGGCCGAGCGCGAGGCCGCGATCCGGGCGGGCAGCTTCGAGGTCGCGATCGACGACAGCGAGCCCAGATCCGCCTGATGGGGGCGCGCGAGGTCGTCCTGCGCCTTGAGGGGATCACCAAGAGGTTCGGGAAGCTTGCCGCGAACGACGATGTCGGCTTCGCCCTGCATCGGGGCGAAGTCCTTGCGTTGCTAGGGGAAAACGGCGCGGGCAAGACCACGCTGATGAACATCCTGTTCGGCCATTACACGGCCGATGCGGGCACGGTCGAGGTGTTCGGCAAGGCGCTGCCCCCCGGTGCGCCCGGCGCGGCGCTGGCGGCGGGCGTGGGCATGGTGCATCAGCATTTCACGCTGGCGGGCAACCTGACGGTGCTGGAGAATATCCTGCTGGGCACGCGGCCGCTGTTCGGGCTGGGCCTCGGGCGGGCGGCGGCGCGGGCGCGGGTCGAGCGATTGTCCCGCGATTTCGGGCTGGCGGTGCACCCGGATGCCAAGGTGCGCAGCCTGTCGGTGGGCGAACGCCAGCGGGTCGAGATCCTGAAGGCGCTGTATCGCGAGGCGCGCATCCTGATCCTGGACGAACCCACCGCCGTCCTGACGCCGCAGGAAAGCGACGCGCTGTTCGCGACGCTGAAAAAGGCGGTGGCGCTGGGGCTGTCGATCATCTTCATCTCGCACAAGCTGCATGAGGTGATGGCGGTGTCGGACCGGGTGGTGGTGCTGCGCCATGGCAAGGTGGCGGGCGAGGTGGCGACGGCGGAGACCGACCGCCACCGGCTGGCCGAGCTGATGGTGGGCGCCGAGGTCGCCCTGCCCCACCCCGCGCCGGGCCGGGCGGGCGAAATGCTGATGGAACTGCGCGATGTCTCGACCCCGTCCGAGGGCAACCGCACGGGGCTGAGGCGGGTTTCGCTTGCGCTGCGGGCCGGGCAGATCACCGGGCTGGCGGGGGTGGCGGGCAATGGGCAGGGGGCGCTGGCCGATCTGGTCTCGGGGCTGATCGCGCCGGCAAGCGGGGCGCTGCGGGTCGGCGGGACGGAGGTCAGCGGCTGGAGCCCGCGCGCGGCGCTGGATGCTGGCGTGGGCCGCATCCCCGAGGATCGCCATGCCACCGGGTCCATCGCCGATTTCACGCTGACCGAGAACGCGGTGCTGGAGGGCTATGCGCGGCAACCCTTCGCCCGGGCAGGCTGGATGGACTGGGGCCGCGCGCGCGCCCATGCCGAGGCGATCATCGCGAAATACGATATCCGCTGCCCCGGCCCCGAGGCGCGCATCCGGCTGCTGTCGGGGGGGAACATGCAGAAGCTGATCCTGGGCCGCGCGCTGGAGGCCGGGCCGAAGATCATCCTGGCGAACCAGCCGGTGCGGGGCCTCGATATCGGGGCGCTGACCTATGTGCAGGAATGCCTGATCGCGGCGCGGGATGCGGGCGCGGCCGTGCTGCTGATTTCCGAGGATCTGGACGAGATCCGGGTCCTGTCGGACGTGATCCATGTGATTTCTGCGGGCCGTCTGTCGCCGCCCTTTGCACGGGGGTCGAAGACGGTTGCGGAACTGGGCGTCTGGATGGCCGGACAGGGGTTTGCCGATGCGGCTTGAACCTGTGGCCGATCCGGGCCTTGTGCGGCTGATCGGCCTGCCTGCGCTGGCGCTGGCGGGCATGGTCGGTGTCGCCTCGGTGCTGGCGATGCTGGCCGGCGCGAACCCCTTTGCGGTGCTGGGGCTGATCGTGCAGGGCGCGGCGGGGTCGAAATTCGCAGCCCTCGAAACGCTGAACCGGGCGACGCCGCTGATCTTTACCGGGCTGGCCGTGGCCGTCGCGTTCCGGGCGAAGCTGTGGAATATCGGCGCCGAGGCGCAGCTATATGCGGGCGCGCTGATGACGGTGCTGATCGGCACGCAGCTGGGCCTGCCGGGCACGCTGGCCCTGCCGCTGATGGCGGGGGCGGCGATCCTGACCGGCGGGCTGGTGCTGCTGGGGCCGGTGCTGCTGAAGGTGCGGCTGGGGGTGGACGAGGTGGTGACCACGCTTCTGTTCAACTTCATCATGCTTCTGTTCGTCTCGATGCTGCTGGAAGGGCCGTTGAAGGACCCGATGGGGATGGGCTGGCCGAAATCCGAGGCCCTGCCCCGCGATGCCCGCCTGCCCCGGATCGTGGACGGGCTGCGGCTGCATTGGGGGTTCGGGCTGGCGCTGATCTCGGCGGTGCTGGTCTGGGTGATCCAGGTCAGGACGACGCTGGGCTATGAAATCCGCGCGGTCGGCCAGAACCCGCAGGCGGCGCGCTTCGCAGGGATCCCGGTGGGCCGGGTGATGGTCAAGACGGCGCTGTTGTCGGGCGGGCTGGCGGCGATGGCCGGGTTTTCCGAGGTGGCGGGGCTGAAGGGCAGCCTGACGCTCGATCTGTCGCCGGGCTTTGGCTATACGGGCATCGTGGTGGCCATGCTGGCGCTGCTGCACCCGCTGGGGGTCGTGGTCTCGGCGATCTTCGTGGCGGGGGTTTTCGTCGGGGCGAACTCGATGAGCCGGGCGGCCGAGGTGCCCACCTATATCGCCGATATCTCGGTCGCCACGGCGCTGTTGTTCATGGTGCTGGCGATCCTGCTGACGCGGTTCCGCGTGGTGAGGGGCTGATGGAGATTTTCGAGATCCTTCTGTCCGCCAGCTTCTGGGCCGCGGTGCTGCGCATCGCCTCGCCGCTGATCCTTGCCACGATGGGGGAGCTGATCTGCGAACGGGCGGGCGTGCTGAACCTCGGGATCGAGGGGATCATGGTCTTCGGCGCGTTTGCGGGCTGGATGGCGGTCTATGCGGGGCTGGGGCTGTGGCCCGGGGTGCTGGTGGCCTTTGCCGCGGGGGCGATGTTCGGGCTGGTCCATGCCACGCTGACGGTGCCCTTCGGGTTGTCGCAGCATGTGGTGGGGCTGGGGATCACGCTGCTGGCGACATCCTCGGCCTATTACGCCTATCGCCTCGCGCTGCCGCAGGTGACCAGCCCGCCGCGGATCACGCCGTTCCAGCCGCTGAACATCCCGGTGCTGTCGGATATCCCGTTTCTGGGCCCGGCGCTGTTTTCGCAGACGGCGCTGACCTATCTGGCCTTTGCCAGTGTCGCGGTCGTGGCGCTGGTGCTTTTCCGCACGCCGCTGGGCCTTGCGCTGCGCGCGGCGGGCGAGAACCCTTCGGCGGTCGAGGCGCAGGGGCTGTCGGTGACGGCGCTGCGGATGGGGGCGGTGATGGTCGGCTCGGGGCTGATGGCGGTGGGGGGCGCGTTCCTGACCATGTCGGCCTTCGATTCCTTCTTTTTCGAGATGGTGAACGGGCGGGGCTGGATCTGCATCGCGCTGGTGGTGTTCGGGGCCTGGATGCCGGGCAAGGCGCTGCTGGGCGCGCTGCTGTTCGCGGCCTTCGACGCGTTGCAGATACGGATGCAGCAGACGCCGATGGGCGCGCATGTGCCCTATCAGGTGTTCCTGATGGTGCCCTATGTGCTGTCGATCCTGGCGCTGGTGCTGATGTCGCGCCGGGCCGAGGTGCCCGCCGCGCTGATGGTGCCCTATAATCGCGGAGAGCGCTGAATGGCCGAGTTCGATATCCTTGTGCGGGGGGGCACCCTGCCCGACGGGCGCGTGGCCGATATCGGCACGCGGGGGGCGCGCATCGCAGCGGTGGGCGATCTGGCGGGGTCCACGGCGGGCCGCGTGATCGAGGCCGCGGGCGATCTGGTCAGCCCGCCCTTCGTGGACCCGCATTTCCATCTGGACGCGACGCTGAGCTATGGCACGCCGCGGATCAACGCCTCGGGCACGCTGCTGGAGGGGATCGCGCTGTGGGGGGAGTTGAAACGGCTGACGACTGTCGAGGAGATGGTGGACCGGGCGCTGGCCTATTGCGACTGGGCGGCAAGCATGGGGCTGCTGGCGATCCGCAGCCATGTGGACACCTGCGATGACGACCTGAAGGGCGTGCAGGCGCTGCTGCATGTGCGGGACGTGGTGAAGCCTTGGCTCGACCTGCAACTGGTGGCCTTTCCCCAGGACGGGTTCTTTCGCGACCCGAATGCGCAGGCGAACACGCTGCGCGCGCTGGACATGGGCGTGGATGTGGTGGGCGGCATTCCGCATTTCGAGCGCACGATGGAGGCCGGGCGCGAATCCGTGCGGGTGCTGTGCGAGATCGCGGCGGAACGGGGGCTGATGGTCGACATGCATTGCGACGAGACCGACGACCCGCTGTCGCGCCATGTCGAGACGCTGGCCCACGAGGCGCAGCGGCTGGGGCTACAGGGGCGGGTTGCGGGCAGTCACCTGACCTCGATGCATTCGATGGACACTTACTATGTCTCCAAGCTGTTGCCGCTGATGGCCGAGGCGGGGCTTGCCGCGATCCCGAACCCGCTGATCAACATCGTGTTGCAGGGACGGCATGACACCTACCCCAAGCGGCGCGGGCTGACCCGGGTCAAGGAAATGCAGGCGCATGGCATCACGGTCGGCTGGGGGCAGGATTGCGTGCGCGATCCGTGGTATTCGCTGGGCACGGCGGACATGCTGGACGTGGCCTTCATGGGGCTGCATGTGGCGCAGATGACCGCGCCCGAGGAAATGCGGCGCTGTTTCGACATGGTGACGGTCGAGAACGCGCGGATCCTGGGACTGGAGGGCTATGGGCTGCACGAGGGCGCGGTTGCCTCGCTGGTGGTGCTGGATGCGGGCGATCCGGTGGAGGCGATCCGGCTGCGCCCCGACCGGCTGGCGGTGATCGCCAAGGGCCGGGTGGTGGCCGAAAAGGCGCGCAACGACACGCTTCTGGCGCTGGAGGGGCGGCCTGACCGCGTGCGGCGGCGGCATCGGCCCGGGGCGGCGGGCTGAGAGACCACGGAAACGGAAAAGGCCCCGCCGGGGCGGGGCCTTGTCGGATGGGCGGGCTGCGCCCTGTCAGTTCTTCGGCTCGAAGCCCATGCGCGAGCCCATCGCCACCATGTCGGCCAGCATCTTGGCCGAGGCGTCGACGAGTTCCGCCTTGGCCTCAAGATGCGCGGCGCGGGCGGCGGCGATCATCTCCTCGATCATCTCCTTCGTCACTTCCTCGACGGCATGCGAGCGTTCGGCCAGCACGGTGGCGCTGTCGGACGTGATCTCGGCGAAGCCGCCGGTGACGATGTATTTCTGGCTGCCCTTCTCGGTGAAGACCTCGAGCACGCCGGGGCGCAGCGTGGTGATCATCGGGGCGTGCTTGGGCATCGCGGTCAGGTCGCCCTCGAAGCCCGGAATGACGACCTGAAGGGCGCGTTCCGAGGCGACGCGGCGCTCGGGCGCGACGAGGTCGAATTGCAGCGTGTCGGCCATGATGCCTCCTTGGAAAACGCGCGCCGGGCGGGTTCACCCGGCGCCTTGTGCCCGATCAGGCGGCTTCGGCCGCCATCTTCTCGGCCTTGGCGATCACCTCTTCGATATCGCCGACCATGTAGAAGGCGGCTTCGGGAAGGTGGTCGAACTCGCCCGCCACGACGCGCTTGAAGCTGTCGATGGTCTTTTCCAGCGGCACCTGCACCCCGTCCGAGCCGGTGAACACCTTGGCCACGTCGAAGGGCTGCGACAGGAAGCGCTGGATCTTGCGGGCGCGGGACACGGTCAGCTTGTCCTCTTCGCTAAGCTCGTCCATGCCGAGGATCGCGATGATGTCCTGCAGCGACTTGTAGCGTTGCAGGATGCCCTGAACTTCGCGGGCGACGTTGTAATGCTCTTCGCCGACGATCGCCGGATCGAGGATTCGCGACGAGGAATCGAGCGGGTCCACCGCCGGGTAGATGCCAAGCTCGGAGATCGCGCGCGACAGAACGGTCGTGGCGTCGAGGTGGGCAAAGGTGGTGGCGGGCGCGGGGTCGGTCAGGTCGTCCGCGGGAACGTAGACGGCCTGGATCGAGGTGATCGAACCCGCCTTGGTCGAGGTGATGCGTTCCTGCATCGCGCCCATGTCGGTCGCCAGCGTCGGCTGGTAGCCCACCGCGGACGGGATGCGGCCCAGCAGCGCCGACACCTCGGAACCCGCCTGGGTGAAGCGGAAGATGTTGTCGACGAAGAACAGGACGTCGGTGCCGGACTGGTCGCGGAACTGCTCGGCCAGCGTCAGACCGGTCAGCGCGACGCGGGCGCGCGCCCCCGGGGGCTCGTTCATCTGGCCATAGACCAGCGCCACCTTGGATTCCGCCAGATCGTCGATCTTGATGACGCCGGAATCCATCATCTCGTGATAGAGGTCGTTGCCCTCGCGCGTCCGCTCGCCGACACCGGCGAACACGGAATAGCCCGAGTGCACCTTGGCGATGTTGTTGATCAGTTCCATGATGAGCACGGTCTTGCCCACCCCGGCGCCGCCGAACAGGCCCACCTTGCCGCCCTTGGAATAGGGCGCAAGAAGGTCGATGACCTTGATCCCGGTCACCAGGATGTCGGACGAGGTCGCCTGATCGGCGAATTCGGGCGCGGGCTGGTGGATCGAGCGTTTCTCGCTTGCGGCCACGGGACCCTTTTCGTCGATCGGTTCGCCGATCACGTTCAGGATGCGGCCGAGCGTGGCATCGCCCACCGGCACCGAGATCGGGCCGCCGGTATCGGTGACGCGGGCGCCGCGGACCAGACCTTCGGTCGCGTCCATGGCGATGGCGCGCACGGTGTTCTCGCCCAGGTGCTGGGCCACTTCCAGCACCAGCCGCTTGCCGTTGTTCTCGGTTTCCAGCGCGTTCAGAATCTCGGGCAGGTGGGCCTCGAACTGCACGTCGACGACGGCGCCAATCACCTGTGTGATCTTGCCTACAGCGTTTGCCATTGCGTTTCTCCGGTTCCGCTAGAGCGCCTCGGCGCCCGAAATGATTTCGATGAGTTCCTTGGTGATCGCGGCCTGACGCGAGCGGTTGTACTCGATGGTCAGCCGGTCGATCATGTCGCCCGCGTTGCGCGTGGCGCTGTCCATGGCCGACATCCGCGCGCCCTGTTCGGAGGCGCCGTTCTCGAGCAGCGCCGCAAAGATCTGGGTGGCGACGCCATGGGGCAGCAGTTCCGCCATGATCTCGCCCTCGGTCGGCTCGAAGCTGTAGATGGTCGAGAACGCCTCGGGCGCGTCGAACACCGCCGGGATGATCTGCTGGGCCGTCGGCTCCTGGCTGATGACCGAGCGGAAGCGGCTGAAGAAGATCGTGGCGACGTCGAATTCGCCGACCTTGAAGCGTTCCATCACGTCATCGGCGATCCCGCGGGCGTCGTCATAGCCCACGCGCTTGACCTCGGACAGGTCGATATGGCCGACCATCAGCTCGTTGAAGTCGCGTTTCAGCTGTTCGCGGCCCTTGCGGCCCACGGTGAGGATCTTGACCGTCTTGCCCTGGCGGATCAGGTCGTTGATCCGGACCCTGGCCATCCGCACGATGGACGAGTTGAACGCCCCGCACAGGCCACGCTCGGCGGTCATCACCACCAGCAGGTGGACCTTGTCCGACCCGGTGCCGACCAGCAGCCGGGGCGCGTTGGCGGCCCCGGTGGACGACGCGGCAAGGCCGGACATCACCTTCTGCATCTGCTCGGCATAGGGGCGCGCGCTTTCGGCGGCCTCCTGGGCGCGGCGGAGCTTGGCCGCCGCGACCATCTGCATGGCCTTGGTGATCTTCCGCGTGTTCTTGACGCTTCCGATCCGGTTCTTCAGATCCTTGAGGCTGGGCATCTATCCGATCCTGACCCGCGGCTTAGGCGAACGTCTTGGCGAATTCGTCGAGCGCGGCCTTGATCTTGTCTTCCAGCTCGCCCTTCACCTTGCGGTCGTTGTTGGTGATGTCGTCCAGCAGCGCCTGGTGCTTGGAGCGCAGGAAGGTCAGCAGCGCCGTTTCGTACCGGCCGACATCCTTGACCGCGACCTTGTCGAGATAGCCATTGGTGCCTGCATAGATCACGCAGACGATCTCGGCGTTCGAAAGCGGGGAGTATTGCGGCTGCTTCATCAGTTCGGTCAGACGCGCGCCGCGGTTCAGCAGGCGCTGGGTCGCGGCGTCGAGATCGGAACCGAACTGCGCGAAGGCCGCCATCTCGCGATACTGCGCCAGCGACAGTTTCACCGGACCGGCGACCGAGGACATCGCCTTGGTCTGGGCCGATGAGCCCACGCGGCTGACCGACAGGCCGGTGTTCACGGCCGGGCGGACGCCCTGGTAGAACAGGTCGGTTTCGAGGAAGATCTGGCCATCCGTGATCGAGATCACGTTGGTCGGGATATAGGCCGAGACGTCGCCCGCCTGGGTCTCGATGATCGGCAGCGCCGTCAGCGAGCCCGCGCCGTGATCCTCGTTCAGCTTGGCGGAGCGTTCCAGCAGGCGGGAATGCAGGTAGAACACGTCGCCCGGATAGGCTTCGCGCCCCGGCGGACGGCGCAGCAGCAGCGACATCTGGCGATAGGCGACGGCCTGTTTCGACAGGTCGTCATAGATCATCAGCGCGTGGCGGCCGTTGTCGCGGAAATACTCGCCCATCGCGGTCGCCGAATAGGGCGCGAGGAACTGCATCGGCGCGGGGTCGGAGGCGGTCGCGGCCACGACGATCGAATAGGCCATGGCGCCGGTCTCTTCCAGCTTCTTCACCAGCTGGGCGACGGTCGAGCGCTTCTGGCCCACGGCGACATAGACGCAGTAGAGCTTCTTGCTCTCGTCGTCGCCGGCCGCGTCGTTGTAGGATTTCTGGTTGAGGATCGCGTCGAGCGCCACGGCGGTCTTGCCGGTCTGGCGGTCGCCGATGATGAGTTCGCGCTGGCCGCGGCCGATCGGGATCATCGCGTCGACCGATTTCAGGCCGGTGGCCATGGGTTCATGCACCGACTTGCGCGGAATGATGCCGGGCGCCTTGACGTCGGCGACGCGGCGTTCGGTCGTCACGATCGGCCCCTTGTTGTCGATCGGGTTGCCGAGACCGTCGACCACCCGGCCGAGCAGGCCGTCGCCCACCGGCACGTCCACGATCGAGTTGGTGCGCTTGACGGTGTCGCCTTCCTTGATGTCGCGGTCCGAGCCGAAGATCACGATACCGACATTGTCGGTCTCGAGGTTCAGCGCCATGCCGCGGATGCCGCCGGGGAATTCCACCATCTCGCCGGCCTGGACGTTGTCGAGGCCGTGGACCCGGGCAATACCGTCGCCGACCGACAGCACGCGGCCCACCTCTGCGACCTCGGCCTGCTGACCGAAGTTCTTGATCTGCTCCTTGAGGATCGCAGAGATCTCAGCTGCTTGGATACCCATTTATCCGACCTCTTTCATGGTGTTCTGGAATGCACTGAGCCGCGCGCGGATCGAGGTGTCGATCATCTTCGAGCCCAGCTTGACGACGAGGCCGCCGATGAGACGCTCATCGACGGTGGCGTTGATCTTGACGTCCTTGCCGACATTGGCCTTGAGCGCGGCGGCCAGGCTGGCCTTCTGCGCATCCGAGAGCGGCCGGGCGGACACGACATCGGCGCTGATCTCGCCCTTGTGCTCGGCGATCTGCGCGCGCAGTTGCGCGATCAGTTGCGGCAAGGCGAAGAGGCGGCGGTTGGTCGCCATAAGGCGCATGGTGTTCGAGGTCATCAGCCCGATGCCGATGCGCGGCGCGATCGCGGCGATGGCATAGGATTGCTCGTCGCGCGAATAGATCGGCGAGGCGATCAGGTCGCGGAAATCGGCGCTGTCCTTCAGCACGGCGTCGATCTTGTCGACATCGCCCTCAAGCGCGGCGACGGCATTGGCATCCTTCGCGATCTCGAACAGAGCGGTGGCGTATCGCGCGGCAATGCCGGACGAAATCGAGGCTGGTTCGGACACGTCAACCCTTCCGATATCTGTGGCCCCTGTGAATGCCGCCTGGGACGGGTGAGGGGCAGATCAAGCGGCGCACCCGGGCGGGCACGCTCCGAAATCGGCGTGGGTGTAGCAGAGGCCGGGGAACCTCGCAACCGCCTATAGGGCCTTATTCGCGCGCATGTCACGGTCGCGCCGCGCCGCCCCGCTGGCAAGCGGAATCCACCGCGCCGGACGCGGCTATCGCGCGCAGTCGGCGGGGCGGCGAAACCCGTTGATTGGCTGTGTTCAGGCGGGCTCCGGGCCGCGGGCGGGCAGGCCCTCTAGGATGCGCAGCGGACGGGCCAGGCCGTCCTTCACGGTCAACCCGGTCGGGCGGTAGACACGCTTGGTCGCCTCGACGATCAGCACGCCGCCCGCGTAATAGGCAGAGATGCGACGCCCGGCGTTCTCCCACATGCCCGCGGTCCGGAGCCAGAATCGACGTGCGGTCGGCGGCGCGAACAGGGCGGCGCGATGCGTTTCGGGCTCGAACCCGTGATGGCGCAGTTGCGATTCGAGCTGGCCGTTGGAATAGGGCCGCCCGAACCCGAAAGGCGTGCCGTCGCGCCGCGCCCAGAGCCCCGAGCGGTTCGGCACGATGAACAGCGCCCGCCCCCCGGGGCCGAGCACGCGCGACGCCTCGTCCAGCACGGCGGCCGGGTTTTCCGAGGTTTCCAGACCGTGCAACAGGATCAGCTTGTCCACGAAGCCGTCGGGCAAGGGCCAGGCGGTTTCCTCGCACAGCACCGAGACATTGTCCTGCCCCCCGGGCCAGGGCATCACCCCCTGCTGGCCGGGCATCAGCGCGATCACCCGGCGCGCGTCCTGGGTGAAGGGCCGCATCAGCGGCACGGCGAAGCCGAAACCCGCAACCGTCTGGCCCTTGGCCTCGGGCCAGATGTCCACGACCTGGGCGCGGATTGCAGATTGCGCCACGCGCCCCAGATTGGTGCGGTAGTAGAAGTTCCTCAGGTCCAGAACGTCGAGGTGCATTGCGGCGCGTGCTGCCTTCGGGCCAGGGTTACGGGGACCAAGATAGCCATGCGGAGAAAGAATGCCATGCCCCTGGAGATCGTGACCGTTCCCTGCCTGAGCGACAATTACGCCTATCTGGCGCATGATCCGGCGACCGGCGCGACGGCGGTGATCGACGCGCCCGAGGCCGCGCCCATCGAGGCGGCGCTGGCCGAACGCGGCTGGCGGCTGAGCGACATCCTGATCACGCATCACCATCACGACCATGTGGGCGGCGTCGAGGCGCTGCGCGCGGCCCATGGCGCGCGGGTCACCGGCGCGGCGGCCGATGCGCACCGCCTGCCGCCGCTGGATACCGCCGTGGCGGAGGGCGACCGGGTCGCAATCGGCGGCGAGACGGGCGAGGTGCTGGAGGTTCCGGGGCACACGGTCGGGCATATCGCCTTTTACTTCGCCGGGTCGGGCGCGGTCTTCACCGCCGACAGCCTGATGGCGCTGGGTTGCGGGCGGCTGTTCGAGGGCACGCCCGCGATGATGTGGGCGAGCCTGTGCAGGCTGGCCGCGCTGCCGCCCGGGACGGAGGTGTTTTCGGGCCATGAATACACCGCCGCGAACGGGCGTTTCGCGCAGACCATCGAGCCGGAGAATGCCGCGCTGAAGGCGAGGATGGACGAGATCGCCGCCTTGCGCGCGGCGGGTCGGCCCACCGTGCCCTCGCGGCTGGCCGAAGAACGGGCCACAAATCCGTTCCTGCGCGCAGGACTTGCCGAGGTAAAGCGCGCCCTGGGGATGGAGAACGCCCCCGACGTGGCGGTCTTTGCCGAGATCCGCGGACGGAAGGATCGGTTCTGAACCCGCGAAGAGTGCCGAAAAACATGGCGTTTCCGGGACGGCGGCCAAGATTTGAACAGAAAAAACTTGAAGCCTGCCCGCAAACACCAAAACTTAAGCTTGAGAGGCCAAGGTCGAGACAGGGTGATGCCCCCCTGTCGGCCACAGGAATAAAGGAGCGCGTCTCGTGCCTTCGTTTTCGAACACACTCGAGCAAGCCATCCATGCCGCGCTCGCCCTGGCCAATGCCCGACGGCATGAACTGGCCACGCTGGAACATCTTCTTCTGGCCCTGATCGACGAACCGGACGCCGCCAAGGTGATGCGGGCCTGTTCGGTCGATCTGGACGAACTGCGCAAGACACTGACCGATTTCATCGAGGACGAGTTGTCCACGCTGGTCACCGATATCGACGGATCCGAGGCGGTGCCCACCGCGGCGTTCCAGCGCGTGATCCAGCGCGCCGCGATCCATGTCCAGAGCTCGGGCCGGACCGAGGTCACCGGGGCCAATGTGCTGGTCGCGATCTTTGCCGAACGGGAATCGAACGCGGCCTATTTCCTGCAAGAACAGGACATGACGCGCTATGACGCGGTGAATTTCATCGCCCATGGCGTCGCCAAGGACCCGTCCTTCGGCGAGCATCGCCCGGTCACCGGAGCCAGCGATTTCGAGGAAGAGGCGCAATCCACGGGCCAGTCGGAAGGCACGGATTCGCGCGAATCCGCCCTTGCGAAATATTGCGTCGACCTGAACGCCAAGGCCCGCAAGGGCGATGTCGACCCGCTGATCGGACGCGATCACGAGGTGGAACGCTGCATCCAGGTGCTGTGCCGCCGGCGCAAGAACAACCCGCTGCTGGTGGGCGATCCGGGGGTGGGCAAGACCGCCATCGCCGAAGGTCTGGCGCGCAAGATCGTCACCGGCGAAACGCCCGAGGTGCTGTCGAAATCGACGATCTATTCGCTGGACATGGGGGCGCTGCTGGCCGGAACCCGCTATCGCGGCGATTTCGAGGAACGGCTGAAGGCCGTCGTGAACGAGCTTGAGGACCATCCCGACGCGGTTCTCTTCATCGACGAGATCCACACGGTGATCGGCGCGGGCGCCACCAGCGGGGGGGCGATGGACGCCTCGAACCTGCTGAAACCGGCGCTTCAGGGCGGCAAGCTGCGCTGCATGGGGAGCACGACCTACAAGGAGTTCCGCCAGCATTTCGAGAAGGACCGCGCGCTGTCGCGCCGGTTCCAGAAGATCGACGTGAACGAGCCCTCGGTCGAGGACGCGGTGAAGATCCTCAAGGGCATCAAGCCCTATTTCGAGGATCATCACGACGTCAAATACACCTCGGACGCGATCCGCAGCGCGGTCGAGTTGTCGGCGCGCTACATCCATGACCGCAAGCTGCCCGACAAGGCGATCGACGTGATCGACGAGGCGGGCGCGGCCCAGCATCTGCTGGCCGAGAGCAAGCGGCGCAAGACCATCGGCACCAAGGAGATCGAGGCCGTGGTGGCCAAGATCGCCCGCATCCCGCCGAAGAATGTCAGCAAGGACGACGCCAAGGTGCTGAAGGATCTGGAGACCACGCTCAAGCGGGTGGTCTTTGGCCAGGACAAGGCGATCGAGGCGCTGGCCTCGGCGATCAAGCTGGCCCGCGCGGGCTTGCGCGAACCCGAGAAACCCATCGGCAACTACCTGTTCGCCGGGCCAACGGGCGTCGGCAAGACCGAGGTGGCCAAGCAGCTGGCCTCGACGCTGGGCGTGGAACTGCTGCGCTTCGACATGTCGGAATACATGGAGAAGCACGCGGTCAGCCGCCTGATCGGCGCACCGCCCGGCTATGTCGGTTTCGACCAGGGTGGGCTGCTGACCGACGGGGTCGACCAGAACCCGCATTGCGTGCTGCTGCTCGACGAGATCGAGAAGGCGCATCCGGACGTGTTCAACATCCTGTTGCAGGTGATGGACCACGGCAAGCTGACCGACCACAATGGCCGTCAGGTGGATTTCCGCAACGTGGTCCTGATCATGACCTCGAATGCGGGCGCGGCGGAACAGGCCAAGGCCGCCATCGGCTTCGGCCGCGAGCGGCGCGAGGGCGAGGATACGGCCGCCATCGAGCGCACCTTCACGCCGGAGTTCCGCAACCGTCTGGACGCGGTCATCAGCTTCCAGCCGCTGCCGAGGGGAACCATCATCCAGGTGGTCGAGAAGTTCGTCCTTCAGCTTGAAGCGCAGCTCATGGATCGCAACGTGACCATCGAACTGACACAGCCCGCGGCCGAATGGCTGGCCGAGAAGGGCTATGACGACAAGATGGGCGCGCGGCCGCTGGCGCGGGTGATCCAGGAGACGATCAAGAAACCGCTGGCCGAGGAATTGCTGTTCGGCAAACTGGCCAAGGGCGGCGTCGTCAAGGTCGGCGTGAAGGATGGCGAGATCGACCTGAAGATCGAGGAGCCGGAAAAACGCCGGATCGACTCGAAGAAGCCGCCTTTGCTGACGGCGGAGTGATCCCGCGGCGCTTGTGGCGCTGATCCTGTCCCCCGTGGCCTGACCGGCGGCGGGGGATTTTCCTTGCGGACAGCCCTGCCCTAGCGCTCGGTCAGTTTCAGTTCGATCCGCCGGTTCTGGGCGCGCGCCTCGTCGGAGGCGCCTTCGGCCACGGGATGAAACTCGCCGAAGCCGGTCGCGGCCAGACGGTCGGGGGCAAAGCCCAGATCGTCGATCATGTAGCGCACGACCGAGAGCGCGCGCGCCTGGCTGAGCGCCCAGTTGTCGGCGAACTCGGCCCCCGGGGCCAGCGGCACGTCGTCGGTATGCCCGTCGACGCGAAGGATCCAGTCGATTTCGGCGGGGATGTCGTCGGCGACGTCGCGCAGGATCGTCACGACATTGGCGATCTGCGCCGCGCCATCGGGCGAGAGCTGCGCGCGGGCGGTCTGGAACAGCACCTCCGACGAGAAGACGAAGCGGTCGCCGACGATCCGCACGCCTTCGCGCCCGGCCAGAAGGCGGCGCAGCTCGCCGAAGAATTCCGAGCGGTAACTCTCCAGATTCCGCTTTTCCTCGGCCAGTCGTCGGGCTTCCTCTTGCAGCCGGATGCGCTCGGCCTCTTCGAGTTCGGCCCGCGCGCGCTGTTCGGCGGCGGCGCGGGCAAGGGCGGCGTTCAACCGGTTGCCAAGCGTTTCGATCTGCACCTGTGCGGCGGCGTCGCGCTCGTCGGATGCTTCGAGCAGCGCCTGCAAATCCCCCAGTTCGGCCCGGAGCGCGGCCAGTTGCCGGTTCAGCAGGGTCACGCGGCGCTGGCTTTCGGCCGAGGCCGCCTCCTGCTCGGCCAGCGTGCGGTCGGCCTGCGCCAGAAGGGCGGCGCGCCGTTCGGCTTCGTCCAGCGTCTCGGCGGCCTGTGCCTCGGCCGCGGCGCGGGCGGCATCGGCGGCGGCCAGCAGCGTCAGGGTGTCTTCGGCCCGCGCGCGTTCGGCCTCGAGCGCAAGGCTCATCGCGGTCAACTCGTCCTCGGCGCCCGCAAGCCGGTCGCGCAGCGCCTGCGCGGCGGCGGCCTCGGCCAGACGGGCGGCCTCTTCCTCTGACAGCTCGGCCTGCAAGGCCGCGACCTCGCCCGCCAGGGCGGCCCGCGCGGCCTCGGTTCCGGCCTGTTCGCTGCGCAGATCGGCGATCAGGGCTTCGAGCGCCTCGCGCCGGGCGGCGGCCAGTCGGGCGGCCTCGGCCTGGGCATCGACCTCGGCGCGGGTCGCGGCGAGGGTCCGGGCGAGCCGTTCCTGCTCGGACAGCAATTCCATGCGTTCCCCTTCGAGCGCCGCCACCCGGGCGGCACGGGCCTCGGCCTCGGCCCGCGCCGCGCCCAGCGCGCCGGTCAGGCTGCCGATCTGCTGTTCCAGTTCGGCCCCGCGACGGCGTTCCATCCCCAGCGCATCGGACAGGGCGGCGATCTCGCTGCCAAGCTGGGACAGTTCGGTTTCCTGGCCCGAAATCGTATCGCGCAAGACCTCCTGCACGATCATGAAGATCGACAGCACGAACATCAGCACCAGCAGGAGCGCGGTCATCGCATCGACGAAACCGGGCCAGATCGAGGCCTGGAACCGGTTGCTGCGCCGCATCAGCGCCATGGGATCAGTTCCACCGCTCGTCCCCCGGGGCGAGCCGCGACAGCACCCGGCCCAGCGCCGCCAGATCGCCGCGCAGGTCGGTCACGGTTTCCTGGCGTCCCGAGGACATTTCTTCGAGAATGCGCAGAAGCTGCATGTCGATCGAGCGCAGGCGCATCCGCGCCTCGGCATCGGCCATCGCGCCCTCCTCGCCCATCCGCGCCTCGATCGCCGCGGCGGCGCGTTCCTGGCCCTGGGCCACGCGGGCCAGCGCGGCGGTCACGTCCTGGCTGTAGCCGAGTTGGGCCTCGATCGCGACGCCCAGGGTTTCAACGGCATCGGCCAGCGCCGCAACGCGGGTTTCCAGCGACTGGCGGGCCTCGTCGGCGCGGGAGAACAGCGCGTGCATGCCCTCCATCTGCTCGGCCAACTGGTCGAGCGTGGCGGCGAGGATCCCGGTCTCGGAGCCGGTTTCGCCCTCGCCCTCGCCCGCCGACAGGCCAAGCCGGGTGATCGTCGACAGCCATTCCTCAAGCTCGCGATAGAAGCGGTTCTGGCCATGGCCCGCGAACAGTTCCAGCAGCCCCACCACCAGCGAGCCCGCCAGCCCCAGAAGCGAGGAGGAAAAGGCCACGCCCATGCCGCCAAGCTGCGCTTCGAGCCCGGTCATCAGCCGACCGAAGACCGCGACCCCGGCTTCGCCATCTTGCGGGGCAAGCGAGCGGATCGTTTCGACCACCGCGGGCACGACCGTCGCAAGCCCGTAGAAGGTACCCAGAAGACCGAGGAAGATCAGGAGGTTGACGATATAGCGCGTGATGTCGCGCGCTTCCTCGATGCGGGTGGCGACGGAGTCGAGGATCGAGCGCGCCGAGGCCGTCCCGATCTGCATCCGCCTGCCCCGCCGCTTGCGCAACAGGGCCGCCAGCGGGGCCAGAAGGCGCGGGGCGCGGGTCAGTTCGTGACCGGGGCGGCCTGCGGCGAAATCCTCGATCCAGCGCACCGAGGCGATCAGTTGCACCACCTGGAGGAAACAGGCCACGACGCCCACGAGGAACACCAGAAAGATCGCGCCGTTCAGATAGAGATTGGCCAGGAAGACCGGCGCGACCTGCGGATAGGCCAGATAGGCGCCCGCCGCGAACAGCCAGACCGAGACCAGCATCAGCACGATCTGGCGCCGCGGCCGGGAGAATTGCGGATCGGCCTCGCGCTCGGTCATGGCCATGGGGGCGCCCCGTCCCGATTGATGTCGGCCCTAATTCTAGGGTATCGGCCCCGGCCGAACAACAATCATTAGGTCTTGAGTGCCCGAACCCGTTGTGCCAGCCAGGTCAGGTCGGCATCCTCGATGCCCAGTTCGGTCAGGTGATCGACGGTGTTGAACAGGTATTCGTCATTCGGCCCCATCCCGCCGCGGGCGCGCGCGATGATCTGCGCCTGATCTTCCAGCGGCAGGCCGCCGCAATATTGCACATGGTCGGGGTCGATCACATAGGCGGTGCTGGTCAGCCCGTCGGCGCCGTCCTGGAACACCACGTCAAGCTCGGTCTCGAAATAGGCCGAGGAAATCAGTTCGCGCTCGCGCAGATAGGCCAGCGTCGCGGTCTCGGTGCCGGGTTCGGCGCGCAGAACGACGCCGTGGCAACTGGCGCCGGGGGCGGCGTCCAGCGCCAGCACCAGCCCCGGATCGGTCTCGGTGCCGCGATGGTGGATCGAGCGCATGCAGAAGCTGCGATGCCAGCCGTCCAGCCGCGCCAGCCGCCGTTCGGCCACCGGAAAGCCCGGCTTCCACAGGAGCGAGCCGTAGCCGAACACCCATAGCCCATCGCGCATCGTTCTGGTCCTTGCTGCCCGGCCCCTGTAAACCGCAAAGCGGGGACGGGCGAAAGGGGGCTGCGGATGCGTCTGATCCTGACAGTGGCGATTCTGGCCGCGGCGCTCTGGTCGGGCTACTGGGCGCTTGCAGCGCGCGGGCTGGAAACCGGCATCGCGGCCTGGGTCGAGACGCGCCGGGCCGAGGGCTGGGCGGCGGATTACGCCGACTTGCAGGTGGCGGGGTTCCCGCTGCGCTTCGAGACCACGTTGAGCGATCTGGCGCTGGCCGATCCCGGGACCGGCCTGGCCTGGACCGCGCCCGCCTTCCGGATCGAGGCCGAGGCGCACCGGCCGAACCGGGTCCTGGCGATCTGGCCCGAGGTGCAGCAGATCGCGACGCCTGACGAAACCATCGCCATCGGCGCCCTTCGGATGGAGGGGCGGCTGGGCTTCCGGCCCGGCCCGGCGCTGGAGGTGATGCAGGCGGCCTATGCGCTGGAGGAGGTCTCGCTCGCCTCGTCCCTGGGTTGGGAGGCCTCGCTGGCGCGGGGCGAGATGACCGCCGCGCTGGTCGAGGGGCGCGAGGACACGCACCGGATCGGATTTGCGGCCGAACAGGTGCGGCTGCCCGCGCGGCTGGTGGCGCTGGTCGACCGGGCGGGTATCCTGCCGGGGCTGTTCGAGCATCTGCGCATCGACGCGGTGCTGGGCTTCGACGCACCCTGGGACCGCCGCGCGATAGAGGAACGGCGGCCGCAGATCACCCGGATCGAACTGACGCGGCTGGACGCGAAATGGGGCGATCTGGAGCTGAGCGCGGCGGGGGTGCTGGATGTCGATGCGGCGGGCCTGCCCACGGGCATGCTGACGGTGCGGGCGACGAACTGGCGCGACATGGTGGCGATTGCGCGCGCATCTGGCCGGTTGCCGGGCGGGCTGGCCGATCGGCTGGAAGAGGCGCTGGGCCTGATCGCCGGGCTGTCGGGGCGGCCCGAAACGCTGGACGTGCCGCTGCGCCTTGCCGCCGGTCAGACCTGGCTGGGTCCGGTGCCGCTGGGCCCGGTTCCGGATTTCACGATCCGCTAGCGGCAATAGGCGCCGTTGCGGTGGCGCGCGGTATCGAAGTGGAAATGATCCTGGTGGAACCGGTCGGATTCGGGGCCGAGGACGGTGCCGAAGGGGCCGCAGGCGGCCTTGTGGACCTGGCGCAGGATCTTGCCCTGTGCGGGGTCGCGCCAGCCGCCCTGCACGGTGATCCGGCTGCCATTGGCCAGCGTCAGCGCCGAGATGTCCACCGCGCGCCCGCGGCCATGCTCGGATATCTTTGCCCCGGCCTGCCGGTTGCGCGGTCGGCAGATGTAATGCGCGGCAACCTCGAGCTGGGCCAACCCTCCGCCCTTCTTGCCGACAGCGGGCTTCGCGCCTTCGGTGACCCAGCGGCGCAAGGCGCGCGCGGTGTCGCAATCCATCGTCGCGGTCTGGCTGAGCCGCACGCCGTCCACCGAGGTCACGCGCACCGGGCGATCGACGCCGCAGCCCTGCACCTGGCTGAGGATCGGCGCGATTTCCTCGCCCCTTATCCGGTCGTCGCCGCAGATCGCGCCGCGTTTGGCCGTCAGCACGTTCGCAGGCTGGCTGCGGATGGCGGCGGCCGACAGGGCCGCCGTCTGGAAGCTGCGTTCGGGCCGCGGCTGCGGTCGCAGCGAGCGGGCCAGCGCGGCGGCGGGCAGGCGTTCGGGTTCGGCCGCGCGTGGCGGCGCGGGGCGCAGGGCGGCGGGAAGCTCGGCCGGTCGGCTGGCGGGCTCGGCGCGAGCGACCTGAAATGGCTCGGAGGCCGGACGCGGTTCGGGACGCGGCGAGGTGTCGAGCCCGGCCAGCGCGGGTGTCGCGGCCAGAACCAGAACCAGCGCGCCGCCCCACAGCCGCCTCATTGCAGCTTCCTCGCGCGGCCGAAATCGGGTGCGTCGGTGTCCTGCCCGGCCTCGATGATGCCGCGGCGGATGGCGCGGGTATGGGTGAAATAGTCGAACAGCATGTCGCCCTGCCCTGTCCGGATCGCCCGTTGCAGGGCGAAAAGCTCCTCGGTGAAGCGGCCGAGGATGTCCAGCGTCGCGTCCTTGTTGGTCAGGAACACGTCGCGCCACATGGTCGGGTCCGAGGCCGCGATCCGGGTGAAATCGCGAAAGCCCGCGGCGGAATACTTGATCACCTCGCTGTCGGTGACGCGGCGCAGGTCGTCGGCCACACCGACCATCGTGTAGGCGATCAGGTGCGGGACATGGCTTGTCACCGCCAGCACCAGGTCGTGGTGATCGGCATCCATCTGCTCCACATTGGCGCCCATCTTTTGCCACAATTCGCGCAGCCGGTCTACTGCCACGCGATCTGTTGCGTCCACGGGCACCAGAAGACACCATCGGTTGTCGAACAATTCGGCAAATCCCGACCGGGGGCCGGAATGTTCGGTGCCCGCCAGCGGGTGGGCCGGAATGAAATGGACGCCCTGGGGGATATGGGGGCCGACCGCGTCGATCACGGCGCGTTTCACCGAGCCCACATCGGTCACGGTGGCGCCGGGCGCGAGATGCGGCGCGATTTCCTCGGCCAGCGCGCCCATCGCGCCCACCGGCACGGCCAGCACCACCAGATCGGCCCCGGCGACCGCCTGCGCCGCGGTTTCGGTCACCCGGTCGACCAGCCCGATCTCGGCCGCGATGGCGCGGGTTTCGGCGGAGCGCGCGGTTCCCACGATCTCTCCGGCAAGCCCCGCGCGGCGCATCGCCAGCGCCATCGAGCCCGCGATCAGCCCCAGCCCGATCAGCGCCACGCGGTCGTAGATCACGCTCATCGCGCGCCCTCGCGGAAGCGGCCGATGGCATGGGCGACGCGGCGGCAGGCCGGTTCGTCGCCCACGGTGATGCGCAGCGCCTCGGGCAGCTTGTAGCCCGCGACCTGGCGCACGATCAGGCCCTGGGTCTTGAGGAAGGCATCGCAGGCCAGCGCCTCGGCCGGGTCGGCGAAACGGGCGAGAACGAAATTGGCAAAGCTCCGGTCGGTCGGCACGCCGATGCCGTTCAGCGCCTCGGTCAGCCAGGCGCGCATGCGGGCGTTCTCGGCCTGGCAATGGCGCGTGTAGTCGATGTCGCGCAGCGCGGCCTCGGCGGTGTCAAGCTGGGTCGTGGACAGGTTGAACGGCCCACGGATGCGGTCGAGCACGCCGATCAGGTCGGCCGGGCCATAGCCCCAGCCGATGCGCAAGCCCCCCAGCCCGTAAATCTTTGAAAACGTGCGCGTCATCACCACGTTCTGCCGCGCCTCGACCAGCGCCGCGCCGCCGTCGAAGCCGTCGACGAACTCGGCATAGGCGCCGTCGAGCACGAGGATCGCCTGCGGCGGCAGACCGTCGGCCAGCCGCGCGGCATCCTCGGCCGGGATCATCGTGCCGGTGGGGTTCGCGGGGTTGGCGATGAAGACCAGCCGCGTGCGGTCGGTGCAGGCGGCAAGGATCGCGTCGACATCGACCACGCGCGCACGCTCGGGCACCTCGACCGGCGTGGCCCCGGCGGCAAGCGCGGATATGCGATACATGGCAAAGCCGTGCTGGGTATGGATCACCTCATTCCCCGGCCCGGCATAGGCCTGGCACAGGAAGGTGATGATCTCGTCCGAGCCGACGCCGCAGATCACGCGGGCGGGATCGACCCCGTGGATCTCGCCGATGGCGGCGCGCAGCTCGGCATGGTCGGTCGAGGGGTAGCGATGCAGGCTGTGGACGGTCCGCGCGAAGGCGGCACGCGCCTTTTCCGAGGGGCCAAAGGGATTCTCGTTCGACGAAAGCTTGATCACGTCGGACAGCCCCGCGATCTTGGACTGCCCGCCCACATAGGGGGCAATATCGAGGATCCCGGGCTGGGGCATGATGAGGGTCATCGGCATCTCTCCTTGCCCGGCATCCCTAGCCGAGCGGCCGGGACGAGGCCAGCGGGAAAAACGGGTGGCGCGGCTAGCCTTTTTTGGCCCGCGCCGACAGCCAGTCCATCGCCGCCATCAGCACGCCCGACAGCACGAAGACCATGTGGATCACCACCAGCCAGAACAGTTCCTCGCTGCCGAAGACCGCATCGGCGGCCTGCTGGCCGATCTCCATGAAGCGTTTGAGCAGGTGGATCGCCGAGATGGCCACGATCGAGGCGATGAGCTTCATCTTGAGGCCCGAGAAGTCAACCGCGCCCATCCAGTCGGGACGGTCGACATGCTCGCCGATATCGAGTTTAGAGACGAAATTCTCGTAGCCCGAGAACAGCACGATCAGCAGAAGGTTCGCCGCCAGCGTCAGGTCGATCAGCGTCAGGATCGCCAGGATCGCCTTGTCGCTGGACATGGTCAGAACCTGCGGCGCGTAATAGGCCAGTTCGCGCAGGAAGACGATCGTCAGCAGGCCCAGCGACACGACAAGCCCCAGATACATCGGCGCCATCAGCCAGCGCGAGGCGAACAGGCTGCGTTCGAAATTGCGTTCCAGCGGCAGCTTTTCGGCCATTCCCCGAGTCCCTTCTGTCGGCGCGCCCGGCCCGAGCGTTACTGCCCGCAAGGCGGGCTGGCAAGCGGCACGCAACGCAGACGGCCCGCCCCTGTCCGGGGCGGGCCGTTCGGGCCGTTTCGCTGCGCGGAAGGATCAGTTCTGCGCGTAGAATTCGATGACGAGGTTCGGTTCCATCATGACCGGATAGGGCACATCCGACAGGCCGGGCGTGCGCACGAATTTCGCGGTCATCTTGGAATGGTCCACCTCGATGTAATCGGGCACGTCACGCTCGGCCAGCTGCACGGCTTCGAGCAGGGCGGCCATCTGCTTGGAGCGGTCGCGCACCTCGATCACGTCGCCTTCCTTGACGCGGTAGGACGGGATGTTGACCCGTTGCCCGTTCACAAGGACATGGCCGTGGTTCACGAATTGCCGGGCGGCAAAGATCGTGGGCACGAACTTGGCGCGGTAGACGACCGCATCAAGACGGCGCTCGAGCAGGCCGATCAGCAGCTCGCCGGTATCGCCGCGCTGACGCTCGGCCTCGGCATAGATGCGGCGGAACTGCTTTTCGGTCAGGTCGCCGTAATAGCCCTTGAGCTTCTGCTTGGCGCGCAGCTGCATGCCGAAATCGGACAGCTTGCCCTTGCGGCGCTGGCCGTGCTGGCCGGGGCCGTATTCGCGGCGGTTGACGGGCGATTTCGGGCGGCCCCAGATGTTTTCGCCCATCCGGCGGTCGATCTTGTACTTGGCAGACGTGCGTTTGGTCACGGCTGATCTCCTTCAATCGGGCGCCGCCCGCGGGCGGCAATGAAGGGCGTTGTCCTTTGCCCCGGGTCTGGTCCGGGGCCGACAGGCATCCCCTTGCGGGGGCCACCAACACCAATGAAAGACCCGGCCACGGGGGCCGGGATGGCGCGCTTATACAGATGCGGCCCGCGCTGTCAATGGCCTGACGGACGGCGGCGCCCGGGCAGGGCCAGCGCCACGCCGCCCGCGGCCGCAAGGTGAAAGGCGGCCCCGTTCCGGCTTGCACGCGGGGTCTTGCGCCCCTGCGAGGCCACACCTTGCCCGGCGATTCCGCAGCCGGATTCTGGATGTGTGGATGGGGGCCGGGAATGCACGAAAAGTCTGAGTCCCGATTATTCAGAGAACTGAAATCACGTCATCATATCGGACGCATGTCCTGATTAATGTTTGAATCATGATATTCGTGTCATCCGGATCAAGGCCAGGATTCACGCGCAGATGGGGCGCAATCGACCCCCCCGCCGGACCTCCGGGCCGGGTTCGCACGGGGCGCCCGAGGCGTCCGGGGTCGGTGGACGCCCGACCCCGGCAGGGCGCGCGGCGGCCGTTGAACGGATGCCTCAAATCCCGGCATTGTCCGGCACGACCGGCCCCGAGGCCGCGCCAAGTGCCTCGAAGCGGTTTACAAGCCCTTCGAAAACCGTCTTTGCTGCGGGACAACACTGGCCACGCGAGATCCCCATGGCGATCACCGCTTCCATCCGGCACCTGACCCATTACCGCTATGATCGTCCGGTCAGCCTGGGCCCGCAGGTGATCCGCCTGCGCCCGGCGCCGCACAGCCGGACGCGGGTGATCTCGCATTCGCTGAAGGTGAGCCCGGCGGGCCATTTCGTGAACCACCAGCAGGACCCCTACGGCAACTGGCTGGCGCGCTTCGTCTTTCCCGAGCCGGTGCGCGAGTTCCGGATCGAGGTGGACCTTGTGGCCGACATGACGGTCTACAACCCCTTCGACTTCTTCGTGGACGAAACGGCCGAGGAATGGCCCTTCGACTATCCCGCAGATCTGACGGACGATCTGTCGATCTATCGGACGCCCGAACCGGCGGGGCCGCTGCTGGCCGCCTTCCTCGCCACGATCCCGCGCGGGGCGCTGCGCACGGTGGATTTCGTGGTCGACCTGAACGCCCGGCTGCAACGCGAGATCGCCTATGTGATCCGGATGGAGCCCGGCGTGCAGGCGCCCGAGGACACGCTGCGCCTGAGATCGGGCTCGTGCCGGGATTCGTCCTGGCTGATGGTGCAGATCCTGCGGCATCTGGGCTTTGCCGCGCGGTTCGTTTCGGGCTACCTGATCCAGCTGAAGCCCGATCTGGTGGCGCTGGACGGCCCGCCGGGCACCGATCACGACTTCACCGACCTGCATGCCTGGTGCGAAGTCTACCTGCCCGGCGCGGGCTGGATCGGGCTGGACCCGACCAGCGGGCTGCTGACCGGCGAAAGCCATATCCCGCTGGCCGCGACACCGCATTACCGCAACGCCGCGCCGATCACCGGCATGGCGTCCTATGCCGAGGTCGATTTCACCTTCCACATGGAGGTGCATCGCACCGCCGAGCATCCCCGCATCACGAAACCCTTTTCCGACGAGGCGTGGGACGCGCTGGACGCGCTCGGCCATCAGGTCGATGCGGCGATCAAGGCCGGCGACATGCGGCTGACGATGGGGGGCGAGCCCACCTTCGTCTCGATCGACGATTTCGAGTCGGATGAATGGAACATTGCCGCCGTAGGCCCGATGAAGCGCGGGCTGGCGGACCGGCTGATCCGGCGGTTGCGCGACCGTTTCGCGCCCGGCGGCTTCCTGCATTACGGGCAGGGCAAGTGGTATCCGGGCGAGACGCTGCCGCGCTGGACCTTCTCGCTTTACTGGCGCCGCGACGGCAAGCCGATCTGGAAGAACCCGGACCTGATCGCCGAAGAGAAGGCGCAGACCGGGGCGGGGCCCGAGGAGTCCGACAGGCTGCTGAAGGGCATCGCCGAGCGGTTGGGGATCGAACCCGAGATGGTGGTTCCGGCCTATGAGGACCCCGCCGAATGGATCATCAAGGAAGGCAGCCTGCCCGAGAACGTCACGCCCGAGAACTCGAAACTGAAGGACCCCGAGGAACGCGCCCGCATCGCCCGCGTCTTTGCCCGCGGGTTGACGGACCCCGCGGGCCATATCCTGCCGATCCAGCGCTGGCAGGCGAAGGCGACCGGGCGGCGCTGGCGGTCGGAACGCTGGACGATGCGGCGGGGCAAGCTGTTCCTCGTGCCCGGCGACAGCCCGGTGGGCTATCGCTTGCCGCTGGGCAGCCTGCCCCATGTGCCGCCCGCGCAGTTTCCCTATACCTATGTCACCGATCCCACCATCGACCACGGCCCCCTGCCCGATTTCGACGAAGCCGACCGCGCCGCCGCGGCGAGTGTGGCCGCGGCCAGCCCCGGCCATGCCCAGCCCGTGGCGCGCTTTACCGAGGGCGGCGCGGTGCAGGATGTGCGCGAACAGGAGCTTGGCACCGGCACCGTGCGCACCGCGCTGTCGGTCGAGCCGCGCGACGGGCGGCTCTGCGTCTTCATGCCGCCGGTGGAGGATGCCGAGGATTACCTCGACCTCGTCGCCGCGGCCGAGGCGACCGCTGCCGAAATGGGCCTGCCCGTCCATATCGAGGGCTACGCGCCGCCGCACGACCCGCGCCTGAACGTGATCCGCGTGGCCCCGGACCCCGGCGTGCTGGAGGTCAACGTGCAGCCCGCCACCGATTGGGAGGAGTGCAAGGCGATCACGCTGGGCGTCTACGAGGAGGCGCGGCTGACCCGGCTGGGCGCCGACAAGTTCATGATCGACGGCAAGCATTGCGGCACGGGCGGCGGCAACCATGTGGTGGTGGGCGGCGCGACGCCGAACGATTCCCCCTTCCTGCGGCGGCCCGACCTGCTGCGCTCGCTCATCCTCTACTGGCAGCGGCACCCGAGCCTGTCCTACCTGTTCTCGGGGCTGTTCATCGGCCCGACCAGCCAGGCGCCGCGGATCGACGAGGCGCGGCATGACAGCCTTTACGAGCTGGAAATCGCGCTGAGCCAGTTCCCCGATCCGGGCGAGGGCGCGGCACCCGCGCCCTGGCTGGTGGACCGGCTTCTGCGCAACATCCTGATCGACGTCACCGGCAACACCCATCGCGCCGAGCTGTGCATCGACAAGCTTTATTCCCCCGACGGGCCGACCGGGCGGCTGGGGCTGGTCGAGTTCCGCGGCTTCGAGATGCCGCCCGACGCGCGGATGAGCCTTGCGCAACAGGTGCTGATCCGGGCGATCCTGGCGCGGCTGTGGCAAAACCCCCTCAAGGGCAAGCCGGTGCGCTGGGGCACGGAACTGCATGACCGCTTCATGCTGCCGCATTTCGTCTGGGCCGATTTCCTGGGCGTGCTGCGCGACCTCACCGATCACGGCTTCGACTTCCGGTCGGAATGGTACGAGGCGCAGCAGGAATTCCGCTTCCCGTTCTGCGGCGAGGTGGAATACGAGGGCGTGCATCTGGAACTGCGGCAGGCGCTGGAACCCTGGCATGTGCTGGGCGAGCGCGGCGCCATCGGCGGCACGGTGCGCTATACCGACAGTTCTGTGGAACGGATGCAGGTGAAGCTGTCCACCTCGAACCCGGGCCGCTATGTCGTGGCCTGCAACCGCCGCGCGGTGCCGCTGCATGCGACCCAGACCAGCGGCACCGCCATCGGCGGCGTCCGCTTCAAGGCATGGCAACCGGCCGAGGCGCTGCACCCGGTCCTGCCGGTCAACGCGCCCTTGACCTTCGACATCTTCGACACCTGGTCGGGCCGCGCGCTGGGCGGCTGCACCTACCACGTCGCCCATCCCGGCGGGCGCAGCTACGACACCTTCCCGGTCAACGCCAACGAGGCCGAGGCGCGGCGTCTGGCGCGGTTCGAGAAGATGGGCCACACGCCCGGCAGCTACTGGCCCGCCCCCGAAAACCCCCACCCGGAATTCCCCATGACGCTGGACCTGCGCCGGGGGCCGGGTCTGTGACATGAACGCGACCGATCACGCCCCGGACGACCCGGCGGCCGCGCTCTTGCAGGGCTATCAGCCGCCCTCCGGCGTGGCCGACGAGCTGTTGCAACCCGATGGCCGCGTCCGGCCGGTCTGGCAGCCTCTGATCGAGCTTCTGGCCGGGCAGACGCCGGACGAGCTGGCCCAGCGCTTTGCCCGGGGCGATCAGTATCTGCATGATGCGGGGGTCTATTACCGCCAGCACACCTCCAGCGGATCGACCCTGCGCGACTGGCCGCTGTCCCATGTCCCCGTGATGATCGCCGCCGAGGAATGGCAGCGGCTCTCCGAGGGGCTGGTCCAGCGGGCGGACCTGCTGGAACGGGTGATGGCCGATCTTTACGGGCCGGGCGATCTGGTGGCGGACGGGCTGTTGCCCGCCGACCTGATCGCGCGCAACCCCGAATGGCTGCGCCCCGTCGTGGGCATCCGGCCGCGCTCGGGGCATTTCCTGCATTTCCTCGCCTTCGAGGTGGGCCGCTCGCCGGACGGATCCTGGCTGGTGCTGGGCGACCGGACGCAGGCGCCGTCGGGGTCGGGTTTCGCGCTGGAAAACCGGATGGCGACGACCCGGGTCTTTCCCGACCTGTTTCCCAACGCCAATGTCCGGCGGCTGGCCGGGTTCTTCCGGGCGTTTCGCGATGCGATGAACGGACTGCGAGGCGAAACCGACAGCCGGGTGGCGATCCTGACCCCGGGCCAGCATACCGACACCTATTTCGAACATGCCTATATCGCGCGCTATCTGGGCTTTCTGCTGCTGGAATGCGAGGATCTGAAGGTCGAGCGCGGCAAGCTGACCGTGCGCACGATCGACGGGGCGCAACCGGTCAGCGTGCTGTGGCGGCGGCTTGATTCGCGCTTTGCCGACCCGCTGGAACTGGACGAAAGCTCGGCGCTGGGCACGCCGGGCATGGTCGCCGCGCTGCGGGCGCAGGAACTGACCATGCTGAACTGCCTGGGCTCGGGCGTGCTCGAGGCCCGCGCGATGATGGCGTTCCTGCCGCGGATCTGCGAGCGGCTGACCGGTGCGGCGCTGAAGATCCCCAATATCGCGACCTGGTGGTGCGGCCAGCCCGCCGAACGCGCCTATGTCACCGACAATCTGCAACGCATGATGATCGGGCGGGCGCTGTCGACCGACCTGCCCTTCGAGGTCGATGCCCTGACCGCGCTGGGCGGCGATTTCCGCGGTTCCGCGCAGAAACCCGTCGGCGACTGGATCGAGGCCGATGGCGCCAACCTGGTGGGACAGGAGGCGGTGACGCTGTCCACGACGCCCGCGATGATCGAGGGGGAACTGGTGCCGCGGCCGATGCTGATCCGGGTCGTCCTGGCGCGCACCCCGCGCGGCTGGGAGGTGATGCCGGGCGGCTATGCGAGGATCGGACGCAGCGGCGACCCCACGGCGCTGGCGATGAGGAATGGCGGCTCGGTCGCCGATGTCTGGGTGGTCAGCGACGCCCCCGTGATTGCCGAAAGCCTTTCCCTGCGGCAGGACGGCCCCTTCGTGCGGCGCTTGCCGGGCGTGCTGCCAAGCCGCGCGGCGGACAATCTCTACTGGCTGGGCCGCTATGTCGAACGGGCCGAGGCGCGGGTGCGCGAGCTGCGCGCCTATCACCTGCGGCTGGAGGAGGTCGGCCATCGCGAGATGCCGCTGATCTCGTATATGGAACGCTATCTCGAAGGTTTCGGCGTCGATCCCGACGAGCCGGTGCCCATGGCGGTCCTCGAACTGTTCGAAGCGGCGCAGGGCTGCGCGGGCAAGGTGCGCGACCGGTTCTCGACCGATGGCTGGCACGCGCTGACCGATCTGGCCTTTTCCGCGCGCGGCATGTTCAACCGGGTGCGCCCCGGCGACGAGGCCGCGCGGCGGATGACCGAATTGCTGCGCAAGCTGGCGGGCTTTGCCGGGCTTGTGCATGACAACATGTTCCGATTTGCCGGCTGGCGCTTCCTGACCATGGGGCGGGCGCTGGAACGGGCCGACCAGATGCTGTCGGCGCTGGCGGCCCTGACCGATCCGGCGGCGCCGCCGGGCAGTCTGGATGTCGCCATCGAGGTGGGCGACAGCGTGATGACCCATCGCCGCCGCTATCCCATGGCCAGCGGTTGCAACACCGTCATCGACCTTCTGGCGCTGGATTCGGACAACCCGCGCTCGGTGCTGTTCCAGATCGACGTTCTGCGTGAACAGGAAGCGATGCTGACCCGCACCCGCGAAGGCGGCGCGATGAGCGATCTCGCCCGGCGAATCCTGCTGGTGCATACCGACCTGTCGGTGGCCGCCCCCGACGCCATGACGCCCGCCCGGCTGCTGGAGACCCGCGGGGCGATCCGGGACATCTCTGTTGCGCTGACCGCGCGCTACCTGAGTTGAGCGCCATGGCGACCGACTACGACATCAGGCTGGAAATCACCTACAGCTACGAGGCCCCCGCCGGGTCCAGCCGCACGCTTCTGCGGATGCTGCCGCTCGGCAATGCGGTGCAGCAACTGATCTCGGGCCGCGTCTCGACCGATCCCGCGCCCGATTTCCGCCGCGACGGGGCCGATTTCTTCGGCAATGCCACGACCGAGATCGCCCATGACCGGCCGCTGACCGAGATCGCATTCCGCTTTGCCGGCCGCGTGCGGCGGTCGGGCGGCATGCCCGGGCTCGACCTGTCGAGCGATCTGGGCAGGCTGGGCGAGGAGATCGCGGCGATCCGCGGCATCGGTCCGCATGTGCCGCATCATTTTCTTGGCGCGTCCGAACGCATCTGCCACGAGCCCAGGATCGCGGCCTTTGCCGGGGCGCTGGTCGCGCCGGACATGTCGGCGCTGGCCGCGACCCGCGCCATCGCGCACAACCTGCATGAAAGGTTCGAGTTCGACCCCGAAGCCACCGAGGTCACGACCCCGCCCATCGCGGCCTTCGAGGCCCGCCGCGGCGTCTGCCAGGACATCAGCCATGTCACGATCGCCGCGCTGCGGGCGGTCGGCATTCCGGCGGGCTATGTCAGCGGCTTTCTGCGGACCAGGCCGCCGCCGGGCCAGCCCCGGCTGGAAGGCGCGGATGCGATGCATGCCTGGGTGCGTGCCTGGTGCGGCGCCGAGACCGGCTGGATCGAGATCGACCCGACCAACGACCTGCTGGTGGGCACCGATCATGTCGCCGTGGCCATCGGACGCGATTACGCCGATGTCGCCCCCGTGCGCGGCTCGCTCAGGACCGAGGGGACGCATACGACCTCGCACAAGGTCGACGTGATCCCCTGCGAGGGACGGCCCGGCTGAGACGCCCCCCCCGACCCTGGGCCGTGACGCGATATTGCCGTTCCACCGGCGAATTCCGGTCAGGTTTTCACGCGATATTAGCGTTTGGAACCCATGACTGCGTGCACGCCGCCGCAAGGAAGAAGAAGAATGCTGCACCACCGCCTCTCGCTGAAAGCCCTGCTTGCCCTGGGCACGGGCATCCTGTTTCTCGCGCTCTGCATCGCGCAGTCGGCAGTCCTGCAATTCCAGTCCGCGCAGGCGATGCGCGACGCGGCGCTGGGCCAGCAGGCGACATCGCTGCGAATCGTCGTCGACCAGTTCCGGTCCGGGTTCGACGGGATCGAGGTCTCGACCGCCGCTGACGGCACTATCCAACAGGTCACCTGGGACGGGGTTTCCGGGCTTGCGGATCATTCGATCATCGACCGCGCGGGCGCGCTCTCGGGCGAAACGGCGACGGTCTTCGCCTGGGACGCCGCGCAGGGCGAGTTCGTGCGCGTCTCGACGAATATCCGCAAGCAGGACGGCACCCGCGCCGTCGGAACGGTGCTGGGGCGCGACAATCCCGTACATGCCGCGATGCTGAGGGGCGAAAGCTATACCGGCGAGGCGATGATCCTGGGCAAGCCCTACCTGACCCTCTACCAGCCCTTCGTCTCGGCCGGGGGCGAGGTGCGGGGCATCTTCTATGTCGGTATCGACCGCAGCCGGATCGACACGGTCATCGCCGCGCAACGGCGCACCAGCCTGATCCTGTCGGCGATCATGGTGACGATGGGTGTCGCGCTGCTGGTGGGATTGCTGAACGTGCTGTTCCGGCCGCTTCCCACCCTCGGCAAGGCGTTCGAACGCATGGCCGGCGGCGACCTGGACACCGAGGTTCCCCATACCGGACGCCGGGACGAGATCGGCGCGATCGCCCGGAGCGCGGACGCGTTCCGCGAGACGCTCTCTGCCGCCCGCGAACTCGACGCGGCGGCCCGGCAGCGCCAGCAGGAGGGGGCCGAGGTGGTCCAGACCCTGCGCGCCGGGCTCGAACGCCTCGCGGCGGGCGACCTGACACATGCGCTCGAAACGCCCTTCCCTGCCGATTACGAAGGGCTTCGGGCCGATTTCAATGCGACGGTCGACCGGCTGAACAACCTGATCGGGTCTATGATCGAGAATTCCGCCGAGATCCGCACGCGCGCGGGCGAGATCCGGTCGTCCTCGGAGGATCTGTCGCACCGGACCGAGAACCAGGCGGCGACGCTGGAGGAGACGGCGGCGGCGCTGGACGAGTTGACCTCGAGTGTTCGGGCGGC
>NZ_SLVM01000020.1 GCF_004339675.1 Rhodovulum steppense
TCCGCGCATAAGGGACGTCGTTACCGACGTCGCTATGCACGTGTCTTAGGCCATCAAGCCCCACGCAGGCAGGCGGTGGCAATCGGGCGGTTACCATGTTTGATGAGGCCGAGTTGAACAAGGCCGCCGTCAATATGGACAAAGCCCTCGAATCGCCGAGGGCCGTGCACACGGAAGATGAGCGTGACGGCGCGATCCACGCGGAGGTCATGCTATTCCTGGAGCAGGCCAACAGAGGGCCGGGGAAGGAGAGGGGGCGTACGGGCGACCGTGGCATAGTGCCGGACATTTCGGAGAATGTGTTGCCCGTCTACTTTCGAAAAAGTATTCAAGGACTTAAGGAGCGGATGCTTCAAGGCGAAGAAAACCCCTTCTCGCTGGTCTTCGTGGTCGATGTTCATGCGAGCAGGGTCGGCAGTGAGGTCAAGGGTTACACCGTCACGGAAATTCACGACAGCTTTCCGAGGGAAGAGTGAACCCAGCCCTTGGTGCGCTTGATACATAAGGCCGGAAATACCCCGGGGGGAGTCCGAAGGACGGGGGGCAGCGCCCCCCGCGGGTCGCCCGGGCGCAAGCCCGGGCGAAACCCGCTCAGCCCGCCGGGCGCGGCGCGCGCATCCAGAACCGCGCCATCATCGCCACCCCCGCCACCGCCAGCCCCGCGGCCAGCCCCAGCCACACGCCGACGCCGCCCCAGCCCAGCCCGAATCCCAGCCCCCAGGCCACGGGCATGCCCACCAGCCAGTAGCCCACCGCGGCAATGACCAGCGGCACGCGGGTATCCTGCACCCCGCGCAACAGCCCCAGCGCCATCACCTGCGCCGCATCGACCAGCTGGAACAGCGCCGCCGCCGCCAGCAGCCCGGTGCCCAGCGCGATCACCGCCGCCCGCCCCGGATCGGCGGGGTCGAGGAACAGCCCGATCAGCGGCCCCGGCAGCGCCAGGAACAGCCCCATCGAGGCCGCCGCCACAGCACCCGCCAGCCCCAGCGCCGCCAGCGCGCCCCGGCGCAGCGCCAGCGCATCGCCTCGCCCCATCGCGCGCCCCGCCCGGATCGTCGCCGCGTTCGACAGCCCCAGATGCACCATGAACACCGCCGAGGTGATCTGCAGCGCGATCCCGTGCGCCGCCAGCGGCACCGCGCCCAGCCAGCCCATCATCACGGATGACGCCGCGAACAGCCCGACCTCGGCCAGGTTGGTCAGCCCGATCGGCCAGCCCAGCCGGAAGACGCGCGCCAGCGCCTCGGCATCGGGCCGCCAGAAGCGGCGGAACAGCGTGTGCTCGGGCGTGGCGCGGATGACGTAAAGCACCATCACCCCCATCGCGGCCGTCTGCACGATCAGCGAGGCCAGCCCCGCGCCGCGGATGCCCATCTCGGGAAAGCCCCAATTGCCGAAGATCAGCAGGTAATTGGCCAGCGCGTTCAGCCCCACCGCCGCCAGCGTGACCCACAGCACGACCCGCGTGCGCTCCAGCGCGGCGAGGTAGCTCTTGAGCACCATCACCACCAGCGCCGGCACCATCCCCAGCCCGTGCGGCAGCAGGTAGTCCTGCGCCAGCGCCGCGATCCCCGGCGCCTGCCCGGCGGCCAGGAACAGCCGCCCCGACGCCAGGAACACCGGCAGCGTCAGCAGCCCGAAGCCGATCGAGATCCACAGCCCCATCCGCGTGACCCGGCGGATCTGCGCCGTCTCGTCCGCCGCCGCGGCGGTCGCCACCAGCGGCATCACCGCCCAGGCAAAGCCCGAGCCCAGCAGGAACAGCACGAAGAACAGCGCGCCGCCCAGCACCTCGGCGGCCAGCGCGTCGATGGAATAGCGCCCCAGCATGATCGCGTCGGTCAGCCCGATGGCGAATTGCGCCAGATGGCTGCCGATCAGCGGCAGGCCCAGCACCAGGACGGCGCGCAGATGGGCGGCATGGCCCAGGGGGGCGGCAGGGGCGGTCATCGCCCGCTGGTAGACCCGGCCCGCCCCCCCGGCAAGGGTCAAGCCATGCGGCAGGCGCATGGCGGGACTGCCCGATTGCGGGCCTTCCGGGCCGCGAATGCCGCAGTTCTGCCCGATTTGCTGTGGATAACGTCGCTGTCCGCCGGGCTTCCCGGGGCCGCCCCCCGCCGTTCCCATGCAAGGATCCGCCATGGCATCGTTTCGTTTCCCGTCGCCCGTCTCCGCCCGCCAGGCGGCCGCCCCCGTGAGACTGCCGCCCGGCTATTGCAATGGCGCGGGCTGGGTGCCGCGGATCGGCGACATCTTCCCCGATCTCGACGCCAGGACCACGCAGGGTCCGATCCGGTTCCACGACTGGGCCGAGGGGCGCTGGACGGTGCTGTTCAGCCAGCCCGGCGCCTTCACCCCGGTCTGCTCCACCGAACTGGCCGGTCTGGCCGAGATCGCCGCCGATCTCGACCGGCGCGGTGTGCAGGTGATCGGGCTTGCGCCCGACACGGTGGCCGATCTCACCGCCTGGTGCGTGGATGTCTCCGTCATGTTCGGCAATCCCGTCCGGTTTCCGATGATCTCCGATCCCGACGGCGCCATCGCGCGGGCCTGTGGCATGACCCACCCCAAGGAAAGCCCCGACCTGCCGATCCGCAAGACGCTGATCCTGGATCCGGCGCTGCGCGTGCGGATGGTCTTCGAATACCCGCTGCGGGTCGGACGCGGCACCGACGAGATCCTGCGCGTTCTGGATGCGCTGCAGGAGCGTGACAGGCTGGATGTGGCGATCCCCGGCGACTGGCAGCCGGGCGACCCGGTGCTGGTTCCCGTCGGCCTGTCCGACGACGAGGCCGATATCCGGTTCGGCGCGGGCGGCTGGCGCGCGCTGCGCCGCTATCTGCGGGTGCTGGCGCCAGCCATCGGGGACCGGGTCGGCGGGACGGTCGCCCTGCGCCAGCCCTGCACGCATTGAGCCGGGCCGCCCCGCCCCGCGCGCCGGACCGACCGGCGCGGCACAGCCGGTCCGGCACCGCAGGGACGAGCTTCACCGGGAAAGCGCCGCGCCCGCATCGCTGATCCTCCCGCGCCCCGCCCGGGCCGGGCCGGGCGCGAGAGGCCGACAAGCCGCGCGGCAGGAGGCTCAATCCTCGCGCGGCTTGCGCAGGTCGGGATGCAGCGAACTGCCGAGGATATGATCGGCCTTGTGCACGACATGCTCGGCCCGCCCGACGATCAGCGGATCGGGCGCGCGCACGATCCGCGTATCCTTGCCCGGATAGTCCAGCGAACTCAGGAAATGGCGCATGCAGTTCAGCCGCGCCCGCTTCTTGTCGTTGGACTTGACGATGGTCCAGGGCGCGTCGGCGGTGTCGGTATAGAAGAACATCGCCTCCTTGGCCTCGGTATAGTCGTCCCACTTGTCCAGGCTCGCCTTGTCGATCGGCGACAGCTTCCAGCGTTTCAGCGGATCGGTCTCGCGCGCCTTGAAGCGGCGGCGCTGTTCCTCGCGGCTGACCGAGAACCAGTATTTGTAAAGCCGGATGCCGGACCGCACCAGCATCCGTTCCAGTTCCGGGGTCTGGCGCATGAATTCCAGGTAATCGACGGGCGAGCAGAACCCCATCACCCGTTCCACGCCCGCGCGGTTGTACCAGGAGCGGTCATAGAACACCATCTCGCCCACGGTCGGCAACTCGCGGATATAACGCTGAAAGAACCATTGCCCGGTCTCTTCCCAGGTCGGCTTGTTCAGCGCGACGACCCGGGCCGAGCGCGGGTTCAGATGTTCCATGAACCGCTTGATCGTGCCGCCCTTTCCGGCGGCGTCGCGCCCCTCGAACAGGATCACGAATTTCTGCCCCGTCTCCTGCGCCCAGATCTGCACCTTCAGCAACTCGGCCTGAAGCCTGGCCTTCTGCGCCTCGTAGCTGCGGCGCGACATCCGCTCGCGATAGGGGTACTCGCCCGAGTCGAAGGCCTGCGCGATGGTCTCGGGCGCGGGCATGACGCGGGCGGGCGTTTCGGCAACGGGGCCGACGGGCGGGTCGGCGGCGGGGGGCAGGGTTGCGTCCATTCCATCCTCCTGCCGACGGCAGGCCGGCGCTTTCGAACGATTCTAACCCGCTTTCCCGACCCCGCCTTGAGCGATGTCAAAAACACGTTACAAAATCGTTACAATCCTCGCTCGGCCCGAGGCCCATTGCCCATCCGGGGCCAAAGCTGTTCTAATGCACCTCCAAACCACCAGAGGACGAGCAGCCCATGTCCGCCGACGACCTGCTTTCCGGCGCCAGCCGGGATACTTATGACGCCTCCTCGATCGAGGTGCTGGAGGGGCTGGAGCCCGTCCGCAAACGCCCCGGCATGTATATCGGCGGCACCGACGACCGGGCGCTGCACCATCTGGTGGCCGAGGTGCTGGACAACTCGATGGACGAGGCGGTGGCGGGTCACGCCACGCGGATCGAGGTCGAGCTGCATGCCGATCATTCGGTCACGATCCGCGACAATGGCCGCGGCATCCCGGTCGACCCGCACCCGAAATTCCCCGACAAATCCGCGCTCGAGGTGATCCTGTGCACGCTGCATGCGGGCGGCAAGTTCTCGGGCAAGGCCTATGAAACCTCGGGCGGGCTGCATGGCGTGGGGGTGTCGGTGGTCAACGCGCTGTCCGACCGGCTGCGGGTCGAGGTGGCGCGGGGCCGCGAACTGTTCGCGCAGGAATTTTCCCGCGGCATCCCGCAGGGCGGCCTGCAAAAGCTGGGCGCGGCGCCGAACCGGCGGGGAACCTCCGTCACCTTCCATGCCGACGAGGAGATCTTTGGCCATCACCGGTTCAGGCCCGCGCGCATGTTCCGGATGGCGCGCTCCAAGGCCTATCTGTTCTCGGGCGTGGAAATCCGCTGGAAATCCGCGATCGAGGATGGCGAGACGCCCCTCGAGGCCGTCTTCCACTTCCCCGGCGGGCTGGCCGACTACCTGACCGAGACGCTTGGCAAGGCCGCCACCTATGCCGACCGCCCCTTTGCCGGAAAGGTCGATTTCCAGTCGAAATTCGGCGTGCCCGGCTCGGTCGAATGGGCGATCAACTGGACGCCCTCGCGCGACGGCTTCATCCATTCCTATTGCAACACGATCCCCACCCCCGAGGGCGGCACGCATGAGGCCGGATTCTGGGCCGCCATCCTCAAGGGCATCCGCGCCTATGGCGAGCTGGCCAACAACCGCAAGGCCGCCCAGATCACGCGCGAGGATCTGCTGACCGGCGGCTGCGCCATGGTCTCGACCTTCATCCGCGAGCCCGAATTCGTCGGCCAGACCAAGGACCGCCTGGCCACGACCGAGGCCGCCCGGCTGGTCGAGGGCGCGGTGCGCGACCATTTCGACAACTGGCTGGCGGCGGACACGAAATCGGCGGGCGCGATCCTCGATTTCCTCGTGCTGCGGGCCGAGGAACGGCAACGGCGCAAGGCGGAAAAGGAAACGGCGCGGAAATCGGCCACCAAACGCCTGCGCCTGCCGGGGAAACTGGTCGATTGCTCGGCCACCTCGCGCGAGGGCACGGAACTTTTCATCGTCGAGGGCGACTCGGCGGGCGGGTCGGCGAAGATGGCGCGCGACCGGCGGATTCAGGCGCTTTTGCCGCTCAGGGGGAAAATCCTGAACGTGCTGGGCGCGGCATCCGCGAAACTGGGCAGCAATGCCGAGATCAGCGACCTGACCCAGGCGCTGGGCACCGGGATCGGTACGAAATTCAACATCGACGATCTGCGCTATGAAAAGATCATCATCATGACCGACGCCGATGTGGACGGCGCGCATATCGCCAGCCTGCTGATGACCTTTTTCTTCACCCAGATGCGCCCGCTGATCGACCACGGGCACCTGTACCTGGCCTGCCCGCCGCTGTTCCGGCTGACGCAAGGCGCGAAACGGATCTATGCGCTGGACGAGGCGGAAAAGGAGATGTGGCTGGAAAAGGGTCTGGGCGGCAAGGGCAGGATCGACGTTTCCCGCTTCAAGGGCCTGGGCGAGATGGACGCCAAGGACCTGAAGGAAACCACGATGGACCCCGCATCCCGCAAGCTGATCCGCGTGTCGATCGACGAGGACGAACCCGGCGAAACCGCCGACCTGGTGGAGCGCCTGATGGGCAAGAAACCGGAATTGCGGTTCCAGTATATCCAGGAGAATGCGAGGTTCGTGGAGGAGGTGGATGTTTGAGGGAAATCGAAATTGCTTTACGCATTATTGGTTAAGGTTTTCGGAGAAACAAAGGTGCGCAGATGGCACCAGTTGGTAGCACGTGCCGCACGGATCAATACGGGCGAAGTCAACGTAAGGCGATTTGAAAAACTTCAGAGCCGCGTTCGACCGACCACGCGGATTGCGCTAGACACAACTGTCTTCCAGATCGCCAATTACGAACGTGGCGCGTGGTACTCAACGGGAAAAGCAATGTGGGGAGATTTCGAGATAGACACCGGCTTTGCCGGCCCGATGAACCCAGTTTTTCCCACCTCTCAACAAGAGCAGATTCCTTTCCTTTACTCCCTTTGTGAACTTGCCCGGAATGGCACAGTAACATTTGTTTTGCTACCAACCGTGGAAGGTGAGAAAGCTGAGGCGAAGGATAAACATTCGCGATCACTCGGCTGCACTCCCTTAGACCATGGCATTCGATACCAGCAGCTCGAATTTTCCTGCACCCGAATGAAGTTCTCGCATTCGGTTTCTTGGGGACCTTTAACCAAACGCAAGGAGGATGAGTGTAAGTTTGATATTGGTCGCCACTCGTTGATATTTCATCACCTTCGTGGTAAATCTCAACAAAAGGATGCATGGCACTTGATGATATGCGATGCCTTTGGCGTTGACGTATTTCTTACCGTGGATGAAAAATTCATCCGATCATTTCGTCAGATTGAGGAACGACTTGTGAACTTGGGGTTTGGAACCAAAGTAATGACACCAAAAGAATTTTGCGAAGCCTGCAACCTACGACCAACACACCCGCCGGACGCTGATCCTCAAGCAATAATGCGCGGATCAATTCGATAGCAAGCGTAGCGTGGGTGCCAACCCACCACCGGGCCACACCCCTACCCTCCCCCCATCCCCGCCCTACCTCCTGAGGGGCAACGACCCGACTGAGCCCCCATGCTGCGCCCGCTTGCCCTTGCCCTGACCCTCGCCGCCCCGGCGCTCGCCGTGCACCCGTAGGGTGGGTGCCAACCCACCACCCGGCCAACGGTGGGTTGGCACCCACCCTACCCCCCCCCGCGCTCCTGCGGGGCAGGGATCCGGCGGCGCCCCGGTCTAGCGGTAAAGCGAGGCCAGCAGGCGGTCGGGGGCTGCGATCGGGCCTTCGCCGGTCAGGATCGCGGCAAGGCCCGGATCGGCCAGCAGGGCGGCCAGCACCCGTAGGGTGGGTGCCAACCCACCACTCCCCACCCCCCACCCACCCCCCGGCCCGGGCATTCCCGGACCGGCGGCTTTCCCGGGGCGGGGGTCATTTCCGGTCGAAGAAGCCTTCGCCCGCCTGGGCCAGCAGGTCCTTGCCCAGCCCCCGCAGGGTGGGGGCCAGCCCGCCGACCCCGGCCCCCCTCCGCACGCCGCGTTAACCGCCCGCCCGTCCGAAAAGGTCATATGGAATTCATATGGAAGTCAGATGCGTTTCCGATCGCCGTTTCCCGGCCGGGCAACGCCGTTAACCCGAGTCGCGGATGCCCCGTCCCGCTACCGCCGTCCCCGCTTGCCGCCCCGCTGTCCGGCCCGTCCCGCCGTCGACCGGCCCCCGGATCCGACCGCTGCCTCCACCGCGTCGTCCACCGCCGATTGTCGCGCCAGCGGGTCGTCGGACAGCACCAGGTCTACTGCCTCCAACCTCTTGATTTCATCGCGCAATCTGGCGGCTTCCTCGAATTCCAGGTTCTCGGCGGCCTTGCGCATCGCCGCGCGCAGCCCGTCCAGATGCGCTTCCAGATTGGCGCCATGCAGCTTGCCGACCTTGGCGGTGACGCGGTTCATGTCCACGTCGCCCTTGTAGAGCCCGGCCAGGATGTCCTCGACATTCTTCTTCACCGTCTCCGGCGTGATCCCGTGCAAGTCATTGTATGCAATCTGTTTTTCCCGCCGCCTCTCGGTCTCGCGCATCGCGCGTTCCATGCTGCCGGTGATCCGGTCGGCATACATGATGACCCGGCCCTCGGCATTGCGCGCCGCCCGCCCGATGGTCTGGATGAGGGACGTTTCGGACCGCAGGAACCCCTCCTTGTCGGCATCCAGAATGGCCACCAGCCCGCATTCGGGAATGTCCAGCCCCTCGCGCAGCAGGTTGATGCCGACCAGCACATCGAACGCCCCCAGCCGCAAATCGCGCAGGATTTCAATGCGTTCGATGGTGTCGATGTCGCTGTGCATATAGCGCACCCGGATCCCCTGCTCATGCAGATACTCGGTCAGATCCTCGGCCATGCGCTTGGTCAGCGTCGTGACCAGCGTGCGGAACCCCCGCGCCGCGACCCTGCGCACCTCGTCCAGCAGGTCGTCCACTTGGCAATCGACGGGGCGGATCTCGATCTGCGGATCCAGCAACCCGGTGGGCCGGATCACCTGTTCCACGAACACCCCCCCGGTCTGCTCCATCTCCCAGGCCGCAGGCGTCGCCGAGACGAAGACCGATTGCGGCCGCATCGCGTCCCATTCCTCGAATTTCAGGGGTCGGTTGTCGGTGCAGGAGGGCAGGCGGAACCCGTGCTCGGACAGCGTGACCTTGCGCCGGAAGTCGCCCCGGTACATGCCGCCGATCTGGGGCACGGTGACATGGGATTCATCTGCGAAAACAATGGCATTGTCGGGGATGAACTCGAACAGCGTGGGCGGCGGCTCGCCCGGCGCGCGGCCCGTCAGATAGCGCGAATAGTTCTCGATCCCGTTGCAGACGCCGGTCGCCTCCAGCATTTCCAGGTCGAAATTCGTGCGCTGCTCCAGCCGCTGCGCCTCCAGCAGCTTGCCCTCCTGCACGAACTGGTCCAGCCGCTGGCGCAGCTCCTTGCGGATCGCCTGGACCGCCTGCTGCATCGTCGGCTTGGGCGTGACGTAGTGGGAATTGGCATAGACCCGGATGCGGTCGAAGGTGTCGGTCTTCTGGCCTGTCAGCGGGTCGAATTCGGTAATCGCCTCAAGCTCTTCGCCGAAGAACGACATCCGCCAGGCGCGATCCTCCAGGTGCGCGGGCCACAGTTCCAGCACATCGCCCCGGACCCGGAAGCTGCCCCGCTGGAACCCCTGGTCGTTGCGCCGGTATTGCTGCGCCACGAGGTCCGCGATCACCTTGCGCTGGTCATAGCTCTGGCCCACGACCAGGTCCTGGGTCATCGCGCCATAGGTCTCGACGCTGCCGATGCCGTAGATGCAGGACACGGACGCCACGATGATCACGTCGTCGCGTTCCAGAAGCGCGCGGGTGGCCGAGTGGCGCATCCGGTCGATCTGTTCGTTGATCTGGGATTCCTTCTCGATATAGGTGTCGCTGCGCGGCACATAGGCTTCGGGCTGGTAGTAGTCGTAGTAGCTGACGAAATACTCGACCGCGTTCTCGGGGAAGAAGCCCTTGAATTCGCCGTATAATTGCGCGGCCAGCGTCTTGTTGGGCGCCAGGATGATGGCGGGGCGCTGGGTTTCCTCGATCACCTTGGCCATGGTGAAGGTCTTTCCCGTCCCGGTCGCCCCCAGCAGCACCTGGTCGCGTTCCCCGGCATTCACGCCCCCGGCCAGCGCGGCGATGGCGGTGGGCTGGTCGCCCGCGGGCTGGAACTCGGTGCGCATGACGAAGCGCCGGCCGCCCTCCAGCTTCTCGCGCGGGCGAGTCGGGGCAGGGGGGGCGTCCAGCGCGGGCGGTTCGGTCGAATAGGGCATGGCGGCGATTCCTCGGACGGCTGTCCCAGACTTGCCCTCCGGGGCGCGGCATTCAAGGGGCAGGCTTCTCGGGGCGCGGCGGGTTGTATCCTGCGGTATGCCGCCCCTTGCAGGCCCCGGCCCGAAGCCCCATAACAGGCGCAGCAGGATTTGGGGAGGACGTCACGCCATGCGCGCCCGCATCTACCAGCCCGCCAGGACCGCGATGCAGTCCGGCCAGGCCAAGACCCATCACTGGATTCTGGACTTCGCCCCCGCCTCCGCCCGCGAGATCGACCCGCTGATGGGCTGGACCAGTTCCGACGACACCCAGTCGCAGGTCCGGCTGACCTTCGACAGCCGCGAGGCCGCCGAGGATTACGCCCGTCGCCACGGCATCGACGCGGTGGTGATCCGCCCCAGGACGCGCAAGCCGAATATCCGGCCGATGGGCTATGCCGAGAATTTCGCGGTCGACCGCCGGGCTACCTGGACCCACTGAGCGCCTGTTGTAAATCGGGGCAAAGATGTCTCGGAATCCTGCCAAGGAACCCGCGAGGACCATCCCTGTTCAACATATGGGGTGCCTTGTGGGGGCCTCCTTCGGATGTTGCGTCCTTGGCTTGGCGGTTTGCAGGATTGCGATCAGTGGCTCCGACTGACACGAAGAAAGGCAAGGCGGGGACACGCTGGCCGATCTTCTGCTGGAGACGGAGAAGGCTGAGCCTGTTTGGCTGAACTCGCTGGACGAAGTGGCCGACTTCCTTCGTGCGGTGCCGAACCGATGCGTGCGAATGGGCCGTGACATCGAGGCATATTCTCATTGACGGAGAGCCGATCTGGGATCCCGGCCCAAAGCGGTTGCCGAATGGTGCGGCGCGCCTCACCATTCCCGTCATACTCTGTCTTCCTGGGCGCGCAGGTGGTGTAGCGTGATCGCTTCAGTGGCTGCTCAAGGAAGATCGGTTGTCGATCAGGTGGGTGTCGGAATAGGCAAAGAATACCGACCCTTTACGGGCCGCGGCCCACGGGCTGGCCGGGTCGGAATGCGGCGTGAACCTGGGCTGGACCGCGCTGGCGGCACCGAACGCGGCCTCGTCCAGTGTGTCGAGATACTCGCGAACCGCGCGGGGCGCATCGGCCGGGTCGATCCGTGCCGCGTCCCAGTCCTCCTTCGGCGTCGAGTTCTGCTTGTTGGCATCCGCCTCGATCGGCTGGCGTCGACCGCCATACGCTGGCCGCCGACACGACCTTCGGCGATGCACCGTGCGACGATCGTCTCGAACAGGTGCCGCAGCAACTCGCTGTCACGAAACCGGCCGTGGCGGTTCTTCGAGAAGGTCGAGTGATCCGGCACCCTGTCGGAAAGATCGAGGCGGCAGAACCAACGATACGCCAGATTCAGATGCACCTCCTCGCACAGCCGCCGCCCCGACCGGATGCCGAAGCAATAGCCGCCCAGAAGCATCCGGATCAGCAGTTCGGGATCGACAGATGGCCGCCCCGCTGGTCGGATTTACAGCTTGCACAACCGGTACCGCCCGGGCAAAACGACGCGCAAGCGGCCCCGTAGCTCAACTGGATAGAGCAGGCGACTTCTAATCGCCAGGTTGAGGGTTCGAGTCCTTCCGGGGTCGCCATCCGGGGTCGCATCCGTCTATTTTCCGACTTGCCACACGGAAATGGCATGGATAGAACAATATATGAACACGGGAGCGCTGCTGACAAGGCAGCAGTGTTGCCCTGCCCAAGCGGTGGTTGCGTCGGACAGGAGCGAGCCAGCATGTTGTCATCGGTGGAGCTGTGCGCTGGCGCTGGCGGTCAGGCCCTCGGGCTGGAACAGGCGGGTTACGCCCATGAGGCGCTGGTGGAGATCGACCCGCACTGCTGTGCGACGCTCCGCGCGAACCGACCCCGATGGACCGTGGTCGAGGATGATCTTCGTCTGTTCAAGGAGCGTGCCGCCGACTTCCGGGGCGTTGACCTGGTGGCCGGGGGGTTGCCCTGTCCGCCGTTCTCGGTGGCAGGCAAGCAACTCGGAGCGCGTGACGAACGCAACCTTTTCCCCGATGCCATCGAGATTGTCGACGCGATCCGCCCCCGGGCCGTGATGATAGAAAACGTCCGGGGCTTCCTCGACGCCGTGTTCCACGACTACCGTGAGGGGCTCAAGCGGCAACTCGGGAAGCTCGGATACACGACCGACTGGCGGCTGCTGAACGCATCTCACTTCGGGGTGCCGCAACTCCGGCCCCGTGTCGTGATTGTCGCTGTTCGCGCGGATCTTGCGGATGGCTTTGAGTGGCCCGAGGAACAGCATCACAACCCGCCGACCGTGGGCGATGTCCTTCACGACATGATGGCCGCGCGCGGCTGGCCCGGGGCGGTGGCGTGGCGGCGGCGTGCGGACGAGATCGCCCCCACGATCGTCGGCGGGTCGAAAAAGCACGGCGGCCCCGATCTGGGGCCGACACGCGCGCGCCGGGCATGGGAGACGCTGGGCGTGAACGGCAAGTCGATTGCCGAGGAACCCCCGGCACCCGACTTCGTGGGGATGCCGCGCCTGACCGTGGAGATGGTGGCCCGCATTCAGGGCTTCCCGGATGACTGGCACTTCGTCGGACGCAAGACGGCTGCCTACCGTCAGGTGGGCAATGCCTTCCCGCCGCCGGTGGCCCGGGCCGTCTCAAGGCAGGTGGCTTCCTGCCTCTCCCGTCCGCGCCTGCATTCGGTCGGCGCCTGACCTCGACCCCGGCGCGCGCCCGTGCAACATTCCATGTCAGACAACGACACGGGAATCATCGGATTTGCGAAGGAAGTTGCCCACCAGCGTTGTCGCTGCTGGACATCCCGACCACGAAATACTCAGTGCGATCGCAGGCGAGCTTGAACGGCGCGCGGGTGCAGCCGGGAGCCTTGCGCGCAAGGTTCCGCCCCTCCTGCGCGAGGTCATCGACGATGTGATCCAGACGCCCAGGACCGGGCGGCGCTCCTATGATGAGCTGGAGAAGACCGAGAAGACATATATCGGGACACGCGTCGAGATCATGCTTCGCGCGCTCCTCGATCTGCCCCGGGGCCGCTTGGACGCCGTTGTGCTTGGCCATGACACGGACATCAAGCACACGATGGGCAAGAACTGGATGATCCCGTCCGAGGCACTCGGGCATCCCTGCATCCTTGTTGCCGCCGATGAGGGTCGGGCGCGCTGCTACCTGGGGCTCATCGTTGCGCGCCCCGAATACCTGACCGCCGGAACCAACCGTGACGCAAAGCGGAGTGTATCCGCCGACGGCTTCCGGCACATCCTCTGGATCTTTGCTGACCATCCCTATCCCCCCAATTTCTGGCGCACCGTTCCACCCGGGGCGGTGGATCGCATCTTCTCCGGGGAAAGCGGCAACGCTCGGGTGATGGCGTTGTTCCGCGAGGTGTCGGGCGTGCCTGTCTCCCGGGAGATTGTGCAGGGGGTTGCCCGCCAGAAGGACTTCATGCGGCGCATCCGTGCAGACGATGGCCGTGGCACGCGGGACCGGCTGGCTGCGGAGGGTATCCTCCTTCTGTCCAGCACCTATGACGGGCCGCTCATCCGTCAGCTTGGTCTCCCCAAAGGTGACTTCATCTCCTGTCGTCCGACAACACCCGGGGAACTCGCGGCGGCGCGTGCGGCAGGCTGGCGGGTCTAGGGGCCGACAGGATCGGCCCCGATCACCTCACCGGAAGCTGCGGCTGTCCTTGATCTGGTCCCAGGCCCAGACCACCTCCTGCAACCGGTCCTCGTCGGCGCGGTTGCCGCCATTCATGTCCGGGTGCAGATCCTTGACCAGCGACTTGTACTGCTTGCGGATCTCCAGCTTGGTCCAGTTGTCCTCCGCGCCCAGGATCTCCAGCGCCTTGCGCTCGGTCGGCGGCAGCCGCCGCGTCGCGCCCTGCTTGCGCCCCGGATTGCGCGTGGCATTCTCGCCCAGCACCTGCATCGGATCGTCCACCCCCAGCCGCGACCAGGCCCGCTGTTCGTCGCGATTGCCAAAGGGCTTGGTCTCGCGCTCCCACACCCGGTCCTTGTCGATCTGGGCCTCGAACTCCTCCTCGCTCACGCCATGGAAGAAGTTCCAGCGCAGGTTGTATTCCCGCACATGCTCCTTGCAGAACCACAGGTACTCGTCGAGATGGTCGGGCGATTTCGGCGCACGGTACTGCCCCGGCAGGTCGCAGCCGGGATGCTCGCAGACCCGCTGCGAGGTCTCGAACGCCCCGGACATCCCGCGCCGCCCGCGCGTGCGCTTCTTCTTGTCCGCCGAGACGGAGATGTCGAACCCGAAGGGATCGGTTTTCGTCATGGCCTGTGCCCTTTGCGACTCGGACCAGAGAGTTTAGTCAGTTGAGTGTGAGAATGAAGGGGGCGCAGGACGAAAAATGAGCATTGCCGAGGAAATCCGTGACCGTCTGATGGCGGAACTCGCCCCCGGGCATCTCGACGTGGTCGATGACAGCGAACGCCATCGCGGCCATTCCGGCTGGCGCGAGGGCGGCGAGACGCATTTCCGCGTGACCATCACCGCGCCCGCCCTTGCGCCGCTGTCGCGGATCGAGCGGCATCGCGCCATCCACCGCGCCCTGGGCCCCGATCTGGTCGCCCGCATCCACGCGCTGGCGCTCGACATCCGGGTCTAGATCCGGGTCTAGTCGTCCCGTGCCGGGCCCAGCGGACGGCCCGGCCGCGGCCCCGGCGCCCGGCTCGGGGCGCCCAGGCTCGGCACCCCCGGCGGCACGCCCCGCCCGGCAAATGGCGACAGCGAGGCCGCCGCCGCCGCCGCGATCGCCTCGGGGCTGTCGGGCAGCGCGCGCCCTTCGCCCGGCATCCGCGCCCGGCGGAACACCAGCAGGTTCTGCGTGACCTCGATCCGCCCGGTCAGCCCCTTGCGCTCGCTGCAGGGCAGGCTCTCGGCGCGCTGGTATTCCCAGCCCTCGGCCGCCATCGCGTTCAGGATCTCGGTCAGCGCCAGCGCAAACCGATCCGCCGCCCCGTTCGTCCCCTTCACCCGCTTGCCCCGCTCGGGGGCAGGCAGCACCCTGTATTCGTAAACGCTCATCGCTTGCACGCCCCCGCGCACCCCGTTGTGTTTTGCCCGATCCTGGCCCGACTGATTCTGACACCCTTTCGGTTGCAGTCCTCCGCGGCGTCAAAACCCATGGACGAGTTGTCCCCTGTCCGGCGAAGTTGCGTTCATTCCGGGAAATCTCATGCCATCAAGCGGTTGCAGAAACTTTCCCGGCGCGGTGCAGACGACGCGGCACCTGACCCGAAATACAGGCGCCAGGCGCTTCGTGAAAGCCGAATATCATGTTACCGTGAAGCGGTTGCAAGGTACCTGCAACTGAATGAGGGGGGTATCTCATGTCGAAATTCCTGAAGACAACCGCCTTGGCCGCAGTGGCGGCTCTGGGCATGACGGGCGCGGTCTCCGCGGCCACGTTCCAGGGGACGATCCCGGGCGGCACGGCGGTCAATGACGGTCTGGTTCCGGTCTACGGTGCCGGAACGACCGAGCGCGACGGCTGGTATGGCGGGCAACTCTGGCTGTTCGGCACCGACGTGACGCTGACCTTCGATTTCCTGGGCAGCGAAGCGGGCTTCAACAACTCGTTCTGGTTCAACGGCAACCCGTTGTTCGCAACCGGCGGGAACACGAACAACTGGTGCACGGTCGACTGCACCGTCCCGCTTGCCAGCGTCTCCGTGTCCGGCCTGTCCACCGGTCTGCTGGACTTCAAGTTCGTCACACCGGTCGGTGAGGCCGTGAACGGGTCCAATCCGGACAACACCACGCCCACCGTCCCGAACTTCTTCCTCAGCTTCGACGGGGCCAACCCGAAAGCGGCTTCGGGCACGTCGGTCGTGCTCTGGCTCGATGATGGTGGCGCGAGTGGCGACGACAACCATGACGACATGGTCGTGCGGATCCGGATCGACAATGGCTCGATCTCGGTCATCCCGCTGCCGGCGGCCGGCTGGCTGCTGCTCGCGGGCCTCGGCGGGCTCGGCGTGGTCGCGCGGCGCAAGAAGTCGTAACGCATCGTCCCGTCTCATGGACGGACCCGAACGGCGGCCCCGGCGGCCGCCGTTTCCTGTTCTGCCCCGGACGAGGCGACCCCCGGTCAGGATTCCGAAAGCGCCATCAGCGCCCCCGCGATCCGCGCGCGCAACCGTGCTGCCTTCTCGTGGTTATAGGCCATATGCGCGGGATCGAAGACCCGCAACGCCGCCTCGACATGGCGCAACGCCGACTTGAGGTGGAGAGTCGGACTGATCGTGCACCCATTCTCCGCAATAGCGACCTCCGCCAGTGCCATGTTCTCCTGCATCATGGCCCAGTCCACCGGGTGCGCGGCCTCGGTGAAGACGCGCAGCGCTTCGCGAAAGGCGGCGACGGCCTCGCCCAGCAGCGCCGCGCCCCGCGGCCCGGCGGTGCGCGCGCCCCGGGTCTGGAGCGCATTTCCGAGGTTCTGCATCGTCATGGCCCAGTCCACCGGGTGGTCGACCTCTGTGCGGACACGCAGCGCGGCGCGACAGGCGGCGGCGGCCTCGCCCAGCAGCGCCACGCCTTCCGGCCCGGCGGCGCGGTTGCCCTGGGTCTCGATCACATTTCCGAGGTTCTGCATTGTCAAAGCCCAGTGCGCCGGGTGCGCGTCCTCGGTGAAGATGCGCAACGCTTCGCGATAGGCGGCGACGGCCTCGGCCAGGAGGGACGAACCCTCCGGGCCAACGATGCGGCTGCCCTGGGTCTGGAGCGCATTTCCGAGGTTCTGCATCGTACTGGCCCAGTCCAACGGGTACTCGACCTCGGTGCGGATGCGCAGCGCGGCACGAATTGCGTCGATGGCTTCGCCCAGTAGTGCCAAGCCCGCCGAACCGGCGGTGCGGGTGCCCTGGGTCCGGAGTGCAAGGCCAAGGTTCTGCATTGTCGTGGCCCAGTCCGCCGGGTGTTCGGCCTCGGTGAACACGCCCAGTCCGCGGCGATAGGCGGCGGCAGCCTCGTCCAGAAGCGCCGTGCCCTCTGGCCCTGCGGTGCGGCTGCCCAAGGTCTGGAGCGCATTGCCGAGATTGTTCTGCGCGCCTGCCCAGTCCCGCGGGGTTTCGTCCCTGTCCAGCCCGTCCAGCGCGGCGCGCCCCATGCGCGCCGCCAGCGCCAGCCCCGGCCCGCCATAGCGCCGCCCGTGATCGGAGAGCCGCTTCGCATAGCCTATCCGCCGCCGCGCCGGTTCGTGTTTTTCGACCGAGGCGAAGCTGTCGGCGGCGGCGCAGAGCAGGCGCCAGGCGTCCTCCACCCGCCCGCGCATCAGCGCGTTGCGCGCCCGCGCCTCCTTGGTCTCTGCGGCGATCTCGGTTTCCACCTCGTCGACGCGGGACAGGAGCGTTTCCACCTCGTCGAAATCCAGCCGCTCGGCGGCGTCCTGCGCCGCCCCCTTGAGGTTCGCGATCGCCGCCACCCGGTCGTCCAGCGCGTCGATCGCGTGGCGATACTCTCGGTATTCCTCGGCCTTCTTGGTCAGGAAATCGAGCAGCGCGCCGGGGGCGGTCATGCCCTTCGCGCCGAACTTGCCCGCCAGCGCGGTCAGGTCCGCAACCGGCACGCCGTCCGGTTGGTCCTGCGGAATCAGGCCCTGCCGGATCAGCAGGTCCACCACCTGTTGCGGGACCTTGTCGATCTTCCCCTCGATCCGGTCCAGATCGCCCAGCACCTCGGCCATGAAGGCGGGTGTCAGATCGTCGGCGAAGCTCCGGCTTTCCAGCAGCCGCGCGAAGGCGGGGGTGACGATGGCCCGAAACAGGTCGGGCATCGGCGGTCTTGTATGTTCGATCTCGGTATGGCGGGCCAGCATGGTCGCGACGATCCGCCCGGCATCCATCCCGTCCGCCACGATCTGCCGCGGGTCGGGCAGGGCGGTCTCCACCATCTGTTCGAACAGGATCTCGGCTTCGAGCCGCAACTCGTGCTTCATGCCGTCGAATGTGGCCCGCGCCTCGGCGGTCAGATCGTCGGCCATCGTCCCGATGCCCGGCGGCGCCCTGGCCAGCAGGTTGCGTGCAAGGTCGCGGATCTCGACGCCGGTTCTCAGCCCGTCCAGCAGGCTTGGCTTTGCCACGAAACCGCCGATGGCAACGATCAGCTTGATCCCGTTTTTCAGGGGGTCGGCCATGGGCGGCGGTCCAATCGACAACACAATGCCGCCCAGCCTAGGCCGGGGCGGGGGGGCCGATCAAGCGGCGGCCCGCCCGCGAAAAAGGTCATATGGAATTCATATGGAAATCATATGGAATTCCGATCCTCACGGCGCCGTGAGGCGGATCAGAGCCCCAGCTTCCGCGCGACGATCTCGCCCGTTGCCTGCGGGTTGGCCTTGCCCCCCGTGGCCTTCATCACCTGGCCCACGAACCAGCCTGCAAGCTTCGGATTCTGCTTGGCTTTTTCCACCTGCGCCGGGTTCGCCGCGATGCATTCGTCGACCGCCGCCTCGATCGCCGACAGGTCGGTGACCTGCCGCATCCCCCGCGTCTCGACGATTTCGCCCGGATCCCCGCCTTCGGTATAGACGATCTCGAACAGGTCCTTGGCAATCTTGCCGGAAATGTCGCCCGAGGTGATAAGGTCGATGATCTTTCCCAGTTGTTCCGGGCTGACGGGGCTGTCGGTAATCTCCCGGTCATCTTTCCTGAGCCGTCCGAACAGCTCGTTGATGACCCAGTTCGCCGCCGTCTTCCCGTCCCGCCCTTTCGCCACCTCCTCGAAATACCCCGCCGAATCCACCTCCGCCGTCAATACGCCGGCATCGTATTCGGTCAGGCCGAAGTCGTTGACAAAGCGGGACTTTTTCTCGTCGGGCAGTTCGGGCAGCGCGGCCTTGATCTCGTCCACCCAGGCCTGGTCGATCTCCAGCGGCAACAGGTCGGGGCAGGGGAAGTAGCGGTAGTCATGCGCTTCTTCCTTCGAGCGCATCGACCGCGTCTCGCCCTTGTCGGGATCGTAGAGCCGGGTTTCCTGCACGACCTGGCCGCCATCCTCGACGATGGCGATCTGGCGCCGGGCCTCGTACTCGATCGCGGCCTGGATGAAGCGCATCGAGTTCATGTTCTTGATTTCACAGCGCGTTCCCAGCGCGTCCTTGTCGCCCGCAAGCCATGCCTCATAGGCGCCGGGGCGGCAGATCGAGACGTTCACATCGGCGCGCAGGTTGCCGTTCTGCATGTTGCCGTCGCAGGTGCCCAGATAGCGCATGATCTGGCGCAGCTTGCCGACATAGGCCGCCGCCTCCTCGGGGCCGCGGATGTCGGGGCGGCTGACGATCTCCATCAGCGCGACGCCGGTGCGGTTGAGATCGACAAAGGACATGGCGGGATCCATGTCGTGGATCGACTTGCCCGCATCCTGTTCAAGATGGATGCGCTCGATCCGCACAAGCCGCGCGATGCCCGGCCCCATGTCGACCAGCACTTCGCCCTCGCCGACGATGGGGTGGTAAAGCTGGCTGATCTGATAGCCCTGCGGCAGGTCGGGGTAGAAATAGTTCTTGCGGTCAAAGGCCGAGACAAGGTTGATCGCCGCCTTCAGCCCCAGCCCGGTGCGCACGGCTTGCGCCACGCAGAACTCGTTGATCACGGGCAGCATGCCGGGCATCGCGGCATCGACAAAGGCGACATTGGCATTGGGCTCGGCGCCAAAGGCGGTCGAGGCGCCCGAGAACAGCTTGGCGTTCGAGGCCACCTGGGCATGGACCTCGAGCCCGATCACCAGTTCCCAATCGGCCTTGGCGCCGGAGATCACCTTGGGTTTGGGGGCTTGATAGGCAAGGTCGAGCATCGGGGCGGTCCTTTCTCAGCGGAGCCTGTCTAAGGCAGGGGGCGCGCGCGGGCAAGGGGGACGGGGCGGCGGAGGATTGCCGATCGGCCCCCCCGCGATCGGCGGCGCATCGCGCATGTCCGAAGGGCAGGGTTGCCCGATGACCCCTTGCCGGGCATTACCCCCCGGCCGGTCAAACTGCGTCCGGTGCAACACCAGGACGACCGATGCGCCTTTTGCCGCTTGCCCTCTGCCTTGTCATGGCCGCCAGCGGATGCGTGAAATCCCCCGACAGCGCCAGCCGCGCTGCCTACTTCCCCGGGGATCTGCCGCGGATGGGATGGGATCACCGGCCCGAGGCGCCCGCCTGGACCGAGGCAAGCCTGCAAGCATTGTCGAGCCATGGCGCAACGCTGGCCCAGACCGTCCCGGCCGATATCGCGCATTGGTGCCCGGCCTATCAGAAAGCGGGAACGGCGCAGCGGCAGGCCTTCTGGGCGGGGATGTTCTCGGCGCTGGCCAAGCATGAAAGCACCTGGAACCCGCAGGCGGTCGGCGGTGGCGGGCGCTGGTTCGGGCTGTTGCAGATCTCTCCGGCTACCGCGCGTCATTACGGGTGCATGGCGACCAGTGGCGAGGCGCTGAAGGACGGTTCGGCCAATATCAGCTGCGCGATCCGCATTGCCTCGCGCACCGTGCCGCGCGATGGCGTGGTGGCGGCGGGCCGTGGGGGCGTTGCCGCCGATTGGGGGCCGATGTCGGTTTCGGCCAAGCGCGAGGAAATCGCCGCCTGGACCCGGTCACAGCCCTATTGCAGGGGCTGAGCGGCGCGGATTTCATCCCTTGCGGCAGCGCCCGCCCATTCGACGGGCAGGGGACACTGCCCAGCCTTGCGGCATTGGCGCCGCGTTGATATCTGCCCCTCAAGCCCGATAGTTTCCATCGGAAAACGCGTGCGAGGCAGGTCTTGAGTTCCCTTACCCCCCGGCTGGAAATCCAGAACATCACCCGCGTCTTTGGCGGGCGGACGGTGGTCGATGACGTGTCGCTCAAGGTCATGCCGGGGCAGGTGACCTGTCTGCTGGGGCCTTCGGGCTGCGGCAAGTCCACGACGCTGCGGGTGATCGCGGGTGTGGACATGCAGGACAGCGGCAATATCTTCATCGACGGCAACCTGGTCTGCGACACGGTGTTCCGCGTGCCGCCCGAGCGCCGCTCTGTCGGGCTGATGTTCCAGGATTTCGCGCTGTTCCCGCATCTGAGCGTGGCCGAGAACGTCGCCTTCGGGCTCAGCGGCAGCCGCGCCGAGAAACGCCGCCGGGTCGAGCAGTTGCTGGAGCGGGTGGACCTGCTGGGCCATATCGACGATTACCCGCACCAGCTTTCGGGTGGCGAACAGCAGCGCGTGGCGCTGGTGCGCGCGCTTGCGCCGCGGCCCAAGATCATGCTGATGGACGAACCCTTTTCGGGGCTGGACAACCGGCTCAGGGACGAGATCCGCGACGACACGCTGAGCGTTCTGAAGGAAGAGGGCGCCGCCGTTCTGCTGGTCACGCACGAGCCCGACGAGGCGATGCGCATGGCCGACGAGATCGCGTTGATGCGGCACGGCAAGATCGTGCAGCAGGGCGCACCCTACAACATCTACAACGCGCCGGTAGACCGGGCTGCGGCGGCTTTCTTCAGCGATATCAACGTGATCCGGGGCAAGGTCAAGAACCTTCTGACGGAAACCGCCTTTGGTCAGTTCCTGACGCCCGCCATGCCCGATGGCTCCGAGGTGGACATCATCATCCGCCCCCAGCATATCCGCATCGACTTCGACCGCAACGGCCGCGGCCCGAACCCGACGCCCGAAACCGGCGTGGCGGCGCGCGCGGTGGTGGAGCGCGCCCGCTTCATGGGCTCGGAAAGCCTGGTCGAGTTCCGGATGGATTATGACGGCACGATGCTGAAGGTGACCGTGCCCGCGGTGTTCCTGCCCCGGCCGGGCACGGCGATGTGGCTGATGATCCGGCGCGACCGCTGCTTCGTCTTCCCCGCGCCGGGACATGAACGCGCGGCCTGACGGGGTGCAGTCGGCGGAATTCGGCAAATAATCGCGAGATCGCGATGGAATGGGTCTTTGATCTGGCCGTTGGACCCAATAGATGTGACAGACAGAATTCCATGCGGGGCGCGGGGTGCGCCCGCCAGACAATCGGAGATTGACATGGGAGTTGGAAACATCGGGGTTGGTGGCCTGCTGCTGATCGCTGTCGTCGTGCTGGTGCTGTTCGGACGGGGGAAAGTCTCGTCTCTGATGGGCGAGGTCGGCAAGGGCATCAGTGCCTTCAAGAAGGGCGTCAAGGAAGAGACGGAAGAGGCCAAGCAAAGCCTCGAGGCCGCGCGCGACGTCACCCCCGAACAGGAGAAGGACAAGGCCTGATCCGCCTGTCCCGCGCATAGCCCCATGTTCGACCTCGGCTGGACCGAACTTCTGCTGATCGGCATCGTGGCGCTGATCGTGGTGGGCCCCAAGGACCTGCCGGGCATGTTCCGCACGCTTGGCCGCTTCACCGCCAAGGCGCGCAACATGGCGCGCGAGTTCCAGCGCGCCATGGACGATGCCGCCGACACGGCCGGCATGAAGGACACGGTCAAGGACCTGAAGGACATCGCCAATCCGCGCAAGATGGGCCTCGACACGCTGAACGAGGCGGCCGAGGCCTTCGAGAAATGGGAACCGAAGCGGTCCCCCGGCGCACCGACCGCCGACACCGCGACGCCCCCGGGGACCGCGGCGCCTTCGGCAACGGCCCCCGCAGCCGCGCCCGCCCCCGAGACCAAGAGCGACGCATGAAGACCGAAGAGATCGACGACAGCTCTGCCCCGCTGATCGAGCATCTGGCGGAACTGCGCACGCGGCTGATCTATTCGGTCTCGGGCTTCATCACGGCCATGGTGGCCTGTTTCCTCGTGTGGCAGCCGATCTTCAACTTCCTGACCCGGCCGATCTGTTCGGCGCTGGCCTCGCGCGGGCAGGATTGCGGGCTCTACCTCATCAAGTTGCAGGAAGGCTTCTTCGTCGCGATCCAGATTTCGCTGGTGGGCGGGCTTGCGCTGGCCTTCCCGCTGATCGCCTACCAGATGTGGCGCTTCGTGGCGCCGGGACTTTACCGCTCGGAAAAACGCGCCTTCCTGCCCTTCCTGATCGCCTCGCCTTTCATGTTCTTCCTCGGCGCGTCCTTCGCCTATTACGTTGTCACGCCGCTGGCCTTCGATTTCTTCCTCGGCTTCCAGCAGGTCGGTGCGATCCCGGTCGAGGGCGGCGAGGTCATGTCGCAGACTGCGGGCGTGACCTTTCACGGCTCGGTGCAGGAATACCTGTCGCTGACGATCAAGTTCGTGCTGGCCTTCGGGCTGTGCTTCCAGTTGCCGGTGCTGCTGACGCTGATGGGCAAGGCGGGGCTTGTCTCGGCGGCGGGTCTGGGGTCGATGCGCAAATATGCGGTGGTCGCCATCCTTGTGCTGGCAGCCCTTGTCACGCCGCCCGATGTCATCACGCAGATCATCCTGTTCGTGGTGGTCTACGGGCTTTACGAGATCTCGATCCTTCTGGTCCGCCGCGTCGAGAAGAAGCGCGAGAAGGAGCTTCGCGAACAGGGGCTTTGGTTCGAGGATGACCCGGACGATGACCCGCTGATGAAGGAGTTCGACCAGGGCGGGGACGCGCGCCCGTGACCGGGGCGGATGCGCTCAGACGGATTGCCGAGGCGCTGGAACGGATGAGCCCCGCCCCCGCCGAGGCCCCCGATTTCGCAGGTGCCGATGCCTTTGTCTGGCATGTCGCGCCCGACCGTCTGGCCCCGGTGGCCGAGGTGAACCGGGTGGACCTGGGCCTGTTGCAGGGGATCGACCGCGCCCGCGACACGCTGCTGGAGAATACCCGCCATTTCGCGCAGGGACTGCCCGCGAACAACGCGCTTTTGTGGGGCGCGCGCGGCATGGGCAAGTCGAGTCTCGTCAAGGCGATCCATGCGGCCATCGTGGCCGAGGGACACGCGCTGAAGATCGTCGAGGTCCAGCGCGAGGATCTGCCCAGCATCGGGCGGCTGCTGACGCTGCTGCGCGCGGCCCCCGACCAGCGGTTCATCCTGTTCTGCGACGACCTGTCCTTTTCCCATGACGACCAGCATTACAAGTCGCTCAAGGCGGTGCTGGATGGCGGGATCGAGGGGCGGCCGGGCAACGTGGTGTTCTATGCCACCTCGAACCGGCGCCACCTTATGCCGCGCGACATGATCGAAAACGAACGCTCTACCGCGATCAGCCCGTCCGAGGCGGTCGAGGAAAAGGTTTCCCTTTCGGACCGCTTCGGGCTGTGGCTGGGCTTTCACCCGTGCAGCCAGGACGAATATCTCGCGATGATCCGCGGCTATTGCGACGCCCATGGCATAGCCATCGACGATGCGACGCTGCGGGCCGAGGCGATCGAGTGGCAGGCCACGCGCGGGGCGCGTTCGGGGCGGGTGGCCTGGCAGTTCTTCACCGATCTCGCCGCGCGCCGCGGCGTCCGGATCTGAGCGCGCGCGCCTTCCTCCTGGTCCGGATATCCGAATTCCTCCAGGATCACGGCGTCAGATAAGGCATCGGATCGACGCTTTCGAAGCCTTTGCGGATCTCGAAATGCAGGAAGGCGGGGTTGCCTGCGCGCACTTGGGCCAGCGTCTGGCCGCGCTTGACCGTGGCGCCCTTCTCGACCGCGATCCCGTCGATATTGGCATAGACCGACAGCATGTTGTCGGGGTGGCGCACCACGAGGATCGGTACCTGTTCGGTGTCTCGGGTGATCGCGGCGACGGTGCCGTCTGCGGCCGCCTTCACCGGGCTGCCCGCGCGGGCCGAGATGTCGATCCCGTCATTCTTGCCCTTTTGATAGCCGCGGATGATGCTGCCCTGCACCGGCATCGCGAACCGGGCCTGGGTGGTGCTTTCGGACTTCATCTGCGGCGAGGCGGGCGCGGCGGCGGTCGGCGGCGGGGCGGCCGCTGGCGTTGTCGTCTGCTCGCGCGGCAGGGGCGTCGCGGCGCTGGGCGGGGTGGGGGCGGCCGATCCGGCGCCGGGGCGGGTTGCCACGACGGCGGGCGCGGCGGCGACCTCGCGCGCAGGGGTCGGGATCAGCAGAAACTGCCCCTCGCGCACCGCCATGTCGGGGCCAAGCCCGTTCCAGTCGGCCAGCGCGCGCGGCGTCACGTTGTAGAGCCGGGCTATGGAATAGGCGGTCTCTCCGCGTTCGACGCGGTGGCGCACCGGTTCCTGCCCGCGCGGCGCAGCGGGGGCCACGGCCGACGCCGATTGCTGGCCCGAGCGCTGGATCGCGTCGCCCGCGATGTTGGTGATGTCGATCCGGTCATCGCTGCGCAGCCCGCCAATGGCGGTGCCGCCATCCGGCACACGGCGGGGCAGGGCAATGATCTCGCCTTCCCGCAGACGGGCATCGCGCGAGATGCCGTTGTGGCGCGCCAGTTCCTCGGCCGGCAGGCCCACGCGGTTCGCCACATCGCCCAGGTTGTCGCCGCGCCGGGCCACCGCCACCTGGTAATTCGCATAGGAAATCACACCGCGGGAATCCGGATCCGGGCGCGGGCCGCTCTCGACCCTGACAGCCTGAGCTCCGCTGCCGCCCATGTCGCGGAAATCGTAATCCCAGCCGCTTTCGCAGCCAGCCAGCAACCCGGCCCCAAGCCCCAGGGCAAGGACGCGGGCGGGCAAGCGGGCGGCATGGTCGGAGATGGACATCGCTCGATCCTCGCTGATGCGGGGCCCGTTTGTCCGGACCCTCTGGCTGTTCCTAGTCGTTGCCGAGCCCCTCGACCAGCGGCACGAAACGCACCTCGCGAAGCTCGTCGTAATCGAAGCCGGTCTCGCCGCGGGTCACCTTGATCAGCCGCTGCACCGTGTCCGACTGCCCGACGGGCACGATCATGATACCGCCAACGCGCAATTGCGCCAAGAGCGGTCCGGGCGGATCCTCGGCCGCCGCGGTCACAAGGATGCGGTCGAAGGGCGCCTGTTCGGGCAGCCCGAACGACCCGTCGGCGGCCAGCGCGGTGACATTGGTCAGCCCCAGCGCCTCGAACCGCTTCTGCGCTTCGCCGACAAGGCGGCGATGGCGTTCGACCGTATAGACCCGGCGCGCGAGGCGCGAGAGGATCGCGGCCTGATAGCCCGACCCCGTGCCCACCTCGAGCACCTTGTCGCGCGGCTGCACGTTCAGCGCCTGGGTCATCAGGGCGACCACCGAGGGCTGGCTGATGGTCTGGCCGCAGGGGATGGGCAGCGGCATGTCCTCATAGGCGCGGGGGGCGAAATGGCCCTTGATGAACACGCCGCGGTCGATGCGTTCCATCGCGTCCAGCACGCGGGCATCCGTGACCCCCTTGGAGCGCAGCGTGTAAAGGAACTGCATCTTGCGTTCGGAACTGTCCTCGCCGGTCATTCCAGCCTCGACTTCAGCGCGTCCAGCGCGTCATGGGCGGTCAGGTCGGCGCGCATCGGTGTCACAGCAATATAGCCGTCGAGGTTCAGTGCCGCGTCCGAGCCGGGCGCGGTCGGCAGGTTCTGCGCACCGCCCTTGATCCACAGGAACTTGCGCCCCGAGGGCGAGCGGTGCGGCTCCACCCCGAAGGAGGCATCGCGCCGATAGCCCTGCGGTCCCACGCGCAGCCCCTTCACCCGGTCGGCCGGCACCGGCGGGAAGTTCACGTTGTAGAACAGACGGTAATCGGCGCTGTCCCAATGGCCCTGGTCGATCAGGGCGCGCACGGTCGCCACGCCATGGACGCGGGCGGCATCGAATTGCAGCGCCTCGTCGAAATTGAGCGGACCCAGATATTGCGACAGCGCGATCGCGGGCAGGCCCTGAAGCGCGGCCTCCATCGCACCGCCCAGCGTGCCGGAGTAAAGCGCGTTCTCGGCGGCGTTGTTGCCCCGGTTCACGCCTGAAAGCACCAGGTCGGGCCGGGCATCGGTCATCACGTCGTAAAGCCCCGCCAGAACGCAATCGGCAGGCGAGCCTTCCGCGGCGAAGCGGCGGGGGCCAAGCTCGGCGATCATCATCGGGTGGGTATAGGAGATCTTGTGCGCCACGCCCGACTGCTCGAAGGCGGGGGCGACCACCCAGACCTCGCCCCCGGGACCGGCAACCTCCTCGGCGATGGCCTCGAGCACCTTCAGCCCCGGGGCGTTGATGCCGTCGTCATTGGTGATGAGAATGCGCATGTGTCCTGCCCGAACCGTTTTCCACTGCATAGTGGAGCGTCGGGCAGGCGTAAAGCGGCTGCGGAGGTACCGCCTCTGCTCAGGGCTCAGACCAGACCCAGTTCCGTTACCATCCGCGCCGCCTCGTCAGTCGGGCGGGCCAAGCCGGTAGTATCCTCGCCCGGGTAAAGGCGGTTGCGGTGGTTGGTGGGCATCGGTGCGGGCACGAAGCGATGCACATGCACATCCTGAAGCCGCGCCTGTTCGGCGGCCCAGGCCGCGAAGATCGCGCGTTGCGCGGCCTTGCAGGCGGCATAGGCGCCCAGAAACGGGCCTTCGGCAAGATCGTCCACCAGAACGGCATGGCCGCCCCCGGGGGCTGCGCGCAGCAGCGGCGAGATGAAATTCGCCAACACGCCCAGCGCCTCGACATTCGCGGCGACGGCCTTGGTCCAGAATTTCAGGTCGATCTGTTCGGCCGGGCTGAAGGGCGGGGTCTGGATCGCGCAATGCACCCAAAGATCGACATGGCCCCAGCGATCATAGATGCCGCGGCAAAGGGTGCGCATGGCATCGTCAACGGTGATGTCCATGGGGGCAAGCGTCGCATGCCCGCCCGCGGCCTGGATGCGATCGTCCAGCTCCTCGAGCGCGCCGCTGGTGCGCGCCACGGCAACGACGTGATAGCCCCGCCGGGCCAGTTCCTCGGCCACCGCCGCGCCGAAGCCGCGGGAGGCGCCTGTTACAAGGGCGATTTTCTGGTCTGTCATGCTGGGTCTTTCGGTCATCTGCGCGGAGAGGTCAAGATGGGGTCGGCAAAGGGCGACATCCGCGCGCAGCCCTATTCTGCCGCCTTGGTCTGAAAGCCCTTCTCGATCATGTCGGAGGGCGCAACCGGGTAATCGCCCGAGAAGCAGGCATCGCAATATTGCGGGCAGGCCGCGTTCCGGCCCTGCGCTTCGCCCACCGCGCGGTAGAGCCCGTCCAGCGAGATGAAGCGCAGAGAGTCGACGCCCAGATAGTCGCGCATCTCGTCCTCGGTCATGCGGCTGGCCAGCAGCTTCTCACGCTCGGGCGTGTCGACGCCGTAGAAGCAGGGCCAGGCGGTGGGCGGCGAGGCGATGCGGAAATGCACCTCCCTGGCGCCGGCATCCAGGATCATTTCCTTGATCTTGCGGCTGGTCGTGCCGCGTACCACGCTGTCATCGACAAGGACGATCCGCTTGCCCTCGATCAGGGCGCGGTTGACGTTCAGTTTCAGCCGCACGCCCATGTTGCGGATCTGTTCGGTCGGTTCGATGAAGGTGCGGCCGACATACTGGTTGCGGATGATCCCCATGCCGAAGGGGATGCCGCTTTCATGGGCAAAGCCGATCGCCGCGGGCGTGCCGGAATCGGGCACGGGGCAGACCAGATCGGCCTCGGCCGGGGCCTCGCGCGCCAGTTCCACGCCGATCTGGTGGCGCGTCTCGTAGACCGAGCGGCCGCCCAGGATGGAATCGGGGCGCGAGAAATAGACCTGCTCGAAAATGCAGAAGCGCGAGGGCCGCTGCTCGAAGGGCCGGAAGCTTTCCACCCCCTTCTCGGGCGAGATCTGCACCATTTCGCCCGGATCGATCTCGCGCACCAGTTCCGCGCCGATGATGTCGAGCGCGCAGGTTTCCGACGACAGCACCCAGCCATCGCCGAACCGGCCCAGCACCAGCGGGCGCACGCCCAGCGGATCGCGCACACCGATCAGTTTCGTGCGCGTCATGGCCACCACCGAGAACGCGCCCTCGACCCGGCGCAGCGCGTCCTTCATCCGTTCGGGAATGGTCTTTTGCAGCGAGCGCGCCATCAGGTGGATGATACATTCGCTGTCCGACGAACTCTGGAAGATCGAGCCGCGGTCGATCAGCTCGCGCCGCAGCGCCTCGGCATTGGTGATGTTGCCGTTATGGGCGATGGCCGCACCGCCCATCGCGAACTCGCCAAAGAAGGGCTGCACGTCGCGGATCGCGGTCTGGCCCTTGGAGCCGGCGGTGGAATAGCGCACATGCCCGATGGCCAGCATGCCCGGCAGCGTCTCCATCAGGCTGGCCTTGGTGAAATTGTCCCGCACATAGCCGAAGCGGTGGGCCGAGTGGAACCCGGTCCGGCTGTCATGGCTGACGATGCCGCCCGCCTCCTGGCCGCGATGTTGCAGCGCGTGCAGGCCGAGCGCGACAAAATTCGCCGCGTTCGTCAGGCCGATCACGCCATAGACGCCGCATTCCTCGCGCAGCTTGTCGTCATCGAAGGGATGGGCGGGGGGCATGTCGCGCTCGGGCGAAACATGCGGGGTCATCGGGCGCATGGGCGTCGAGGCTCCGAATCCAACTGGCGGGGACTGGCCCCTCTCTACGCGCTTGGGCGCGCGCTGTCACGAAAGGATCACACGGGCGCGCGCGGGCTTCACTGGGCGTCGGCCGGGGGCAGGGGCGTGCCCGCGGGCGCCGGTGCCGCCGGGCGGTCGCAGGCGCCCATCAAGGTCTCGTACTGGCGGGTCAGCCAGCCCAGCGCCTGGTCGGGATCGGCCTCGGCGATCTGTCGGGTCAGCGCGCCGAAGATGTCGGCCGAGCGCGAATTGTCCACCATCGGGTAATCGGCGGTCGTGACCACCATGCCGTAGACGAAAAGCGCCACCGCCACCAGCAGCACGCCGCGCGCCACCCCGAACAGGAAGCCCAACCCTTGGTCAAGCCCGCCCAGAACCGAGCCCTGGATCATCGAGGACAGAAGCGGCGTGAACAGCGAGACCGCCACCAGTGCCACCATGAAGACCCCGGCAAAGGCCGCGAGCATCCCCAGTTCGCAGGAATTCCCGACAAGCGTGCCGAGGAAGGGCACCTCGGAGACCAGCGGCTCGACCGTGGGCGCGAAGATGAAGGCCACGACCGCGGCCAGGATCCAGCCGGCGATCGCCATCGCCTCGCGCACGAAACCGCGCGAATAGGCGAGGATCGCCGAAAGCAGGATGACGACGGCAACGACCCCGTCGACTGCGGTAAACCCTTCCATGGCAATCCCTCCTCGGCCTCAGCCGGCGCCGAACATTTCCCCGACGAAGGCTGCAAGATCCGGCATGCGCCGCAGGCTCAGTCCCGTCGGGGCGCCCGGCTTGCTGTCTGCGGGCGCGATCGCTGTGGAAAAACCAAGTTTCCGCGCCTCTTTCAACCTGTTTTCCGTCTGCCCGACGGGACGCAGGGCGCCCGACAGCGAAATTTCCCCGAAGACGACGCAATCCGCGGGCAGCGCGACATCTTCGCGCGCGCTGATCAGCGCCGCGGCCACCGCCAGATCGGCCGCGGGTTCGGTGACCCGAAGCCCGCCCGCGACGTTCAGGAACACGTCGAGCCCGGTAAAGGGGATGCCGCAGCGCGCCTCGAGCACGGCAAGCGTGGTCGCCAGCCGCCCGGCATCCAGCCCGACCACCGTGCGCCGCGGCGTGCCCAGCGGCGAGGGTGCGACAAGGGCCTGGATCTCGGTCAGCACCGGCCGCGTGCCCTCGATCCCGGCAAAGACGGCTGCCCCCGGCGCGGGCGTGCCGCGGCCCGAAAGGAACAGGGCGGACGGGTTCTGCACCTCGGCCAGCCCCGATCCGGTCATCTCGAACACGCCGATCTCGTCGGCCGGTCCGAAGCGGTTCTTGACCGCGCGCAGGATGCGGAACTGATGCCCCCGCTCGCCCTCGAAATAAAGCACGGTATCGACCATGTGCTCGACCACGCGCGGGCCCGCGATCTGGCCCTCCTTGGTGACATGGCCGACAAGGATCACGGCCGAGCCGCGGCGTTTCGCGAAGGCGGTCAGTTCATGGGCGGCGGCGCGCACCTGGGCCACGGATCCCGGCGCGCTGTCGACCATGTCGGCCCAGAGCGTCTGGATCGAGTCGATGATGGCAAGACCCGGCCGTTCGGCATCCAGCGTGGTCAGTATGTCGCGCAGGTTTGTGTCGGTGGCGAGTTTGACCGGTGCATCGGCAAGACCCAGGCGGCGCGCGCGCATGCGGATCTGGGCGCCGGCCTCCTCGCCGGAAATGTAAAGGCATTTCAGTCCGCTGCGGGCGAAGCTTGCGGTGGCCTGCAAAAGCAGGGTGGACTTGCCGATGCCGGGATCGCCGCCGACGAGGATGGCGGAGCCGGGCACCAGCCCGCCGCCCAGCACCCGGTCGAACTCGGCCATGCCGGAGGCGGCGCGGGGCGGTTCGGGCTCGGTCGCGGCGAGGTCGGAGAGCGGCAGGGCCCGGCCACGAGCGGCACCGAGGGACTTCGCGGCGGGACCGGCCGAAAGCGGCGCCTCTTCGGCGATGGTGTTCCAGGCGCCGCAGGCATCGCAGCGGCCCGCCCATTTCTGGTGGGACACGCCGCAGGCGGTGCAGGTGTAGCTGGGGGCGGCTTTGGCCATGGCCTTTCTTGGCGGAAGGACGCGCGCCGGGCAAGGGGGGGCTCCCGCCCCCGGCCCGCGCGGGGCTTTCGCCCCGCTTGTCCGGGGTTGGGCATGGCGCGGCCGCGGCCGCGGGGGGGCGCTGCCCCCGTCGCCCGTTCCGGGCGACTCCCCCGGGGTATTTCGGGCCAGAAGAAGGAGGAGGCGGCGGCTAGCGCACCGATGCGATCGGGCCTTCGGCACGGCCATGGATGAACTGTTGCAGATAGGGGTCCGGGGCCGCGTCCATGTCCTTGACCGGACCTGTCCACTGGATCACCCCGTCATGCAGCATGGCGACATCATCGGCGATGGCGCGCACGCTGGTCATGTCATGGGTGATGGTCATGGCGGTGGCGCCCATCTCGACCACGATCTCGCGGATCAGTTCGTTGATGACACCGGCCATGATCGGGTCGAGGCCGGTGGTGGGTTCGTCGAAAAAGATGATTTCCGGCTCGGCGGCGATGGCGCGGGCAAGGCCGACGCGCTTCTGCATGCCGCCCGACAACTCGGCGGGGAAGAGGTCGGCCACCTCGGGTTTCAGGCCGACGCGGCGCAGTTTCTCGATGGCGATCTCGCGCGCCTCGGCCTTGGGGCGTTTCCCGGGGCCGCGCAAGAGCCGGAAGGCCACGTTCTGCCAGACGGACAGTGAATCGAACAGCGCGCCGCCCTGGAACAGCATCCCGAACCGCGCGAGAAAGGCGTCGCGGTCAAGGCTGGCGGCGTCCTGCCCGTCGATCCGGATGGTGCCTGCATCGGGTTTCACCAGACCCAGGATGCATTTCAGCAGCACCGACTTGCCGGTGCCCGAGCCGCCGATGACGACCATGCTTTCGCCCTTCGGCACGGTCAGGTCGACGCCGCGCAGCACGCGGTTGGCGCCGAAGCTCTTGTGAAGGCCGGACAGCGCGATCATGCCGAGAAGAACAGTTCGGTCAGCAGGTAGTTGGTGGCCAGGATCATGACCGAGGCCGTCACCACCGCCGATTTCGTGGCCCGCCCCACGCCCTGTGCGCCGCGCTCGGAATTCATCCCGAAATAGCAGCCCACCAGCGCCACGATGAAGCCGAAGACCGCGCCCTTGATCAGCCCCGAGGTCACGTCCCAGAGCGTGAGATAATCTACCGTGGTCTTGAGATAGGCGGCCGCGTTCAGTTCAAGCCGCCCCGTGCCGACCAGATAGCCGCCCAGGATGCCGATGGAATCGCCCACCGCGACCAGCACCGGCAGGGCGATGGTCGCCGCCAGCACGCGCGGAACGGTCAGATAGCGCATCGGGTCGGTGGACAGCGTCACCAGCGCGTCGATCTGTTCGGTCACCTTCATCGTGCCGATCTCGGCCGCGATGGACGAGGCCACGCGCGCCGCCACCATCAGCCCGCCCAGCACCGGGCCAAGCTCGCGCACCATGCCGATGGCGACGATCGAGGGCACCACCTGCGAGGCGTTGAACCGCGCGCCGCCTTCGTAGATCTGCAAGGCCAGCGCGCCGCCGGTGAACAGTGCCGTCAGCGCCACCACGGGCAGCGAATTGTAGCCGATCGCCCAGAGCGCCTGAAGGAATTCGCGGAAGTAGAAGGGGGGGCGGAGCATGGCCGCAATCGTCGCCACAAGAAAGATCGCGATTCTGCCGAGGGCTGCCAGCCCGCCAAGCGTCGAGCGGCCGATGGCGGCGACCGGGGCGAGGATCATGGCGCGGCCGCGCCGACATGGCGGCGGGTGTAGCGCGGGCCGAGGCTGGTAAGCACCTCGTAGCCGATGGTCCGGGCGGCGGCGGCGACCTCGTCCACGCTCTGGTCCGGGCCGATCAGGTCGAGCGCATCGGGGATGTCGGGCAGGTCGGTGATATCGGCGGTGATGAGATCCATCGAGACGCGGCCGAGGATCGGGCAGGGGCAGCCATCAGCCCAGAGCGTGCCGCGGTTCGTCAGATAGCGCAGGATGCCATCGGCATAGCCGCCCGCGACGGTGGCGACGATGCGGCGGGTGTCGGCGGTCCAGGTGCAGCCATAGCCGACGCTTTCGCCGGGCTCGACCGCGCGGATCTGGATCACCGGCAGCGACAGGCGCAGTACGGGCGCTGCTTCGGTGAAGGGAAGCGCGCCGTAAAGGCCGATGCCGGGGCGGGTGATCTCGAAGTGATAGGCCGGGCCCAACAGGATGCCGCCCGTGGCCGAAAGCGAGCGCGGCACGCCGCAGCCCTCGGTCATGTCGCGGAAACAGGCGAGTTGTTTCCGGTTGAAGCCGGTCGTGTCCTCGTCGGAGCAGGCGAGGTGGCTCATGATGAGCCGTGGCTCGGCGGCCAGCGCGTCGGCGCGGATCGCGGCCCAGTCGGCGGGTTCCATCCCCAGACGGTTCATGCCGGAATCGAGCTGGATGCCGAAAGGGTGGCCCGGCAGCGCGGCAAGGTGACGGGCAAACTGCTCGGGCGAATTCAGCATGGGCACGAGACCCAGATCGGCAATCAGGCCGGTATCGCCCGCCATGTGGCCGCCGAAGACGCTGATCTCGGGGCCGGGGCCAAGGGCGGCGCGGATCGCGGCGCCCTCTTCGGCGACGGCGACGAAAAAGCGGCGGGCGCCTGCGCGGGCCAGCGTGCGCGCGACCTCGGCCGCGCCAAGGCCGTAGCCATCGGCCTTGACCACCGCACCGGTTTCCACCCCAGCGCCGCTGGCGCGGTCAAGGGCGGTCAAGGGCGGTCCAGTTGCGCGCGATCGCGCCGTGGTCGATGCTGAGCAAACCCGTGGCCATGGCGCTGTTTCCGACAGGGGCAGGGCAGACGTCAAGGCGGATTCCTATTGTCGGCGCGGGAACCTGCCCTCGCCGAGTCCGGTTCGGGCACCAACGGGCCGCGGGGGGATCGCCGCCGATATCCGCGTGCTGTCATCCTCGCGGCGACAACGCCGTGCAATCCGGACGGCAAGGCGCTGAATCGCCTCAGAACCCGTCCGTCTCGCCATGCCCCTGCTGCCAGGGCTTCACCAGATTGCCGAACCGGGTAAAGCGGCCCTCGAAGCTGAGTTCCACCGTGCCGATCGGGCCGTGACGCTGCTTGCCGATGATGACCTCGGCCTTGCCGTGGCATCGTTCCATGACCTCCTGCCACTTGGCCATGGCCTCGAGATTGTCCTCGCCGGGTTTCTCGCGTTCCTTGTAGTATTCGTCGCGGTAGACGAACATCACCACATCGGCGTCCTGTTCGATCGAACCGGATTCCCGCAGGTCCGACAGTTGCGGGCGCTTGTCCTCTCGGCTTTCGACCTGTCGCGACAGTTGCGACAGGGCGATCACCGGGATGTCCAGTTCCTTGGCGATGGCCTTGAGCCCTTGCGTGATCTCGCTGACCTCGTTCACCCGGCTGTCCTTGGCCGTGGCGGGACGGACGAGTTGCAGATAGTCGACGAACAGCACATCCAGCCCATGCGTGCGCTTGAGCCGCCGGGCGCGGGCGGCGAGTTGGCTGATCGGCAGGGCGGGCGTGTCGTCGATGAATAGCGGGCAGGCTTCCAGCGCCTTGGCGGCCTCGACGAAGCGGCGGAATTCGACCTCGGTCATGTCGCCGCGGCGGATCTGTTCGCTGGGCACCTCGGACGCCTCGGACAGGATCCGCGCGGCCAGCTGCTCGGCGCTCATCTCGAGGCTGAAGAAGCCGACGACGCCGCCATCGACCGCGCCCTCGGACCCGTCGGGTTGAAGGCCCCGGCGATAGGATTTCGCGACGTTGAACGCGATGTTGGTGGCCAGCGACGTCTTGCCCATCGACGGCCGCCCGGCAAGGATCAGCAGGTCGGACCGGTGCAGCCCGCCCAGCTTGCGGTCGAGGTCGATCAGCCCGGTCGAGACACCCGAAAGCTGCCCGTCGCGCTGGTAGGCGGCGTTGGCGACGTTCACCGCGTCGGTCACGGCCTTGAGGAAGGACTGGAAGCCGCTTTCCGACTGGCCCTGTTCGCCCAGCTTGTAAAGCGCCTGTTCGGCCTCGACGATCTGGGCGCGTGGCTCGGACGAGATATCGACCTTGGCCGCCTTGTCCGAGATATCCCGGCCAAGCCGGATCAACTCGCGCCGGATCGCGAAATCATAGATCATCTGCGCATAGTCGCGCGCCGCGAAGGTCGAGATCGCCGCGCCCGCAAGGCGCGCCAGATAGGCCGGGCCGCCCAGTTCCTTCAGCCCCTCGTCATCCGCGAGAAACGCCTTGAGCGTGACCGGCGAGGCCAGCGCGTTCTTCTGGATGCGCGCCGCAGCGATCTCGTAGATGCGCTGGTGGACGGGTTCGTAGAAATGATGCGACTGGATGATCGACGCGATCCGGTCGAAGACATCGTTGTTGGTCAGGATCGCGCCCAGCAATTGCTGCTCGGCCTCGATGTTGTGGGGCAGGGTGCCGACCTCGTCCTCGGCCGTCGTACCGCCCGGTTGGATCGTTCTGATCTCGTTCATCGCCCGCCCCTGGATTTCGGTCCGGCCTGCCTAGCGCAAGCGGCCGCCGCGCGACATGGCAAGAACATGGTGGAGAACGCGGCGCGACACCTGTGCATGGCCTGTGGACAACTCGCGTCAATCCCGCCTGTTGTGCCTCAAGGCATTGTAGCCGCAAAATCTGGACCGTGCGAGCGATTCTCTCGGCGAGTTGTCCCCAACATGTCCACAGCGCCGTCCCCGGCTATTTTTGCCGCGCCGCCTGCCACTCCCGCGGCGCAGTCAGGAACGCCTCGACCTCGGCCAGCGTGGCATCATCGAAGGCACCCTGCGCGCGCGCCTCGGCCAGCACATCCCACCAGGTACAAAGGTAATGAAGCTGCACCCCATGCGCGGCCAGCGTCGCCTCGGTTTCGGGGAAGATGCCGTAATAGAAGATCACGGCCGTGTGCCCGCAAGAGGCGCCGGTCTCGCGGATCGCATCGACGAAGCTGAGCTTGGACCCGCCATCGGTGGTCAGGTCCTCGACCAGCAGCACCCGGTCGCCTTCGCCCATCACGCCCTCGATGCGGGCGTTGCGGCCATAGCCCTTGGGTTTCTTGCGGACATAGGTCATCGGCAGCGCCAGCCGTTCGGCCACCAGGGCTGCAAAGGGGATGCCCGCGGTCTCGCCGCCCGCGACATTGTCGAACGCCTCGAACCCCGCATCCCGCAGGACCGTGACGGTCATGAAATCCATCAGCGTCGACCGGATGCGCGGGAAGGAAATCAGCTTGCGGCAATCGATATAGGTGGGCGAGGGCAGGCCCGAGGCCAGGGTAAAGGGGGTCTCGGCGTTGAAATGGACCGCGCCCACCTCCAGCAGCATGCGGGCCGACAACCGGGCAATCTCGGCCTGGTCGGGGAAGGCGGTGGGGATCATGGCGCGGACCTCTCGATCTGGCGGCGGGAGGGTTCGAGCCGTCCCGGCGAAGTGGTTGAAGGAAACAAGCGGCTTACCGCTCTACCCGCCAGTGCAGGGGGAAGCCGGGGTCGAACAGCGTCACCGGCCCGACACCCGTCGCGATCTTGTCGGGGAAGGCCACGGGGGCGCCCTTGACCAGCGTGATCGTTTCGGCGTTCGGTGCAAGGCGGTAGAAGGCCGGGCCGTTCAGGGAGGCGAACGCCTCCAGCCGGTCCAGCGCGCCTTCGCGCTCGAACACTTCCGCCAGGCAGGACAGCGTGTTGGTCGCCGAGAAGATGCCGGCGCAACCGCAGGCCGATTCCTTGGTCGGATCGCTGTGCGGGGCGCTGTCCGTGCCGAGGAAGAACCGGGCGTCGCCCGATGTGGCGGCGGCCACCAGGGCGTCGCGGTGGCGCGCGCGCTTGGCCACCGGCAGGCAGTAGTAATGCGGCTTGATCCCGCCGACCAGGATATGGTTGCGGGTGATGATCAGGTGATGCGTGGTGATCGTCGCGCCCAGATCGGCCGCGTTTGCCTTGACATAGTCCACCCCGTCGGCGGTGGTCAGATGCTCCATCACCACGCGCAGCCCCGGCACCGCCCGGCGGATCGGGTCCAGCACGCGGTCGATGAACACCGCCTCGCGGTCGAAGATGTCCACCTCGGGGTCGGTCACCTCGCCATGCACGCAAAGCGGGCAGCCGATCTCGGCCATCTTCTCCAGCACGCCGCGGACCTTGTCGAAATCCGTCACCCCCGAGGCCGAGTTCGTCGTCGCCCCCGCGGGGTAGAGTTTGACCGCCGTCACCAGGCCGCTGGCATGGGCGGCGGCCACGTCCTGCGGGTCGGTCTCTTCGGTCAGATACAGCGTCATCAGCGGCGTGAAGGCCATATCCTCGGGCAGTGCGGCGAGGATTCGCGCCCGGTAATCGGCCGCGTCCTGCGCCGTGACCACCGGCGGCACCAGGTTCGGCATGATGATCGCGCGGGCGAAGTCGCGCGCCGTCTCTGGCAGGACGCCCGCCAGCATGGCGCCGTCGCGCAGATGCAGGTGCCAGTCGTCGGGGCGGCGGATCGTGAGGCGCTGTGTCATGGGCTGCGCGATACACAATCGCCGCACGGCTTTCCAGTGGCGATCACGACGCCTGCGTGCGAATCGCAGCGCCGGGGCAGGGGCGAACCGCGAAAGGCTGAAGATCCGGTTGAGATTTCACGCCCCCGCTGCCCGCTGGGTGCAAGGCAGGCTTTGCCAGCGGGCATTGGTCATGTCAGCGCGTCTGCCCTAAATTGACGATCATGGGAGGAAACATCTGTGAATCGACAGGAGTTTCCAGAAGATGGCACTTGCAGTTACCGCGATCACCGGTCGCACCGGCTCGATCCTCTCCACCCTCCTCGATGTGCTTGTCCGGGTGATGGAACACCACCCCCGCACCCGCCAGATCGAGCGGTTGAACGCGCTCAGCGACGAGGATCTCGCCGCGCGCGGATTGACCCGTCAGGACGTCGTGCGCCACATCTTCCGCGACCGCTATTATCTCTGAGCGCGGTCGTGCCGCCTGCGGCTTCAGGCCGTCAGAAGAACGCCTGAAGCCCGGTCTGCGCCCGCCCCAGGATCAGCGCGTGGATGTCATGCGTACCCTCGTAGGTGTTCACCGTCTCGAGGTTCAGCATGTGGCGCATCACCGGAAAACTGTCGGAGATCCCGTTGCCGCCATGCATGTCGCGCGCCGCCCGCGCGATCTCCAGCGCCTTGCCGCAATTGTTGCGCTTGACGAGGCTGATCATCTCGGGCGCCGCGCGCCCCTCGTCCATCAACCGGCCGACCTGAAGGCAGGCGTGCAAGCCCAGTGAAATCTCGGTCTGCATGTCGGCAAGCTTCTTCTGGTAGAGTTGCGTGCCTGCCAACGGCTTGTCGAACTGGCGCCGATCCAGCCCATAGGCGCGCGCCGCATGCCAGCAGGCCTCGGCCGCGCCCAGCACCCCCCAGGCGATGCCATAGCGCGCCCGGTTGAGGCAGCCGAACGGCCCCTTCAGACCCTCGACGCCCGGCAACAGCGCATTCTCGCCGACCTCGACGCCCTCCATCACGATCTCGCCCGTGGGCGAGGCGCGCAGGCTCAGCTTGCCCTCGATCTTCGGGGCCGACAGACCCGCCATGCCCTTTTCCAGCACGAAGCCGCGGATCTTGCCGCCATGGGCCTCGGACTTCGCCCAGACCACGAAGACATCGGCGAAGGGGGCGTTCGATATCCAGGTCTTGGTGCCGGTCAGCCGATAGCCGCCCGCGACCTTCTCGGCCCGTGTCTTCATCCCGGCGGGGTCGCTGCCCGCATCGGGTTCGGTCAGCCCGAAACAGCCGATCAGTTCGCCCCGCGCAAGACCGGGCAGATAGCGCTGGCGCTGCGCCTCGGTGCCGTAGGCGAAGATCGGATAGATCACCAGCGAGGATTGCACGCTCATCATCGAGCGATAGCCCGAATCCACCCGCTCGATCTCGCGCGCGATCAGCCCGTAGGTCACATAGGAGGCACCAAGCCCGCCAAGGGCCTCGGGCAGGGTCACGCCCAACAGGCCCGCTTGCCCCATCTCGGCGAAAAGCTCGGGCTCGGCCCGTTCCTCGCGAAAGGCCATCGTCACGCGGGGCTGCAGCCGGTCACGGGCGAAGGCCCGTGCCGCGTCGCGCAACATCCGCTCGTCCTCGTCCAGCCGATCCTCCAGCCGCAACGCGTCCTGCCAGTCGAACCGGGCCAGATCCGGGGCATCCTTCGGGGTCAGGGGCAGGGCGCCTTCCATCGTGATTTCTCCTTCCGGGCTGTGCCCGAGGCTTAGCGCGTCCCGCCGCGCCGGGCAATCTTCGCCATCCCGGCGCTTGACCGTCGCCCGCGCCCATGCAGTTCTAGGCGTAGGGAGGATGCGGATGGACAGGACAGGACCAGGCTCGATCGACGAGGTTCAACAGCTGCTTGCCGGACAGGATTATGTCTGCGGGCGGGCGCTTGCGACCGTCGCCTTTCTGTCGCTCCGCCTGGGCAAGCCGCTCTTTCTCGAAGGCGAGCCCGGCACCGGCAAGACCGAGATCGCCAAGGCGCTGGCCGCAGCACTTGGCCGCCGGCTGATCCGGCTGCAATGCTATGAAGGGCTCGATGCCGCCTCGGCCGTCTGCGACTGGAACTTCGCCGCGCAGATGATCGCGATCCGCACCGCCGAGGCGATGGGTTTCGAGGGCGCGGGCGCCGACCGGACCGCACTGAAGGACGAGCTTTTCTCGGACGAATACCTGATCGAACGCCCGCTGCTCCAGGCCATGCGTCCCCAGGTCGAGGGGCCGCCGGTGCTGCTGATCGACGAGCTCGACCGCACCGACGAACCCTTCGAGGCCTTCCTGCTCGAAGCGCTCAGCGATTTCCAGGTCACCATCCCCGAACTTGGCACGATCAAGGCCCCGCACCCCCCGATAGTGGTCATCACCTCGAACCGCACCCGCGAGGTGCATGACGCGCTGAAGCGGCGCTGCCTCTATCACTGGGTCGACTACCCCGATTTCCAGCGCGAACTCGACATCCTGCATGCCCGCGCCCCCGAAGCGGCCGAAACGCTGAGCCGCGAGATCGTTGCCTTCGTCCAGAAACTGCGCAGCGAAGACCTGTTCAAGAAACCCGGCGTCGCCGAAACCATCGACTGGGCGAAATGCCTGCTTGCGCTCGACGTGATCGACCTGTCGCCCCAGGTCATCGCCGACACGATCGGGGCGCTTCTGAAATACCAGGACGACATCCAGAAGATCGAGGGCTCCGAGGCGAAACGCCTGCTCGACCAGGTCCGCGCGGAACTGGCGCCTGCCTGACGCGAACCGGCCTGTTCTTCTTCTGGCCGGAAATATCCTCGGGGGGGCCGGGGGGCAGACGGCCCCCCCGGCCTCTCCACCAGAGCCGAGGCCGCGAATGGCAGATCTGCACACGCTCGATATCCCCGATGACGGCAAGCTGTCGCACAACATCGTCCATTTCGCGCGCGCCCTGCGAAAGGCGGGCCTGCCCGTCGGCCCCGGCCGGGTGATCGACGCGGTCCGCGCGGTCGAGGCGGCGGGGTTCTCGCAGCGCGCGGATTTCTACCACACGCTTGCCGCCTGCTTTCTCTCGCGCCCCGAGCACCGGCAGGTCTATGACCAGGTGTTCCGGCTTTACTGGCGCGATCCGCGGTTTCTCGAACACATGATGAGCCTGATGCTGCCCTCGGTGCGGGGCGTGGCCGAGGAACGGACCGCGAAGGCTGCCGAGAAACGCGCCGCCGAGGCCCTGCTCGACGGGGTCGAGCGTGACCTTCCCGAACCGCGGGACTCGCCAGCCGACGAGGTCGAGATCGACGCCAGCCAGACCCATTCGGGTCGCGAACGGCTGAAGACGCTGGATTTCGAGCAGATGAGCACCGCCGAGATCGCCGAGGCACGGCGCATGCTGGCCCGTCTCAGCCTGCCGGTGAAGCCGCTGGTCTCGCGCCGCACCCGCGCCGACCGGCATGGCCGGATGCCCGACTGGCGCGCGACGATGCGCAACGCCCTGCGCCGCGGTGGCGAGTTCAGCGAGCTGTCGATGAAGAACCGGCGCAGCCGCTGGCCGAATCTGGTGATGCTTTGCGACATCTCGGGCTCGATGTCGCAATATTCGCGCATGGTGCTGCATTTCCTGCACGCGGTCGCCAATGAAAAGGGGGCGGGCTGGGCGAAGGTGCACGCCTTCACCTTCGGCACGCGGCTGACCAACATCACCCGCCACCTGGCCACCCGCGATGTCGATGCCGCGCTGGCCGCCGCGGGGGCCGAGGCGCAGGATTGGGCGGGCGGCACGCGAATCGCGTCGGCGCTGCATGTGTTCAACCGCGACTGGTCGCGGCGGGTGCTGGGGCAGGGGGCGGTGGTGCTGCTGATCACCGACGGGCTGGACCGGGACGAGGTGGACACCCTGTCGCAGGAGATGCAGCGGCTGCACCTGTCGGCCCGCCGCCTGATCTGGATAAACCCGCTGCTGCGCTGGGACGGTTTCGCGCCGAAAGCCCGCGGAATAAGGGCGATGCTGCCGCATGTCGACTGTTTCCGGGCGGGCCATTCGATCCGCTCGCTCGAAGATCTGGCCCGGGCGATCACGGATGCGGGCGATGCCGGAGAGCGGGGCCGGATGTTGCTGCAGGTGCGACATTCCTGACCGATTGATCCAGATCAAGGCCGCAGCGCAGCATAACCTGCATCCAGCATGCGTCGTTTGCGGCGATGGGCGCAAGTTCCCGGCGCGTATCGCAAAAAACCGCAGACGGTCCCTGTGTTTTCCCGACGCAGGTTCCCGGGCGCCAGAGGGCCCTCCCTCCCTCGGTGCCGACTTACAGAAACGCCGTGGGTCCTCCCTCCCACGGCGTTTTTCTTTGGCGCGGCATCATAGATCTGGATCGGTCCGGTTCACCGTGCCAGAGTTGCATTCGAAATAACGAATGTCATGAGGGGGACAACTCCATGGTTCTGAACTGGAAGATCGGCGGCCCGCTGTTGGGCGTCGTCTTTTTCCTCGCGGTGCTGCTGGTGCAGCCGATCGGCGTGTCGACGCAATTCGTCGTGGCCGACGGCATCCTCTGGCAGCAATACGAGCCCGGCATCATCACCCAGACGGACGACGGCGCCTGGACCTCGTCCAATGCGTATCTCGCGAAATATGCCGACAATGTCGCCAACCCGCTGAACTACGGCTTCATCTTCGTGGCCGCGATGATGGGCGGGGCGTTGCTGTCCTCGATTGCCTTCGGGCGCATCCCGCTGCGCGAGCGCTTCAGCCCGGCGCTTTGGAGCGCCAATTTTCGCACCGGCTGGATCGGCCGCTGGGTGATCGCCTTCTTCGGCGGGGTGCTGGTGCTTTATGGCGCCCGGATGGCGGGGGGCTGCACCTCGGGGCACATGATGTCGGGGATGATGCAGACCGCGGTCTCGGGCTATCTCTTTGCCTTCGGGGCCTTCCTGACGGCATTTCCCACCGCCCGCATGTTGCTGAAGAAGGAGGCCTGAGATGGAGATCGCACTCGCAATCGGGCTCGGCGCGCTGTTCGGACTGATGCTGGAACGCATCGGCGCCACCGATCCGAACTGGATCGGCCGGATGCTGAACCTGACCAATACCCACCTGATGAAAACCATCTTCATGGCAATCGGCACCGCTTCGATCCTGATGTTCGGCGGCCAGATGCTGGGTTTGGTCGAGGTCGGCCACATGTCGGTCAAGGAAATCCATGTTGGCGTGCTGCTGGGCGGCGCGATCCTGGGCATCGGCTGGGCCATTGCCGGGTATTGCCCGGGCACCGGGGTCTGTGCGGCGGCGACCGGGCGGCTTGACGCGCTGTTCTTCATCGCGGGCGGCCTGATCGGCGCAGGGGCCTATGCGCTCAGCTATCCGTTCTGGGAGCAGGTAGGTTTCCTCAACGGCGAGAAATGGACCATCGGCGAGATCCCGGGGGCCGACTATCCGGCGGTTCTGCCCGGTCTGCCGTTCACGGGTGACATGCTCGGCATCGCCATCGGGATCGCCTTCATCCTGATCGCGATCCTGTTGCCGCGGCGGCTGGTCGGCAAGGCCGCGCCTGTGACTGACGCGAAGGCCGAACCGGCCGAGTGAGCCCCTCCGATCAGGGAGGGTGGGCGCTGCGGGGAGATCCCGCAGCGCCCTTTCATTTCTGCGCCGATTCCCTCTGGCGAAGCTTCCCCGCCGCGCCCATTATCCCCCGAGGGAGGAAGGGCGCGCATGCAGACAGGCGATTTCGACGCGATTCCGGAGACCGCGCTCGACTGGCACCGGGCGGGAAAGGGCGCGGTGCTGGCGACCGTGATCGAAACCTGGGGCAGCGCACCGCGCCCGGTGGGCAGCCTTTTGGCGATCTCGGGCGAGGGCGGCATGGCGGGGTCCGTTTCGGGCGGCTGCGTCGAGGGCGCGGTGATCGCCGAGGCGCTGGAGGCGCTGGGCGATGGCCGTCCGCGCCTGCTGGAATTCGGGGTCAGCGATGACGATGCCTTTGCCGTGGGGCTGGCCTGCGGCGGGCGCATCCGGGTGCTGGTCGAACCCGTGGGCGCGGCCCTGCCCGAGGCGCTGCTGGCCGATCTGGTCGCCGCCCGCGCGGCACGGCGCGCCCTGGCATATCTCGTCGATACCGAAAGCTGGGAAAGGCGGCTGGCGGGGCCGGAGGATGCCGACCTAGGGCCGCAGATCGCCGAGCGCATGCGCGCCGACCGCTCGGGCTTCGAGGGGGCGTGCTTCGTCGCGATCCATAACCCGCCCTTGCGGCTGGCCGTCATCGGCGCCGTTCATATCGCTCAGCCGCTGGTGGCGATGGCGCGGCTTGCCGGGTTCGCGCCCGTGCTGATCGACCCGCGTCCCGCTTTCGGTTCGGCCGAGCGGTTCCCGGGCGAGACCATCCTTGACGACTGGCCCGATGCCGCACTTGTCGCCCATGGGCTTGATGCGCGCACGGCGGTCGTGACGCTGACCCATGATCCCAAGCTGGACGATCCCGCGATCCTGGCCGCGCTGGGCTCGGACGTCTTCTATCTGGGCTGCCTCGGGTCGCCCCGGACCCATGCGAAACGGGTCGAGCGGCTACAGGCGGCGGGCGTCCCGGCAGAGCGGATCGCCCGCATTCATGCACCCGTGGGCCTGGATATCGGCGCGCGCAGCCCGGCCGAGATCGCGGTTTCGATCATGGCCCAGATCGTCGCGACGCTGAGGACGGGCTGATGCGCTTCGGCCCTGTGGCGCCTGACGAGGCCGAGGGGGCCATTCTGGCCCATTCGCTGCGCGTCGGCGGGCGGATGCTGAAGAAGGGCCTCGTGCTCGGGAGGGCCGAGATCGCCGCGCTGACCGCGGCGGGCATCACGCGGATCACCGTCGCCCGGCCGGATCCCGCCGATGTGGCCGAAGACGCGGCCGCCGCGCGCCTTGCGCGCGCGCTGGTGCCCGACCCGGCGGCGGCGGGGCTGCGGATCGGTGCGGCGGCGCGGGGGCGGGTCAACCTGCATGCGGATTGCGCGGGACTCGTGGGGCTGGATGCCGAGGCGATCCACGCCCTGAACCGAATCGACCCCAGCGTGACGCTTGCCACGCTTGCGCCGCTAACCCGGGTCACGCCGGGGCTTCTGGTCGGCACGGTCAAGATCATTCCCTATGCGGTGCCCGGCGCGGCCCTTGAGGCCGCCTGTGCCGCCGCGCCGGGCGCGATCCGCGTGCATGGGGTGACGCGCCGGACCGCGGGGCTGATCCTGTCCGAGGTGGCGGGCCAGAAACCGGGAATGAGCGAAAAGGGGCGCGCGGCGTTAGAGACCCGCCTGAGGGCGCTGGGCATGACGCTTGCCGCGGTCGCCATCGTCCCGCACGAGACCGCCGCCATGGCCGCGGCGCTGAGCGCATTGCCGGGTGAGATCGCGCTGATCCTGACCGGCTCGGCCACTTCAGACCCCGAGGATACCGGCCCGGCTTCGGTGCGTGCGGCGGGCGGCACGGTCACGCGCTTCGGCATGCCGGTCGATCCGGGCAACCTGCTGTTCCTGGGCGAACAGGGCGGGCGGCCGGTGATCGGCCTGCCGGGATGTGCCCGCAGCCCTGCCCTGAACGGGGCGGACTGGGTGCTGGAACGGATCGCCTGCGGGCTGGGCATCGGCCCGGACGAGATTGCTGCGATGGGGGTGGGGGGGCTTTTGAAGGAGATCCCGTCGCGGCCGCAACCGCGCGAGGGCTGAGGCCCGGATTCGCCTGGCTCCGCCTGCCCTATTCGACGCGAAGGCTAGACCAGAGCATGCGCAAATCAACGGTTCTCAAACCCTGTTCCCCATGCTTTACTCGGCCCGGATAAAGGGAGGATATCGATGACCAGGGTCACGATGACCGTGAACGGCAAGGCCGTTTCCGGAGAGGTGGAGGGACGCACCCTGCTGTCCCAGTTCCTGCGCGAGGGGCTTGGCCTGACCGGCACCCATATCGGTTGCGACACCAGCCAGTGCGGGGCCTGCGTGGTGCATGTGAACGGGCAGGACGTGAAATCCTGCACCACCTTCGCACTGGAATGCGAGGGCGCCGAGATCCGCACCATCGAGGGGATGGCCAATCCCGATGGCTCGCTCTCGACGATCCAGCAGGCGTTCCAGGATCATCACGGGCTGCAATGCGGCTTCTGCACGCCGGGCATGGTGATGACGGCCTCGGCGCTGCTGGCGAAGAGCCCGACGCCCAGCGAGGCCGAGATCCGGCATTACCTTGAGGGCAATATCTGCCGCTGCACGGGATATCACAACATCGTCAAGGCGATACTGGCAGCCTCGGGACAGGATGTCAGCCATCTGGGCCACGGGGACGCGGTGGCCGCCGAATAGCCGTCCGGCAAGGGCGCACAGCAGACGGATTATCCAGGGAGGATATCATGCCGAAAGATCACGGCATCGGCGCCAGCAGCAAGCGGCGCGAGGATGTGCGGTTCCTGACGGGACGGGGCCGCTATACCGACGACATCAACCTGCAAGGGCAGGCCCATGCCTGTTTCGTGCGCAGCCAGGTGGCGCATGGTCGGCTGAACGGGGTGAACACCGACGCCGCCGCCGGGATGCCCGGTGTCATCCGCGTCTTCACCGCGGCCGATTTCGAGGGGGTGGGCGGGCTGCCCTGCGGCTGGCAGGTGACCGACCGGCACGGCGCCCCGATGCAGGAACCGGGCCACCCGGTTCTGGCCACGGGCAAGGTGCGCCATGTGGGCGATCCGATCGCGCTGGTCGTGGCCGAGACCTATGACCAGGCCCGCGACGCGGCCGAGGCGGTCGTGGTCGATATCGAGGAACTCGAACCGGTGCTCGACATGAAGGCGGCGCTGGCGGATGGCGCGCCCAAGGTGCATGACGACCTGACCTCGAACCTCTGCTATGACTGGGGCTTCGTCGAGGAGAACCGCGAGGCGGTGAACAAGGCGTTCGAGACCGCCCATCACGTCACCACGCTCGATCTGGTCAACCAGCGGCTGGTGCCGAACGCGATGGAGCCGCGGGTGGCCATCGGCGACTACAATTTCGCCACCGACGACTCGACGCTCTACACCACCAGCCAGAACCCACATGTGATCCGGCTGTTGATGGGGGCCTTCGTGCTGGGCATCCCCGAGCACAAGCTGCGCGTCGTTGCGCCCGATGTGGGCGGCGGGTTCGGGTCCAAGATCTTCCACTATGCCGAGGAGGCCGCCGTCACCTTCGCCGCGAAGCAGTTGCGCCGTCCGGTGAAATGGACCTGCACCCGGTCGGAAAGCTTCGTCACCGATGCGCAGGGCCGCGACCACGTTACGAAGATCGAACTGGCGCTGGATGCCGAGGGCCATTTCCAGGCCATCCGCACCGAGACCTACGCCAATATGGGGGCGTATCTGTCGACCTTTGCGCCGTCGATTCCGACCTGGCTGCATGGCACGCTGATGGCGGGCAACTACAAGACGCCGCTGATCTATGTCAACGTCAAGGCGGTGTTCACCAACACTGTGCCGGTGGATGCCTATCGCGGCGCCGGGCGGCCCGAGGCGACCTTCCAGCTTGAGCGGGTGATCGACAAGGCCGCGCGCGAGATCGGGATGGACCCGGTCGAGTTGCGGCGCAAGAACTTCATCACCGAGTTCCCCTATGCCACCCCGGTCGCGGTGGAATACGACACCGGCGATTACAACGCGACGCTCGACAAGCTTCTGGAGATCGCGGATGTCGCGGGCTTCGAGGCGCGGCTGGCGGAGTCGAAGGCCCGCGGCAAGCTGCGCGGCCTTGGCATCAACTGCTATATCGAGGCTTGCGGGATCGCGCCCAGCCATCTGGTCGGCCAGCTTGGCGCCCGCGCGGGTCTTTACGAAAGCGCCACGGTGCGGGTGAACGCAACCGGCGGCCTGGTGGTGATGACCGGCAGCCATTCCCACGGGCAGGGGCACGAAACGTCCTTCGCCCAGGTGGTGGCCGACATGATCGGCATCCCCGAGAACATGATCGAGATCGTGCATGGCGACACGGCCAACACGCCGATGGGCATGGGCACCTATGGTTCGCGCTCTCTGGCCGTGGGCGGGTCCGCGATGGTCAAGGCGACGAACAAGATCATCGCCAAGGCCCGCAAGATCGCGGCCCACCTGATGGAAGCCAGTCCCGAGGATATCGAACTCAAGGACGGCAGGTTCACCGTTGCGGGCACCGACAAGTCGGTGGCCTGGGGGGATGTGACGCTGGCGGCCTATGTGCCGCACAACTATCCCCTGGACGAGATCGAGCCGGGGCTGGAGGAAACCGCGTTCTACGATCCGAACAACTTCACCTACCCGGCAGGCGCCTATGCCTGCGAGGTTGAGGTCGACCCCGAAACCGGCAAGGTGACGGTCGAACGCTTTGCCGCGGCGGACGATTTCGGCAATATCGTCAACCCGATGATCGTCGATGGCCAGGTCCATGGCGGCATCGCGCAGGGGATCGGGCAGGCGCTGCTGGAAACCACGACCTATGACGAATACGGCCAGCTTCTGTCGGGATCCTACATGGATTACGCCATGCCGCGGGCCTCGGACGTGCCGTTCTATGCGGTCGACCATTCCTGCCAGACGCCCTGCACCCACAACCCGCTGGGGGTCAAGGGCTGCGGCGAGGCCGGTGCCATCGGCAGCCCGCCCGCGGTGGTCAACGCGGTCGTGGATGCGCTGCAACGGGCAGGCATGACCCATATCACCCATATCGACATGCCGCTGACGCCCTCGCGCGTCTGGGCGGCCATGCAGGGCTGAGGAGGACCACGCATGTATGCTTTCGAACTCGTGCGCCCGGCAACGCTGGACGAGGCGGTAACGGCCCTGGGCACCGAAGAGGCGCAGGCGCTGGGCGGGGGGCAGACGCTGATCCCCACGCTCAAGCAGCGACTGGCGGCGCCTGCGAAACTGGTCTGCCTGGGCGGACTTGCGGAACTCAAGGGGGTCTGCATTGACGATGATGGCGCGGTCTGCGTGGGGGGGGCGACCCCGCATGCGGTGGTCGCGGCCGAGGCGGCGGCGCATTACCCGGCGCTGGCGGCCCTTGCGGGCAATATCGGCGATCCGGCGGTGCGCAACCGCGGCACCATCGGCGGGTCGCTGGCCAATAACGACCCCTCGGCCTGCTATCCGGCGGCGGCGCTGGGCTCTGGCGCGACGATCCGCACGGTCAACCGCGACATCGCGGCGGACGACTTCTTCCAGGGCATGTTCACCACCGCGCTGGAGGATGGCGAGATCATCACCGAGGTCCGTTTCCCGGTGCCCGAACGCGCGGCCTATCAGAAGTTCGAGCAACCGGCCTCGCGCTTTGCGCTGGTGGGGGTGTTCGTGGCGAAATACGCCGACGGCGTACGCGTCGCGGTGACCGGCGCCTCGGAAGGGGGTGTGTTCCGCTGGGCCGAGGCCGAGGCGGCGCTGTCCGCCGATTTCAGCGCAGCGGCCATCGCGGGGCTGTCGCTGGAGGCCGACATGATGATCGGCGACCTGCACGGTTCGCCCGAATACCGTGCGCATCTGGTCAAGGTGCTGACCGGCCGGGCCGTAACCGCCGCGGGCTGAGTGGCGAGATCAGGCGCCCCCGCGGTGTTATCCCGCGGGGGCGCTCTTGTGTCGGGAGCCGGGGGCATTTCCGCCCGTGAGGGGCCGAATGGGGGGCGACGCGGCAGCTTGCCAAGGTGCCATTGCCCGGCCTCGAACGGCCGAGACGTCTCCGAAACCGCGCGCGGTGCCGGGCCGATCCGGCCCCGACGCCACACCGCAGGACGGTTCTCAGGCCGCGCGCAGCGATCCGAGGAAATTGCGTACCCGTTCCGACAACGTCACCGTCTCGCCCGAGACCGTGGACACAGCATCCTTCAGTGTGCCCGAGGTGGTGCTGGTTCGCTCGACCCGGGTCGAGACGTCTTGGATCATGTCGGCCATCTCGGTGCTGCTGGACGCGGTCGATTCGGCATGCGAAGTGATGTGTTGCGCCGCCTGCTTCTGTTCGTCCACCGCCGTCCGGATGCTCTCGGTGAACTCCCTCATCCGCCGGACGCTTTCGCCGATCTCCGACATCCGGGTCGCCATTGAGCCGCTTTCGGCCTGGATGCGCTGGATGCGGTCGGTAATGGACTGAGTTGCTTCGCTGATCCGCTGGGCAAGCGCCTTCACCTCGAAGGCGACGACGGCAAATCCTTTGCCCGCATCGCCGGCACGGGCGGCCTCGACGGTGGCGTTCACGGCAAGCAGGTTGGTCTGGCGTGCGATCGAGGAAATCAGGCTGACCACCTCGCCGATCTCCTCGACCGCGGTCTGAAGCGCGGCCACCTGGTTCGTCGATGCCTCGGCTTCGGCGGCAGCGGTGACGGAGGCCGAGGCGGCCGAGATGACATCCTGGGTGATCGACGAGATCGAGGCCGACAATTGCTCGATCGCTGCGGCGACGGACTGGGTGCTGGTGGCGATCTGGGCGGCATTGGCCGAGACCGACCCCGCCCCCTGTCGCGCGCCCGTGATTTCGACTTCAAGACCGTTGGCAGCGCCGTGCAACCGGTCCATCGAGGCGTGCAGCACGTCGACCACGCGGCCGACCTCGGCCTCGAAGCTTTCGCCGAGCGCGTGGATCCGGCCCTCGAACGCCTCGGTCTGGGCGTCGTGGAAGCCGGTGATCGCAAGCTCGATGTCGAGCAGGAGCGCGCGGCTCAGCGCATCGACCAGATGGTCGTTGCGTCCCTGGCCAAGGAAGTTGAAGCCGCGGCGGCTGTCTGCGGCGAGCATTTTCTGCAGCCGCGCCGACACGCGCGCATAAGAGGCTACATAGTGACGGAACGGCAGGCCGATGCGGAAATGGACCCGGCCGATCGTGTCGGCGGCCTTGAAATAGTCCGGCGTGAAATCGGTGGTGAACAGCCTGATCCAGTGTTCCTTCTGCTTGTTCTTGGCATGAAGGCGGATCCCCGGCTTCTTGAAGAACTCGGACCACTCGGGCGCATTGTCGACATCGGTGTAGAAATCGTCGAGCATCTCGTCGAGATGCGGGATGATGATCTTTCCGGCCGCCTTGAGCGAGTCCCGGGCCGTGCGGTCAAGACCATAGGCCCAAAGGCGAGCGGTTTCACGTTTCTGCATGGTGGGGCTGACCCTTTGTCGGAAGGTTTGCGGCTGTCTTCCTCCAACAAAGCAGCAAGATGTTGACCCTGCGTTACCGTTACCGAGGCGAATTGAAGGCATGATCAGATATTTGGCGGAAGCATTACCCAAAGCAAAAGGGCCGTCTCTGCGGACGGCCCTTAGCAGATCCGGACATGGCCCGGGCGGCTACTTCAGCGGCCCGATCATCATCACCATCTGACGCCCTTCCATCTTGGGCATGTTCTCGACCTTGCCGAGTTCCTTCACGTCCTCGGCCACCCGTTCCAGCAGCTCACGCCCGAGATTCTGGTGCGCCATCTCGCGACCGCGGAAGCGCAGCGTCACCTTCACCTTGTCGCCACTCTCGAGGAAGCGCACGACGTTGCGCATCTTGACCTCGTAGTCATGGGTGTCAGTGTTCGGGCGGAACTTGACCTCCTTGATCTCGATGATCTTCTGCTTCTTCCGCGCCTCGGACTCGCGCTTCTGGGTTTCATACTTGAACTTTCCGAAATCCATGATCTTGCAGACCGGCGGTGTGGCGTTCGGCGATATCTCGACGAGGTCGAGCCCGGCCTCCTCGGCCAGTGCCATTCCCCGTTCGGGGGACACGACGCCGATATTTTCGCCGTCCGCGCCGATGAGGCGGATCTCGGGGGCACGAATGCGCTCATTCACGCGGGGACCGGTGTCTCGCGTGGGCGGCGCGTTGTGGGGTCTGCGGGCTATGGTGTGGTTCCTTTTCTGCCGTGATTGACGCCTTAAACTACTCGGCGAACCGTTGTGCTTCAAGGCGGTTTTCCCATGGACCTTTCGGCATTAACGCGCCGCTGCGGCGTTCGTTCCGGTTTGCCAGCGCGGCGATTTGTGGCAAAAGCGGGCGGCGTAAGAAATGCGCGATTACGGCAGATGAGGAAACAACCATGAAGAAAGCCCTGATCACGATCGTCATCCTCGCCGCCATCGGGGTCGGCGGCTATGTCTGGTATATCGGCAACATGGCCGAGGACGAAGCGGTGCCCGAGGCCGCGGTCGAGACGCCCGATGACGCCGTCGAAGCGGTTGAAGAAGTGATCGACGAGGCCGAAGAGGCCGCCGACGAAGCCGTCGAAGCGGTCGAAGAGGCCGTCGAGGACGCGGGAGAGGCGGTGGAAGGCGCAATTGGCGAGGCCACCGAGGGCGCTGCCGATGTCGCCGAAGACGCTGCGGAAGCGGCCGAGGAAGCGGCTGCGGACGCGGCCGTCGAAGAGACCGCAACGACCCCGCCGACCGATGTCCTGAGCCCCGAGGGCTTCGATGCGGATGCCGTCATCGGGATGATCGACGACTCCTCGCTGGACGATGCACAGAAAGAAAGCCTGAAGGCTGCGGTCGAAACCGCCCGGAACGTGCCCGACATGCTGGGCGCGGTGCTGGACCAAGTGCGGACCGCGCTGGGCATGTAAGCCCGACGGAAGACCGAGGTGCGGCCGATCCCGGCGTCGCGCGCCCCGGAAGAACGAGAAAGCCCCGCAAGAGCGATCTCTTGCGGGGCTTTTTCATGTCCCGTCGGAGCGTTTCAGCCGACGAACGCCTTTTCGACCACATATTCCGCGGGCTCGGAATTCGCGCCTTCGCGCAGGCCCCAGCCTTCGAGGATCGCCATCACGTCCTTGTTGAAGTCGAGCGAGCCGCAGACCATCGCCCGGTCGATGCCCGGTTCCATCGTCTCGCAGGGCAGGCCGAGATCACGGAACACCTTGCCCGAGGCCAGATTGTCGGTGACCCGGCCCATGGTGCGGAAGTCCTCGCGCGTGGTGGTGGGGTAGTATTTCAGCTTGTCGCCGACGAACTCCCCGATCAGCGGGTCTTCGGGCAGGCTTTCGATCAGCTCGCGCCCGAATTCCAGTTCCGCCACCTCGCGGCAGGTGTGCATCATGATGACTTCGTCATACTGTTCGTATGTCTCGGGGTCGCGCATCAGGCTGGCGAAGGGGGCGATGCCGGTGCCGGTGGCCAGGAACCACAGCCGCTTGCCGGGCAGAAGCGCGTCCAGAACCAGCGTGCCCACGGGTTTGGGACGCAGGATGATCTCGTCGCCGGGCTTGATGTGCTGAAGCCGCGAGGTCAGCGGGCCGTCCTGCACCTTGATCGAGTAGAAGTCGAGGCCGTCATCCCAGGCGGGCGAGGCGATCGAATAGGCGCGCATGATCGGCTTGCCGTCATCGCCGGGCAGCCCGATCATCACGAATTCGCCCGACCGGAAGCGCAGCGATTGCGGCCGGGTCGTGCGGAAATAGAACAGATCGTCGGTGTAGTGACGCACCTCGGTCACGGTCTGCGCGTCGGGCAGAGTCTTCTTGGCGGCGGTTGCTTGGGTCACGGCGCTCTGCTGGTTCATGTGTCAGATGCAACGGGGCAGGACGCCCCGCTCCTTTCCTTCTAGGTGTCCTCGCCCTTCGGGGAAACCCCCAACTGTCCGCACCGGCCGGAATGCCCGGTGCGAACCCTCACGCGGGGTATTCCCGAGAGCGGCGCCCGCGGCCATGACCCAGATCAAGCCATGTTGTCGCACCTTGCGGCAGATCCGCCCGTTTACGAGCCGTTCCGATGGCCGGATGAACGCGGTTGACCGCCGATACGGCCTTTGCAACATGGAGCTTCGCAAGGGATTTCGGGCAGCGGCCATCGGGGGTTTCTTCGTGGATCGCGTTGACGTTACGTTAATGCACCCCGACGGGCAGTTCGGTGTGATTTTTAGAGGTATTCCAACGTATCATGGATGTGACACACGCTCGACGCCGAATTCGCGAGACCGGTTGGCTGAGAAACCTGCCCGGCCCCTTCTGCACCGCATTGCTTGCCGGTTCCCATCTGCGGCGTGTCGGCAATGGAGAGGTGCTGTTTCATCGCGACGATCCCGCCCCGGACTTCCTCGGTCTGGTGGATGGCCTGCTCTACGTCTATGCCGATTCCGGGGACGAGGGGCCGCGGCTTGTCTTCGTGGCCCATCCGGGCTGGTGGGCGGGCAGCGTTGCCATGGTCGGCGGGTCAGGGCGGCGCTGCACGGTCGTGGCCCGCGCGCCATCGGTGCTGCTGTCGGTGCCGCGGATGCATATCGAGGCGCTGGCCCGGCGCGATCCGGCGACCTGGCGCCATGTGGCGGTCAATGTCGCCGCGCAATATGACAGCCTCGCGCTGCTGTTGCTGGCGCAGGCCAATCCCGATCCGCGCGTGCGGCTGCTGATCTCTTTGCAGAGGCTGCACCGGTTCAACGATGGCGCCACCATCTTTCCGGTGACTCAGTCCGAACTGGCCGAGTTGTCGGGGCTGTCGCGGAACTCGGCGAACCGGGCGATGCGCCAGTTCGTGGCCGAGGGGTTGATCGAGACGGGCTATGGCTGGCTGCGCATTGTCGATCCCAAGGCGCTCGACGCGGCGCTGTGCCAGCGAAACGGCAGTGGGGAATGCTGCGAGCGGCGGGCGGGCTAGGGCCACGCATGCGCGCGCGCGGCCCCGTCCGGTTGCCGTGGGTCAGGCCGCGGCTTCGAGCGCGGCGATGATGGCCGAGAAATCCGCCGCCTTCAGCGACGCGCCACCCACCAGCGCGCCATCGACATTCGAGGTCGCGAAGATCTCGGCGGCATTGTCGGGCTTGACCGAGCCGCCGTAAAGCAGCCGGATCCCGTGCCCCGCCTCGCCGAAGCGCGCGACCAGTTCGGCGCGCAGGAAATCGTGCACCTCGGCAATCTGGGCCAGCGTCGGCACGCGGCCGGTGCCGATGGCCCAGACCGGTTCATAGGCGACCACGACAGTCGCGCCGGTCACGCCCTCGGGCAGCGAGTCGGTCAGCTGGCTGCCGACCACGCCCAGGGTCTGGCCCGCATCGCGTTGCGCCTCGGTCTCGCCGACGCAGACCACCGCGATCAGCCCCCCGGCCAGCGCCGCCTCGGTCTTGGCGCGCACGATGGCGTCGGTCTCGGCATGATCGGTGCGCCGTTCGGAATGGCCGAGGATCACATGGCTTGCCCCCGCATCGCGCAGCATGGCGGCCGAAATGTCGCCGGTATGGGCGCCCGCGGCGGCGGCGTGGCAATCCTGGCCGCCCACGGCAATCGCAGACCCGGCGGCCGCGTTTGCCATGCGCTCGACCAGCGTGGCGGGCGGGCAGAGCAGCAGATCGACCGCAGGCGCGGGATGGGCTGCGGCCAGCGCCGTCACTTCGGCCAGCGCCGCACCCGTTCCGTTCATCTTCCAGTTGCCGGCTGCCAGTTTCCGCCGCATGCGCAATCCTCCCTTGCTGCAAATACCGGGCGCCTTCTAGGGCATTTGCCCCGGAAGCGGAACGCCTCTTTTGCGCGCAGCAGGGGGGGGTCAGTCGCCGCGGGCCTCGTCCATCTCGCGGAACTTGATCGATTCGCCGCAGCCGCAGGCATCGACCACATTGGGGTTGCGGAACTTGAAGCCGGATTCCAGCAGGCTGGTCTCGTAGTCGATTTCGGTGCCGAACAGGAACATCTGCGCCATCGGCGCGATCGCGACGCGGGCATCGCCCTGGTCGACCACCTCGTCATGCGGGTCGATCTCGGAGACATATTCCATCGTGTATTCCATCCCCGCGCAGCCGCCCTTCTTGACGCCGATCCGCAACGCGGCGGCGTCGTCCCGCGCCATCAGCCTTGCGACCTGGGCCGCCGCGGCGGGTGTCAGCGTGACGGGCGGTTTTCCGGGGATGCCGAACATGGATGCGCCTCCTTTTCCCTAGTCAAAGACTAGGGTTTCCCGGGCGCAGTCTCAAGGGGAAGTCGGTGGCGCGTGGCGGAAAGAAGACGGGGCGGCGCGTGCCGCCCCGTCCTGCGCGGGCTCAGAGCCCCATGCAATTGGCGTAATAGGTCACAGTCGCCGGCCAGTCCGAGAAGACGCCCTCGACGCCGACATCCTGGGCGAGCACGTCGAGAAGCTCGAAATAGACGCCGTCATTGTCGGTCACGTCCTTGATCGACTGGAAATACCAGCCCCCGCCGGTGGCCAGCGGACCCGAGCGTTCCAGCGTCCAGGTGATGATCTTCAGCCCGGCGGCCTTGGCCTCCTGGGCATAGGGCGAGGGCAGGATGCGGCCATCCTCGACGGTGACCAGCATCCAGGTCGGCGGCGCGATGTAGCGCACGCCCATGTCGGCCAGTTCCTGCATGGTCGGCTTGAAGGTGGCCGGGTCCATCGGGTCGATCAGCCCCTCGACCTCGGTCTCGGCCTCGTAGCGGTCGTCGAGATAGACCGCTTGGGCGCCGAATTCCGGCTCGTTCTGGATCCAGTAAAGGATGTCGGCGAGGTCGAAGGATTGCGCGAAGACGTCCCCGGGCGGGATGCCCGCGGCCTTGTATTCGTCGATCAGTTTCTGCGCGTAGTCGGCCTGGGTGAAGCCGTCGAAGGGCATCTCGACCGAGGGCGACTTGAGTTCGGGAGTGAACTTGGCGCCGAGCGAGCGGAACAGCTCGATCGACTCGGCATGGGTCAGCGACTGCGCGCCATGGGTGTAGAGATCGGTGCGGAAGGGCGCGATGCCGCCCTGATAGGTTTCGGGCGTGGTGGCGGTCGCGTCGGCGGCGTCCATCTTGGGTTTGAGCGTGCGGAACTCGGCCAGCGTGATCTCGGAGGTGCGGCACTCGGCGGTTGCGGGCGTATCACCGCTGGCCGGGGTGAAGGGGGTGATGCAGGTGGCGGCCAGATCGGTCAGCAGGATGTCGGTGGTGGTGTGCAGATCGTTCTGGGCGTGACGGCAGACCAGTTCCTTGTCCTTGGTGAAGGTCACGTCGCATTCCAGGATGCCCGCGCCCATCCGCGCCGCGGCGACATTCGATTCGACGGTATGTTCGGGGAACATCAGCGGCGCGCCGCGATGGCCGATCGAGAAATCGCTGCGGCTGGGCGTCTGGCCCATGCAGGCGGTCAGCTTTTCCTTCAGCGGACCGTCGGTCATCCTGTCGATCAGGTAATAGGGGCGGGGGCCGTAATCGAGAACGGTCTCGGCATGGCCGGGCAGGGCTGTCGCGGCCAGCAGGGCGGCGGCGACTGTCAGGCGGGGGAAGGACATGGGATTCTCCGCTTCTTGGTGGGAAGGAACGGAAACCATGTGACGGGGCCGCGTGACAGTCGTGCGACAGGCGCGTGACGGCTACATGAAGCCCAGTTCCAGCCGCGCCTCGTCGGACATCATGTCCATGCCCCAGGGCGGATCCCAGGTGATCTCGACATCGACCTGCTTGACGCCCGGCAGCGGTTCGACCGCCTCGGCCAGCCAGCCGGGCATCTCGCCGGCCACCGGACAGCCCGGTGCGGTCAGCGTCATGGTGATCGCGACCGCGTTCTCGTCGTCGATCTCGATGGTGTAGATCAGGCCCAGATCGTAGATGTTGACCGGGATTTCCGGGTCGTAGACCGACCGGCACGCCGCCACCACCTGCTCGTAAAGCGGATGATCGGTCGAGGACGGGCGGATGAGGGGGGCGCCCTCTAGCTTTTCCTGCTGCATGGACATCGGGTTTCCTGCAAATCCTACAAAAGATATAAGGAAAGGCCGGGGCGCCGTCCAGATCCGGTTTTGCCTTCCTGCGGCCCGGGCTTGCCGGGCGCGGCGGGGCGCGTTAGCAGGGAGGGCAACGCAAGGGTGCCAGGGGGCGGGGATGCGCAAGGATCTGTCGGACGACGAGGCGCGGGCGCTTCTGGCCCGGGACGAACGCGAGATGAGCGTGGTGATCTCGGACCCGGCCCTGCCGGACAACCCGATGATCTATGTCAGCGAGGAATTCGAGCGCCAGACCGGCTATTCCGCGGCCGAGGCGATCGGTCGGAACTGCCGGTTCCTGCAGGGGCCGGGCACCGATCCCCATGCGGTCGAGGCGATCCGCCACGCGCTGCGCGCCCAGACGCCTTTCAGCATCGACCTGCTGAACTATCGCAAGGATGGAACGGCCTTCATGAACCGGCTGCGAATCCGGCCGATCTTTGATGACGAGGGGCGGTTGATGTATTACGCGGGCGCCCAGAACCCGATATGAGGAAGACGAGCACAGCCCTGTGCAGGCGGTGACCGGCCCCTGTTGCGGGGGCACCGAACGGTCTGCGCGAAATCGTCCCAGACCGAAATCCGAGATACTATCCAGGGTTGTCAAACTCACTAAGAAACTACTAAAAAGCGGTGTCCGAGTCGACGCTCGCCTCTCGGTATTCCGAGACTCAGGGGGCCACGCCGTGCCCGCTCCCTTGCCGCGGGCCTGTGGAAAACCTTGTGAACAGCTGCTCGGGCACGCTGCCGCGAGGGTAGGTCTTGACGTGGCCAGACTTGTTGGCGCGGGGCGATTTACAGGTGTCGGACTCCTGCTGGAAAGGGGTTTGAGCCGCTTTCGATGGGGCGATTTTCGTTTCCTCATGCGCCCTCTGGGTGCGTATACCCCGGTCGCGTGCCTGTGCACAAAACTCCGAGATATCGTCATGTTTCTCTTGATCATGGTCGTGAACGGCTCAAACTGAACGGCACGGTTCAATTCTCGCGTGTCGCGGGATTCGCATGAGAGAGGGGAAGCAAGTGATCACGTTCGGACCGCTGCGAAAAACGCTCCTCGGGCTGTCGCTCCTGGGGTTTTTGACCGCTTGCGCTGATGCGCCGGTCGAGGAATGCGAACCCGGCGTCTCGGGTATCAGCGAGATGGGCACCGTGACCTATCCGGGCTGCTGAGGCACTGAGGACAGCATCATTCGTTCCGGTTCCGGCAGTATTTTCTGTCGGGGCCAAACCCCGGGCGCAAGCCCGGGCAGCGCCCGGTCCCGTTCCCCCAGGACCGGGCGCGCTCTGATCGGCGCTACACAAGGGATTCGGCCGACGCCTTGATGCATCGGCCGGACTGTCCGGTCCCCGCGGAGGTCAGTTGTGGTTCATCCTGTTTTCGATGAGAGTATCGACGACGGATGGGTCGGCGAGGGTTGAGGTGTCGCCGAGTGCGCCGAAGTCGTTTTCGGCGATCTTGC
>NZ_SLVM01000021.1 GCF_004339675.1 Rhodovulum steppense
GTGGCAGAAGTCCCGGCCCGGCCGATAATGCCGGACAATGCCGGGCCATCCGGGATAACCCCCGGACCTCGACCCTCTTCCGGTATCAAACCCCTTGTAACCCCCTGTCAGAACCACCCGTAACGACACACAAGCCGACCCGCCGGGGGCGCTGCCCCCGGACCCCCGGGGTATTTCAGCCAAGAAGAAGGGGGAACCGGGTGTGCCCGGATCACCTGTGCCATCCGGATGCATGGTCACGGGCTTGTGGCTTTCGGGACGGCCTGAACCGGGCTTATCCTTTCGTCGCGAAGGAGGCCGGGAAAGATGCGCATGCGTGACACTCTCAAACCGCTGCTTCTGGCGGCAGCAATCGTTCTGGGCCTGGCCGTCAAGCATCCGGGGGCGCAGGCGGGCGAGATGCAGACCGCGATCGTGGCGGGGGGCTGTTTCTGGTGCGTCGAGGCGGATTTCGAACGGGTCGCGGGGGTGGAGGAGGTCGTGTCCGGCTATACCGGCGGGACGGTGGCGAACCCGACCTATCGACAGGTCACCGCGGGCGGCACCGGGCATTACGAGGCGGTCCGCATCGTCTATGACCCGCAGGTGATCGGCTATGAGCAGATCCTGTCGCTTTTCTTCCGCTCGGTCGATCCGACCGATGCGGGCGGCCAGTTCTGTGATCGGGGCGAGAGCTATCGGACGGCGGTTTTCGTCTCCGATCCGGCGGAGCGGCGGATTGCCGAGGCCGCCAAGGCCGAGGCGCAGGCAGCGCTGGGGCAAGCGGTGGTGACGCCCATCCTGGAGGCCGCACCCTTCTATCCGGCCGAGGAGTATCATCAGGATTATTACCGCAAGCGGGACATCGTGATCACCCGATACGGCCCGAAATCCAAGGCCGAGGCCTACAAGCTGTATCGCGAGGGCTGCGGGCGCGATGCGCGGGTTCGCGCGCTTTGGGGCGATGCCGCGCCCTTTGCAGGATCCTAGGCGCGGGCGAGGAATGCCTCGACCTCGGCGCGTGGCGGCATCGCGTCGGCGGTGCCCGGGCGGGTGACCTGGATTGCGGCGGCGGCGCTGGCATAGCGCAGCGCCTCGGGCCGGGTGAGGCCTCGATCCAGCGCCGCGACGAGCGAACCTATGAAACAGTCGCCCGCCCCGGTGGTATCGACCGGGGTCACCGGGAAAGCGGGCATCGAGAGGGTCTGGCCGTCGATCCGCCAGATTGCGCCGCGCGGGCCATCGGTGACGATGATCTCTGGCCCGTCGATCCGGCCCGGTGCGGCGCGCATCTGGGCGTCCTCGACTGCGTTGAGCACCAGAAGCGACAGATGCGGCAGGACCGCGCCCAGCGCCGCCAGATCGAAGGGCGCGGCGGAATAGACCACGCGCAAACCTGAAGCCGTGGCCAGAGCGGCCGCCTCGGCCTGGTGCGAGGTTTCGTTCTGGAGGAGAAGCGTGTCGCCCCGCCCCGCACCCGCCAGCGCGTCGGCGATCCGGCCTGCATCCTGCCGCATGTTCGCACCGGGCAGGATCACGATGGCATTCTCGCCATCGGGTGCGACGTTGATGATCGCATGACCCGTGGGCGCGTCGCAGATCGCGATGTGATCGGTCTCGACCCCGAAGCGCGCCAGCCGTTGCACCGCCCAGTCGCCCTCCGCGCCGACCGCGCCGATATGGACCACGCGGGCCCCTGCCCGTGCCGCGGCGACGGACTGGTTCGCGCCCTTGCCGCCCAACCCGCGCGTCAGGCCGGTGGCGGCAAGGGTTTCGCCCGGCGCGGGCAGATGCGGGACCGCGTAGACATGATCCGCATTGATCGAGCCGAGGCAGTAGACCGTCACTAGCCGACCTCGCAAGCGGCCAGCAGCGCCATGTTCAGGATGTCGTTCACCGTGGACCCGGTCGAACAGATCTGGATCGGCTTGTCGACGCCCGCAAGGATCGGGCCGATCACAGTTGCCCCCGCCATTTCCTGCATCAGCTTGACCGAGATCGAGGCCGAATGCCGGGCGGGCACCACAAGGATGTTGGCGGGGCCCGAAAGACGGCAGAACGGGTATTTCGCCATCGCCGCGGGGTTCAGGGCGACATCCACGGTCATCTCGCCATCATACTCGAAATCCACCCCGCGCCGGTCCAGAACCCGCGCCGCAAGGTGCATCTTGGTCGCCCGTTCCGACACCGGATAGCCGAAGGTCGAGAATGACAGGAAGGCCACGCGCGGCTCCAGCCCGAGGCTGCGCGCAACATCGGCCGCGCGCTCGGCGATGGTGGCAAGCTCCTCTTCCTCGGGCCATTCATGGACCAACGTATCGGCCACGAAGACGATCTTGCCCTTGTTCAACAGCGCCGTGACGCCGACCGCCCCATCCTCGGCCCTTGCGTCGAAGACATGGTTGATGAGGTCGAGCACATGGGCCGATTTCCGCGTCGCGCCGGTCACCAGCGCGTCGCCATGGCCATGCGCCAGCATCAGCGCCGAGAACACATGCCGGTCGCGCTGGGCCAGCCGGTTGATGTCATGCGCGTCGAAGCCCTTGCGCTGAAGCCGTTGGTAGAGGAAGGACCGATAGGCCTCCAGGTGGCGCGTATTGGCGGCGTTCACCACCTCGATCTCGCGACAGGCATCGCCGAGGCCCGCCTGGTCCAGCTTTTCCTTGACGTCCGCCTCGCGGCCCACGACCAGCGCCTTGCCATAGCCCGACCGCTGATAGGCGACCGCGGCGCGCAGCACCCGTTCATCGTCGCCCTCGGCAAAGATCATCCGCGCCTGCGCCGCCTTGGCCCGAGCCGCGATGCCCGACAGCACGGACGCCGTGGGATCCATCCGCGCCTTGAGGTTGTGGCGATAGGCGTCCATGTCCACGATCGGCCGCCGCGCGGCGCCGGTATCCATGCCCGCACGGGCCACCGCAGGCGGGATCGTGTAGATCAGCCGCGGATCGAAAGGCGTCGGGATGATGTAGTCGCGGCCAAAGCTGAGCTTCTTGCCATAGGCCATGGCAACCTCGTCGGGCACATCCTCGCGTGCCAGTTCGGCCAGCGCCTCGGCGCAGGCGATCTTCATCTCGTCATTGATGGCGCGGGCATGGATGTCCAGCGCGCCGCGGAAGAGATAGGGAAAGCCCAGGACGTTGTTCACCTGGTTGGGGTAGTCGCTGCGTCCGGTGGCCACGATGGCATCGGGCCGGATCGCATGTGCCTCTTCGGGCGTGATCTCGGGATCGGGGTTGGCCATGGCGAAGATCACCGGGTTGTCGGCCATCGCGGCCAGCATCTTGGGCGTGACCGCACCCTTGACGCTGACGCCCAGGAACACGTCGGCGCCCACCATCGCCTCTTCCAGCGTGCGGGCCTCGGTGCGGGCGGCATGGGCCGATTTCCACTGGTTCATGCCCTCGGTGCGGCCCTGCCAGATCACGCCCTTGGTATCGCAGGCGATGCAGTTGTCGTGCCTGGCCCCCATCGCCTTGATCAGTTCCAGACAGGCGATCCCGGCCGCCCCTGCCCCGTTCAGGACGATCCGGCAATCCTCGATCTTCTTGCCTGTCAGGTGCAGCGCGTTGATCAGCCCCGCGGCACAGATCACCGCCGTTCCATGCTGGTCGTCATGGAAGACGGGGATATCCATCTCTTCCTTGAGCCGCTGCTCGATGATGAAACATTCCGGCGCCTTGATATCCTCAAGGTTGATGCCGCCAAAGGTCGGCCCCATCAGCTTGATGGCGCGGATCAGTTCCTCGGGATCCTCGCTGTCCAGTTCGATGTCGATGGCGTTCACGTCGGCGAACCGCTTGAACAGGACCGCCTTGCCCTCCATCACCGGCTTGGCGGCCAGCGCGCCCAGATTGCCCATGCCAAGGATCGCCGTGCCGTTCGAGATCACCGCCACCATGTTGCCCTTGGTGGTGTAGTCATAGGCGGTTCCGGGTGCGTCCGCGATCGCCTGCACCGGCACCGCGACGCCGGGAGAATAGGCCAGGCTCAGGTCGCGCTGCGTGGTCATCGGCTTGGTGGCCACGATCTCGTATTTTCCCGGAACGGGCTCGATATGGTAGCTCAGCGCCTCTTCGGGGGTGATCTTCGACTTCTCGGCCATTCCGGGCGTCTCCTCCTGCTGGTTCTGCCTCTTATCCCTCTGCGGGCCGCGTCTCAATAGACGAGGTTTTCCGGCTTTCGTGGCGGGGGCGGGGTTTGTAAGGTCCGGGTTCGACAGACCGGGGGACAAGGTGAGCGCAGAGGCCGAAACCGTCACGCCGATGATGGCGCAATATCTGGAAATCAAGGCGGCCCATCCCGGGGCGCTGCTGTTCTACCGGATGGGCGATTTCTACGAGATGTTCTTTGACGATGCCGTGGCCGCGGCCGAGGCGCTGGATATCGCGCTGACCAAACGCGGCAAGCATCAGGGACAGGATATCCCGATGTGCGGGGTGCCGGTCCATTCGTCGGAAAACTACCTGCTGACGCTGATCCGCAAGGGGTTTCGCGTGGCGGTCTGCGAACAACTGGAGGATCCGGCCGAGGCAAAGAAGCGCGGGTCCAAGGCCGTCGTGAAACGCGACGTGGTGCGGCTGGTCACGCCCGGCACGCTGACCGAAGAATCCCTGCTGGAAGCGCGGCGGCACAACTTTCTTGCCGCCTTTGCCGGGGTGCGCGATGCGGGCGCGCTGGCCTGGGTGGATATCTCGACCGGCGCCTTCCGGGTGACCGACTGCCCCCCTGTCCGGTTGGGTCCGGAACTGGCCCGGCTGGCGCCTCGCGAGGTGCTGTTGAGCGATCCGTTCGAGCCGGGCTGGGCCGAGATAGTCACTGAATCCGGCGCCGCGCTGACGCCGCTATCGCGCGCCAGCTTTGACAGCATCTCGGCCGAAAAGCGGCTGGCCGCGCTGTTCGGGGTGGATACGCTGGACGGCTTTGGCAGCTTTGGCCGGGCCGAGTTGTCGGCGATGGGGGCGCTGGTCGACTATCTGGAGATCACCCAGAAGGGCAAGCTGCCGCTGCTGCGCCCGCCGGTGCGTGAAACCGCGGGCGGCAGCGTCCAGATCGACGCGGCGACACGGCGGAACCTGGAACTGACCGCTAGCCTGTCGGGCGGGCGTGACGGCAGCCTGCTGCACGCCATCGACCGCACCGTGACCGCGCCGGGCGCGCGGCTGCTGGAACGGCGGATCTCCAGCCCCTCGCGCGATCTGGCCACGATCCACGCCCGGCTGGCAGCGCTGCGTTTGCTGGTCGAGGATGCGGGGCTTTGCAATGCGCTGCGCGATGCGCTGCGGAAATGCCCCGACATGGACCGCGCGCTGTCGCGCCTTGCGCTGGACCGGGGCGGCCCGCGCGATCTGGCGGCGATCCGCAACGGTCTGGCGCAGGCGGGCGCGGTGGCCTTGCACCTGTCGGGCGATCTGCCGGGGCTGCTGGCCGAGGCGCGGGCGGCGCTTCTGGGCCATGACGACCTGCACGATCTGCTGGACGCCGCGCTGATCGCCGAACCGCCGCTTCTGACCCGCGATGGCGGCTTCATCGCACCCGGCCATGATGCCGACCTGGATGAGGCGCGCAGCCTGCGCGACGAGGGGCGCGGGGTGATCGCGGCGATGCAGGCCGAGTTCACGAGGGAAACCGGGATCGGGTCGCTGAAGGTCAAGCACAACAACGTGCTGGGCTATTTCATCGAGGTCACCGCCACCCATGTCGAGCGGATGCTGTCGCCCCCCCTGTCGGAACGCTTCATCCACCGCCAGACCACCGCGAATGCGGTGCGGTTCACCACGGTCGCGCTGTCCGAACTGGAAACCCGCATCCTGAACGCGGGCAACCGGGCGCTGGAGATCGAAAAGCGGCTCTATTACGGCCTGAAAGCCGCCATTCTGGCCAAGGCCGGACCGGTCGCACAGGCCGCCGCGGCGCTGGCCGAGATCGACCTTGCGGCGGGGCTGGCCGATCTTGCCCGGGGCGAGGACTGGTGCGAGCCCAAGGTGGATGACAGCCGGGCCTTCGAGATCGAGGGCGGGCGCCATCCGGTGGTGGAGCGGGCGTTGCGGCGGCAGGGCGGGACACCCTTTGTCGCCAATGACTGCGCGCTGTCGGATGGTGCGGAGGGCGCGGCGATCTGGCTGCTGACGGGGCCGAACATGGCAGGGAAATCGACCTTCCTGCGCCAGAACGCGCTGATCGCGCTCTTGGCGCAGGCGGGCAGTTTCGTGCCTGCGGCCCGCGCCCATATCGGGCTGGTCTCGCAATTGTTCAGCCGGGTCGGCGCGTCCGACGATCTGGCGCGGGGGCGGTCGACTTTCATGGTCGAGATGGTCGAGACGGCAGCGATCCTGAACCAGGCCGATGACCGCGCGCTGGTGATCCTGGACGAGATCGGGCGCGGCACCGCGACCTGGGACGGGCTGTCCATCGCCTGGGCCACGCTGGAACATCTGCATGACGCGAACCGCTGCCGGGCGCTGTTCGCGACACATTACCATGAACTGACCCCGCTGGCGCACCGGCTGGCGGGGGTCGAGAACGCGACCGTGGCGGTGAAGGAATGGCAAGGCGACGTGATCTTCCTGCACGAGATTCGCAAGGGGGCGGCGGACCGGTCCTATGGCGTGCAGGTCGCGCGCCTGGCCGGTCTGCCCGAGGCCGTGATCGAGCGCGCCCGCGCCGTGCTGGACACGCTGGAACGCGGCGAGCGTGAGGGCGGGCGGCCGCAGAAGGCGCTGATCGACGATCTGCCGCTGTTCTCGGCCATACGCAGCGCGCCACCCGCTGCTGCCCCGAAAGGCCCCTCGCCCCTCGAAGAAAAGCTCGCCGGGCTACATCCCGACGAGCTGACACCGAAACAGGCGCTGGAGCTGATCTACGAACTGAAGGCGCTGGCCCGCGGCGATTAGGACGCGGGCGTAGAGGACACGCCGACCTGCGCCGGGCGCAACAGCCGGTCATGCAGCATGAAGCCGACGGTCATCACCTGAATGATCTCGCCCGCCTTTGTGCCCGGCACCGGCGCCTCGAACATGGCCTGGTGCTGCTGCGGGTCGAACGGGTCGCCGGGTTCGGGCGAGATACGCTCGATCCCGTGCTTGGAGAACACGTTCAGCAATTCGCGAAGCGTGAGTTCCACACCTTCGAGGAACGCCTTCTGCGCCTCGCGCTGTTCCTCGGTCACGATATCCAGCGCGCGCGACAGGTGGTCATAGACCGGCAGGATGTCGCGGGCGAACTTGGCCCCGCCGTAATTCTCGGCCTCGCGCCGGTCGCGGTCGGCCCGCTTGCGCGAGTTCTCGGCATCGGCCAGCGCCCGCATGAAACGGTCGCGCAGCTCGTCGCGCTCGGCGCGCAGGGCCTCGATCTCGGCCTCGGGCGCCAGCCCCTCGGCCGCGGCATCCTCGGCGATATCGTCGATCTCGATGTCGGTCTTTTCTGGTTGTGCCATGCCTTATCCCTTGCCCCGGTCGGAAATCAGCTTTCCGACCAGCTGTGCCGTATAGTCCACGATGGGCACGATCCGCCCGTAGTTCAGCCGGGTCGGCCCGATCACGCCAACGGCTCCGATGATCTTCCGGTCAGCGTTCATATATGGAGAGACCACCAGAGAGGAACCCGAAAGTGAAAAAAGCTTGTTTTCGGAGCCGATGAAGATGCGCACGCCCTCGCCTTCCTCGGCAAGCTCAAGGAACTCGACGATGTCGCGCTTGCGTTCCAGATCGTCGAACAGGGTGCGGATGCGGTCCAGTTCCTCGGCCTCGGCGCTGTCGGCCAGCAGATTCGCCCGGCCACGCACGATCAGCCGCTCATGCGGCTCGCCCTCGTTCTCCCAGACGGCCAGTCCGGCCTCGACCATCACGCGGGCCAGTTCGTTCAACTCGCGGCGACGGCGCGCGATCTCGACCTGCATCACGTCGCGCAACTCGCTGAGCGTCTTGCCGGCGGCCAGGGCGTTCAGGAAATTCGCCGCCTCGCGCATGGATGAGGGCGTCTGGCCCGGCGCGGGCTGGAAGATGCGATTCTCGACATGGCCATCGGCAAAGACCAGAACCGTCAGCGCCCGGTCGGGGGCAAGGCTCACGAACTCGATATGCTTGATCGGCGCCTCGTATTTCGGCGCCAGGACCAGCGACGCCCCCCGCGTCACGCCCGACAGCGCCGCGCCGACCCGGTCCAGCATCACGCCCACATCGCGTTCGTTGCTGCCCAGCGTCGCGTCGATCTTTTCTCGATCCTCGCTCTCAAGCTCGCGCATCTCCAGCAGGCCATCGACGAACATGCGCAGGCCCAGTTGCGTCGGTATCCGCCCGGCCGAGACATGCGGGCTGTCCAGCAGTCCCAGGAATTCCAGATCCTGCATCACGTTGCGGATGGTGGCGGCGCTGACCTTCTCGCTCATGCTGCGGGTCAGCGTGCGCGAGCCGACCGGATCGCCGGTTTCCAGATAGCCCTCGACCACGCGGCGGAACACCTCGCGCGAGCGGTCGTTCATCTCGTCGAGAAGTCTCGGGGTTTCGGTCACCTTGGGCAGCTTTCCTGAGAGGCGGAGCAATTAAAGGACAGGTCGCGCTTGCGTCAATCGGGCTTGCATCATGGCCCCTCTCATGGGAGCAAAGCGCCGAACCCGAGAGAGGATATCCCATGCGCCCGTCTGGTCGTGATGTAAGCGAAATGCGCCCCGTTTCAATCGAGACCGGCGTGACGAAACATGCCGAGGGCTCCTGCCTGATCCGGATCGGCGATACCCATGTGCTGTGCACAGCCTCGCTGGAAGAGCGCGTGCCCCCCTTCATGAAGAACTCGGGCCTTGGCTGGGTGACGGCGGAATACGGGATGCTGCCGCGCGCGACCACGACGCGGATGCGGCGCGAGGCGTCGGCGGGCAAGCAGGGCGGGCGCACGGTGGAAATCCAGCGGCTGATCGGGCGGTCCTTGCGGGCCGGTGTCGACCGGGTGGCGCTGGGCGAGCGGCAGATCACCGTCGATTGCGACGTGATCCAGGCCGATGGCGGCACCCGCTGCGCCGCGATCACCGGCGGCTGGGTCGCGCTGCGGCTGGCGGTGAACAAGCTGATGAAGACCGGCGAAGTGATCTCGGACCCGATGACCGATCCGGTCGCGGCGGTGTCCTGCGGGATCTATGCCGGGCAGCCGGTGCTGGATCTGGACTATCCCGAGGACAGCGAGGCGGGCGTCGACGGGAATTTCGTGATGACCGGCTCGGGTCGGCTGATCGAGGTGCAGATGTCAGCCGAGGGCGCCACCTTCACGCGCGAGCAGATGGACAAGCTGCTGGGGCTGGCCGATGCCGGTGTCGCCCAACTGGTCGCGGCGCAAAGGGCCGCGGTCGGAGCCTGAGCGATGCGCCGTTTCACGGGCAACCGGCTTCTGGTGGCGACCCATAACCGGGGCAAGCTGGAAGAAATCGCGCATCTGCTGGAGCCGCACGGCATTTCCGTGGTCGGCGCGGCCGAGATGAACCTGCCCGAACCCCCCGAGACCGAGGACAGTTTCATCGGCAATGCCCGGATCAAGGCCCATGCCGCCGCCAAGGCCACCGGCCTGCCCGCCCTGGCCGATGACAGCGGGCTTTCGGTCGATGCGCTGGGCGGTGCACCGGGGGTGCATACGGCGGATTGGGCCGAAACAGGCTCTGGTCGCGACTTCGGGATGGCGATGGAACGGGTCTGGCGCGAGCTTCAGGCGACCGGGACGCCAGCGCCCTACTCCGCGCGGTTTTCCTGCACCTTCGTCCTCGCCTGGCCCGATGGGCAGGACGAGGTCTTCGTGGGCGAGGTTCCCGGCCGCATCATCTGGCCCGGCCGCGGCGATCAGGGCCATGGCTATGACCCGATCTTTCAGCCCGACGGGTTCGACGTGACCTTCGCCCAGATGGACCGTTGGGAAAAGAACCGGATCAGCCATCGCGGCCGCGCCTTCGAAAATCTGGTGCAGGCCATTGGCGGCTGAGGACTGGCAGGCAGGCGGCTTCGGGCTGTATGTCCACTGGCCGTTCTGCCTGTCGAAATGCCCCTATTGCGACTTCAACTCCCATGTCGCGGCCAGCATCGACATGGACGCATGGCAGCGCGCCTACCTGTCCGAGATCCGCCGCATCGGCGCAGAAACCGGCCCGCGCACGCTGAACAGCGTCTTTTTCGGCGGCGGAACGCCCAGCCTGATGGCGCCCGATCTGGTGGCCGCGATCCTGGACACCGTGCGCGCGATCTGGCCCTGCGCGAACGACATGGAAGTGACGCTGGAGGCCAATCCCGGCTCGGTCGAGGCGGGCCGGTTCGCCGGGTATCGCGATGCGGGCGTGAGCCGGGTATCGCTGGGCGTGCAGGCGCTGAACGATGCCGACCTGCACCGCCTGGGTCGGTTGCACTCCGCCGCCGAGGCGCGCGCCGCCTTCGACATCGCGCGCAACACGTTCGAGCGGGTCAGTTTCGACCTGATCTATGCAAGGCAGGACCAATTGCTTGCCGATTGGCAGGCGGAACTTGGTCAGGCGCTGGCGATGGCCGTCGATCACCTGTCGCTTTATCAACTGACCATCGAGCCCGGGACAGCCTTTGGCGACCGCCATGCGCGGGGCGGATTGCGCGGCCTGCCGGATGACGACCGCGCTGCCGACATGTATCTGGCAACGCAAGAGATCTGCGCCGCCGCCGGGATGCCCGCCTATGAAGTGTCGAACCACGCCCGCCCCGGGGCGGAGTCGCGGCACAACCTGATCTATTGGCGCTATGGCGATTATGCAGGTATCGGCCCCGGTGCGCACGGGCGGCTGACGCTGGGCGGGCGGCGCCTTGCAACGGAAACGCCGCTTTCCCCCGCGGACTGGCTGGCGCGGGTTGCCCGCGACGGGAATGGCGAGGTGCCTAGGGCCGCGCTTTCCCCGCAGGAACAGGCGACCGAATACCTCATGATGGGGATGCGGCTGACCGCAGGGCTATCCCTTATGCGGTATCAGCGCCTTGCCGGGCAGCCGTTGGACGCCAGCCGGATCGCAGGGCTTGAGGGCCTGGGCCTGATTCGATGCGAGGGCGACCGCCTGCAGACCACCGATGCCGGGCGCGCGGTGCTGAACGCGGTGATCCGCGAGCTTCTGCCGGACTGACCTGCCCTAGCTGAAATCGCTGCCGCGCGCCGAACTCAGCGCCCCGCAAAGCCGGTCCAGATCGTCGAGATTGCGATAGCCGATCACCAAGCGCCCCGAGCCGTCGGCGGAATGCTCGATCGAAACCTTCATCCCCAGATTGGCCGACAGATCCTGTTCCAACGCGCGGGTATCGGCATCCTTTTCCGCCGCGCCACCCGACTTGCGCGGCGCAGCGCGCGGTTCCGTCGCGCGTTTCGCCAGCTTCTCGGTCTCGCGCACCGACATCGCGCCGGCGATCACCTCGCGCGCCATCCGCGCCGGATCCTCGGTCGTGATCAGCGCGCGCGCATGACCCGCGCTCAACCGACCCTGCCGCACATGGTCCAGCACCTCGTCGGGCAGATGCAACAATCGCAACAGGTTGGCGATATGGCTGCGGCTCTTGCCCAATGCCTCGGCCACCTTGTCCTGGGTGTGGCCGAACCGGTCCATCAACTGCCGGTATCCCATCGCCTCTTCGACGGCGTTCAGATCGGCGCGCTGGATGTTCTCGATGATCGCGATTTCCAGCACCTCGATATCGTCGAGGTCGCGCACGATCACCGGAACCTCATGCGTCTGCGCCATCTGGCAGGCCCGCCAGCGCCGTTCGCCCGCCACGATCTCGAATCGCCCCTCGGTCCGCTTGCTGGGGCGGACGATGAGGGGCTGAATTACCCCCTTCTCTCGAATCGAGGCGGCGAGCTCCTGCAACGCCTCGTCCGAGAATTGCCGCCGCGGCTGATCGGGATTCGGTTCCAGCAGGTCGAGCGTCACGATCTGGTCGGGCTTGCCGCGCGGCGCCTCGCCCCGCTCCGGCACGGGGTCGATCTGCACATCCGCCATCAGCGCCGACAGACCCCGGCCGAGGCCCCGCTTGCCCGTGTTCTTCAGGGTCATCGGCAATCTCCCAACATCATGCGGTTACGGCTGGTTTAAACCCCAATATCTCGCGTGCCAAGGCCCGGTAAGCCTGCGCGCCCTTGGACATGGGATCGTAGCTCAACACCGGCATGGAAAAAGACGGCGCCTCACTCACCCGCACGTTCCGCGGAATCACGGTCTGGAACACCAGATCGCCCAGATAGGCCCGCGCGTCATTCTCGACCTGCTGGGACAGGTTGTTACGACGGTCGGTCATTGTCATCACGACCCCCTCGATTCGCAGCGAGGGATTCGCGGTCTGGCGCAGCTCGCGAATCGTCAACATGAGTTGCGACAGCCCCTCGAGCGCGAAGAACTCGCTTTGCAGCGGCACCAGAACCGAATGCGCGGCAACCATCGCGTTGACGGTCAGCAGGTTCAGCGAGGGCGGACAGTCGATCAGCACGAAATCCAGCCCAAAGGCGTCGATTGCGGGCTGGCGCAGCGCGTCATGCAGCAGGAAACTGCGCTTTTCATTCGCGACCATCTCGATATCGGCCGAACTGAGATCGGTGGTTCCGGGCGCGATCAACAGGCCGTCGATCTCGGTCTTCACCACGATCTGATCCAGCGGTGCCTCTTCCAGCAGCAGGTCATAGGTGGTGCGCGTCCGCTGTCCGGCCTCGATCCCCAGCCCGGTCGAGGCGTTGCCCTGCGGGTCGATATCGACGACCAGCACCTTGCGCCCCTCTTCGACCAGCGCAGCGGCCAGGTTGATCGCGGTCGTGGTCTTGCCGACGCCGCCCTTCTGGTTGGCCACGGCAATGATCTTCGGGCCTTTGGGACGCGTCGGATCAGACACGGGCGATGCCTCCGATTTTCAGGATGACGGCCTGGGAGTCGGTCGTGCTGGGGATCTTCTGAACGTCGAACTGCCAGGATGCAAGCGCGTCGTCCAGTTCTTCTTCATGGCGCGCGCCCTTGGGGAAAAGCGCGATGCCGCCATGCGCCAGATGCCGGTCGGCAAAGTCCAGAAGCTGGTTCAGCGGCGCCAGGGCGCGTGCCGAGACCACGTCCGCCTGTCGCGATGGCACGGTCTCGATCCGGCTTGCGAAAACGGTCACATTATCAAGGCCAAGCTCCTGCGCCGCTGTCCGCAGGAACACGGCTTTGCGCTGATCGCTTTCGATCAGGTCAACCGCCAGATCCGGCGCGCCTTCGGCGGCCAGGATCGCGATGACCAGGCCGGGAAAGCCGCCGCCGCTGCCCAGGTCGGTCCAGCGTCGCGCGCCATTCGGCAAATGGCTGAAAAGCTGCGCGGAATCAACGATATGTCGGCTTTCCAGAACGTCGAGCGTCGCGCGCGAAACCAGGTTGATTGCCGGGTTCCACTTCCGCAGCAGAGCAGCAAGGTGGTCAAGCCGGTCCGATGTTTCACGTGAAACATCGGAAATTCCCCCGGGCGACGCCGTCATGCCGAGCGCTGCTCGATCTGCCGCAACCGGGCAAGGATCAGCGTCAGGGCGGCCGGTGTCATCCCCTCGAGTCGCGCCGCCTGCGCCAGGGTTTCCGGTCGGGCCGCCATCAACTTGCCCTTCAACTCGTTCGACAGCCCGTCAATGCGGTCATAAGGGAAATCATTCGGCAAGGCATGCGCCTCGTCGCGCCGCATCGCCTGCACGTCCTGTTCCTGACGGCGGATGTAATTCGCATAAAGCGCGTCCCGCTCCAACTGGGCCGCAACCTCTGCATCAACCGCTGCAAGGGATGGGTCCAGCGTCAGGAGATCCGCAAAGCGGACGTCAGGAAAGGCCAGCAGGTCGAAACCGCTGCGCCGGTTTCCATCGGCGTTCACCCTGATTCCGGCCGCCGATATCTCGCGCGGCGTGAGCGACATGGCGTCCAATTGTCCCCGCGCCCGCGCCATCCGCTCCATCTTGTCAGCAAAGACCTGCGCGCGCTCTGCCCCGATGCATCCCAGTTCCAGACCCAGCGGAGTCAGCCGCTGATCGGCATTGTCGGCCCGCAAGGACAGCCGGAACTCGGCCCGCGAGGTGAACATCCGGTAGGGTTCGCTGACGCCGCGGATCACGAGATCGTCGATCATCACGCCGATATAGCTGCTTGTCCGGGTGAATTGCGCCGGACCCTCGCTCCGCACATGGCGCGCAGCATTCAGCCCGGCAACCAGCCCCTGCGCCGCGGCCTCTTCATAGCCCGTGGTGCCGTTGATCTGCCCGGCAAGATACAGCCCCGGCACGTCGCGCAATTCCAGCGTGCTGCGCAGCGCGCGGGGATCGACATAATCATACTCGATCGCGTAGCCGGGTTGCAGGATCACCGCGTTCTCAAGCCCAGCAATGGAGCGGACATAGGCCTGCTGCACCTCTTCGGGGAGCGAGGTCGAAATGCCGTTGGGATAGACGGTCGGATCGTCCAGCCCCTCGGGTTCGAGGAAGATCTGATGCGATTCCTTGTCGGCGAACCGCACGATCTTGTCCTCGATCGAGGGGCAATAGCGCGGCCCGACCCCTTCGATATGCCCCCCATACATCGCCGAGCGCGACAGGTTCTGGCGGATGATCTCATGCGTTTGCGCATTGGTGTGGGTGATACCGCAGGAGACTTGCGGCAGGTGCAGCCCTTTGGAAAGAAAGGAGAAAAGCACCGGCTCTTGGTCGCCGGGCTGACCCTCCAGACGATCCCAGTCAATCGTGCGGCCATCCAGGCGCGGCGGCGTGCCCGTCTTGAGCCGACCCAGCGGCAGGCCGAAACTGTCGATCCTTTCGGCCAATGGCACGGATGGACGGTCGCCCATCCGACCGCCCGGGAACTGCCGGTCGCCGATATGGATAACCCCGCGCAGGAAGGTGCCTGTGGTCAGCACCACCGCGCCCGCGGCGATCTCGGCCCCATCCGCCAGCCGGAGCCCGACGATCCGCTCGGCGGCTTCGATCAGGTCCGCAACCTCCGCCTCGAGGATCGTCAGGTTCGGCACGGCGGACAGCGCCGCCTGAACGGCCTCGCGATAGGCCCGTCGGTCGGCCTGGGCGCGTGGCCCCTGCACGGCCGGCCCCTTGCGGCGGTTCAACAGACGGAACTGGATGCCCGCGCGATCCGCGGCCTGTCCCATGATTCCATCCAGCGCATCGACCTCACGCACCAGATGGCCCTTGCCCAGCCCGCCGATGGCCGGATTGCAGGACATCACGCCAATCGCGTCGCGGCGCAGCGTGATCAGCGCGACCCGGACGCCAAGGCGCGCGGCGGCATGGGCGGCCTCGGCCCCGGCATGACCGCCCCCCACGACAACGACATCGAAGTCGCGATGTTTCACGTGAAACACTCCTCACTTCCCAAGGCAGAACCGCGCGAAGATCTCGTCCAGCACCTGCTCCACATCGACACGGCCAACAAGGGAATCAAGAGCACGAATTGCACGGTGCAGATCCTCGGCGGCCAGTTCCGCCGCGTCCATTCCCAGCGATAGCCGATTCTGCGCCTCGGCAATAGATTCGCCTGCGCGAAGCATCGCCATACGATGCCGCTCCCGCGTGGCGGTTTCGGCACGGGCCGCGCGGGTTTCGAGGAATGCGGTGATCCGCGCAACCAGATCGCCAACGCCCTGACCCGTCTTGCCGGACACCGCGAATTGCCCATCCCTGACAAGATCCGCCTTGCCCCGCACGACGATATCCTCGGGCGCCGGGTCCAACCCCTCGATGCGCCCGGCCTCGTCCAGGAGGAAGACGCGCAGATCGGCACTCCGCGCCCGCGCAATCGCACGTTCGATGCCAATCGTCTCGACCGCGTCGGCACTGTCGCGCAACCCGGCCGTGTCGAGGATCGTCACGGGCAGGCCATTCAGGTCCATCCGAACCTCGATCACATCCCGCGTCGTTCCCGCATGTTCCGACGTGATCGCCGCCTCGCGTCTGGCCAGATGGTTTAAAAGCGTCGATTTTCCGGCGTTCGGGGGACCGACGATAGCAACCTCGAACCCCTCGCGGATGCGCTCGGCCGCCGCGACCCCAGCAATTTCGGCGTCCAGCGATCTGGCGACGCCTTGCAAGAGACCCGCCACTTCGGGCGTCACATCGACGGGCACATCCTCGTCGGCGAAGTCGATCACCGCCTCGAGCAAGGCCGCGGCCCGGATCAGAGCGGACCGCCAACCCTCCGCCTTTTCACCCAACGCCCCGGACAGAACGCGCAAGGCCTGCCGCCGCTGCGCCTCTGTCTCGGCCTCCAGCAGATCGCCCAACCCTTCGACCTGGGCGAGGTCCAGAACCCCGTTCTCCAGCGCGCGGCGGGTGAATTCGCCGGGCTCGGCCATGCGCAGGCCATCCATTTCGCCCAATGTCCGCAACAGCGCGGTCACGGTCGCCGGGCTGCCATGGCAATGCAGTTCGACCACGTCTTCGCCGGTGAAACTGGCCCCCTCTTCGAAACGAAGGACCAGCGCGCTATCCAGAACGTCGCCCTGCGAATCGACCAATCGGCGCAGCCCGGCCCGCCGTGCGGACGGCAGATCTCCCGCCAGCGCCCGCGCCGCGGTCAATGCCTGCGGACCGGAAATGCGTATAACGGCCACGCCGGCCTTTCCGCGCGCCGTCGCCAGGGCGAAGATCGTGTCCATTGTTCACCTCCGGGCGCCGCCCTCAGGTGTTCATCGAATCGAAGAATTCGGAATTGGTCTTGGTCTGCTTCAACTTGGAAATCAGGAACTCGATGGCGTCGGTCGTGCCCATCGGGTTCAGGATGCGCCGCAGGACAAAGGTCTTTTGCAGATCCTTCTGATCGACCAGCAGATCCTCTTTCCGCGTGCCGGATTTCAGGATGTCCATCGCCGGGAAGACCCGCTTGTCCGCCACCTTGCGGTCCAGCACGATCTCGGAGTTGCCGGTGCCCTTGAACTCTTCGAAAATCACCTCGTCCATGCGGCTGCCGGTGTCGATAAGGGCGGTCGCGATGATGGTCAGCGACCCTCCCTCCTCGATATTTCGCGCGGCGCCGAAGAACCGTTTCGGCCGTTGCAGGGCGTTGGCGTCCACACCACCGGTGAGCACCTTGCCCGAGGACGGCACTACGGTGTTGAACGCACGTCCAAGTCTTGTGATCGAATCTAGCAGGATCACAACATCTCGTTTATGTTCGACCAGGCGCTTGGCCTTCTCGATCACCATCTCGGCCACCGCAACGTGACGCGTTGCAGGTTCGTCGAAGGTCGAGGAAATGACCTCGCCCTTCACGGAGCGCTGCATGTCGGTCACCTCTTCGGGGCGTTCGTCGATCAGCAGGACGATCAGATAGGTCTCGGGGTGGTTCGTCTCGATCGAATGGGCGATGTTCTGCAACAGCACCGTCTTCCCGGTGCGCGGCGGCGCAACGATCAGCGCGCGCTGGCCCTTGCCGATGGGCGCCACCAGGTCGATGATCCGGGCCGAGCGGTCCTTGATCGTCGGATCCTCGATTTCCATCTTCAGCCGCTCGTCGGGATAGAGCGGCGTCAGGTTGTCGAAGTTGATCTTGTGCCGCGCGCGGTCGGGATCCTCGAAATTGATGCGCGTGACCTTGGTGATCGCGAAATAGCGCTCGTTCTCGCGCGGGGCGACCATGACCCCGTCGACCGTGTCGCCGGTGCGCAAGGAATGCTGCCGGATCATGTCGGGCGAGACATAGATGTCGTCAGGACCGGGCAGATAGTTCGCCTCGGGCGAGCGCAGGAAGCCGAAGCCGTCCTGCAACACCTCGAGCACGCCCTGGCCCGAGATTTCCCACCCTTCCTCGGCACGCTCCTTCAGGATCGAGAACATCATCTCGCCCTTGCGCATCGTCGAGGCGTTCTCGATCTCCAGCTCCTCGGCCATGGCGAGGAGATCCTTGGGGCTCTTGGCCTTGAGATCGGCGAGGTTCAGGCTTTCCTGGGTCATGGGAATATCGCGACAGGGGCACCCGGAGGCGCGGCTTGCGGAAAAGGGGAATGCGCGTGGCCGGACGGCCCGCTGACCGACGTCAATAGAACCCGGACCGGCCCGAGTCAATCTTTCAGAATTTCAGGACCACCGCGAAGACGATCACGAGCATCAGAAGCGTCGGCACCTCGTTCATCATCCGGTAGCTGCGCCCGGTGCGCGTGTTGGTGCCCGCAAGGAATTCCTTGCGCCGCAGGCCCAGCCACATGTGGAACCAGGTCATCCCGATCACCGCCGCGCCCTTGGCATAGGGCCAGACCGATCCCCAGTCGACGATCCCCGGCGTGAAGACCAGCGCAAGACCGAAGACCCAGACCAGGATGATCGAGGGATTCATGATGTAGCGGTAGAGCTTCATCTCCATGACCTTGAAAACCTCGTCGGTCTCGCTGCCCACGGCTGCGCGTTCGACGTGATAGACGAAGATCCGTGGCAGGTAGAAAAGGCCGGCCATCCAGGTCAGCACCACGATGATGTGCAGCGACTTGGTCCAGGGATAGTAGGACGCCAGGAACTCGGCCATTCTCTCACTCCAGCGCAGGATCCGATCGCGCCCCTTCTAAGGGAATAAGGAAAGAAAAGAAAAGATGATGTTTTTGTAGGGGCTGTGGGTTCTGGGGATTACCGATCCCTCCCCGACTCTGTCCACAGGGACACGGATGTTGAAAAGCGTGTTGGTATCTTCGGGACATCGGGGAAACATGATAAAAATCAATATTTAACAATACTTTAGATATAGTTAATCCGATACGGATCTGTGGATGTCGGGGGATTGTTCCGGTCGGGGCGAGTCCCTCACAGGACCGGGATGCGACGATCCACCGTGGATCGACAGGGCCCTTGGCTTGACTTTTTCCCGACCGACCGGCACCTCGGAGGCTCTGGGGCGGCTTGTTCCACCACATGCGAAAACCGTTCCTACGATTTTCCACAGGGTTCTACCGAGATGTCCGAACGCGTGATCCTTGCTTCCGGCTCGCCGATCCGGCGACAGCTTCTCGAACGGGCAGGTCTGGTGTTCGAGGCGATGCCGCTTTCCGTCGACGAGGCCGCGATCCGCGAGGGTCTGGAGGCCGAGGGCGCCGCCCCCGCCGAGATCGCTGAGACGCTGGCAGCCTTCAAGGCCGAACGCGCCGCGGCCAAGGCACCCGAGGCGCTGGTGATCGGCTGCGATCAGGTTCTGGTCCATCGCGGCCGGGTCCTGGGCAAGCCCGCCTCGATGGATGAGGCGCGCGCGCAATTGCGGACCTTGCGTGGCGGCCCGCATGAATTGCTGTCAGCTATCGTCATCTATGACGACCTCAAGCCGCTCTGGCGCCATGTCGGCCGGGTCAAGCTGACCATGCGCCCCTTTTCGGACGCCTACCTGGAAGACTATCTCGACCGCAACTGGCATGGCGTGCGTGACGCAGTCGGCGCCTACAAGATCGAGGAAGAGGGGATCCGGCTGTTCTCGCGCATCGAAGGGGACTATTTCGACATCCTGGGGTTGCCCCTTCTGCCGCTTCTGACCTTTCTGACCACGCGCGGAGCGTTGATGGCATGAGTGAAAAGATACCGCTGGCCGGGCTGATCGGCTCTCCGGTTGACCATTCCAAGTCACCGCTGCTCCATCGGCACTGGCTGGAACGCTACGGGATCCGGGGCTATTACATTCCCATGGATGTCGCGCAGGCCGACCTGAAGGAGGTTCTGGCCGCCCTGCCGCGCATGGGTTTCGTCGGGGTGAACGTGACCATCCCGCACAAGGAGACGATCCTGGGCCTTGCCGATCTGGTGTCCGACCGGGCGGCGCTGATCGGGGCGGCGAACACGCTGATCTTCCGCGCCGATGGCAAGGTGCATGCCGACAATACCGACGGAATCGGCTTCATCGAGAACCTGCGCCAGGGCGCGCCGGGCTGGGATCCGGCGGCGGGGCCGGCCGCGATCCTCGGCGCTGGCGGGGCCGCACGGGCGGTCATCGCGGCGCTCTCCGAACAGGGCGTGCGCGAGATCCGCGTCAGCAACCGCACCAGATCCCGCGCCGAGGCTCTGCGCGCCGAGTTCGGTCCCAAGATCGTTGTCCATGACTGGGTGCAGGCCGCCGGAATGATCGAGGGCGCGGCGACCGTGGTGAACACCACCTCGCTGGGCATGGTGGGCAAGTCGGAGTTCCGCGTGCCGCTGGATGCGCTCAGCCCCGGCGCGGTGGTCTCGGACCTGGTCTACACGCCGCTCGAAACCACATTCCTCGCCGAGGCGCGGGCGCGGGGCTGCATCGCGGTGGACGGGCTGGGCATGTTGTTGCACCAGGCCGCGCCCGGTTTCGAACGCTGGTTCGGCCGTCGCCCCGAGGTGGACGCCGCCGCCCGCGCGGTGTTGCTGGCGGAATGAGCGGGCGTCCTTTCCTGATGGGCCTGACGGGATCCATCGGGATGGGGAAATCGACGACCGCGGACATTTTCCGTGCGCTGGGCGTGCCGGTCTGGGATGCCGATGCGGCGGTTCACCGGCTCTATGGCCCGGGCGGGGCCGCCATTCCCGCCATTGCCGCGCTTTGCCCCGACGCGGTCGGCCAGGCGGGTGTGGACCGTGCCGCGCTCAAGGACTGGATCTCTCGCGATCCCGGGGCGCTGGCCCGGATCGAGGCCGTGGTTCACCCGCTCGTTGCTGCTGACCGGGCGGCGTTCACAAAGGCGCATGCCGACGCGCCGGTGCTGGTGCTGGATATCCCCCTGCTGTTCGAGACCTGCGCCGAGGACTGGCTTGACGCGGTGCTGGTCGTGACCGCCGCGCCCGCGGTGCAGCGCGCCCGCGTGCTGTCCCGCCCGGGCATGACCGAGGCGCAGTTCGACCTTCTGCTGTCGCGGCAGATGCCCGATGCCGAGAAACGCGCCCGCGCCGACCATGTCATCGAGACGCGCAGCCTTGAACAGACCCGCGCCGAGGTGCAAGCCTTGCTCGACAAGCTGAGGGAACACCATGCGTGAGATCGTTCTCGACACCGAAACCACCGGCTTCGAGCCGTCCGAAGGCCACCGCATCGTGGAAATCGGCGCGGTCGAGCTGTGGAACCACCTGCCCACGGGGCGGACTTATCACCAATATATCAATCCCGAACGCCCGATGCCGCCCGATGCGTTCCAGGTGCATGGGCTGGGCGACGACTTCCTGCGCGACAAGCCCGTGTTCCGGCTGGTGGCCGCCGAGTTCCTGGAATTCGTCGCCGATGCGCGGCTGGTGATCCACAACGCCGCCTTCGACATGAAGTTCCTGAATGCCGAACTGGACTGGGTCGGCCTGCCCGTCATCCCGTGGGAGCGGGCCCTGGACACGCTGGCGATGGCACGGCAGAAATTTCCGGGCTCGCCCGCCTCGCTGGATGCGCTGTGCCGACGGTTCGGGATCGACAACTCGGCGCGCGAAAAGCACGGCGCGCTCCTCGATTCCGAGATCCTGGCCGAGGTCTATCTGGAACTTGTCGGCGGGCGGCAACCCGACCTTGTGCTGTCTTCAGGCCCAGCTGCCGGGACCGACGCCGCGACGGGCGGAGAATGGCGCCCCCGCCCCCGTCCAAAATCGCTGCCCCCCCGACTGACAGAGGAGGAGGCAGCGGCGCATGCCGCCTTTGTCGAGGGCCTGGGTGACAAGGCCCTCTGGCGGCAGTTCGGCTAGACCGTCAGGCCGTTCCGCCATTGCCCACATTCGGGGCCGGCTGGGCCTCCTGCGCCCGGCGGGCGATTTCCTGCCTGTAGAGCGCCACGAAATCCACAGGTTCCAGGTTCAGCGGCGGGAAGCCGCCATCGCGCGTCATGTCGGACACGATGCGGCGGATATAGGGGAACAACATCCGCGGGCATTCGATCAGCAGGAACGGGTGAAGCTGGTCTTCGGGCACGTTCTCGACATGGAAGACCCCGCCATAGTCGATCTCCAGCAGGAACAGCGTCGCCCCGTCGTTCTTGTTCTTCGAGTTGATCGTGAACTTGCAGATGATCTCGAACTGATGCTCGGTGGGACGCTTGCGTGCATCCAGCCCGACCTGAACGCTGATATCGGGCGTGACCTCGCCCTGCACGCCCTTCTGGACAAGGACGTTCTCGAACGAGAGGTCGCGGATATACTGGCCGAGGATTTGCATCCGCACTTGGGGCGGTTGCTGTGCGCCCGCGCCGTTGCCTTCGGTCTCGCTCATGATGTGCTCCTGGCGAATGTTTCGTCGCGATCCGATTAGCAGCTTGGGTGCATCGGCTCAATGCTGTGTCCAGCCCGATCGGCCGCGCGGCTGGTCGTCTCCGGACCTCAGCTCTTCGAATTCGCCCTCGATCACGTCGCCATGGGTCTGTGCGCGGGGCCGGGGGCCGGGGTCTGCGCCATATGTCATGCTCTGGACGACGATCCGTTGCGACAGCCAGCGATAGGCCGCGGCGCGCACGGGCGGCATCAGCAGCGCAAAACCCACGGCATCGGTAAAGAAACCAGGCGTCAGCAGCAGCGCGCCGGCAAAGAGAATCATCGCCCCATGGGCCAGCGGTTCGGCCGGATCGCGCAATTCCCGAAACGAATTGCGAAGCTGCGCCATCGCCATCGCGCCTTGCTGGCGGATCAGCAAGGTGCCGATCACCGCGGTCAGGACGACAATGGCCAGCGTGGCCCACAGACCGATCGCACCGCCCACCTGAATGAACAGGGCGATCTCGATCAGCGGCACACACAGGAAGAGAACGAAAATCCACATCTGGAAACCCCGACGAACCGCGCAGGTAGACTTGACCCTGCACCTGCCTTACATAAGTCCGGTAATGTTCAGATACAAAGACTGACGGCACGCTGCGAGGTCACCATGGGCTCTGCCATCATCCAACTTCTGGTTCTCGCGGGGATTGCCGTGTTCCTGATCCTGCGCCTGCGATCGGTGCTCGGCACGCGCGAGGGTTTCGAGAAGCCGCCCTTGTCGATGCCCGACCCGGCATCGCGCCGTTCGGATTCGCGCCGCGAGTTCGAGGTGATCCAGGGCGGTGTCGACAGCGACATCACCGATCACGTTCCTGATGGCAGCCCGGCGGCCAAGGCGCTGGCGGCCATGAAGATGGCCGAGCCCGGCTTTTCGGTGGGCGAGTTCCTGCATGGCGCGCGCGGGGCCTATGAAATGATCCTTATGGCCTTCGAGCGGGGCGAACTTGAAGAGGTTGAATCCTTCCTCGCCCCCGAGGTTCTGGACAGCTTTGCCGAAGTGGTCCGGCTGCGCGAGGATCAGGGCCTGACGGTCGAGGCGAATTTCGTCGGCGTGCGCGAGCTTGCGCTGAAGGATGCCACCTTCGACCGCGATACCGGAGAGGCCGAACTGGTCGTGAAATTCGTGGGCGAACTGACCTCTGTCGTGCGCAACCTCGCGGGCGACGTGGTCGAGGGCAGCCCCAGCGAGATCAAGCGCCAGCGCGATATCTGGACCTTCGCCCGACGGATGGGGGTCGACGACCCGAACTGGCAGCTTGTCGCCACGGGCGAATGATCCGTGGCCTGGGCGCGGCGGCCTGTCTGGCGCTTGCGATGAGCGCGGGGCCCGCGCGGCCCGATCTGCCGGTCGAAATCCTGCGGTTCTCCGATCTCAAGGGCTGGGAACGGGACGACCACGCCACCGCGCTTGCCGTTTTTCGTGAAACCTGCCTTGATCTGCCCGACCTTACCTGGTCATCGCTTTGCGCGGTCGCCGAACACGAGCAGGATGCGCGCCGTTTTTTCGAACTGTTCTTTCGGCCCGTGCTGATCGGCGGCAACAGCCCGGCATTATTTACCGGCTATTTCGAACCCGAACTCGAGGGCGCGCGCCGCCCCGATGCGCGCTTTCGCTACCCGGTCTATCGCACCCCACCGGACCTGATCCAGGGCGAGCCATGGCATTCCCGGCGCGAGATCGAGGAAGACGGCGTCCTGCGGGGCCGTGGGCTGGAAATCGCCTGGCTCGACGATCCGGTGGATGTCTTCTTCCTTCAGGTGCAGGGTTCGGGCCGCATCCGGCTGAACGACGGCGCGACGCTTCGGATCGGCTATGGCGGCAAGAACGGCCATCAGTATCGTTCGATCGGGCAGGAACTGGTGCGCCGCGGCATCTATGAACCGCACCAGGTTTCGGCTCAGGTGATCCGGTCCTGGGTGCGCCGTAACCCCGAGGAGGGGCGCGCGCTGCTGCATCACAACCCCTCCTTCGTGTTCTTCCGCGAACTCGATCAGTTGCCCGCCGACAAGGGGCCGCTGGGCGCGATGAATCGCTCGATCACGCCGATGCGCACCATTGCCGTCGATCCCGCCTTTGTGCCGCTGGGTGCGCCCGTGTGGATCGAAAAGGGTGGCCGCGCGCCGCTGCATCGGTTGATGGTGGCGCAGGACACCGGGTCGGCGATCAAGGGGGCGCAGCGGGCCGACATCTTTTATGGCACGGGCAAGGCGGCGGGCGAAAGGGCCGGGCGCATCCGTGACCGCGGACGCATGATCGTGCTTTTGCCGATCGAGACCGCGCTTGCCCTGTTGCCCGAGGGCTAGGCCGGTGGTCCGCCGCCGTTCCGGCCAACTGAGCGGCGAGGATCGCGCGCTGTGGGATCTCGTCGCCCGGCGCACCCGTCCCCTGCCGGGCAAGCGACCCGGGCCCGCGCCCGAACCGGGCGAACCCAAAGAGCCGCCCGCCGCCCCGTCCCCGGGCCCCGCCCCGATTGCCCCTTTCCGCATCGGCGCGCGGGCGAACGGAACCGCGACATCCGCCCCGCCCTCGGACGCGGCGATCCGCATGGACCGCAAGGCGTTCAACCGGCTCAAGGGCGGCAAGCTGTCGCCCGAGGCGCGCATCGACCTGCATGGCATGACGCTGGCCGAGGCGCATCCGGCGCTGACCGGCTTCATCCTGCGCGCCCAGGCTGAGGGGCGGCGACTGGTGCTTGTCATCACCGGCAAGGGACAGGGGCCGGACGGCGATGGTCCGATCCCCGAGCGTCGCGGTGTGCTCAGGCGGCAGGTTCCGCACTGGCTGCACCAGCCGCCGCTGGCCGCCGCGGTGCTGCAGGTCGCGCAGGCGCATCGGCGTCATGGCGGCGATGGGGCGGTTTACGTCTATCTGCGCCGCCCCCGCTGAGCCGTCATTGCCGGGCCAGCGCGGTCAGAGGCGACAGGATGACCGCGGTTGCGTTCTGCACGGTGATGACCGTGCCCGGCAACAACCCCGGCCGCCCGGCCGCGCCCGAGTCGAACGCCTGTTGCAGCGTCGGCACGTCGCGCAGCAACCGGAACAGGTCGGGCGAGGTGCCGGCCGTGAAATGGCCCATCCCGGTCGAGAACCCGGTCACGTCCAACACCGTGACATTCAGATCGGCCACGTCGGCGACATTCCGGATATTGCCCAGCCGGTCTCGTTGGCCCGACAGCCGGGCAGACAATGACAGAGCCCGGTCGCGTTGCGAGGTGAAGACGACCACGCTTTGCGGCATCGCGTCGATATCGCGGACCTGCGCGCGGAACACGTCCACGTCGATATCCGGCGAGAGCAGGATCAGCCCGTCGATCTCGCGTGCGACGCGCCCGGGGTTGGCCAGCGCCATGTGGCGCAGGGTCTCCATCGTCAGCAGGCCGCCCATCGAATGGGCAACGATCAGCAACTCGTCGGGGCGGGCCGCGATCAGCGCCTCCAGCAATTCGGCGAACCCCCTGCGCGCGAACAGCGCGCTGTCGCGGTCATGGGCATAGCCGAAGGGGCTGGCGGCGCTGGGCCAGGAATAATGCACCGCGACCCCCTCGATCCCGAAATCATGGGCCAGCTGCGCCGAGCGATAGAGACCTTCGGCGAAATTCGTGTTGAACCCATGGACGAAAACGACCGCCGCCCGCTTTCCCCTGGGCCGTGCGGCGATATCGCGGGCCAGTGCCGCGGTGAAAGCGGAGGGGTGATCGAACAATCGGGCCGAACGCATCAGGAACTGGCGCCCTGGATCGGGCTGGCCCTTGGGATAGGCTATCTCGCCCGGTGCCCGGTTCGGAGGGATGGAAACCGTGAACGCGTCAAAGTCGAGCTCTTCGGACCGGGTATTTGCGAACAGCCGCCCGGCATCCGCCATGCGCGTCGTGCCGACATAGACGATCCGCTCGACCGTCCCGGGTGTCGCTTCGGGCGCCATGGCCACCATACCGCGTGCCGCACAGCCCGCCAGCGCGACAAGGCACAGGAGCATGGCGATCTGTCGCAGCACGGGCAGCCCCAGCGGCCGGGATCAGAGAATGTAGCGCGTCACATCGGCCGACCGTGTCAGCGCCCCGAGATTCTTCTCGACGAAATCGGCATTCACTTCAACCGCCTCGCCGCCGCGATCGGGGGCGGTGAAGCTCAGTTCCTCGAACACCCGCTCCATCACCGTGTAAAGCCGCCGCGCGCCGATATTCTCGACGCTTTCATTCACCTCGGCCGCGATCCGCGCCAGCGCCGCGATGCCATCCTCGGTGAAGGTGACATTGACCTTCTCGGTCTCCATCAGGGCCGCGTATTGCCGGGTCAGCGCGTTTTCGGTTTCGGTCAGGATGCGGACGAAATCGGCCTCGGTCAGCGCGCGCAGCTCGACCCGGATCGGCAACCGGCCCTGCAATTCGGGCAACAGGTCGGACGGCTTGGCGATGTGGAAGGCGCCCGAGGCGATGAACAGGATATGGTCGGTCTTGACCGGGCCGTGCTTGGTGGAAACCGTCGTGCCCTCGATCAGCGGCAGCAGGTCGCGCTGCACCCCCTCGCGGCTGACATCGGCGCCGCGCGTGTCGGAGCGCGCGCAGACCTTGTCGATCTCGTCCAGGAACACGATGCCGTTTTCCTGCACCGCCTCCAGCGCCGTGCGCGTCACCGTCTCGTCATCCAGAAGCTTGTCGGCCTCTTCCGAGATCAGGATCTCGTAGCTGTCGCGCACCGTCATCCTGCGCCGCACCCTGCGCCCGCCGAACGCCTTGCCGAACAGATCGCCCAGCGACATCATCCCGCCGCCCTGGCCGGGTGGCATTCCGGGGATCTCCATCATCGGCAGCGGGTTCGAGGTGTCCGCCACCTCAAGCTCGATCATCGTCTCGTCCAGCTCGCCGCGTTTCAGCTTGCCGCGAAACATCTCACGCGTCTGTTCGCGGGCGTCCGTCCCGGCGATGGCCTCGATCACCCGTTCCTCCGCGGCCAGATGCGCCGCGGCCTTGACCTCGTCGCGCATCCAGTCGCGGGTCTGGGCGATCGCGCTGTCCACCAGATCGCGGATGATCTGTTCCACGTCGCGCCCGACATAGCCGACCTCGGTGAACTTGGTCGCCTCGACCTTGATGAAGGGCGCGCGGGCCAGCCGGGCAAGGCGGCGCGAGATCTCGGTCTTGCCGACGCCGGTGGGGCCGATCATCAGGATGTTCTTGGGGTAGACTTCTTCGCGCAGGTCGTCGGCCAATTGCTTGCGCCGCCAGCGATTGCGCAGCGCGACGGCCACGGCGCGCTTGGCGTCGTTCTGCCCGATGATGAAGCGATCCAGTTCCGAGACGATCTCGCGGGGGGTCAGGTCGGTCATTTCGAAATCGTCTCCACCGTCAGGTTGCCATTCGTGTAGACGCAGATATCGGCCGCGATCGCCATGGCCTTGCGGGCGACCTCTTCGGCCGAAAGCTCGGTGTTCTCGATCAGCCCGCGGGCAGCGGCCAGCGCGTAATTCCCGCCCGAGCCGATGGCCGCCACGTCATGTTCGGGTGACAGGACATCGCCCGCGCCGGTGATGACATACAACTCGGCCCCGTCGCTGACGATCAGCATGGCTTCCAGCTTTTGCAGGTACTTGTCGGTGCGCCAGTCCTTGGCCAGTTCCACCGCCGCGCGCTGCAACTGGCCCGGCGTCGCTTCCAGCTTGGTTTCCAGCCGTTCCAGCAGGGTAAAGGCATCCGCGGTGGATCCGGCAAAGCCCGCCACAACGTCATAGCCGCCGGGGGACAGCCTGCGCACCTTGCGCGCGGTGCCCTTGATGACGGTCTGACCCAGGCTCACCTGCCCATCGCCCGCGATGACCACCTGCCCGCCGCGCTTGACGCCGATGATCGTCGTGCCGTGCCAGCCGGGAAACTCGTCTCTTGCCATGGGCGCCCTCCGTGCCTTGCGCTTCGGCGCATATATGTGCCCGATGCTGCCCCACAAGGCGCGCAACAGAAAGGGGCGCCGCAGCGCCCCATTGTCTCAGTCCCCGGCGTGTCGGCTCAGACCGACTCTTCAATCCAGCCTTTCAGCGCGGCCTTGGGCGCGGCGCCGATCTTGTTGGAGACGATTTGCCCGTCCTTGAACAGGAACAGCGCCGGGATGCCGCGCACGCCCATCTGGGCGGGGGTGTTTGGGTTGTCGTCCACGTTCACCTTGACGATCTTGACCTTGCCCTCGTACTCGTCCGCCAGTTCTTCCAGCGCCGGGCCGATCTGCTTGCAGGGCCCGCACCATTCCGCCCAGAAATCCACAACCACGGGGATGTCGGAATTGCGCACCTCGGTATCGAAGGTATCGTCGGTGACGGCATGGGTCGGCATCGGGTCTCTCCTTGGAACCTGCGATCGTTGCGGGACAGTAAGAAGCGGGGGATGGGCCGTCAAGGCAGGGCCGCGCGGGCAAGCGCCGCCTTGCCCAGGGCCTCGGGGATGGGCATCAGCAGCCCCGTGCGCGTCCACAGGATCGCAGTTTCGATCCGTTTGCCGGGATGGATCGCTGCCAGAGCATGACCATAGGCGCCCATCTGCCGCAAAAGCCCCTCGGGCGCATCCTCGGGCCGGTCGGGGATCAGGGCGTTGGTCTTGAAATCGACCGCGCAAACGTGATCGGCTCCGACGATCAGCCGGTCGATGGTGCCGCGCAGGGGGCGGCCGTTCAGGTCGGCGGAAAACGGCACCTCGGCCAGCGTGCCGGGGGCAAAGACGGGAGCGAGCCGCGGATCGGCCAGCAGCGCCTCGGCTTCGGCGCGCTGGCTGTCGATCCCGGCCTCGGGGGCGGGTGGATCGCAGCGGGACAGCAGCGCGCGGGCAAGCGCCGGGCGGTTGGCAGGCGGGCCATCGGGCAGGTGTTCCAGCAGCAGGTGCAGCCATGTGCCCCGCGCCATCGCCGCCTCGGCCGCCAGCCCGCCAGCCTCGCCCGGCATCACCTTGGCCCCGCCCAGATCAGACGGCGAGAGCGGCTGCGCCGGGCGCGGCGGGCGCACGGCCTCGCGCTGCGTCCAATCGGGCAGCGCCAGGGCCGGCGCCGGTGCCGGGCGCTCGTCCGCCGCGGCGCCGCCCCAATCGCCCAGCTCGTAGCGCTGCCCGGTCGCAAAGCCGAAATCCCAGGTCACTGGCCCCGCGCGGTCCAGCCCCGCCGCGATCCGGCTGTACCAATCGCTGCCTTCCTTGGTCAGCTTGCCCGCCGCGGCGACGATCAGCCATTGCTCGGCCCGCGTCATCGCGACGTAAAGCAGCCGGGCGCGTTCCTCCTCCTCGCGCCGCACCCGCGCCTCATGCGCCGCGGCCAGCGCGGGCGGGCGGTCCTCGGCGGGCGTCTTCCAGGCGATGCTGCCATTTTCCAGCAGGTATAGCTGGTCTTGGATGCGCACTTGCCGGGCTGCCGTATCGGGCAGGATCACCACCGGCGCCTCAAGCCCCTTGGCGCCATGCACGGTCATCACCCGCAGCCGGTTTCCCGCGGAATCGAGCTGGCGCTTGATCTCGACCTCGTCGCTTTCAAGCCAGCCCAGGAACCCGGTCAGCGAGGGTACCTCGGTCCGCTCATAGGCCAGCGCCTGCGCGAGCAGCGCGTCGATCCCGTCCTCGGCCTCGTCGCCCAGTCGGGCGATCAGGCGGCGGCGGCCGTCATGGCGGGTCAGGATGCGTTCCAGCAATTCGTAGGGCCGCAGGAAATCGGCCTCGTCGCGCAACGCGGTCAGGATGGATTTCGTCTCTGTTCCGGCCCAATCCGCATCGCGAAGCGCCTGCCACAGCCAGGCATGGCCTCGCCCCGCGGCCAGCCGGTAAAGTGCTGCCTCGTCCCAGCCGAACAGCGGCGAGCGCAGCGCGCAGGCCAGCGACAGGTCGTCCTCGGGCAGCGCGAGAAAGGACAGCAACGCGGTCAGATCGCGCACCGCCAGTTCGCCGCCGATCTTCAGCCGGTCGGCGCCCGCCACATCCAGCCCCTCGGCCTTGCAGGCGCGGATGATCTCGTGGAACAGGTCCGACCGCCGCTGCACCAGGATCAGAAAATCCCCCTCGCGCAGCTTGCGCCGCCTGAAGCCGCCCTGCTCCTTGACCGCAATCGTCTCGCCCCGGTCGATCATCCCCCGGATCGCGCCCGCCACCTGCCGGGCCAGCCGGACCGTGTGATGCTCCTCGGCCAGCATGTCGACCGGCTCTGCCCAGTCGCCCGCCTCGGGCTTTTCGCTGTCCTCGACCACCGGCCAGAGATCGACGCGCCCCGGCAGATCGGCATGGAACGCCCGGTGCAGCATGTCCCGGTCCAGCCCCTGCCGCGCGCCTTCGGGAAAGGTCAGATCGACCACGTTCAGGATCGCGGGCGAGGACCGGAACGAATAGTCCAGCGTCAGATCGACCAGCGCGCGGTCGATCCCGCGCAACCGCTCGCCAAAGGCGGCCTTCATCCGGTCGAACCCGCCCGGATCGGCGCCCTGGAAGGAATAGATCGACTGTTTCTTGTCGCCGACGACGAATATCGTCCGCTCGACCCCTTCGCGCGCGCCGCGCCCGGCGGTGAACTCCTGCGCCAGCAACTCGATCACTGCCCATTGCGCGGGGCTGGTGTCCTGCGCCTCGTCCACCAGGATGTGGTCCAGCCCGCCATCTAGCCGGAACAGCACCCATTGCGCAACACCCGGATCGGTCAGCAGCGCGCGCGCCTTCAGGATCAGGTCGTCGAAATCGAGCCAGCCATGGGCCTGTTTGCGCTGGGCATAGCGCGGCAGGAACGCGGCGGCAAAGCGGTGCAGCGCCAGCGTCCGTTCGGCGGCGGCCAGTGCGACGCGGTGCGGGCGCGCGGCCTCTACCCTGGCCATCAGCGCGTGCAGATCGTCCAGCGCGGGGCCAAGGGCGGCCTGCGTCGCCTTGGTGGGAAAGGCCCCGATCTTGGCCGAAAACGGCTGCTTGGCGCCCGAGCCGGTCAGGAAGACCGCCTCAAGCCCCGCCAGAAGCGTCGGATCGCGCCGGGTCAGGTCCAGCGCGGCAAGGCGCACCGCATCCTTCTGATCGCTCGAGCTTCCCCCACGCAGGGCGGGCAGCAGCGATGCCATCAGATCGGCCTCGGTCCCCGTCAGGACCTGCGCCATCAAGGCCGCCGCATCGAACCCCGGCGCCAGCCCGAACAGCCGCCAGATCGCATCCGCATCCCCCGCCCCGGAAAAGCGGTCGCGCTGTCCCGCGATCTCGGCGGTCAGGGCGTCTAGGTCTTCGTCGGTGTGGAACCGCGCTAGCCCGGCAAAGACCGCCGCCTCCGGCCCCTCGGCCATCTCCTCGACGATCTCGGCCCGCAGACGCCGCGCCGCGCGGTCGTCCATCTCGGCGAATTGCGGCGAGACGCCCGCCTCCAGCGGGAACCGCCGCAAGAGGGACGCGCAGAAGGAATGGATGGTCTGGATCTTCAGGCCACCGGGCGTCTCGATCGCGCGCGCGAAAAGCCGCCGCGCCTCGCGCAGCAGTGCGGCCTCTATCGGGCCGTCCACGCCAAGTTCGTGCAGCGCGTGGCGCAGATCGGCATCGCCCAGCATCGCCCAGCCGCCCAGCCGTTCGAACAGCCGGTTCTGCATCTCGCTGGCGGCGGCCTTGGTATAGGTCAGGCACAGGATGCGCTGCGGCGGCACCCGGTTCAGCAAGAGCCGCGCCACCCGGTCGGTCAGCACCCGCGTCTTGCCAGAGCCTGCATTCGCCCCCAGCCAGGTCGAGTTCGCCGGATCCGCCGCCTGAACCTGCCGCTCGGTCGCATCATGGCGCCTCATCCGCCGACCTCCATCGCGAGGGGGGCGTCGGTCTCGTCCCATTCGCCGAAGCGCGACAGCAGGTCGTAATCGGTCCGATCCGTCCGCTTCTGCAACCGGCTGCGGGCGGTGTATCCCTGTTCGGGCCGCGCATAATGCGCGATCAGCCGCCCAAGCTCGGCCCAGGTGCGAGCGACCAGCCCGTTTTCAAGCGGGTTCGTCACGGTTTTCGGCGGGTTGCCGAGGCCCAGATAGCTGACCTCATGCACGGGGGCGGCGGCGATGCCCTCGAACCCGCCGCGTTCGGCGATGCAGGCTTCCAGCAGCAACTGCTTGTCGAAGACTTCCATCGCCTTCTGGCTTGGCGGCGTGCCGGTCTTGTAATCGTAGATCACCAACCGCCCGTCATCGCGCAGGTCGATCCGGTCGGCATTCGCGGTCAGCCGGAACCCGTCGGGCAACGTCACCGCCCCGGAACGCTCGCGGGCGATGCACTGCGCCGCGGCTTGCCGTTTGGCCTCGTCCCGCACGAACCCGGCCGCGACGCGCCCCAACCGCGCCCGCCACAGCGCCCGCGCCGCGGGCCAGGGCGCATCCTCGGCCAGAACGGCATCGGCCAACGCCATCAGGCGCGCCTCGGCCTGGGTCGGATCGGGGTCAAGCGGCTCGGCCAGGAAGCGTTCCAGAACCTTGTGCAGAACCGTGCCGCGCAGGGGCGCGTCGGCCTGGTGGATCAGCGGGTCGAGCGGTTTCAGCCGCAGGATATGGCGGGCATAGACGGCGTAGGGGTCGCGGATCAACCGCTCGACGGCTGTCACCGACAATTGCGCGGGCCGATCGGCGACAGGCGGCCGGGGCGAGGGGCGCGGGGCGGCCGGGATGGGCGCGGCGGGCCGTTCCAGTGCATCGGCAAGGCGCAGCCATTCTTCGCCGCGGGCCCGCATCGCCTTCAGCGCCTCGGGTCCGCCGGTGACCTTCAGCCCGTCCAGCAGGTTGGTCAGCCGGTTAAGCCAGCGTGCGGGAACGGTCTGTGCCTCGGCATCGCGGATCGCGCGGCTCAGCACGATTTCGGGGGCACAGATCGCCTGCTGGTAATCATGCGCGGCCAGCCCGATCCGCCGCTCGGGCAGCAACAGGCCAAGCTGGGCGCGCATCTGGCGATTGAGCCAGGGATCGGGCGCGGGCGTCTCGGGCCAGGAGCCTTCGTTCAGCCCGGCCAGGATCACCAGATCGGCCCCCTGAACGCGGGCTTCGAGCGTGCCCCAGATCATGATGCCGGGATGCGGTTCGGGGGCCGAGCGGACCTCGTGCTCGCGCAGGATGGCGTCGAACAGGGCGGCGTAATCGGCGGGCGACATCTCGCCCCCGGCGTCGGCTTCGGCCCGCAGGGCATCGCACGCGGCAAGCGCGACCTCGCCCGCAGCCTCGGCCCAAAGCGCGCCGCTGTTGGTGCCGTCATGTCCGCCGGCCAGTGCCTCGGCCAATGCCAGATGACGCGCGACATGGGCCGATAAAGGCTCTGTTCCGGCCCGATCCAGCCCGTCAAGCGCCGCGCCCAGCCATGCGGCCCAGGCCACCCGACCATCCGCACGCCCCTTGCCCGCCCAGTCGCCCAGCGCCGCGCCATCGGGAAAGGCCGGGCCGTTACGGCGCAGATGCAGCTCAAGCTCGCGCGTCCAAAGCAGATGCTGCGCCCGCTGCCCCAGGCCCGAGGCGGTCAGCGGATGCTTGAGCAGCGCCAGCAGTCCCGCCACCGTCAGCCGCTGGCCGAACAGCGCCGCCACCTGCCGCAGGAACCGGCCCGGCGGCGACAGCGGCAGCGGCATCCCCCCGCTGTCGTCGGGCAGGACGCCCCAGCGGTCCAGCGCGGCGGCGACCTGCCGGGTCAGGGTGCGGTTCGGGGTGATGAGCGCCGCGGTTCGTCCGGCCTCGGCCGCCTCGCGCAGCCGCAAGGCGACGGCCAGCGCCTCGGCCCGCGGCGAGGGTGCCTCGATCAGGGCCATGCGGGCGGTGGCCTCGTCCAGATCCGCGAGGCGCGGACCCTCGTCCATCCATTGATCCGTCACCGGCGCAGGCCGCAGCGAGAGCGAGACCAGCCGGTTGCGCGCCGGGCATGGCGGGGGGGCATCGGCATGCCAGGGCTGCACCGCCGCCGCGTCCATCTCCAACCCGTCGAGCAGGCGGCGGAACCGGTATTGCGGATGATCCTCTGCCGCCAGCGCCTCGTCGAGGCTGGCCCAGGTCGCGCCCGGCATGTCGAAATCGAAACCCGGCAGGACCACCGCCCCCTGCGGCAGCCGCGCAACCGCCGCCATGAACAGCGCCGTCGCGCCCCGCGACCCCGTGCTGCCCGCAACGATCACCGGATGCCCGGGCGGATCGGTCCGCCACCGCGCGGCCAGCCGTTGCGCCGCCATCCGTTGACGGGCGCCGTCATTGCCGCGCGCCGTCGGGTCGGGGCCGAGATAGGCATCGACCAGACCCAGAAACCGCCGCGAGCGTGCCCAATGCGCCGACAGATCGCCCATGTCGAGACGGTCCAGCGCCTGCGGATCCACGCCCTCGGCCAGCATCTCGTCCATCAGCCGCGCCAGGTTGTCGGCAAGGTCGAAGATCGAACTGCGCGGCGCGAGTTCCGGTTCGATTTCCAGAAGTTTGCCCACAAGCGTCGCAAGTTCCAGCTTGCGGCGCAGCGGCGAGGGGGGCGCGGGCAGCTCGGCCAGCACCGGATGGCTGCCCAGTTCGGCCACCAGCCGAATGCGGGGCCAAAGCCGCGGGGGGCTGGCGGCCAGCAGATCCTGCAAGCGCCGCCGCATGCGTTGGGTGTTCACCCAGATTTCCATCCGCGCCCAGGCATCGGGCGGGGCATCGGCCATCCGGTTCTCAAGCCCGGCCAGAAACGCGGCCGGGAAATCGGCGCCCGGCGGCAGGCCGAACAGGCTGGGTCCGTTGTCAGCCATCGTGCGCCCCGGCCAGCATTGCTTCTGCTTCGGCGATGCCGCCCGGATGGCCGACATCGCACCAGCCGCCCGCATGCAGGACGCCGAACAGCCGCCCCGCGGCAATCGCGCGGTCCCAGACGCGGTTGAGCGAGAATGTCTCCTCGGCGATGTCGCCCAACAGATCCGTCCGGACGATCTGCGCCCCGGTATAGACCGATGGTCCCGCGCGGCTGACCCGGCCTTCGGCGTCCAGCGCGAAATCGCCCGTGCCGCGATAGCCGCGCGCCGCGTCGGCCGCGACCAGCAGCAAGAGCGCGTCCATGCGGTCCGGATCCCATGCGTCGGCCAGCCGACGCAGCGGGTTCGGCCCGGTCCAGATCGCGTCACTGTTCAGCGTGAAGACGGTGTCCGCGCCCAGAAGCGGCAGCGCCTTGCGCAGCCCGCCGCCGGTGTCGAGGATCGCGCCCGCCTCGTGCGAGATCGCGACGCCGCGGCCCGACAGATGCGCGTGAAGCTGCTCGGCCCGGTAATGGGTGTTGACGACGATCCGGGCGATCCCGGCATCCGTTGCCAGATCCAGCGCATGGTCGATCAGCGCGCGGCCCGCGACCGCGATCAGGGGTTTCGGCCGGTCGGCGGTCAGCGCGCCCATGCGCGTGCCGAACCCGGCGGCGAACAGCATCAGCGCATCGGGCATTTTCGGGCGATCCGGTCAAGGCGGTCGGGCTCGGGCGACGGGATCAGGTCCAGCACCTGCGCGCGCAAGGGGGCAAGGTCGGGATGGGACAGGTCGCACATCAGGTGCCCCCAGACCCGCGGCAGCAGGGGCAGATAGCCGGGCTTGCCATCGCGCAGGCAGAGCCGGGCAAAGACGCCGAGGATGCGCAGGTTGCGCTGCGCGCCCAGCAGGGCATAGGCGCGCTCGAAGGCGTCGGGTGCCGTGCCGGTCGCCGCGACATAGCGCGCCCGCATCCGCGATTGCAGCGCCGGATCGACATCGCGCCGCGCATCCTCCAGCAGCGAGACCAGATCATAGGCCGGGTGCCCGCACAGTGCGTCCTGGAAATCCAGAAGACCGACCCGCGCAACCCCCTGCCGCGCGGGCAGCCAGATCAGGTTCTCGGCGTGATAGTCGCGCAGGATAAGCACGGAGGGCGGCGCATGTTCGGCCAACATCGTCTCTATTTCGGCCCGAAACGCCTCTGACGAACCATCGGGGGCGGGGGCGTCGATGCCCGGCAGATACCACTCGAAGGGCAGGCAGGCGAGCCGCGCCATCGTCGCCGCATCATAGGCGCCAAGGCCCGAAGGGGGCGGCGTGCGGTGCATCTCGGCCAGCAGATCGACCGCGGCGGCATAAAGCGTTTCTTCCTGCGCCGGATCACGGACAGCGACGCGGGCGAAAAGATCGTCGCCCAGATCCTCCAGCAGCAACAGGCCTGCGCCCGGATCGGCTGCCAGGATCGTTGGCGCGGATAGGCCCAAGCCGGACAGATGCCGCGCGATGGCGAGGAAGGGGCGCACATCCTCGCCCCGCTCGGCGGGCGCATCCATCAGCACGGCGGTTCGCAGCCCGTCGGTCAGCCGTTCATAGCGCCGGTTTGAGGCATCACCCGCCAGCGGACGGCGCGCTGCCCCGTCCCAGCCTGCGCCCGACAGGAACGCGGCGATCACGTCGGAACGCTCAGGCATCGAAGGCGATCTCGGCAAGGGCGGCATCCAGCCGGTCCGACCATGCGGGATCGGAGAAGGAAAGAACCGCCTCGCGACTCTCCTCGTCCGCGCCCTGCGCAAGGCGCAGCCGCAACGCCCCCGCCGGCGCAAGATCGCCCAGCCGGTCCGGCCATTCGACAATGCAAAGCGCGGTGCCGAACGCCTCGTCGAGGCCCAGTTCGACCACCTCGTCGGGATGGGACAGGCGGTACAGATCGGCATGCCAGATTTCGATCGGCCCGGCCTGATAGACCTGAACCAGCGTGAAGGTCGGCGAGGGCACGTCCTCGGGCGGCAGGCCCGCGCGGGCACGCAGCGCGCCGATCAGCGCCCGGGAAAACGCCGTCTTGCCCGCGCCGATCGAGCCCTCCAGCAGGATCGTGTCGCCCGCGCGCAGCAACCCGGCCATCCGGTCCGCAAAGGCCCGCATCCCGGCCTCGGAGGCGAGCGTCAGGTGGATTTCAAGGGAGGAAGGGAGGTGCGGCATGAGCGCAGTCTTACGCCCCGTGCCGCGACCCGCAAGGCCGGATCAGCCCACCGCGCGCGAAACTGCGGGCTCTTCGTCGCGGGCCTGGCAGTCGGCCCGAAAGCCGACCAGAACGGCCCCGCCACCGACCGGCCGCACCCTGCAGGCCAGTCGGCGCCCGTCGCAATGTACCATGCTGCCCGCCCAGGGCTTTCGCTGCCGGATCATGCGGGAGAGTTCGACGGCGGTGCCGATATCTCCGGGAACGCAGTTCTTCTGCCAGACCGCCGTTGCCCCGGCGATGTCCGTGGTCCCCATCACCAGCATCGGATCCTGGCCCCAGAGCGCGGCATATTCAGCGTTCGACATCGTCAGGACACCTGCCCCCGAGAAGACCGCGATGGCCTCGTCCAGGCTGTCGATCACGGCCTGCCCGGTCTCGATCTCGCACCGGAACCGCCGGGTCAAGGACATCTCGGCGCTGATATCCTCGAACAGGAAGGCCACTGCACCATCCGGGTGCGGTCGCCCGGTCACCCGATAGACCTGACCGGAGGGCAGGGTCCAGGTGTCGGAATAGACGCCGTCCTGCGCGTCGCGCTCCAGCCGCATGATCTGTTCCCGCCAGGTGCGGTAATCCTTGGGCTCGGGCATCATCCGGGTCTCGCGCAGCCGGTCAAGCACCGCGATCAGCGTCGGCCGCGCCGTCAGGAACTCGGGCTCGAAGTGAAACAGATCCAGCATCGCCGGATTGAACAGCACCAGTTCGCGCGCCCGGTTGAACACCGCCAGTCCGATCGGCAATTCGGCGAAGGTCTTGGTCAGGGTCTGGACGAAATTGCGCAGCGCGGTTTCGGCGCGGACGGCGGCGTCGGCGGGCAGGGCAAAGCGAAGCCGCGCGCCATCGGCCATGACCGAGACGCAATCGAACCAGCGTTCGCTGCCGTCGCCCGTCTGGATGACTTCGCGATGAGGCGCCTGCCCGCCCGTTTCGGGGGGCGAGAAAAGCGCAGGCAGCGGCCAGCTTGGCTGTGATTCCTCGCTCTGGCGCTGGCGGACCATCGCCAGATAGGCGCTGTTGGCCCAGGCAACCGCGCCCTGCTCGTCCTCCTGCCAGGCCGGGGTGGGCATCGCCTCGACGACATCGCGCAGGGTCGTGAGTTCCGCGGTCATCGCGGCCAGGCTTTGCAGGTCGGGCGCGTCCTGCAAAGCCTCGGGCAGGTGCAGTGCCAGACGGGCCACGCCGTCCAGCCAGGTCGCAGTCAGTTGCGCCGGGCCGCTCGCCTCGGTCATCAGTGCGCAGCCCTCGCTGTCAAGCCGGGCCATCCGATCCCGGAAACCAGGAAACCTCGGTCCGACAAGTGCGCAAAGCCGATGCCAGTCAGACAGCCCCGAGGGGCCGTTCTCCAGAAAGCGCCGGGCCTCGGGCGTGGCATCGACGAGATGATCGCCTTCGAACAGGAAGACGATATTCGTTTCGGCACGCGCCGTTCGTTTTGGCCGACCCAGACGCGGCACGAGTGGCAGCACGAGCAGCGCCAAGGCCGCCGTGGTCAACGACGTCACCCCCATGATCAGCGCGAACACCCAGTCGAACGTCATATCCTGCCCCACAGCCTGTCGCTCAAGGGTCATGTTTTCGCCAGAAGGGTTAACGTCGTCTTAATGCACCGTCTTGGCAGTCCTGATCGTTGCGATGGCCGCGTATGTTCATGCTTCGATGGGCAGGTTCTCGCCCAGCGCCGCCAGTTGGGATTCCGCGCTGACGCCGATGGCCGAGATCGGCCACTGTACCTCGACCACCGCGCCGCGCTGTTCGGTCCGGTCGGCATCCGTCAGGAACGGATCGGACCCGTTGGCAAATATCACCTGCGCGCCCGAGCGTTCCAGAAGCGTCTTGGCGATGAACAGGCCAAGGCCCATCCCCTCGTATTCCGGCCGCTTCTTCTGTTGCAGCGGGTTCTTGCGCTGGCGCACGAAGGGATCGCCGATCCGGCCCAGAAGATGCGGCGGATAGCCCGGCCCGTCATCCATGATGCGGATGGTGATTTCGGCGGGCGTCCATTGCGCCAGCACCCAGACCCGCGTATCGGCGAAATCGACGGCGTTCTGGATCAGGTTTCGCAGCCCGTGGATGATCTCGGGCCGACGATAGACAACGGGCATGCGCGGCGCCCCGCCATGGATCGGCTCGGAGCGGAAGATCAAGTCCTTGCCGCGGTTCACATGCGGCTCGGCGGCCTCATCGACGATGGCCTCCAGCGGCGCGGTGCGCATGTGCAGGTCGTCCTTTCCAGCCCGGCCCATCGAGCGCATGATGTCGCGGCAGCGGTCGGCCTGATCGCGGATCAGCTCCATGTCCTCGCGCAGGTCGGGCCGGTCGGAAAGCTCGTCGATCATCTCGGAACTGACCAGCTTGATCGTGGCCAGCGGCGTGCCCAGCTCATGCGCCGCCGCCGCCACCACGCCGCCCAGATCCGTCAGCTTCTGTTCCCGCGCCAGCGCCATCTGCGTCGCCAGAAGCGCGTCCGACATCTTGTTCATCTCCGAGATCACCCGCTCGGCATAAAGCCCCAGGAACGAGATCCCGATCACCAGCGCCGCCCAGAACCCGAACAGGAAGATCGGCGGCAGGCTCTGCACCGCGCCGTCGGCCGTCACCAGCGGCATGTGGTAGAACGCCAGCAGCGTGAGCAGCGCAAAGGCCACATGCGCCAGGAACAGGGTCGACCGCTGGCTGAGCGCGGTGGCCGAGATCGTGACCGGCGTCAGGATCAGCAGTGCAAACGGGTTGTTCAACCCGCCCGTCAGGTAAAGCAGCGCCGCAAGCTGGACGATGTCGAACAGCAGCGTCAGCATCGTTTCGGTTTCCGACAGGCGCCGGTTCTCGGGGAAGACGGCCACCGCGATGATATTCGCCAGCACCGCGGTTCCCACCACCAGCAGGCACAGCCCCAGGTCGAGCTGGATCTGGAAATAGACCTCGGCGACCACGATCGCGATCACCTGCCCCGCGATCGCGGCCCAGCGCAGCAGGATCAGCGTCCTGAGACGGATCCAGTTGCTGCGCTCGGCGGGCGGCACGAGGCCGGGGGCGGGAACGGGCTCGGGCATGACGGATCCTGTTGCGGGCTTCGCCCTTGTTAATCCGCGCCGGAAGGCCGATCAATGTGAGATGAAGCCTCCGGGGAGCCAGGCCATGAACCGCACAGCCCTAGCCGGGATCGTGTTGATGCTTGCCGCTCTTGTCGGCGGCGGGCTTTATCTCTTGCAGATGGGCCCGGGTGACGACCGGTTCGCCCAGTGCCGCAGCGGTCGGATCGGCGGCGATCCGGCGCAATTGGGCGGTCCGTTCACCCTGATCGACGAAACCGGCGCCACCGTGACCGACCGCGACGTGATCACCGGGCCGACGCTGATCTATTTCGGCTACAGCTTCTGCCCCGATGTCTGCCCGCTGGACAATGCCCGCAACGCCGAGGCCGTGCATCTGCTGGACGCGCGGGGCTATCAGGTTCTGCCGGTCTTCATCTCGATCGATCCCGGGCGCGACACGCCCGAATTGCTGGCCGAGTTCACCGGCTACATGCACCCCCGCATGCTTGGCCTGACCGGCACGCCCGAACAGGTGCGCGCCGCCAGCCGCGCCTATCGCACCTTCTACAGCGTGCAGGACATGGAAGACCCCTATTACCTGATCGACCATTCCACCTTTACCTACCTCGCCTTTCCGGACCTTGGTGTGGTCGAGGTCTTCGGCCGCGACATGACGCCCGAGGAAATGGCGGACCGGGTTGCCTGCTTTGCCGATTCGTTCCGAGTGAAATTGACCCATCCGCGTTAACGTCCTACAAGGAAAAAAATGTCTGGCCCCATCAGGAGGTTGCCCCCATGGCCGACGGCGAACTGAAGGATCTCGGCCCCGATCCGACCCTGCTTATCGTGGACGATGACGAACCGTTCCTGCGCCGTCTTGCCAAGGCGATGGAAAAGCGCGGATTCCAGACGGAAACCGCGGATTCCGTGGCGGCCGGCAAGGCCATCGCGACCGCCCGCCCCCCGGCCTATGCGGTGGTCGATCTGCGGCTTGAGGATGGCAACGGGCTCGACGTGGTCGAGGTGCTGCGCGAAAAGCGTCCCGATGCCAAGATCGTGGTGCTGACCGGCTATGGCGCCATCGCGACCGCCGTGGCCGCGGTCAAGATCGGGGCCACGGATTACCTGTCCAAGCCGGCTGACGCCAATGACGTCACCGCCGCGCTGCTGTCGGATGGCGAGGCGCTTCCGCCCCCGCCCGAGAACCCGATGTCGGCCGATCGCGTGCGGTGGGAGCATATCCAGCGCGTCTACGAGCAATGCGACCGCAACGTGTCGGAAACCGCGCGGCGGCTGAACATGCACCGCCGGACGCTGCAACGCATCCTCGCCAAGCGCAGCCCGAGGTGAGGGCGGGCGCGGCTGCGCTTGTCCTTCTGCTGGCGGGCTGCGTCGCGGCCCCGCCGCAGGACCGGGTTTCGACCCTGTTCCTGCCCGATGCGGGGGGTCTTGCCGTTTCCGGCAGCCCCCTGCGCGTCGATTTCGGCCGTGCGCCCGACGGCGTGATCGCGCCGCTCTCCCGCGAATTGGGGCCGCCCCGCGCCGTGCCACTGACCGGCTGTCCGCAGGGGATCGAGCGGCAACTGGCCTGGGGCGATCTTGTCCTGACCTTCACCCGCGAACAATTCGTCGGCTGGCGACAGGCCGGGGCCGCGGCCGGACAGATCTGCGCCTAAAGCAGCGCCAGCAATTCCGCGTGCCGCGCGGTATAGGCCGCGCGCACCTCGACCGGCGGGCGCAGATGCAGGCAAAGCCCCGCGACCAGCCCGGGTTTCGGCGCGGTGAAGAAGCGGTCCGCCTCCTTCTCCGAGAACCCGGCCAGTTGCGTCGCCTCCAGCCAGGCGGACATCTGGTCGGCCTTCTTGATCTGGGCCTTGACCGTCTTCGGCACCTCGGCCGGCAGCCCGAAGCGGATATGGATCGCCGCCGCCAGCCGCTTGTCGAGCTCGCCATAGGCTGGCCCGACCGCGGCCTTCACCGGCGAGATCATGTCGCCGATCACATATTCCGGCGCGTCGTGCAGCAAGGCCGCCAGCCGCCATTTCACCGGCGCCTCGGGCATCAGCCGGGTAAAGATCGCCTCGACCAGCAGCGAATGTTCGGCCACTGAATAGGGCCAGTCGCCCCGCGTCTGCCCGTTCCAGCGCGCAACAAAGGCCAGCCCATGGGCGATGTCCTCGATCTCGATATCCACGGGTGTCGGGTCCAGCAGGTCCAGCCGCCTGCCCGACAGCATCCTTTGCCACGCGCGCGGTTGCTTCATTTCCGCTCTCCTTCGGTCGTTCGATTGCCACGGGGCGCGCGCATTGTCGACCCGGGCGCGCGGTGCTATGTGCCGCCTGAGCTTCGACACACGAGGAGATTGGCGCAATGGCGCAGGACTACATCGTCAAGGACATTTCGCTGGCCGCGTTCGGTCGCAAGGAACTGGACATCGCCGAAACCGAGATGCCGGGCCTGATGGCGCTGCGCGCCGAATTCGGCGAGACGAAACCGCTGAAAGGCGCGCGCATCGCGGGCAGCCTGCACATGACGATCCAGACCGCGGTCCTGATCGAGACGCTGGTGGCGCTGGGCGCCGATGTGCGCTGGGCGTCGTGCAACATCTTCTCGACCCAGGACCACGCTGCGGCCGCCATCGCCGAGGCGGGCGTGCCCGTCTTCGCCATCAAGGGCGAAACGCTGGTCGATTACTGGGCCTATACCGACAGGATCTTCCAGTTCGCGGAGGGCACCGCCAACATGATCCTCGACGATGGCGGCGATGCCACGCTTTACGTCCTGCTCGGCGCGCGTGTCGAGAATGGCGAGGATGACCTGATCGCCGTGCCTACCTCGGAAGAGGAAGAGGCGTTGTTCGCCCAGATCCGCAAGCGTCTGGCCGAAACCCCCGGCTGGTTCACCCGCCAGCGCGAGGCGATCCGCGGCGTGTCCGAGGAAACGACCACCGGCGTTCACCGCCTTTACGAGCTGCACGCCAAGGGCCTGCTGCCCTTCCCGGCAATCAACGTGAACGACAGCGTCACCAAGTCGAAATTCGACAACAAGTATGGCTGCAAGGAAAGCCTCGTGGACGGCATCCGGCGGGCCACCGACACGATGATGGCGGGCAAGGTCGCCGTCGTCTGCGGCTATGGCGATGTCGGCAAGGGCTCGGCCGCCTCGCTGCGCGGGGCCGGTGCCCGCGTCAAGGTGACCGAGGTCGACCCGATCTGCGCGCTTCAGGCCGCGATGGACGGGTTCGAGGTCGTGCTGCTGGAGGATGTGATCGGCACCGCCGACATCTTCATCACCACCACCGGCAACAAGGACGTGATCCGCATCGAGCATATGCGCGAGATGAAGGACATGGCGATCGTCGGCAATATCGGCCATTTCGACAACGAGATTCAGGTCGCCGCGCTGAAGAACCACAAATGGACCAATATCAAGGACCAGGTGGACATGATCGAGATGCCTTCGGGCGCGCGGATCATCCTTCTGTCCGAGGGGCGCCTGCTGAACCTCGGCAACGCCACCGGCCACCCGTCCTTCGTGATGTCCGCAAGCTTCACCAACCAGGTTCTGGCGCAGATCGAACTGTGGACCAAGGGCGACGACTACCAGCCCGGCGTCTACATCCTGCCCAAGCATCTGGATGAAAAGGTCGCCCGCCTGCATCTGGACAGGATCGGCGTCAAGCTGACCCGGCTGTCGCCCGAACAGGCCGCCTATATCGGCGTGACCCCCGAAGGCCCGTTCAAGCCGGAACATTACCGCTACTGAGATCGGTCCCTTCGCGTGACAGCTGCGCCGTCCGGGGATACCGGGCGGCGCGTTTCGTTTCGGCGGGCGTTTTCAGCCGGAACAGGGACTGATCGGCCTAAAGGTTCTCGCCGAACCCGTAGGTCTGCGTCACATAGTCGATATCCTTGTCGCCCCGCCCCGACAGGTTGATCAGGATCGACTTGCCCGGATGGTTCTCCGCCTCGCGCATGGCAAAGGCCACGGCATGCGCGCTTTCCAGCGCCGGGATGATGCCTTCGTGCCGCGACAGCGCGAAGAAGGCGGCCAGCGCCTCCTTGTCGTCGGCCGCCGTATAGGTGACCCGCCCGGTGCGATGCAGATGCGCATGTTCCGGCCCCACGCCCGGATAGTCGAGCCCCGAGGCCACCGTATGCACCGGCGCCGGGTTGCCGTCCGCATCCTTCAGGACCATCGTGCGAAAGCCGTGGATATCGCCATCCTCGCCATAGGTGATCGTCGCGGCATGGTCGCCCAGCTTCGAGGATGTGCCCAGTGGCTCGACCCCGAAAAGCGCCACGTCGTCGTCGATGAAGCCCGAGAACAGGCCCATCGCGTTCGATCCCCCACCGACACAGGCCGCCACCATGTCGGGCAGCTCGCCCGTCAGTTCCAGAAACTGCTCGCGCGCCTCGACGCCCACCACATGCTGGAAGTTCCTGACCATCATCGGAAAGGGATGCGGCCCCACCACCGAGCCGATGGCGAACAGCGCCGTGTCGGCCTGCCCCAGATAGCTCTGGAAGCACGAATCCACCGCCTCCTTCAGCGACCGCCCGCCAAAGCCCACCGGCACCACCGTCGCGCCCAGCAGCTTCATCCGGGTGACGTTCGGCGCTTCCTTGGCGATGTCGATCTCGCCCATGTGGATTTCGCATTCCATGCCGAAATAGGCCGCCGCCGTCGCCAGCGCCACGCCATGCTGGCCCGCGCCGGTTTCGGCCATCAGCTTGGTCTTGCCCATGAAGCGCGCCAGCAAACCCTCGGCCATGCAATGGTTCAGCTTGTGCGCGCCGGTATGGTTCAGATCCTCGCGCTTGGCATAGATCTGCGCGCCGCCGCACAGCGCCGACAGGTTCTTCAGATGCGAGACCGGCGTCGGTCGGCCCTGGAAATGCTTGCGGATATAGCGCAGCTCGCGGATGAACTCGGCCGACTTGGAAATCCGGTCATAGGCGTCGCGGATCTCCTTGAAATGCGGCTCCAGCGGCGGCGGCAGCATTGCGCCGCCATAGTCCCCGAACCATCCCTCCCGCGTCGGCGTGGTCTTCAGATAGGACGCCATCCCGTTCCCTCCTCGTCGTGACTGGCGCCGATATGACAGCGCCGTGGCGGCGGCCTCAAGGCGTGAAAGCGCCACATCGCAGGGCCGCGCGCAGGTTTTCGTTTTGCCTGATCGGTCTTTTTGCCTAGGGTCCGCTCATGGTGAGGAACGGATTTCTGCAACGGGAGGAGTTCTTATGGGAAAACGCGAAGAGCTGATCGCACGATATGCCGACGACCTGCGCAACAAATGCGGGATCGAACCGGACATGGATTTGCTGACAAAGGTCACCATCGGCTGCGGCCCCGCGATCTACGATGCCGACGCCGCGACCGTCGCCGCCACCCAGCCGGGCGAGATCGAAACGGTTCGGACCAATTTCCTCATCAAGAAGCTGGGCCTGCCCGACGGTCCCGAACTGACCGAGGCGATCAACGCGGTGATCGAGACCTATGGCCAGTCTGAGCGCAACAAGTATCGCGCGGTGGTCTACTACATGCTGACCAAGCATTTCGGCAAGGAACAGATCTACGGCTGATCCTTCGCGGCACGGATCGGGGGCGTCCCCGGCGGGCGCCCTTCGCGTTCCCTGCCCAGTCGTCTCAAATTGCGGGCACTTGCCCTTTGCGCCGAGCGGCAGCCCGGGTTATGGTCCGAACATGCCCTCCAGTATGGTGGGGCCCTCAGATAGGTTCACGTGTGGTGCGCAGGGTGCACGTGGGGTGATGGAGGGTTCCGCATCTGGTGGAGCCCTCCATTTTTTTTCGGAGTGCCGCTGGCGGAATGCCCCGCTACAGCCCGCCCATCTCGCAAACGATCCGCCATTCCTCGTCCGTCACCGGCTGCACCGACAGGCGCGAGTTGTTGACCAGCACCATGCCCGCCAGCCGCGGCTCGGCCTTGCACATCTCCAGCGTCACGGGCCGGGGCAGCGGCTGCACCGCCTTGATGTCCACGCATTCCCAGCGCGGATCTCCGGCCTTGCTGTCGGGATGGGCCTCGGCGATCACCTCGACGATGCCGACCACCGCCTTTTCGCTGAGCGAGTGATAGAAGAACCCCCGATCCCCCAGCCTCATCGCCCGCATGTTGTTGCGCGCCTGATAGTTGCGCACGCCGTCCCATTCCTCGCCCGCATCGCCGCGGGCCACCTGGTCGTCCCAGCTCCAGGTGTTGGGCTCGGACTTGAACAGCCAATACGCCATCAGCCGATCACCCGTTTCCATTCCTCGATCACGACGCTGTCGAACAGCCCCGCCTTGGCGTAAGGGTCGCCCGTCGCCCAGGTCTCGGCCGCCGCGCGGTCGGCCACGTCCAGGATCACCAGCGAGCCGCACATCTGCCCGGCGCCGTCCAGGAACGGCCCGGCCTGCGCTACCACGCCAGATTGTTCGATATAGCCCAGATGGGCGGCGCGGTTGTCCAGGCGGGTTTGCAGATGGCCGGGCCTGTCCCGGCAGATCAGCGCGAAAAGCGGCATGTCTCATTCCTCCTTCAGCGGGCGGCTCAAGAGGATCTTGACCGCCTCGGAAATGCTGCGCCGGCCGTCGATCACATGGGCGACGCTTTGGGTCACCGGCATGTCGATGCCGCGCGCCGTGGCGATGGCGGCAACGGCGCGGGCGGTGGCCGCGCCCTCGACCGTCACCTCGGGGTCGAAATATTGACCCTTGCCCAGCGCCACGCCAAAGCTGAAATTGCGCGACTGCGCCGAGGTGCAGGTCAGCACCAGATCGCCGAAGCCCGACAGCCCTGCCAGCGTTTCGGGCTCCGCGCCATAGACGCGGGCAAAGCGCTGCATCTCGGCAAAGCCCCGCGTGATCAGCGCCGCCCGCGCGCTTTCGCCCAGCCCCGTGCCGATCACGATGCCCGCCGCAATCGCCATCACGTTCTTCAGTGCGCCGCCCAGTTCCGCCCCCACCGTGTCGGTCGTGCGGTAAAGCCTGAGCGTCTGCGTGGACAGCCGTTCCTGCAAGGCCACGCCCACGGACGGGTCGGCGCAGGCCAGGGTCAGCGCGGTCGGCAGCCCGCGCGCGATGTCGGCGGCAAAGCTGGGTCCGGTCAGCACCGCGGGCACCGTCTCGGGGCAGTTCTCGGCGATGATCGCCACCGGCCCCCGCCCCGTCGCCAGATCGACCCCCTTGCAACAGGCCACCATCGCCCGGGCCCCCAGCCGCGGACCATAGGTTTCCAGCACGCTTGCCAGCACCTGCATGGGCGTTGCCAGCAGAACAAGTTCCGAACCGCCGATCGCGTCGATATCGGACGTGATCGCCACATTCGGCGGCAGTTGCACACCCGGTAGGCGGGGGTTTTCGTTGCACTGCCGGATTTCCTCGGCAAACGGTTCTTCATGCGCCCAGATCGCCACGTCGCGCCCGGCTTCGGCCAGCACGACGCCCATTGCCGTGCCGAAGGCGCCTGCGCCTGCAATCCCGATCACGCTCATGCCTTGGCTCCTTTCTTGCCCGCGCCGATCAGGGCGGGTTGTGTCTCGTCCAGCGGCCAGCGCGGCCGGGCGATCAGGTCCATTCCGTCGCGCGCGCCCAGCCGGAACCGCTCCAGCCCCGCCCATGCGATCATCGCCGCATTGTCGGTGCACAAGGCAAGCGGCGGCGCAACAAAGCGCAGCCCCGCATCGCCTGCGACCTGCTCCAGTGCCGCGCGGATCACGCGGTTCGCGGCGACACCCCCCGCCACCGCCAGCGCGCGCGCCCCGGGGGCCGCCGCCACCGCCCGGGCCGCCTTGCCCGCCAGCACATCGCACACCGCCGCCTGGAACGCCGCGCACAGGTCGGCGCGGTCCTGAACGGTGATCCCGCCCTTTTCCGCGATCAGCGCATCCCGCGCCCGCAGCAGCGCGGTCTTCAATCCGGAAAAGGACATGTCGCAGCCCGGCCGGTCCATCAGCGGGCGCGGAAAGGCAAACCGCCCCGGATCGCCCGCCATCGCCGCGCGTTCGACCTCTGGCCCGCCGGGCTGGGGCAGGCCCAGCAGCTTTGCGGTCTTGTCGAACGCCTCGCCCGGGGCGTCGTCGATGGTGCCGCCCAGCCGCGTGAAATCCTCGACGCCCGCGACCGACAGGAACTGGCAATGCCCGCCCGAGGCCAGAAGCATCAGATAGGGAAAGTCCAGCCCGTCGGTCAGCCGCGGCGTCAGCGCATGCCCCGCCAGATGGTTCACCCCCACCAGCGGCAGCCCAGTCGCCGCGCAAATCCCCTTGGCGCACATCACGCCCGCCAGCACGCCGCCGATCAGCCCCGGCCCCGCCGTCACCGCCACCGCGTCCAGATCGCCCAGCCCCACACCCGCAGCGGCCAGCGCCTGCTCCACGCACAGGTCGATCTTCTCGGCATGCGCCCGGGCCGCAATCTCGGGCACCACGCCGCCAAAGGGCGCGTGCAGCGCGGTCTGCCCCCGCACGACCGAGGACAGGATTTCGGGCGGGCACCCGGCGCGCTGGCGCACCACGGCCGCGGCGGTATCGTCGCAGCTGCTTTCCAGCCCCAATACGGTAAGGGTGTCGCCCATGGCTCTGCCGTTGCCTCGTCTGACCGCGGCAGGTAACACCAGCCCGACCACCGGCACAATCCCGCGAGGCCCGCCTTGCCCCATGAACGCCCCCTTCTGCTGCTGACCCGTCCCCGGGCGCAATCGGCCCGCTTCGCCGACGAGTTCACCGCCCGGTTCGGCACGGGCTTCGACATCCTGACCGCGCCGGTGATGGAAATCGTGCCCGAGGCCGATCCGATCCCGCTGGACGGAGTGACGGCGCTGATCTTCACCTCGGAGAACGGGGTCGCGGCCTTTGCTGCCGTCCAGCCCGACCGCTCGCTTCATGCCTGGTGCGTGGGCGAGCGGACGGCGGATGCGGCCCGGGCCGCGGGGTTCACCGCCACCGCGTCCGAAGGCACCGCCGAAACCCTGGTGCGCGACCTTGCGGCGGCGGGGCCAAGCGGCAGGCTGCTGCATCTGCGGGGCGAACATGCCGCGGGCGATGTAAAGGGCGATCTGACCGCGCTGGGCTTCGAGATCGAGACGCGCGTGGTCTACCGGCAGGCGGCGCTGCCCTTCGGCGCGGATGTTCTGGCCCGCGTCGCGCAGGCGCCGCTGACGCTGCTGCCGCTGTTTTCGCCGCGTTCCGCCCGGCTGGTGGGCGCGCAGCTAGGCGACAGCCCGGCCCGGCTTGCCCTTGTGCCCATGAGCCCCGCGGTCACCGCCGCCTGGACAGGCCCCGCGCCGGTTGTCCTGTGCCCGGCCGCGCGGCCAGACGGCCCGGCGATGCTGGACGCCCTGGGCGAGGCGATTACCGCGGCCCCAGCGTCTTGAGACCACAGGGGCGAGCCAGTATGGTTCGCCGCGTCGCCCAGCGCGGCCCAAGGCGTAGCGAATCGAAAGGCGGTTTTCCGTGGCAAATACCCCAGACGACAAGGATCCCGTGAAGACCGACACGCTGTCGCAGCCAGAGGCCGAAACCGGCCCCGAACAGCCCGCGCCCACGGAATCCGAGACGCCCCCCGCCACCGACGGCACAGAGGCCCAGGGCGACGCGCCCCGCGATCTGGCCGACACGATCGACGAGGCGACCGCGGCTTGGGACGATGCCAGGCCGACCGCCGAGCCCGCACCCGCCGCGGCCCCGAAAGCCGCGAAACCGGCCCCCGCGCCCCAGGCCCGGGGCGGCTTCCTCGCGCCCGTGATCGGCGGCGTTCTGGCCGCGGGCCTCGGCTTTGCCGCCGCCAATGTCATCCAGCCCGAGGGCTGGCCCTTCCCCGGATCCGGTGCCGGTCTCGGCGACGAGATGCGCGCCGTCCTGGCCGCCTCGGACGCCCGGCTGGCCGAGACGCAGGCCCAGATCGGGGCCCTTCAGGACCAGATCGCCGCATTGGCCGAGGCGGGCAATGCCGGGGCCGAGGCGCTTGCCCCCCAGATCGCCGCCCTAGCCGAGCAGACCTCCGGGCTGTCGGGCCGGACGGCGGATCTTGCCGACCGCCTTGCCGGGCTCGATGCGCGCGTCGAGGATCTTTCCAAGGCCCAGCTTGCCGTGGCCGGGGAACAGGCCGCCGAGGCCGTTGCCGCCTATGAGCGCGAGATCGCCGCGATGCGCGCGGAACTCGCCACCCAGCGCGACGAGAATGCCCAGCTGGCCGAGTCGGTGTCTGCCGTCGCCGACCGGGCCGAGGCCGAGGTCGATGCCGCCATGGACCGCGCCGCCCAGATCGAGGCGCGCGCCGCGCTGATGCGGATCGACGCCGCGCTGGCCAGCGGTGCCGCCTTCGACGGCGCGCTCGACCAGTTCGCGGGGGTCGAGATGCCCGACGTGCTGGCGCGCCTCGCCGCACAGGGCGCGCCCACGCTTGCCACGCTCCAGCGCGATTTCCCGCCCGCCGCGCGCGCGGCGCTGGACGCGGCGCTGCGGGTCGAGGCCGCGGGCAGCGCGGGCGACCGCGTCAATGCCTTCCTGCGCAGCCAGCTTGGCCTGCGCTCGCTCGCGCCCCGCGAGGGGGACGACGCAGATGCCGTCCTTTCGCGGGCCGAGGCGGCGCTGCGCGGTGGCGACCTGCGCGCCGCGCTGACCGAGCTTGACGCCCTGCCGGACCCCGCCCGCGACGAGATGTCGGGCTGGATCGCCGCCGCCACGGATCGCGCCGATGCCCTCGAGGCCGCCCGCGCGCTCGAGCAAAGCCTGAACCAGTAAGGACGCGCGACACATGCTCTGGTCTATTCTCAAGATCCTCATCTTCGTCGCGATCGTCGCGGGCCTGACCTATGGCGCCGGCATCCTGATGGAAAACGCCCCCGGCCTGCGCATCGCGGTGGCCGATATCGAATTCGCCCTCGGCCCGCTGCAGGCGGTGATCCTCGCGCTGGCGCTGGTGGCCGCGGTGTGGCTGTTGCTCAAGCTGGCGGGCTTTCTGGTCGCGCTGCTGCGGTTTCTGAACGGCGACGAAACCGCGATCTCGCGCTATTTCAACCGTTCGCGCGAACGCCGCGGCTTCCAGGCGCTGGCCGATGGCATGCTGGCGCTGGCCTCGGGCGAATCCCGGCTGGCGATGTCGAATGCCGCCAAGGCCGAACGCTACCTGCGGCGGCCGGAGCTGACCAACCTCCTGTCCGCGCAGGCCGCCGAGATGTCCGGCGACCGCACGCGCGCCACCGAGATCTACAAGAAGCTCCTGCAGGACGACCGGACCCGTTTCGTCGGCATCCGCGGGCTGATGAAGCAGAAACTGTCCGAGGGCGACACCGACACCGCGATGAAGCTGGCCGAAAAGGCGTTCGCGCTGAAACCCCGGCATGAGGAAACCCAGGACACGCTGTTGCAGCTGCAGGCCCGGGCCGAGGACTGGAAGGGCGCGCGCCAGACCCTGAACGCCAAGCTGCGGCATGGCTCGCTGCCCCGCGACGTCCACAAGCGGCGCGATGCGATCCTCGCACTGTGCGAGGCGCGCGACCTGATGGTCGATGGCGAGGGGCCGCGGGCGCGCGACATGGCGATCGAGGCGAACCGGCTGTCGCCCGACCTGATCCCCGCCGCGGCGCTGGCCGCCCGTGCGCTGGACCAGCAGGACAAGCCGAAACAGGCGCTCAAGGTCCTGAAACGGGCCTGGGAAATCCAGCCCCATCCCGACCTCGCCGCCGCCTTCGCCGAGCTTCAGCCCGACGAGACCCCGGCCGAGCGGGTGACCCGGTTCGAGACCCTGGCCGCAGGCAAGCCCGACGAGCCCGAAACCCGCATGCTGATGGCCGAACTGCACATCGCCGCCGAGGATTTCCCCGCCGCCCGCAAGGCGCTGGGCGATCTGGTCGCGACCGACCCCACCGCGCGCGTGCTGACCCTGATGGCCGCGATCGAGCGCGGCATGGGCGCCGATGACAGCGTGGTGCGCGGCTACCTCGCCCGCGCCCTCAGCGCGCCGCCTGGGTCGCAATGGGTCTGCGACAGCTGCAGCGCTGCGCATGAAACCTGGGCGCCGGTCTGCACCCGCTGCCACGGCTTCGACACCCTGGCCTGGAAACGTGCCCCCGCCCCCCAGATCGCCCTGCCCGGCGCGGCCGACATGCTGCCCCTGCTGGTCGGCGCAGCCGATGGCGGGTCTGCGGGCTAGCCGCGAAAAAAGGGACTACACACCCTCCCAAGAGGGTGCTAAAGACCCCGCCACCAGTGCCGGTATGGCTCAGTTGGTAGAGCAATTCATTCGTAATAGTGCTCTCACTTCGGGGCTAGGCGGTTGACGAGTAACGATAATAAGTGCCCTAAAACGGGCCGCTAAGACGGAAAAAGACGGAGATGCCGCAGTAGCTCAGCTGGTAGAGCAATGCATTCGTAATGCATGGGTCGGGGGTTCGAGTCCCTTCTGCGGCACCATTTCCTCCCCTCCTGCGACAAACTGAATCAGCGGGTTGGGCTCTGGATTCCTTTTCCGGGGCAAACGGCGTATGATTCGGGGTTGGGAGGCCGCAATGGAATTTGATGCGTGACAGGGATGTGAGGGCGAGCGTCTGGCGCTGGCTTGAGGTTGCCCATGCGGGGGACCCCGACACGCTGATGCTTGATGAACTAGGCATCCTGAATGGCGCCACCCGCATCGACATTGCAGTGATAAACGGACAGATTGAGGGCTTCGAGCTCAAGAGCGAGCGCGACACCCTAGAGCGCCTCCCGGCGCAGAGGGACCTTTACAACAAGGTCCTTGACCGCATCAGCCTTGTCGTTGCCGAGAACCACCGCGAGGCGGCAGAGGCTATGATCCCGGACTGGTGGGGGCTCGCCATTGCCAGCAGCGGGCCGGACGGCGTTGAAGTGGCGCGCGAGAGGCCACCGGAGATGAACCCCGGGCTGGACGCCGCGACCCTCGCATCCCTCCTCTGGCGCGATGAGGCGCTGGCAGTCCTAGAGCGCTACGGTGCCGCGCGCGGGGTCAAGAGCAAGCCCCGCGAGGCGCTGTATGAACGCCTCGCGGTCGCGCTGGACCTCGACATGGTGCGGGCCGAAGTCCGCGCTGCCCTCAAGGCTAGGGCAGGATGGCGAGTTGACCGGCGATCTCAGCAATGTGGTGGTTGACCCCAATCGTCACCCAAGTCTCAAGGTTGCCCTGACCCTCCGCCCGGCGGTGGATGCGCATGATTTTCCCGTCACCAAAGGAGAACGGCTCGCCCCGGTACTGTGGCATGGCAACGATGGTGTCTGCGTGTCCGAGGAACTGGGCGAAGCCCTGGCCCCCGCGCGTCCGGGTGCCCTGCCCACGCAGGAGTATCCAAGTGTCCTCGAATGTGTAGCGGACACTGGCGGTCGGGTTCATGGTGCGGGGGTCCAGCCCCTCCTCGACAGGGATGGGATGGATTGTCGCGTAGTCGCCATAGCTGACCACGCGGCCCGCCGCATTCCGGTTTGCGAGCCACACGGCCCATTCGTGCCGCTCCACGATGTGAGTGCCGACTGCGAAGCCTGACAGGTTCTCCGGGAATGATCCCGCAACCAGAGCCAGCGCCGCCCAGTCAGCGGCGAAGGGCACAGCGGCCAGCGCGCCCCGGGCGGTGATGACCGACCGGCCCTTTGTCGCGATGTATCCCATGTCCACCACGAAGTCGGCACCTGCGGGCTGCGCCCCGCATTCGTCCAGCATCTCGCGGACCACATCGCCAATGTCGGGCTCGGCAAGGTCGTCAGGTGTCATGCGGAACACCGGGCTCAGGCCGTAGTCTGCGCAGACCGATGCAACTGCCGCCACATAGGCATCGTCGCTTGCCAGCCTCAGCACCGGGCTTGCATTGGCGCGGTCGTCAGCGGCGGCGATCTGGTCAAAGAAGTGGCGGACGGGGTGGACGCCACCGGCGCACCGCGCATCGGGGTCAATATCCCCGAGGTCAACCGCAGCGCTGTGGCCTGCCCAAGCCGAGTTGAGCCTGTCGGCGTCTTGGGCAATCCGCTGGTCAAACGCCCCATCGGTGTCGCCGCCCGGCGGCGGGTTGAAGGCATGTGACGAGATGTTGAGCAGCGGCTTCGTCACGGCCTTGTGGGCATCGGAGAGGTTGGTGAGCGCGGTCTGTTCGCCGCGCTTGAAGCGGAGGATCGGTCGATAGGTCATGTTGCCTGATTCCTTGGCGCAACCCTAGCACAACAAGAACAAGTCGTGAACTCCACTAGTCTGCCCTGAACGCATCGCCTTTTGCTGCCTGGCTGATTGAAACCTCCACGATCCGGTCGAGAACTCGGGCCTGATCTTTCCATTTCATCACCAGCTTGCCGGGGTCCATCCCGTAGTCAGCCACTATGTCCCGGAGCTGTTCAAAGCTGAGGGCCGCAAGGCGCTCCCGCAGGGCGGCTTCCCCCTCCCGCGCAACCGACACCGGGTCTAACCGCATGGATTCAAAATGTGAATCCTCGGCAGACAGAGTTCTGCAACAACGCCGCCCTGCGACAGAATAGTTGATGAAAAGGCTCGGGCATGTGTTAACGTGCCCCTGACGCGGCCCAGCAACCCCGTTCCAAGCCAGGTCCTTCCGCGCCAACCCCGATAGGGAGGGACCATGCTTGAGATCGAGGATCTGTGCGTTGAGGTGGCCGGAAAGTCGGTTCTCGACGGCGTAACGCTGCACCTGCCGCCGGGCGAACTGCATGTGCTGCTGGGTCCGAACGGGTCAGGAAAGTCGAGCCTTCTGGCCAGCATCCTCGGCCTTCCGCCCTACAGGATCACCCGCGGCGCGATCCGCCTTGACGGTGTGCCGCTGACCGACCTGCCGCTGCATGAGCGCGCCCGGCTTGGCATCGGCATGGCGTTCCAGCGCCCGCCCGGCCTCGACGGCGTGTCGGTCTCGGCCTTTGCCGAGGCGCTGGGGGCGGGCGAGACGCTGGCGCGCGAGGCGGCGGCGCTGGACCTGACTGATTTCGTGCGGCGCGACATGAATGTCGGTTTCTCGGGCGGCGAGATCAAGCGCTGGGAAATCCTCAAGCTGTTCCTTCAGGATCCCCGCCTGATGCTGTTCGACGAACCCGAAAGCGGCGTCGATCTTGAACATGTCATCGCCATCGGCCAGGCGATCCGGCGCATGGTGCGCAGCCCCGACCGCCAGGACCGCCCGCGCGCCGGGCTGGTCATCACCCATACCGGCCTGATCCTGCGCCATGTCGCGGCCGACTGCGCGCATATCGTCAGGGATGGGCGCCTGATCCATTCGGGCGATCCCCAGACGCTTTTCACCCATATCCAGACCCACGGCTACAGCGTACCCGACGCGGCCTGACCGCGCGGTCGAGAACAAGGAGCACAGCGATGGACGACATGACGACGACAGCCGGCGCCCTGACCAATGCCGAGCGCGACATCCTGCACGAGGTCGGTTTTGCCGACGAATCCACCCGCGCCGGTACCTCGATCCTTGCCGATCAGACGATGCGCATGGCGCTGTCGCACGATCCTGGCGTCGAGATTCTGCCGCTTGCCCAGGCGCTGAACACCTATGATTTCGTTCAGGGGCTGATGTTCGGGCTGGTCGATCCCGAGGAGAACGAGCATGTCCGCCTGGTCGCCGAGCACATGCACGATCCGCTTGGCCATTTCATCTGGGTCAAGCCGGGCGCGAAGGTGAAACTGCCGGTGCAGAGCTTTACCCTGCTCGAAACGCCCCAGGGCCGCCAGTTCACCCATGACATCACCCTGATCGACGAGGGCGCCGAGGTCGAGATGCTCTCGGGGTCTGCGGTGCCCGCCTCGGTGCGCAAGGGCCGCCACATCTCGATCGGCGAGACCTACATCCGGGCGAATGCCACCTGCCGTTCGGTCACGATCGAGCATTGGGGCCCCGAGATGGAGGTTCATTCCTATGGCTGGTCGCGGATGGAGGCCGGGGCCACCTCGACCTCGACCGCGATCATGATGTCGCCGATCCGCCATCATGCCAGCCATTCGGTCTCGATCCTCGACGCGGGGGCCAGCGCAACATCGCAGGCTGTCGTCTTCGCGCCCGAGGGCACCTCGCGGGTGCTGGCCAGCGAAGCCCGCCTGATCGCCCCGGGCGCCCGGTCGCAGGACGTGACGCGGATGGTCTCGGCCGGGGGCGTCATCGAGAACCGTGCGCTTCTGGTCGGCGCGGCCGCCGGGACCGAGGGGTTCCTGGGCTGCGACGGGCTCAAGCTGACCGATGCGGGCGAGATCCGCGCGGTGCCGTCGCTTTCGGCGCTGGCCGAGGGCACGCAGCTTTCGCACGAGGCATCGGTGGGCCGGATCGACGGCGAGAAGCTCGCCTATCTGATGGCCTCGGGCATGTCCGAGGATGCAGCGCGCGACCTGATCGTGCAGGGCTTCCTGTCGCTGTCGGACGACCAGATCCCCGCCTCGCTGCGCGCCCGCGTCGCCGCCATGGTCGCCGAGGCGAAATCGGGGGGGATGTAAGCGGCGCCAGCTTGGCCGCCGTGGCAGTGCCCCGTCCCGGAGCGGATCGCAGGCGGCGCAGGCATGACCCCGCAAGTCGGGTCCTTGCGTGTTCCTGTGATCGGGAGATTGTCACAATCCTCTTGAAACGATGATCTTGTCGCGCGCGGCGCGCGTCTGCGGCCGCCGCATGGAGGGCCCGGGTCGCAGCGTCTTTCCGAAGGGACTTTTCCCGATAAGAATATTCTGGTTTTAGGGTGGCCGCCCCGCCCGACACCTCCGCCCTGCCTGAGGCAGCCTGTCCTGTGCTGGTCGGGGCTGATCGGCGCCTGGCTGGCGGCGGCGGCGGGCTTCTGCTGGAGCGAGGCGCGGCTTGCGGCCTGGCATGCGCGCGGCCGCTGAGAGGGCGCGGCACGTCCGGTGGCGGCCGACAGGTCTGGCGGGCGCGCTGCGGACCCGGTCCGGACGATGGTCCGGACGATGGGTAGCCGCCCCCTGCCGACCGCCCGATCGGCCCGGCAGGGGGCAGGATCAGGGCGCCACCGGGCCCCGATCCGCCTGCGCC
>NZ_SLVM01000022.1 GCF_004339675.1 Rhodovulum steppense
CAAGTGCTGTGCAAGCCCGGCTCGGTGAAGCCGCACAAGAAGTTCGAGGCCGAGGCCTATATCCTGACCAAGGAGGAGGGTGGCCGTCACACGCCCTTCTTCGCGAACTACCGTCCGCAATTCTACTTCCGCACGACGGACGTGACCGGGACGGTCGAGCTTCCCGAAGGCACCGAGATGGTGATGCCGGGCGACAACCTGAAATTCGTGGTTGAGCTGATCGCGCCGATCGCGATGGAGGAGAAACTCCGCTTCGCCATCCGCGAAGGCGGCCGCACCGTCGGCGCCGGCGTCGTCTCCAAGATCATCGAGTAACCGAAATCACGGCCGGGTCGGCGAAAGCCGACCCATCAGCCCGAGGGCAAGAAACATGCAAAGTCAGAATATCCGCATTCGGCTGAAGGCCTTCGATTACCGCGTTCTGGATGCCAGCACCGCGGAGATCGTTAACACGGCCAAACGGACCGGCGCGCAGGTGCGCGGCCCGATCCCGCTGCCGAACAAGATCGAGAAGTTCACCGTTCTGCGCGGTCCGCATATCGACAAGAAGTCGCGCGACCAGTGGGAAATCCGCACGCACAAGCGGCTTCTCGACATCATCGACCCGACGCCCCAGACCGTGGACGCGCTCATGAAGCTCGATCTCGCGGCCGGTGTGGACGTCGAGATCAAGGTTTGAGGAGGGCACCCGGATGCGCTCTGGTGTGATCGCAAAGAAGCTGGGCATGACCCGGCTGTTCATGGAAGACGGGCGGCAGGTGCCGGTCACCGTCCTGCAACTCGACGGCTGCCAGGTCGTCGCGCAGCGTACGACCGAGAAGGATGGCTATACGGCCGTTCAACTCGGCGCGGGCAGTGCCAAGGCCAAGCGGGTGACGGCGCCGATGCGCGGTCATTTCGCCGCCGCCAATGTCGCGCCCAAGCGCAAGCTTGCCGAGTTCCGGGTGGCCCCCGAGAACCTGATCGCCATCGGTGAGGAGATCACCGCCGATCACTATTTCGAGGGCCAGTTCGTGGACGTGTCGGGCACCTCGATCGGCAAGGGTTTTGCCGGTGCGATGAAGCGGCACAATTTCGGCGGACTGCGTGCCTCGCACGGGGTGTCGATCAGCCACCGCAGCCACGGCTCGACCGGCCAGTGCCAGGATCCGGGCCGCGTGTTCAAGGGCAAGAAGATGGCCGGCCACATGGGCGCGGCCCGCGTGACCACGCAGAACCTGCAGGTGGTGCGCACGGATGCCGACCGGGGCCTGATCATGGTCAAGGGCGCGGTGCCGGGTGCCAAGGGCGGCTGGGTCACGATCAAGGACGCGGTCAAGAAGCCCGCGCCCGAGAACCTCGTTCTGCCCGCCGCGCTGAAATCGGCCAATGCTGCGGCCGCCGCGCCCGCCGAGGCCGCGCCCGCCGAAGGGGGTGAGGAATGAAACTCGACGTGATCAAACTGGACGGCGCCAAGGTCGGCACCGTGGAACTCGGCGACGAGATCTTCGGCCTGGAACCGCGCGCCGACATCCTGCACCGTGTGGTCCGCTGGCAGCGCAACAAGGCGCAGGCCGGCACCCACAAGGTCAAGACCCGTTCCGAGACCAGCTACTCGACCAAGAAGATCTATCGCCAGAAGGGCACCGGTGGCGCACGCCACGGCGACCGGAACGCGCCGATCTTCCGCAAGGGTGGCGTCTACAAGGGTCCGACGCCGCGCAGCCACGCCCATGACCTGCCCAAGAAGTTCCGGGCGCTGGGTCTGAAGCACGCGCTGTCGGCCAAGGCGAAGGCGGGCGAGCTGGTGGTGCTGGATTCGGCCGAAATGGCCGCGCCCAGGACTGCCGAACTGGCCAAGTCGCTGAAGTCGCTGGGCTGGAAGCGTGTCCTGATCATCGACGGTGCGCAGGTGAACGAGAACTTCGCCATGGCCGCGCGCAACATCGAGGGGATCGACGTGCTGCCCTCGATGGGCGCCAATGTCTATGACATCCTCCGCCGCGACACGCTGGTGTTGACCAAGGCGGGTGTCGAAGCTCTGGAGGCTCGACTGAAATGAGCGCGAAGGCAGAACATTACGACGTGATCCGCAAGCCGATCATCACCGAAAAGGCGACCATGGCCTCCGAGGCCAACGCGGTCGTCTTCGAGGTGGCGATCGACGCCAACAAGCCCGCGATCAAGGAGGCCGTCGAAAGCCTTTTTGGCGTCAAGGTGAAGGCGGTCAACACGACGATCACCAAGGGCAAGACCAAGCGGTTCAAGGGCATCCTCGGGCGCCGCAAGGACGTCAAGAAGGCCTATGTGACGCTCGAAGAGGGCAACACCATCGACGTCACCACCGGGCTCTGATAAACGAGCCCGACTCAGCGGCCCCGGGGCATCCGGGGCCTGCTGCATTCAAGACCGGGGCGCCTGCGCCCCACACGGAAACGGGACCTTTGGTCCGAAGCTGACGGAAGACAGAAAGCATGGCACTCAAGTCGTACAAGCCGACGACGCCGGGCCAGCGTGGGCTGGTGCTGATCGACCGTTCGGAGCTTTGGAAAGGTCGCCCGGTCAAGGCTCTCACCGAGGGTCTGACCAAGAAGGGCGGCCGGAACAATACCGGACGGATCACGATGCGCCGCCGCGGCGGCGGGGCGAAACGCCTCTACCGGATCGTTGATTTCAAGCGAAACAAGTTCGACGTTTCGGCCGTCGTGGCCCGGATCGAGTATGACCCGAACCGCACCGCCTTCATTGCGCTGCTCCAGTACGATGACGGTGAGCAGACCTATATCCTAGCGCCGCAGCGTCTGGGCGTGGGCGACAAGGTGATCGCCTCGGCCAAGGCCGACGTGAAACCTGGCAACGCGATGCCCTTCACCGGCATGCCGATCGGCACGATCGTCCACAATATCGAGATGAAGCCCGGCAAGGGCGGCCAGATCGCACGCGCCGCGGGTACTTATGCCCAGTTCGTCGGGCGTGACGGTGGCTATGCCCAGCTCCGGCTGTCCTCGGGCGAGCTGCGGCTGGTGCGCCAGGAATGCATGGCGACCGTCGGGGCCGTCTCGAACCCCGACAACTCGAACCAGAACTTCGGCAAGGCCGGGCGCTCGCGCCACATGGGCAAGCGTCCGTCGGTCCGCGGCGTCGTGATGAACCCGATCGACCACCCCCATGGCGGCGGCGAAGGCCGCACCTCGGGCGGCCGTCACCCGGTGACCCCGTGGGGCAAGCCGACCAAGGGCGCCAAGACCCGCCGCAACAAGGCGACGGACAAGTACATCCTCCGCTCCCGTCACGCGCGCAAGAAGGGTCGCTAAGCCATGACACGTTCTGTTTGGAAGGGCCCCTTCGTCGACTCCTATGTCCTGAAGAAGGCCGAGAAAGCCCGCGAATCCGGCCGTAACGAGGTCATCAAGATCTGGTCGCGCCGCTCCACCATCCTGCCCCAGTTCGTCGGGCTGACCTTCGGCGTCTACAATGGCCAGAAGCATATTCCGGTCAATGTGACCGAGGACATGATCGGCCAGAAGTTCGGGGAATACTCGCCGACGCGGACCTATTACGGGCACGCGGCCGACAAAAAAGCGAAGAAGAGGTAATCGCCATGGGCAAGGACAAGAACCCCCGCCGCGTGGCCGAGAACGAGGCGATGGCCAAGGCGCGCATGCTGCGCACCTCGCCGCAGAAACTTAACCTCGTCGCCGCGATGATCCGTGGCAAGAAGGTGGATCGCGCGCTGGCCGATCTGACCTTCTCGAAGAAGCGGATCGCCGAGGACGTGAAGAAATGCCTTCAGTCCGCGATCGCCAATGCCGAGAACAACCACAACCTCGATGTGGACGAACTGATCGTGGCCGAGGCCTATGTCGGCAAGAATCTGACGCTGAAACGCGGCCAGCCGCGCGCCCGTGGCCGGTTCGGCAAGATCGTCAAGCCGTTCTCGGAACTCACCATCAAGGTCCGCCAGGTCGAGGAGCAAGTCTGATGGGTCACAAGGTCAATCCGATCGGCATGCGCCTTCAGGTGAACCGCACTTGGGACAGCCGCTGGTATGCCGACACCAAGGAATACGGCAACCTGCTGCTGGAAGACCTGGCGATGCGCGACTTCATCCGTGAAGAGTGCAAGCAGGCCGGCGTCAGCCGCATCATCATCGAGCGCCCGCACAAGAAATGCCGGGTGACGATCCACACCGCGCGTCCCGGCGTGATCATCGGCAAGAAGGGCGCCGATATCGAAGGGCTGCGCAAGAAGCTGGCCAACATGACGGCGAGCGAGTTGCATCTCAACATCGTCGAGGTGCGCAAGCCCGAACTTGACGCTCAGCTGGTGGCCGAATCCATCGCCCAGCAACTGGAGCGCCGGGTCAGCTTCCGCCGCGCGATGAAACGGTCGGTTCAGAATGCCATGCGCATGGGCGCCCTCGGCATCCGGGTCAACGTCGCGGGCCGCCTCGGCGGCGCCGAGATCGCGCGGACCGAATGGTATCGCGAGGGCCGGGTGCCGCTGCACACGCTGCGCGCCGACATCGACTATGCCCTGGCCGAGGCGTCCACGCCCTACGGCATCATCGGCATCAAGGTCTGGATCTTCAAGGGCGAGATCATGGAGCATGATCCCTCCGCCCGCGATCGCCGCCAGGCCGAGCTGCAGGAAGGTGGCGCCCCGTCGCGTCCGCGCCGCGAGCGCGAGCGCTAAGGAGAGAAGAGATGCTGCAACCAAAGCGCACGAAATTCCGCAAGATGCACAAGGGCCGGATCCACGGCCAGGCCAAGGGCGGGTTCGACCTCAATTTCGGCTCGTTCGGGCTGAAGGCGACCGAGCCCGAGCGCGTCACCGCGCGCCAGATCGAGGCCGCCCGCCGGGCCATGACGCGCCACATGAAGCGTCAGGGCCGCGTCTGGATCCGCATCTTCCCCGATACCCCCGTCTCGTCGAAACCGACCGAGGTGCGTATGGGTAAGGGGAAAGGCTCCGTCGATTTCTGGGCGGCTAAGGTCAAGCCCGGACGGATCATGTTCGAGATCGACGGCGTGTCCGAAGCGGTCGCCCACGAGGCCCTGCGCCTTGCGGCGATGAAGCTGCCGATCAAGACCCGGATCGTGCACCGTGAGGACTGGTAAACAGGCGGTGGGTTGACACCCACCCTACGAAACAAGGCCCCCGTCGAGAGATCGGCGGGGTTTTTTCGTTGCATGCAGGTGAAACTGCGGGCGCCCAGGTCGTCGGGCTGCATTCATTCGGCGGGAAAAAATACGATAAGGATCAGTGCCAAAGCCCACAATAACAAGAAGGCCTGAAACAAGCGCTTTGCATTTCGGTGGCGAGGGCTATCGCGATTGTACAGATCGAGCCAAGTCACGCCATACCGAATGAAGAGATACCAAGAGGCGATGGCCGTAGAAAAAACGAAAATAAGAAAATCGAAATCAGGATTTCCCGCACTGGTACTCGCCACTCCAGCTCGCAGGATGTCCATGTCCATAGGCAATCGCCTCAGTTCGTTGGAGGTACTGTATCTCCTGAACAAGGCAAGCGCTTGCCGAGGTTGCCCGCAAGCGTGGTTCAGGCGTACCCGGCGGGCTCCCGATGCCCCATTTCCGAAGCCTTCTCACATCAGGGGTTGCTTTATCGGAGGACGGGGCGTAAAGGGACCGCTCATCCACGGACTCCACCGGAATCAGGGTGACCCGCGGTGCTGCCGCATCAGGGGCCCTTCGGTGATGTTGAAAGGACAAGGCGCATGAACGCCAGCGAACTTCGGGACAAGACCCCCGACCAGCTCCGCGACCAGCTCGTGGCCCTCAAGAAGGAGGCGTTCAACCTGCGCTTCCAGCAGGCCACCGGCGCGATGGAGAACACCGCCCGTATCCGGCAGATCCGGCGCAACGTCGCCCGGGTCAGGACCGTTCTGAACGAAAAAGCCCGCGCGGCGGCCGAGTAAGGAGCCAGACAGATGCCCAAACGTATCCTGCAAGGCACCGTGACCTCGGACAAGAACGACCAGACCGTGACGGTCCTGGTCGAGCGTCGCTTCAAGCACCCCGTGCTGCAGAAGACGATCCGCAAGTCCAAGAAATACCGGGCCCATGACGAAGCCAACACCTTCAAGGTCGGCGATATCGTGCGCATCCAGGAATGCGCGCCCAAGTCCAAGACGAAACGCTGGGAGGTGGTGGCGCAGGTCTGACCTGATCCCCACAGCCCGGTTTGAACGAAACCCTGGGGCAAGACGTTCCCAAAGGTCGGGAGAAACCAAATGATCCAGATGCAGACCAATCTGGATGTCGCTGACAACTCCGGCGCACGCCGGGTTCAGTGCATCAAGGTCCTCGGCGGGTCCAAGCGGAAATATGCCAGCGTCGGCGACATCATCGTGGTGTCGGTGAAAGAGGCGATCCCGCGCGGCCGCGTCAAGAAGGGCGATGTCCGCAAGGCCGTCGTCGTGCGCACCGCCAAGGAAGTGCGCCGCGAGGACGGCACCGCGATCCGCTTCGATCGCAACGCCGCCGTCATCCTCAACAACAATCTCGAGCCCGTCGGCACCCGCATCTTCGGGCCGGTGGTGCGCGAGCTGCGCGCGAAGAACTTCATGAAGATCATCTCGCTCGCCCCGGAGGTGCTGTGATGGCTGCCAAGCTCAAGAAGGGCGACAAGGTCATCGTGCTCGCCGGCAAGGACAAGGGCCGCGAGGGCGTGATCACGTCCGTAGATCCCAAGGCCGGCAAGGCCGTGGTGGACGGCATCAACATGGCCATCCGCCACCAGAAGCAGACCCAGGCCACCCAGGCCGGCCGCATCTCCAAGGCGATGCCGATCGACCTGTCGAACCTTGCCATCATCGACAAGAACGGCAAGCCCACCCGCGTCGGCTTCAAGATCGAGGACGGCAAGAAGGTGCGCTATGCCAAGACCACGGGGGACGCGATCGATGCTTGATGCCGCCACCTACACCCCGCGCCTGAAATCGGTCTACCGCGAGACGATCAAGGCCGCGCTCAAGGAAGAGTTCGGCTACAGGAACGACATGATGATCCCGCGGCTCGACAAGATCGTGCTGAATATCGGCTGCGGCGCCGAGGCGGTCCGCGACTCCAAGAAGGCCAAGTCGGCTCAGGAGGATCTGACCCGCATCGCCGGTCAGAAGGCCGTCATCACCAAGGCCAAGAAATCGATCGCCGGCTTCCGCGTCCGCGAGGACATGCCGCTCGGCGCCAAGGTCACGCTGCGCGGCGACCGGATGTACGAATTCCTCGACCGCCTCATCACCATCGCCATGCCCCGGGTCCGCGACTTCCGCGGCGTTCCCGGCAAGTCCTTCGACGGACGCGGCAATTACGCGATGGGTCTGAAAGAGCACATCGTCTTCCCCGAGATCGACTATGACAAGGTCGACGAGGTCTGGGGGATGGACATCGTCATCGCCACCACCGCGAAAACCGACGCGGAAGCGAAGGCGCTGTTGAAGCATTTCAACATGCCGTTCAACAGCTGATCGCGGGAGGAACAGGACCAATGGCCAAGAAATCCATGATCGAACGCGAACTCAAGCGCCAGCGCTTGGTCAAGCAATACGCTGCCAAGCGCGCCCGCCTGAAGGAGATCGCGAAAAACGAGGAGCTTCCGATGGAAGAGCGGTTCAAGGCGCAGCTCAAGCTCGCCAAGCTGCCGCGCAACTCCTCGGCGACGCGGCTGCACAACCGCTGTCAGCTCACCGGGCGTCCGCACGCCTATTACCGCAAGCTCAAGGTCTCGCGGATCATGCTTCGGGAACTCGGCTCTCAGGGCCAGATCCCCGGCATGGTGAAGTCGAGCTGGTAAGGAGGGGAAGAAATGTCCGTGAACGATCCTCTCGGCGATATGCTGACCCGCATCCGCAACGCGCAGATGCGCGGCAAGTCCACCGTCCGCACGCCGGCCTCCAAGCTGCGCGCCTGGGTGCTGGATGTGCTGACCGACGAAGGTTACATCCGCGGCTACGAGAAGGTGGACGGCCCCAACGGCCTGCCCGAACTCGAAGTCAGCCTGAAATACTTCGAAGGCCAGCCCGTGATCCGCGAACTCAAGCGCGTGTCGAAACCCGGCCGCCGCGTCTACATGGGCGTTGGCGAGCTGCCGCAGGTGCGTCAGGGCCTGGGCGTGTCCATCGTCTCGACCTCTCGGGGCGTGATGTCGGATGCGGCCGCGCGCTCGGCGAATGTCGGCGGCGAAGTGCTCTGCACCGTGTTCTAAGGAGGAAGGCAATGTCTCGTATTGGCAAAAGACCGGTCGAGCTGCCGTCGGGTGTGACCGCATCCGTCTCCGGCCAGACCGTCGAAGTGAAGGGGCCCAAGGGCACCCGCAGCTTCACCGCGACCGATGATGTTACCATCGCGGTCGAGGACAACGCCGTCAGTGTCACCCCCCGGGGCAGCTCCAAGCGGGCGCGCCAGCAATGGGGGATGTCGCGCACCATGGTCGCGAATCTCGTGACCGGCGTCACCCAGGGCTTCAAGCGCGAGCTCGAAATCCAGGGCGTGGGTTACCGCGCACAGATGCAGGGCAACGTGCTCAAGCTGAACCTTGGCTACAGCCATGACGTGAATTTCGAGGTCCCGCAGGGCGTCAGCGTGACGACGCCGAAGCAGACCGAGATCATCGTCGAGGGCATCGACCAGCAACAGGTCGGCCAAGTCGCGGCCAATATCCGCGAGTGGCGCGGCCCAGAACCCTACAAGGGCAAGGGGATCCGCTACAAGGGCGAGTTCATCTTCCGCAAGGAAGGCAAGAAGAAGTAAGGGCGCGACAGATGGCAAACAGCAAACGGGACCTGTTCCAGAAACGCCGCCTGCGCGTGCGGAACAAGCTGCGCAAGATGAACGACGGGCGCCTGCGCCTGTCGGTCTTCCGCAGCAACAAGAACATCAGCGTTCAGCTGATCGACGATGTCGCCGGCGTGACGCTGGCCGCCGCCTCCAGCCTGGAAAAGGATCTGGGCGTGGTCGGCAAGAACAATGTCGAGGCGGCCGCCAAGGTCGGCGCGGCGATCGCAGAGCGGGCCAGGAAGGCCGGGGTCGAGGAATGCTATTTCGATCGCGGCGGCTACCTCTATCACGGGCGCGTCAAGGCGCTGGCCGATGCCGCCCGTGAGGGCGGGCTGAAGTTCTGAGGAGACGAGACATGGCAGAACGTGAACAACGCCGGGACCGCCGCGAGCGCGACGAGACCCCGGAATTCGCCGATCGTCTCGTGGCGATCAACCGGGTCTCCAAGACCGTGAAGGGCGGCAAGCGCTTCGGCTTTGCAGCCCTCGTGGTGGTGGGCGATCAGAAGGGCCGCGTGGGCTTCGGCAAGGGCAAGGCCAAGGAAGTGCCCGAGGCGATCCGCAAGGCCACCGAACAGGCCAAGCGGTCCATGATGCGCGTGCCGCTCCGCGAGGGCCGCACCCTGCACCACGACATGGAAGGTCGCCACGGCGCCGGCCGCGTCGTGATGCGCTCGGCCCCGCAAGGGACCGGCATCATCGCGGGCGGCCCGATGCGCGCGGTGTTCGAGATGCTGGGGGTGCAGGACGTGGTGGCGAAATCCATCGGTTCGCAGAACCCCTACAACATGATCCGCGCGACGCTCGACGGGCTGCGCAAGGAAAGCTCGCCCCGTCAGGTGGCGCAGCGCCGCGGCAAGAAGGTGGCCGACATCCTGAAACGGGATGACGCGCCGACCGAAGCCGTCGCCGAAGCGTAAGGAGGCGATCCCATGACCAAGAAGACCATCGTGGTCAAGCAGATCGGCTCGCCGATCCGCCGCCCCGCCGTTCAGCGCCAGATCCTGATCGGCCTGGGCCTGAACAAGATGCACCGCACCCGCGAGCTCGAGGACACTCCCTCGATCCGCGGCATGGTCGCCAAGATCCCGCATCTCGTCGAGATCGTCGAAGAGCGCGGCTGATCCATCGGCAGAGCGCGTCCATGGAACGCCCCGGACCCGGTCCGGGGCGATTTCGTTTGCGCGGCCTAGGCGAGAAATTCAGGCTGCCCTTGCCCGCCGCCGGAACAGGCCGATTGCCCCCAACGCCCCGACCCGCGCAGCAAGGAGGCGGGCAGGGGAAACAGGGCTGGGATAACCTTCTAGGAGCCGATGGAAGATGTTCTGGCTGTGGAAGTTCCCCCGCCATGACACAGAAACCAGTCATCTTCCGATTCGTACCGTTAGGCGAATTCGCCTATGGGGATCGCCAGTCGCCGTGCGGGGAAGAAGACCACACCGAGGTTAAACGACACGCGCCCCGTCGGCAATTCGGTGATCGCGGTTTCGCAAGGCTTCACCGAGAAAGCGGCGCTTGGCAGAACCGCTCGCCTTGTGTCAACGCCGCCGCCCCAACAGGCCAACCGCGCCGAGCGCGCTTGCAAGAACGATCCACGAGGCGGGCAAGGGCGCATGCGGCAGTTCCGCGATCACCGTCCATTCCCCGCTCAGGCTGGTCGAGCCTTTTGCATAAGCACCTATGCCTACCGAGTTGATTTCAGCGTAGATGAACGAGAACTCTGCGCGGTCCCCACCTTGCGAACTGGCATAGAAAATCGAGTAGTCGTAGCTTTGGGCGGTGTTGTAGACCTCCCATGACACGATGTTTCCCCGGGCGTCGGTGGTCAGGTTCAGGTCCACCTCGTCCACGAAGTTGAAAGCCATGGCCGTGTCGAAAGTCCCGTGGATCGAATAGGTTCCCGCGATGTCCAGTCCCTCCCCGGTGAGACCGTCATGGATCCAGTGAACCATTCCGCCCTCCCCGTAGATTGTCCCCGACCAGTTCCGCGGCAGGTTCGAGTCGAGCCAGAGGGTGAGCGAGATGTACTGGGACGTATCTAGCGGCGCCTGTGAGCCGATATATAGGTTCTTCTGGGCGATGTAGTGCTCAAGTTCGCCATGCTCGCCCCAAGGATCGAGAATGGCCAGGGAGTGTATCACATCTGCGTCGTCCCAGCCGTAGTTGAACACCGTTTCAAAGGGCTTTCCCTTATATATCAGTGTGGCCCCATGGCTCAGCGTCGGCAGGAAAATCATGTACGCCAGCAAGATGAGCGCTGTACGCATAATGAACTCCGTCAACATGAATTAACCTTCGTTAACGGTTGCGACTCGCCGTCTGGAAGTCAACGGGAATCTGGCTGGTTCGCAAACGGCACCGTCGCCGGGGTGGCTACCCGGCCGATGCACCGGTGAAACCTGTCCTTGAAACCCGGCGCCGGTCCGTCTATACGCCATCGGCGGCCTGTCTCGGGCCACATCCCACAATCAGGAAACGCCGTGGCCGCCCAATTCGCTTCGGGGGCGCGTCCGGCCAAGGAGAAGCGACATGAAACTCAATGAACTGCGCGACAACCCGGGTGCCGCGAAAAAGGCCAAGCGGGTCGGCCGTGGCCCGGGTTCGGGCAAGGGCAAGACCGCCGGGCGCGGCATCAAGGGCCAGAAATCGCGCTCGGGCGTCTCGATCAACGCCTTCGAGGGCGGCCAGATGCCGCTCTATCAGCGCCTGCCCAAGCGCGGCTTCACCAAGCCGAACCGCAAGGCCTATGCGGTGGTCAATCTCGGCCTGATCCAGAAATTCGTCGATGCGGGCAAGCTCGACGGCACGGCGCCCATCACCGAGGATGCGCTGGTGGCCTCGGGCCTGGTGCGCCGCAAGCTTGACGGCGTCCGCGTGCTCGCCAAGGGCGAGGTGACCGGCAAGCTGACGCTCGACGTGACCGGCGCCTCGCGCGCGGCTGTCGAGGCGGTCGAAAAGGTCGGCGGCACGCTCAAGACCGCCGCCCCGGCCGAGGCGACCGAATAAGTGGTTGTTCGCGGGCTCCGGGCCGCTTACATCCTGACCTAGTTTTCCATTGCGCCGCCGGAGCCGGAAGACGGTTTCGGCGGCGTTGTCCTTGAACAGAGGCTCAGCATGGCATCTGCAGCAGAGCAAATGGCCGCGAACATGAGCTGGGGGGCCTTCGGCAAGGCCACCGAGCTGCGCCAGCGCATCTTCTACACCCTCGGTCTTCTGATCGTCTATCGCCTGGGCACCTATATCCCGGTGCCCGGCATCGACGGGGTCGAGCTGCGCAACTTCATGGATCAGGCGGCGGCCGGTCTGGGCGGCATCCTGTCGATGTTCACCGGCGGCGCGCTGGGGCGGATGGGCATCTTCGCCCTCGGCATCATGCCCTATATCTCGGCCTCGATCATCGTGCAGCTTCTGGCCGCGATGGTGCCCCAGCTCGAACAGCTCAAGAAAGAGGGCGAGCAGGGCCGCAAGAAGCTGAACCAGTATACCCGCTACGGCACGGTGTTCCTCGCGACCTTCCAGGCCTATGGCCTTGCCGTCAGCCTCGAGGCCGGGGGGCTTGCCTCCGATCCGGGCTGGTTCTTCCGCGCGGGCACGGTCATCACGCTGGTCGGCGGGACCATGTTCCTGATGTGGCTGGGCGAACAGATCACCGCGCGCGGCGTCGGCAACGGCATCTCGCTGATCATCTTCGTCGGCATCATCGCGGAAATCCCGGCGGCGCTTGCGCAGTTCTTCAGCCAGGGCCGCTCCGGCGCGCTCTCGCCCGTGGTCATCATCGGCGTGATCGTGATGGTCGTGGTCACGATCGCCTTCGTGGTGTTCATGGAACGGGCCTTGCGAAAGATCCACATCCAGTATCCGCGCCGCCAGGTGGGGATGAAGGTCTATGACGGCGGCTCCTCGCACCTGCCGGTCAAGGTGAACCCGGCGGGCGTGATCCCGGCGATCTTCGCCTCGTCGCTGCTGCTGCTGCCGACGACGGTGGCGACCTTCTCGCACAACCAGGCGGGGCCGGTGATGACGGCGCTGCTGGCCTATTTCGGTCCCGGCCAGCCGCTTTATCTCGCCTTCTTCTCGGGCATGATCATCTTCTTCACCTATTTCTACACGTTCAACGTGGCCTTCAAGACCGAGGACGTGGCCGAGAACCTCAAGAACCAGAACGGCTTCGTTCCGGGGATCCGGCCGGGCAAGCGCACGCAGGAATATCTCGACTATGTCGTGACCCGCATCCTGGTGCTCGGCTCGGGCTATCTGGCGCTGGTCTGCATGCTGCCCGAGGTGTTGCGCGCCCAGCTTGCCATCCCGTTCTATTTCGGCGGCACATCGGTCCTGATCGTCGTCTCGGTGACGATGGACACAATCCAGCAGGTCCAGTCCCATCTTCTGGCGCACCAGTACGAGGGGCTGATCGAGAAATCGCAACTCAGACGCAAGCGCAAGGGCGCAAGGAAAGGGACAGCGCGCAGATGAACATCATCCTGTTGGGCCCCCCGGGGGCCGGGAAGGGCACGCAAGCCCGCCGGCTCGTGGAGGAACGGGGCATGACCCAGCTTTCCACCGGCGACATGCTGCGCGAGGCGCGCAGCTCGGGCACCGAGATGGGGAAAAGGGTGGCGGCGGTCATGGATCGCGGCGAACTGGTGACCGACGAGATCGTGATCGGCCTGATCGCCGAAAAGCTCGACTCGGGCGGCGGTGGGTTCATCTTCGACGGCTTCCCCCGCACGCTGGCCCAGGCCGATGCGCTGGGCGCCCTGCTCGACAACATGGGCCAGCGGCTCGATGCCGTGATCGAGATGCGCGTCGATGACGAGGCGCTGGTGGCGCGGATCGCCGCGCGCTCGACCTGCGCGGGCTGCGGCGAGGTCTATAACGACATCAGCCGCCCGATTCCGGCCGATGGCAGATGCGTCAAATGCGGCGCGACCGAGTTCACCCGCCGCGCCGACGACAATGCCGACAGCCTGCGCCAGCGGCTGATGGAATATTACAAGAAGACCTCGCCGCTGATCGGCTATTACCACGCCAAGGGTCAGCTTTCCGTCGTCGACGGGCTGGGCGAGATCGACGCCGTGTCGGCCGAGATCAAGGCGGTGCTTGACAAGGCGTGATACTCCCCCTTGACGGGAAACGGGATTCGCCCTAGGCACGGCGTCTCGATCATGAATCGACCTTTTGTCGCACACGGCGTGCGCCGCGGCGGCAACGGGCAGAGCGGCCCGAAGGCAGGATGCTTTCGGGCCTCAGTTGTGAAAAAAGGTTCCGGGATTACGGAACCGCAACCGAAGGAACATACGTTTGGCACGTATCGCTGGCGTCAACATCCCCACCGGGAAACGCGTCCCCATCGCACTAACCTATATCCACGGCATCGGCCCGGCCTCGGCCCGCGCGATCTGCGACGCGATCGGCATCGACGCCGCCCGCCGCGTAAACGACCTGTCGGATGCCGAGGTTCTGGCCATCCGCGAGCATATCGACGCCAATCTCACCGTCGAGGGTGATCTGCGGCGCGAAGTGCAGATGAACGTCAAGCGCCTGATGGACCTGGGCTGCTACCGGGGGCTTCGCCACCGCCGCAACCTGCCCGTGCGCGGCCAGCGCACTCACACCAATGCCCGCACCCGCAAGGGCCCGGCAAAAGCCATTGCCGGCAAGAAGAAATAAGGGAGGGCAGGACAGATGGCACGCGACAAGACCCGCATCAAGCGCAAGGAACGCAAGAACATCGCCGCCGGTGTGGCGCATGTGAACAGCTCCTTCAACAACACCAAGATCCTGATCTCCGACGTGCAGGGCAACGCGATCGCCTGGTCGTCGGCGGGCACGATGGGCTTCAAGGGTTCGCGCAAGTCGACCCCCTATGCCGCCCAGATGGCCGCCGAGGATGCCGGCCGCAAGGCCCAGGAACATGGCGTCCGCACCCTCGAGGTCGAGGTGCAGGGTCCCGGCTCGGGCCGCGAATCGGCTTTGCGCGCGCTGGCCGCGGTCGGCTTCAACATCACCTCGATCCGCGACGTGACCCCCATCGCGCATAACGGCTGCCGTCCGCCCAAGCGCCGCAGGGTCTGATCGGCCACCCTTTCTACCCGGGCCAGGCAATGTCGGCCCGGGTCGTACGCCATTTCCCTCGGGCGTTCTTCGCTACGGACATGGGCGAAGGACAGGAATTGAGGAGACGCACATGATCCATAAGAACTGGCAGGAACTCATCAAGCCGGTGCAGCTCGACATCAAGCCGGGCAACGATCCCGCGCGCCAGGCGACCGTGGTCGCCGAGCCGCTGGAACGTGGCTTCGGCCTGACGCTGGGCAACGCGCTGCGCCGCGTGCTGATGAGTTCGCTGCAGGGCGCGGCGATCACGTCGGTCCAGATCGACAACGTGCTGCACGAGTTTTCCTCGGTTGCGGGCGTGCGCGAGGACGTGACCGATATCGTGCTCAACCTCAAGGGCGTCGCGCTCCGGATGGAGGTCGAGGGGCCCAAGCGGCTGTCGATCTCGGCCAAGGGGCCGGGTATCGTGACCGCCGGCGACATCTCGGAAACCGCCGGCATCGAGGTCCTGAACAGAGACCATGTGATCTGTCACCTCGACGAGGGGGGGGATCTGTTCATGGAGCTGACCGTGAATACCGGCAAGGGCTATGTCGCAGCCGACAAGAATCGACCCGAGGATGCACCGATCGGTCTGATCCCGATCGATGCGATCTATTCGCCGGTGAAGAAAGTGGCATATGAGGTGCAGCCGACCCGCGAGGGTCAGGTGCTCGATTATGACAAATTGACGCTCAAGATCGAGACCGACGGCTCGCTGACCCCCGATGACGCGGTGGCCTATGCCGCCCGCATCCTTCAGGACCAGCTGTCGATCTTCGTCAATTTCGACGAGCCCGAATCCGCCGGCCGCGATTCCGAGGACGAGGGGCTGGAATTCAACCCGCTCCTGCTCAAGAAGGTGGACGAACTGGAACTTTCGGTGCGCTCGGCCAACTGCCTGAAGAACGACAACATCGTCTATATCGGCGACCTGATCCAGAAGACCGAAGCCGAGATGCTGCGCACCCCGAACTTCGGCCGCAAGTCGCTGAACGAGATCAAGGAAGTGCTCTCGGGCATGGGCCTGCACCTTGGCATGGATGTCGAGGAATGGCCGCCCGAGAATATCGAGGATCTGGCCAAGAAGTTCGAGGACCAGTTCTGAGGAATGGCGGGTTTCACCCACCCTGCGCCAGACCCGCAGGGTGGGGGCAACCCGCCGCCATGACGACAAGGGCAATCCGCCCCAAGGAGAGCGGCCCGCACGCATGGGCTGCCGGACAAAGCAAAACCGCCCCAACGAGGGCAAGACCGGAGAAGAGAAATGCGTCACGCCCGCGGCTATCGCCGCCTGAACCGCACCCATGAACACCGCAAGTCGATGTTCGCCAACATGGCCGGCTCGCTGATCGAACACGAACAGATCAAGACCACGCTGCCCAAGGCCAAGGAACTCAAGCGCATCGCCGACAAGCTGGTGACGCTGGGCAAGCGCGGCGACCTGCATGCTCGCCGCCAGGCCGCGGCGCAGCTCAAGCAGGACGCCCATGTGGCCAAGCTGTTCGAGGTTCTGGGTCCGCGCTATGCCGAACGCCAGGGTGGCTATGTCCGCGTGCTGAAGGCGGGCTTCCGCTATGGCGACATGGCGCCGATGGCCATCGTCGAACTGGTGGACCGCGATCCCGACGCCAAGGGTGCGGCCGACCGCGCCCGGCTCGAGGCCGAGGCCGACGCCGAGGAATAGGGCCCGCCCGGACCGCTGCCCGCGCAAAAGGAAAAGGCCCCGCCGGATGGCGGGGCCTTGTTCAATCGGCCGCAGGCTCAATTCCCGGGCGCGATGTTCAGGCCATGACCTCGGCTCCCGCCCTCGCCCGGCTGTCCTCCACGAGTCGGTCCATCTCGCGCAGCATCCGCTCAAGCTGGATATCGGCGACGGGCGTCGCGCCCAGGAATTCCAGCAGGTCCGTCCGGATGCCCGCGGGCAGCCGCATCAACTGGTTGAAATGGTTCGGGTGGATTGTATGCACCGTCTACTCCCCTTAACTATGAAATGCGCGCGATCCTAGTGCAACAATTTACGGTTGACTGCAAAACCTTCAACTTGTCTAAAAAGTCATGTTCGAAAAGGCCGTGTTTGACAGGGAACTCAGGGTTCTCGACTCGTTGGCTCCCCAGGGGTACAACATCGGGCTCCACATACGCTTTACCTCCCCCCTGATGACCTTTCAGAGCTACGACCCGGAGTGGCTGGCCCACTACACCGAACGTGGATATGTCCTGCGCGACCCTATGGTGGCCTGGGGCTTCTCAACCACCGGCGCGACACGGTGGAGCAATCAGAACATCCCCGACCCGTTCGGCATTCTCGAGGATGCCGCGCGTTTCGGCTTGAGGTACGGCGTGACGATCTCCTGGGGGCCGATCGCCTCCAGGACCATTGCGAGTGTGGCACGAGCAGATCGGGAATTCGAGGATGCCGAGATCGACAAGATCGAGGCCCTCGTGCGTCGGTTGCACGACATGACCGAGCCGCCGCAAGAGCTGACCAAGGCTCAGATCGAGGCGCTGAAATGCATCGCGGACGGCGACCGCCATGCGGCCGCTGCCAGCAAGCTGGGGATATCGGAAAGTGCGCTCAAGGCCCGTCTCGCCTCTGCCCGCGAGCGACTGATGGCGCGCACCACAGCCGAAGCGATTCAGCGCGCCAAGGATTACAGGCTGCTCTGACGGCCGTCGCCCTCCGCAAGGTTACAGACCACACCACCAACCCTGCAGGAGGCTCTTATGCAGACCACGACCCTTTCCTTCGAAAACCTTCACAACCATGGCGAGCTTTTCGCCAACATGCTTCGCGCGCGTCGCGAGCTTTTCATCGAGCGCAACAAATGGGACCTCCCCGAGGCGCTGGGGATGGAATATGACCAGTACGACACCCCCGCCAGCCGCTGGGTCGTCGTCCATGACGAGTTGGGCCAGGTGCTCGCGGGCAACCGCCTGACACCGACCACCGCGCGCTGCGGCATCTACTCCTACATGATCCGCGACGCGCAGAAGGGGCTTCTGGACACCATCCCCTCGCACCTGCTGCATGACGAGGCCCCCGTGGCCGAAACCGTGTGGGAAAGCTCGCGGCTCTTCGTGTCGCAGCGCGTGCCGCTGGTCCAGCGCCGCCCGATCTACTTCAACCTAGTGCAGGAACTGGCCAAGGCCGCCCGCAGCCTGGGCGCCAGCCAGTGCCTGACGCTGCTGAACGCCAACTGGACCCTGTGGTACAAGCGTGTCGGCATCGACATGACCGCCATGGGTCCCGTGATGGAGATCGACGGCATCAAGAACCAGGTGGTCTCGATGAACTTCGCGTCCAACCTGCACTGAGGCTGCCCGAACCCCCCGCCTGGGTGGGCGGGGGGTGCCGGGGCGTTGAACTCCGGCCCGGGCACACGCATATGCCTGAACGATCGCAACCGCAAAAGCCGCCCATGACCCGCCTGCTTGTCCTGCTCTGCCTTTCCCTCGCCGCGCAGCCGCTGGCCGCCGAGGATCGCCGCCCGCCCGCCAGCGCGGCCGAAATCAGCCTCAGCTTCGCCCCCGTGGTGCGCCAGGCCGCGCCCGCCGTGGTCAATATCTACGCCCGCCGCGTGGTCGCCGACCGCGTCACCCCTTTCGCGGGCGATCCGTTCTTCTCGCAGCTCTTCCGCGATTTCGGCCGGGTCCAGCCCCGCGTGCAGAACGCGCTGGGCTCGGGCGTGATCGTGTCCGCCGACGGTCTGGTGGTGTCGAACTACCATGTCGTCGGCCAGGCCACCGAGATCCGCGTGGTGCTGACCGACCGGCGCGAATACGACGCCGAGGTGCTGCTCTCGGACGAGGAATCCGACCTCGCCATCCTGCGCCTCCAGGGCGCGCGCGACCTGCCCGCGCTCCCGTTCCGCGATTCCGACACGGTCGAGGTCGGCGATCTCGTGCTCGCCATCGGCAACCCGTTCGGCGTCGGCCAGACCGTCAGCCAGGGCATCGTCTCGGGACTGGCGCGCTCGGGCCTGTCGATCGGCGGCGGGCGGGGCTATTTCATCCAGACCGATGCCGCGATCAACCCGGGCAATTCGGGCGGCGCGCTGGTCGACATGGCAGGCCGCCTCGTGGGCATCAACACCGCGATCCTCTCGCGCTCGGGCGGCTCGAACGGCATCGGCTTCGCGATCCCCGCCAATCTGGTGACGCGCTTCGTCGACCAGGCCCGCGCGGGCCGCGACCGATTCCAGCGGCCCTGGGCGGGCGTCTCGGGCCAGCCGGTCGACGCCGCGCTGGCCGAGGGTTTCGGCCTCGATCTGCCGCAGGGCGTCGTGCTCAGCGACCTGCACCCCGACAGCCCCTTCGGCAAGGCGGGGCTCAAGGTGGGCGATGTCGTGCTGGAACTGGGCGGCGCCCCGGTCAACACGCCCCAGGAGATGCTGTTCCGCCTTTCCGCCGAGGGCGTGGGCGGCGAGATCGCCGTCACCTATCTGCGCCAGGGCCGCGAACGGACCGCCCGCGTCGCCCTGATCGCGGCCCCCGAAACCCCGCCCCGCGCGCCGCTCACCGTCACCGGGCGCAGCGTGCTGGCGGGGCTGTCGGTCGTCAATCTCAACCCCGCCGTCGCGCAGGAGACCGGCCTGCCCGCCGAGGCGCAGGGCGTGCTGGTCACCGATCCGGGCGAGACCGGCGCCCGGATCGGCCTGCGCCCGGGCGATATCCTGATGCTGATGAACGACCGCCCGATCCGCAGCACCGCCGACGTGGCCGAGGCCGCAAGCGCGGGCGGGCGCAACTGGCATGTCGAATATCTGCGGGGCGGCCGGCGCGGCGTGTTGCGCTTCCGTGTCTGACCGCCTTGCCCTAGGCTTGGCCGATGGCTGACCTGTTCGACCGCATAGACCCCGCCCCGCCGCACAAGCCAGGCCCCCGCCCGCTGGCCGACCGGCTGCGCCCGAAACGGCTGGCCGAGGTGATCGGGCAGGAACATGTCCTCGGCCCCGACGGCCCGCTGGGCGTGATGCTGGCCTCGGGCACGCTGTCCTCGCTGATCCTCTGGGGGCCGCCGGGCGTGGGCAAGACCACCATCGCGCGGCTGCTGGCCGACGAGACCGACCTTTCCTTCGTCCAGATCAGCGCGATCTTCACCGGGGTCGCGGATCTGAAGAAGGTGTTCGAGGCGGCGAAACTGCGCCACGCGAACGGCCAGGGGACGCTGCTGTTCGTGGACGAGATCCACCGCTTCAACAAGGCCCAGCAGGACGGGTTCCTGCCGCATATGGAGGATGGCACGATCCTGCTGGTGGGCGCGACCACGGAAAACCCCAGCTTCGAACTGAACGCGGCACTCCTGAGCCGGGCGCAGGTGCTGGTGCTGGAAAGGCTGGATCTGGCGCATCTCGAACTGCTGGCGCAACGCGCCGAACAGGACCTCGGCCACGCGCTGCCGCTGACCGGCCCCGCGCGCGAGCAATTGCTGGAAATGGCCGATGGCGATGGCCGCGCGCTTCTGAACCTGATCGAGCAGATCGCGGCCTGGACGGTCGAGGGCGCGCTGTCGCCCGAGGCGCTGGCCCGGCGGCTGCAGAAACGCGCCGCGCAATACGACAAGTCGGGCGACGCGCATTACAACCTGATCTCGGCGCTGCACAAATCCGTGCGCGGGTCCGATCCCGACGCCGCGCTTTACTGGCTTGCGCGGATGTTGGAGGGCGGCGAGGACCCGCGCTTTCTGGCCCGCCGCATCACCCGCATGGCAATCGAGGATATCGGCCTCGCCGACCCGCAGGCGCAGACGCTGTGCCTGGATGCGTGGTCCGTCTATGAACGGCTGGGCAGCCCCGAGGGCGAACTGGCGCTGGCGCAGGCGGTGATCTATCTGGCGCTCGCGCCGAAATCGAACGCGGGCTACGCCGCCTACAGGAACGCGCGGGCGGCGGCGAAACGCACCGGGTCCGAACCGCCGCCGAAACATATCCTGAACGCACCGACGAAGCTGATGAAGGACCAGGGTTATGGAACGGGCTACGAATACGACCATGACGCGCGGGACGCCTTTTCGGGGCAGGACTATTTCCCCGAGGCGATGACCCGCGGCGTCTATTACAGCCCCGTGGAGCGGGGTTTCGAGCGCGAGCTGAAGCGCCGCCTCGACCATTTCACGAGGCTGCGTGCCCAGCGGCGGGGCGAGGGCTAGCGCCGCGAGGGGTTTCTGTGTAGTTACAGGTGGTTCTGACAGGGCATTACAGGGGTTTTGATACCGGAAGAGCCTCGAAGTCCGCGGGCTATCCCGGATCGCCCGGCACCGTCCGGGACGGCAGATCAGCGGCGGTTGTTCTGCCACCAGGAGTGGATGGCGCTCTTGCCGACACGGCGCTCGGGCGGGAATGCCTTGGCGACTTCCTCGGCCAGGTCAATGAAGGTCATCCGGTCGATGCGCGCGCGGATGAAGGCGCGCAACTCGGGGTCGGTGTCGATCTTGGGCGGCCGGCCGGGGCGGTGGGCGCGGCGGTGGGCGCTCGGTTCGGGCAGGTCTTCGGGGGGCGTTTGAAGGGGCGTTGGAACACCCTCTTCAAGCTCGGCGCGAAGGGTGCCCTGGAGGCGGTCGAGCTCGGCCGAGGCGTTGTCGAGCAGCCTGCGGACCTCGCGCAGGGCGGCGCGCAAGGCCACGATCTGCGACAGGGCGCGGCTCATGCGTCCCCCCATCGGGCGGGCGACGGCCGGTAGGGATCCTTGCCCAGCCAGCCGCGGACGGTCGTGTCGCTCGCGTGAAGGGTGCGGGCAATGTCGGCGACCGAGCGCCCCTCATGCGCGAGACAGGCCGCGACCCACGGCTTGGCGAGCGGGATGCGCGGGTTCTGGGTCTGCCGCAGCGTCTCTGACAGCTCGGCGGCCAGGTCCACGCCCACGAGTTGGACGACACGCGAGCGCTCGGTCGGGTTGCGGCCGATATAGAGCTCGGCCCCGCCGAAGGTCAGGAGGAACTGCATGGCGAGTTTGGAACCCAGCACGCGGACATAGGGTTCGATGTGCGCCGGGGGCTTGGGATAGCTGTCTCTCACGTGCTCACTCCGTCGCGCGGCGGGGTGGATGGGGACGGCTGCGAGGGGGAAAGCAGCCGTCCCCCGTGCCGTCGGCCCTGGTGACCGAACCGGCGGCGATGCGCGGGGCCAGGCCCCCGCGCAATCTCAGTCCTTCAGCGCATCCTCGGCCAGGCCGAGCTGGCGCGCCACCGAGGCGGCTTCGGGCGACGTGGGACGCCCACCGCCAGCGCAGCCGGGATTGTCGGCGAGGTGGCTTTCGCGCGTGAGGTGCGCGAAGGCGGGAACGGCGGTGGCGATGAAGCGGTCGAACGCGGCCTCGTCCGTCGCGCAGAGGTCGAACGCCCATGCCTTCATCGGCGTGGTCAGATAGCCCTTGCGGAAGGCGTCTTCGACCTTGCGGGCGGCGCGCTCCTGGTGCCTCTGGCCGCGTTCCTGCAAGGCCGCTTCCATCGCCTCGATGGGCACGAACCTGCGCGGGTCGGGCTTGGCACCGTCGCGCACCGGGGACGAGAGCGCCGCGACGATCTCGGCCTCGCTGGCAGTCGCGGCGAGGTTCAGGAGCCGGGCGACCCGGGCGGAGAATTCCTGTTCTTCGGCCATCGGGTCCTCCATCGAAGCGGCCAGGGGGGTGAGACGCAGGGCGGGCGTGTGCACCAGGCCCGCGCTGGACAGGTAGACCACGCGGTGATCGTCCTCGCGCACCATCAGCATGGGGCTGAGACACGAAGCCCGCTCGCACCTGAGCGACACGCTGGCGCCTGTCCACCTTTTCGGTTACGATGGTCATGGTATTCGAACTCTTCAATCCCATGATGATAGTATCATGCTATGATCATGGCGTGTCAAGCGTGGTGGTGCGATGGACCAGGACCTTTCCGCTCGGCTCAGAGACCTGAAGGAGGCGCACGGCTGGACCGCGAAGGAAATGGGTGAGATGATCGGCATCCCAAAACGCACGATGGAAAGCTACATGCGCCCGAGGGATGCGGCGTATCCCGGTGTGGACGCGCTCCGAAAGCTTGCCACCGGGCTGGGTGTTTCCTTGGACTGGCTCGTTTTTGGGGCCGAGTGCGCTGGGAGGCGGTCGGCAAGCCTCGCCAAGCTCGTGACCCTCTCCGCCGCGCGTGAAGTTCTGCCCGACTTGTTCCAGGCCATTGACCGTGTGGACGACGAGCCTCTCGAAGAGCAGTTTGTGGGTGGAAGAACGGCCGGCGAATGGGCCGAGGCGTTGGCAACCATCGCAGCGGAGCGCGCGTTCAATGTCGCTTCGCTCGGAGCCACCAGCGAGGCTCTGGAGCACTTCGAGCGGCGCTTCGAGTTGAAGGCGGCCCTGGAAAGGCTCCAGACCTTTGAGGCGTTGAAGGCGAAGAAGCTTGAGCTCGAAGCGCAAATTGCCGAGCTCCGCGCGGACATGGGCAGCGACTCCCCCGATTGATCCCGTGCGGTGTGCGGTTTTCAGCGCACACCTTTTAGGAGCCGATCATTGATTTTATTGGATTTTGCCTAACCGCCCCCCCTAGGTCCGCGCCGTTCTGGTGCTGAAAAGCCCCGAAACTGTCAAAACCCCTGCAACTGGCCGCCCGCTAACCCCTTGATTTTCAATGGCGCTAAAATCCCAGGGTGTCAAAACCTCCTGTCGCCGCTCAGTTTCGCCCCGGCTGTCGCCGGGGCGACCCGGCGGGGGGCGCTGCCCCCCCCCGGACCCCCCCGGGATATTTGAGGGCAGAAGAAGCCAGGGCCGGGGGCGGTTGACAACGCGCGCCAAGACGCAGAAGGGAAGCCCATGACAAGCATCGGAACGATCCTTCAGGTGGCGCTGGGCGGCGCGATCGGGGCGGTGGGGCGCTACCTCACCGGGCTGGCGACGATCCGGCTGATGGGGCCGGGCTATCCCTGGGGCACGCTGACGGTGAATGTGCTGGGCTCGTTCCTGATGGGCGTGCTGGTGGTGGTGCTGGCGCGGAAGTTCGGCAATGCCTATGCGCCCTTCCTGATGACCGGGATCCTCGGCGGGTACACCACCTTCTCGGCCTTCTCGCTGGATGCGCTGACGCTTTACGAGCGCGGGCAGGTCCATATGGCGGCGGGCTATGTCTTTGCCTCGGTCGCGCTGTCGCTGCTGGCGATTGCGGCGGGGCTGTGGGTGGCGCGGGGGCTGATGGCATGACGGGCGTGCAGACCCTGACGGTGGCGCCGGGCGAGGGCGAGCAGCGGCTGGACCGCTGGTTTCGTCGGCATTTCCCGCATGTTCCCCAGACCCGCATCGAGAAGATGTGCCGCAAGGGCGAGATCCGGGTGGATGGCGGCCGGGTGAAACCCGCCACGAGGCTGGAAGAGGGCCAGCAGGTGCGCATTCCGCCGCTGCCCGCGCCGGGCGAGGCGCCGCCGCGCGCCGCGGTCGGCGAGGCCGATGCGGCGATGATCCGGGCCTGCGTGCTTTATCGCGACGACCACATCATCGCGCTGAACAAGCCGCCGGGGCTGGCGAGTCAGGGCGGCAGCGGCCAGACCCGCCATGTCGACGGGCTGGCCGAGGCGCTGCGCTTCGGGCTGGAGGACAAGCCCCGTCTGGTGCACCGGCTGGACCGCGACACCTCGGGCGTGCTGCTGCTGGCGCGCACCCGCGCGGTGGCGCATGCGCTGACCGCGGCCTTTCGTGCCCGCGAGACGCGCAAGATCTACTGGGCCGCCGTCGCGGGCGTGCCCAGCCCCGCGATGGGCACGATCCGCTTCGGGCTGGTCAAGGCGCCGGGCCACGGCGCGGGGGGCGAGGGCGAGAAGATGCGCTGCATCCATCCCGACAAGGTCGACAAGACCCCCGATGCCAAGCGCGCGGTGACCGATTACGCGGTGCTGTCCTCGCTGGCCAAGCGCGTCAGCTGGTGCGCGCTGGTCCCGGTCACCGGGCGCACCCACCAGTTGCGCGCGCATATGGCCGAGATCGGCCATCCCGTGATCGGCGACGGCAAATATGGCGGCTCCGGCCAGGTCAACGAGGGCGAGGGCTGGGGCGCGCAGCTGGGCGGCGAGGTCAGCCGCAAGCTGCACCTGCATGCCCGCCACCTGCGCCTGACCCATCCGGTCACCGGCAAGGTGCTGACCATCACCGCGCCCCTGCCCGAGCACATGAAGCGCACCTGGGACATGCTGGGCTGGGCCGAGAACGACGTGCCCGCCGACCCGTTCGAGGATCTCGCGTGAGCGGGCTGCGGTTGGTGATCTTCGACGTGGACGGCACGCTGGTCGACAGCCAGGCGCATATCGCCGCCGCCATGACCGCCGCCTTCGCCGCCGAGGGGCTGGCCCCGCCGCCGCTGCCCGCGATGCTGTCGGTGGTCGGGCTCTCGCTGCCCGTGGCGCTGGCCCGTCTTGCCCCCGACCTGCCCGAGGAGGGCCGCGCGCGGATGGTGGAGCGGTATCGCGGCCAGTATTTCACCCGGCGCACCGAGACCGCCTCGCCGCTCTATCCCGGCGCGCGCGCCGCGATCGAGGCGCTGGCCGCGCAGGACGACACGCTTCTGGGCATCGCCACCGGCAAGTCGGGCCGCGGGCTCGACGCGATCCTGGCCGCGCATGGGCTGGCCCGCCATTTCGTGACCCGCCAGCATGCCGACCTGCACCCGTCCAAGCCGCATCCCGCCATGGTGCTGGCCGCGCTTGACGAAACCGGGGTGGCGCCGGAAAACGCGGTGATGATCGGCGACACGGAATTCGACATCGCGATGGGGCGCGCGGCTTGCGTGCGCACGCTGGGCGTTCGCTGGGGCTATCACCCGGCCGAGCGGCTGGCCGCCGCGGATGCGCTGATCGAGGATTTCGCCGCGCTGCCGGGCGCGCTCGACCGGCTCTGGGGGCGGGCATGAGTGCCTGGGCGCCGAAACGCTTCTGGGCAGAGGCCAGCGTGGACGAGACCGAGGCGGGCTTTGCCGTGCTGCTCGACGGCCGCCCGGTCCGCACCCCGGCCAAGGCCGCCTTCCTGCTGCCCACCCGCGCCATGGCCGAGGCCGCCGCCGCCGAATGGGACGCGCAGGAGCGCGAGCTGCGCCCGCTGACCATGCCCGTCACCCGCGCAGCGAATGCCGCCATCGACCGGGTCCGCCCCCAGCAGGCCGAGGTCGCTTGCCTGATCGCAGCCTATGGCGAAAGCGACCTGATCTGCCACCGCGCCGACAGCCCCGCCGAACTGGTCGCCCGCCAGGCGGCGGCCTGGGACCCGCTGCTCGACTGGGCGCGCGACAGCCTCCGCGCTCCGCTGATCCCGACCGCGGGCCTTCTGCCCTGCGCCCAGCCCGCCGACAGCCTTGCCCGTCTGGCGGCCCGGGTGGCGGCACAGGATGCCTTTGCGCTGACCGCGCTGCATGACCTGGTGGCGCTGTCGGGCTCTCTGGTGATCGGGCTGGCCGCGCTCGACCGGGCGGTGGAGCCGATCGAACGGCTCTGGGATCTCTCGCGCATCGACGAGACCTGGCAACAGGATCAATGGGGCATCGACGACGAGGCCGCCGAGGTCGCGGCCGCCCGGCGGCGCGACTTCCTTCAGGCCCGCCGCTTCCTCGATCTGGCCTCGCCGCCCGTCTGACGCCCGGTCCGCAGGCCGGTCTGCCCAATTTATATGCAGCTGGCTTCTGCGTCGATTGGCGAACCCTGCTCGCCGCGACTGGGGCAGAGCAGCCTTGACCTGTCGGCGGGAATTTGCCCAAACTTGCGGCGCCCAGGGGGGAGCGGTTTTTCGTCAGCCCCCTGCCAGCCCCACGGGGGTCAAGACAAGCCGCCCCAGAGGCGGAGAATTCAGGAAGAGGTAAACAATGAGGAAATCCGTTTTTCTGGGAGCGCTTGCCGTGGCTGGTCTCGCCGCAGGGGGGGCGGCGGCGGGGACGCTGGACGACGTCAAGGCCCGCGGCAAGGTCAACTGCGGCACCAATACCGGGCTGGTCGGGTTCGCCGCGCCTGATGCGAACGGCGAATGGCAGGGCTTCGACGTGGCGGTATGCCGTGCCGTTGCGGCCGCCGTCCTCGGCGATCACATGGCGGTCGAATTCGTGCCGACCACTGGCAGGACGCGCTTCACCGCGCTTGCCTCGGGCGAGATCGACATCCTGTCGCGCAACACCACATGGACCTATACCCGCGATGTGGACCTCAGATTCACCTTCATCGGCGTCAACTATTACGATGGCCAGGGCTTCATGGTGCCGAAATCGCTGGGGGTGACCTCGGCGAAGGAACTCGATGGCGCGACCGTCTGCATCCAGACCGGCACCACGACCGAACTGAACCTCGCTGACTTCTTCCGAACCAACAACATCAGCTACGAGCCCGTGCCGATCGAGACCAATGCCGAGGGCCAGCAGCAATACCTGGCCGGCGCTTGCGACGCCTACACCACCGACGTTTCGGGTCTCGCGGCCACTCGCGCCACCTTCGAGGATCCGACGGCGCATGTCATCCTGCCCGAAATCGTGTCAAAGGAGCCGCTGGGGCCGCTCGTGCGCCATGGCGATGACGAATGGGCCGATGTCGTGCGCTGGACGCTGTTCGCGCTGATCGCGGCCGAGGAATACGGCGTGACTTCGGCCAATATAGACGAACTGGCCGCGACACCGACCTCGAATCCCGAGATCAACCGCCTGCTCGGCACCGAAGGCGACCTCGGTCCGATGCTGGGACTGCCCGTCGACTGGGCCGTCAAGGCGATCAAGGCCGGCGGCAATTACGGCGAACTGTTCGAGAAATATATCGGCCAGAACACCCCGATCGGGCTGGCGCGCGGCCTGAACGCGCAATGGACCGAAGGCGGGCTGCTTTACGCCCCGCCCTTCCGGTAGGCCAGACCACGAGGGCGCGGGATATCCCGCGCCCTTCGCCTGTCTGGTACGGCAACAGGGACAAGCCCGGGCAGGGTGCGCCTCCAGAAGGGGGCGCCCTATATAAGGTCGTTGCCCGGAGGGAGCCAAAGGGAGCGCCCGCCATGACCTCGATGACGGACCCGCCGAAACAAACCTTGCGCCTGGGGATGCTGATCCATGACACGCGGTACAGGTCGCTGACCATCCAGATCGTCGTGCTGGCCGTCTTCATGCTTCTGGCGGCCTGGCTCATCAGCAACACGATCCAGAACCTTGCGGCTCTGGGCAAGCCGATCAGCTTCGACTTCCTGTCCTCGGCCGCGCAATATGACATCAACCAGACCCTCATTGCTTATGACAATCAGGACAGCCACCTGCGCGCCGCCATCGTCGGGCTTCTGAACACGCTGCTGGTGGCGGTGCTGGGCTGTGCACTGGCCACCCTGGTCGGCGTGCTGGTCGGCGTTCTGCGGCTGTCAAAGAACTGGCTGATCGCGCGCATCATGGCGGCCTATGTCGAGATATTCCGCAACGTGCCGGTGCTCCTGTGGGTCGTCTTCGCAATGGCGATCCTGATCGAGACCCTGCCCATGCCCCGCGACTTCCGCGGCGAGGACGCCACCGCCTCAATGCTGCTGGGAGACAGTATCGCCATCACCAATCGCGGCGTCTATGTCCCCGAACCGCTGTTTGCCCGCTCGCTGGGCGATTTTCCGGTTTTCGGCGCCTTCGGTATCAGCCTCGACTTTCTGGCAATACTCGCTGTTCTGGTGGGCGGGTTTGCCACCAGTGCCGCTATCCGCCGCCGGGCCGAGCGGATTCAGAACGCAACCGGCACAAGGCCAACCACTTGGCATCTGCGCCTTGCCGTGATCGTGCTGTCGCCTGTCGCGCTTCTGGCGGCCCTCGGCTTTCACCTCGGCTATCCGGAACTCAGGGGGTTCAACTTCCAGGGCGGCATTCACCTGCGCAACTCTCTGCTTGCACTCTGGCTAGCGCTCTCGTTCTACACCGCCGCCTTCATCGCCGAGATCGTGCGCGCGGGCATCCTCGCGATTCCGAAAAGCCAGACCGAGGCAGCCACCGCGCTGGGTCTGCGCCCGCACCGAACAATGCGGCTGGTGATCCTGCCCCAAGCGCTGCGCGTCATCATCCCGCCCCTGATCTCGCAATACCTGAACCTGACCAAGAACTCATCGCTCGCCATAGCGGTCGGCTACATGGACATTACAGGCACGCTGGGCGGGATTACACTGAATCAGACCGGGCGCGAACTGGAATGCGTGCTTCTGCTGATGCTGGTCTACCTGATCATCTCGCTGATCATTTCGGCGGTGATGAACTGGTACAACAGCCGCGTCAAACTGGTGGAGCGCTGAGATGCCCGGCCCTTCCTTCGTTCGCCGCGAGATACTGCCCGAACGCGCCCCGCCCGTCTTTGCCTCGGGCCCTGTCCTCTGGCTGCGCGAGAACCTGTTCTCGACCTGGTTCAACACGACCCTGACGCTGCTGTCTCTGGGCTTCGTGTGGTATGTGTTCGGCCACACGCTGCCCTGGATCGTCCAGTCCAGTTGGACCGCCAATTCGCTGACGGAGTGCCGCCAGCAGATCGCCGCCAGCCACGGGCCGGGCACCTCCGGCGCCTGCTGGGCGGTGATCCGCGAACGCTATCTGCAACTGATCTTCGGCTTCTATCCCTCGCGGCTTTACTGGCGGCCGATCCTCGCCTTTGTCCTGACGCTGGCTGCGCTTTGCCCAATCCTGTTCACCGGGCTGCCCCGGCGGCTGCTCTGGCTGTCGGCCACGGCACCCTTCTTCGTGCCCTGGCTGCTGTGGGGCGGCTCGCTCTGGGGCTTGGTTGCGGTCGCGCTGGGCTTCTTTCTTGGCTATGTCGCCTTCCGGCTGGTCACGCCCCTGGTCGGGGAACTTGGCGGAGCGATCGCCGCAGGGCTGCTGCCGGTGCTGTGGTGGCTGTTCGGTGCAGGTCCCGCAGCAGGGCTGATGCAATCCATCCTGCCGCTGGGCATCGAGACCGTGACCAGCCGCGCCTTCGGCGGCTTCATGCTGTCGATCACAATCGGCATCGTCGCGATAACCTGCTCGCTGCCCATCGGCATCCTTCTGGCGTTGGGGCGGCAATCGGATCTCTTCATCGTCAAGACGATCTGTGTCGGATTCATCGAGTTTATCCGAGGCGTGCCGCTGATAACTCTCCTGTTCGTGGCCTCGCTTCTCCTGAACTACTTCCTGCCGCCGGGGACCGATTTCGACATCATCCTGCGGGTCGTCATCATGGTGACGCTCTTTGCCTCGGCCTACATGGCCGAGGTGATCCGCGGCGGGCTGGCGGCCTTGCCCAAGGGCCAATACGAGGCCGCCGATGCTCTCGGCCTCGACTACTGGAAGGCACAGCGGTTGATTATCATGCCCCAGGTGCTGAAGATCTCGATCCCCGGCATCGTCTCGACCTTCATCGGCGTGTTCAAGGACACCACGCTGGTCTCGATTATCGGCCTTCTGGACCCGCTCGGGTTCTCCAACGCGATCCGCGCCGATACCGCCTGGAACGGCATCGTCTGGGAGCTTTACGGTTTCATCGCCGCGGTGTTCTTCATGTTCTGCTTCGCCATGTCCCGCTACTCGATGTATCTCGAGCGTAAGCTCGCCACCGAACACCGCTGAGGAGGTCCGCGCCATGTCCGACCCGAGCAATGCCCGCGACATCGACCGCTCGCGCATGGCTGTCCGCGACGAGGTCGCGATCCGGATCATCGGCATGAACAAGTGGTATGGCAGCTTCCACGTCCTGCGCGACATCGACCTGACCGTGCATGTCGGCGAACGCATCGTGGTCTGCGGCCCGTCCGGTTCGGGCAAGTCCACCCTGATCCGCTGCATCAACCGGCTGGAGGAACATCAGTCGGGCAGCATCGTGGTGGACGGGATCGAACTCAGTTCGGATCTGAAGAATATCGACAAGGTGCGCTCCGAGGTCGGGATGGTGTTCCAGCATTTCAACCTCTTTCCGCATCTGACGATCCTGGAAAACTGCACGCTGGCGCCGATCTGGGTGCGCAAGGTGTCCCAGAAGGAAGCGGTCGAGACCGCCATGCATTTCCTCGAAAAGGTCCGCATCCCCGAACAGGCGCTGAAATATCCCGGACAGTTGTCGGGGGGGCAGCAGCAGCGCGTGGCGATCGCCCGCGCACTCTGTATGCGGCCCAAGATCATGCTATTCGACGAACCGACCTCGGCGCTCGACCCGGAGATGATCAAGGAGGTGCTCGATACCATGATCGCGCTGGCAGAAGACGGCATGACGATGATCTGCGTCACCCACGAGATGGGCTTCGCCCGGCAGGTGGCAAACCGGGTGATCTTCATGGATCAGGGCCAGATCGTCGAGCAGAACGTGCCCGAAGCGTTCTTCAACAGCCCGCAATCCGAGCGGACCAGGCTGTTCCTGAGCCAAATTCTCGGCCATTGAGGAGAGGTTTCGGCTTGCCTTTGGCAAGCCGACCCGGCCGGGGGCGCTGCCCCCGCGCCCCTGGGGTATTTTTGCCAAGAAGAAGGGTTGGTGGGAGCGGGCGGGGGATGTCGGCTTTGCGACCAGTGTCCGACAGAAAGCCCGACGAAAGCCGGATTGCTTTCCGATTACGGGCAGGTCAGGTGCCTTGGCATGCTTCCTGCTTGTGCGGGGTAGGAAACGCGCGACCGGTTCGAGCCCCAGATACCCGCCCCCCGGGCGGCCAGAACAGGAATAAGTGAATGGCCATCGTGACCTTTTCTTCCCCGCTGATGCACAAGGACAAGGCGGTCTACGCCATCGCCGGCGACACCCGCACGGCGCTGGCGCTGGCCGAGGAACACCGGATCCCGATCCCCTTCGAGTGCCGCGACGGCAACTGCGGTTCCTGCCTGATCGAGGTCCGCTATGATGCGCCGGACAGGAAAAAGGCGATTATGTTGACGGACAAAGAAAAAATGACCCTGACCGAGTTGGGTAAGCTGACCGCGCAGGAGATAGAGGACGCCGAAGTGCGCGACATGCCGCCGCGCTACCGTCTGGCCTGCCAGTTCATCGCGCGCGACGAGGACGTGACCATCACCTTCACCGGCAACCCCGGCGGCGCCGACTGAGGCGCGGCGACTGGCCCGGGTCAGGCGGTGATGTCGCGTGGCGTGATGAATTCCACCACCCGGCCGGTGCCGAACGCCACCTCGCTCCAGTCTCCGGCGTCGAACTCGACAACCAGCGTCGCGCCGGTCGGATAGGTCACAAAGCGCTGGCTGTTGGGCAGCTGCTGCAACAGCCGCGCCGCGAATTCGCCTATGCCGGGATTGTGCCCCAGCATCAGCACGGGCGAGGCCGCACAATGCTTCAAAATTTCCAGCATCCGCTGCGCGGGCGCGTGATAAAGCGCGGGATCGCGCCGCATCACGGTGCATTCGCCCAGCGCAGGCGCCATCAACTCCCAGGTCTCGACAGTCCGGCGCGCGGTTGAGGCCACCACCTCGGCCGGGACATGCCCGCGTTCGGCCAGCCACTCGGCGATCCGGGGCGCGGCGTCGCGGCCACGGGCGTTCAGCGGACGGTCGTGATCGTCCTGTCCCGGATCGTTCCAACTGGATTTCGCATGGCGGACCAGGATCAGGCGCAGGGTCATTGGCTGGCCGTTATGCTGCTCGTCAGTTGGGGGCATCCTGTCACAGCTTTCCCGGGCCGCCTAGCCCGTTTGACGCGGCGCGCGGATCAGCGATCCCGCACCGTGGTCGGTGAAAAGCTCCAGAAGGCAGGCATTGGGCGCCCGCCCGTCCAGGATGACCACCGCCCGCACGCCGCCCTCGATGGCGGCCAGTGCGGTTTCGGTCTTGGGAATCATGCCGCCCGCGATCACGCCCTCTTCTGTCAGGGCGCGGATATGGTCCGGACTCAGTTCCGTCACCACCTCGCCGCCCGCATCCTTGACCCCCGCCACATCGGTCAGCAAGAGCAACCGGTCGGCCTTGAGCGCGGCGGCAATGGCCCCCGCCGCGGTGTCGCCATTGACGTTGAAGGTCTCGCCCGCATGCCCGGCACCAATCGGCGCCACGACCGGGATCATGCCCGCCTCGAACAGGCTGTGCAGCACGCGGGGGTTCACCTCGGACGGGGTGCCGACGAACCCCAGCGCGGCGTCGGTCTGATCGCAGAGCATCAGCCCGCCATCCTTGCCCGACAGGCCCACCGCGCGGCCGCCCTGATCGTTGATCGCCTGCACGATCCGCTTGTTCACGCGGCCCGACAGCACCATTTCCACCACCTCGACGGTGGCGGCATCGGTCACCCGCTTGCCGCGCACGAACTCGGACTGCACGCCCAGTTTCGCCAGCATCTCGTTGATCATCGGCCCACCGCCATGCACGACCACCGGGTTCACGCCGACCTGGCGCATCAGCACCACATCGCGCGCGAAACTTTCCATCTCGGCATCGTCGCCCATGGCATGGCCGCCGAACTTGATCACGACGATGGCGCCCGTGTAGCGCTGCAGATAGGGGAGCGCCTCGGACAGCGTCCGGGCGGTGGCGATCCAGTCGCGATTCATGGCGGTCTGTTTTCTCATCTCTCGGGTCCGGCCTCTGGGCGCATCTGTTATCCCGCCCGGGCCCGCACGCCAAGGGCGATTGTCTTTTCGTCGCGCCTGCGTAGGGTGGCCCCTCAAGGAAGGGACGCGCGATGAGCCAGAGAATCCTGCTTCTGACCGGCGCCAGCCGGGGCATCGGGCATGCCACCGTGAAACGCTTCTCGGCCGAGGGCTGGCGGGTTCTGACCTGTTCGCGCCACCCATTCGATCCGCGCTGCCCCTGGCCCGGCGGGGCCGATAACCATGTCCAGATCGACCTGGCCGATGCCGCCGCCACCAGACGCGCGATCGAGGTGGTCCGCGGCAAGCTGACCGAGGGCAAGCTGCACGCCCTGGTCAACAATGCCGGCATATCGCCCAAGGCCGAGGGCGGCGGGCGCATGAACACGCTTGAAACCGACCTGCGCATCTGGGGCCATGTGTTCAACGTGAACTTCTTCGCCTCGATCGTGCTGGCACGCGGGTTGCAGGATGAACTTGTCGCGGCGAAGGGTGCGGTCGTGAACGTGACCTCGATCGCGGGCAGCCGGGTGCATCCGTTCGCAGGCGCGGCCTATGCCACGTCCAAGGCGGCGCTGGCCGCGCTGACCCGCGAGATGGCGCATGATTTCGGGCCTCTGGGCGTTCGGGTGAATGCCATCGCGCCGGGCGAGGTCGATACCTCGATCCTGAGCCCCGGCACCGAGAAGATCGTCGAAACCCTGCCGCTGCGCCGCCTGGGCCAGCCCGACGAGGTGGCAAGCGTGATCCATTTCCTCTGCTCCGACGAGTCGAGCTATGTCACCGGCGCCGAGATCGAGGTGAATGCCGGACAGCATGTCTGATGCCGGTGGCCTCAGCCGATGCCCGCGATGATCGCGCGCAACGTTGCGATGCCGTCGCCCTTTTCCGACGAGGTCAGCACGATTTCGGGAAAGGCCGCCGGGTGGCGGGCCAGCGCGGCGCGCACCTGGTCCAGCACCTTCGCGCGGTCGGCTTCCCGGACCTTGTCGGCCTTGGTCATCACCACCTGAAAGGTCACCGCCGCCCCGTCCAGCAGGCGCAGGATCTCCTCGTCCACCGCCTTGACCCCGTGGCGCGTGTCGATCAGCACGAAGGCGCGGCGCAGCGTCTGGCGCCCGGCCAGATAGGCTTTCAGCAGCCGCTGCCATTTCTCGACCACCGCCACCGGCGCCTCGGCATAGCCATAGCCGGGCAGGTCCACCAGGTAATGCCGTTCGCCCAGCGTGAAGTAGTTGATTTCCTGCGTGCGGCCCGGTGTGTTCGAGGCCCGCGCCAGCGCCTTGCGGCCCGTCAGCGCGTTGATCAGACTCGACTTGCCCACATTCGAGCGGCCCGCGAAACAGATCTCCGCCCGGTCGGCAGGCGGCAAGCCGTCCATCGCGACGACGCCTTTCAGGAACTCGACCGGCCCGGCAAACAGCTTGCGCCCGTATTCGGCGGTTTCGGAATCGGGCTCGGGGGCCAGCGGAAAGGGCAGCGCGGTCATTGTGCAGTCTCCAGCGCGGCGAGCTCGCTGCCGCGGATGGCGTTCAGGTTGCGGTCGATCTTGTCGATGGGCCAGTCCCACCACGCGATGGCCAGAAGCCGCGCGATGGTGGCGTCGTCGAAGCGGCGCCGAACCTCGCGCGCTGGATTGCCGACGACCACGGCATAGGGCCGCACATCGGCGGCGACAACCGCCCCCGCGGCGATGATCGCGCCCGCGCCGATGGTCACGCCCGGCATCAGGCGCGCCTCGGTTCCGATCCAGACATCGGGGCCGATCACGGTGTCGCCGCGGTTCTCGACCTCCCATGTCGCGGGGTCGAAGCCCTGTTCCCAGCCGCCGCCAAAGATGTTGAACGGATAGGTGGAAAAGCCCGACATCGCATGCGTGCCGCCATTCATGTGGATCTGGACGCCATGGGCAATGGCGACGAAATCGCCGATCACCAGCCGGTCGCCGACGAAATCGAAATGATGCAGCACGTTGCGGTCGAAGAAATCGCCTGTCTGATGGCGGTCGTCGTAATAGGCATAGCGGCCCACGGCGACACTGGCCCGCCCCTCGGCCAGGGGGCGCAGGAAGGTGACGGCGGGTGCCGCCGCCATCGGGTGCAGCCGGTTCGGATCGGGGGCCATCAGACCTGCTCCACCCGGTCGCCCAGCGCCACGCGGCCGCCCGTGACGACCCGTGCATAGACGCCCAGATCGGTATGGCCCCAATGGTTTTCCAGCGCGCCCAGCGTGTCGGCGTCGCGCTTGCCGGTCTCGGGGTTCACGCTGGTTGCCATGCAGCGCCCGATCCGCTCGCAGACCTCAAGCTCTGCCTCACCCAGACGCAGCCGCCGGCCGATCCAGTCGAACTCCTCCCAGGGGGCAAGCCCCTCGATCCAGAAATTCCCGCGAAACCGCCGCGGATCGAGCGGTTGGCCCACCGCGTCCGACAAGGTGCGCAGCGAGGCCAGGCCCAGGATGCTGACCGAGGGGAAATCGGTATCCGTCATCCCCCGCCCCGGCACCCGCACGATTCGCGCCGGGGCCGCGCGGTCCGCGGGCATCAGCGGCGCGACCCAGTCGAGGAAGGCCGCTTCCTCGCGGTCGGGGGAAAACGTCAGATCGGGCCGCGCGGGGTGGCTCAGCGTCACGGTTTCCGCCGCCTCGTCCAGCCGCGCCATGATCGCCATCAGTTCCGGTGCCTTCGCCCCGCGCGAGAAATTCGCACAGGGCGCCCAGGCCGTTCCGTCCGTCCGGGCCGCCTCATGCGCCACCGCCCATTCCCTGTCCCAGGGCAGGGCGCGGCCCGCCTCCAGTCTGACCGCCTCGAGCATCTGGGCCCCGTGCCCCTTGACGGGATGGCGCCAGATCTGCGCGAGGCGGGCGGTCATTTCTTGCCTGTCGCGGGCTTCTTCTGGAAGCTCGACCGGATATTGCCGAACACGTCCGGCTTGTAGCCGTGGCTGCGCATGATCGCGTATTGCTGGATGAAGGTGATCAGGTTGTTCGCGATCCAGTAGATGATCAGGCCCGAGGCAAAGCCGCCCAGCATGAACATGAAGATCCAGGGCAGCCAAGCAAAGACCATGGCCTGCGTCGCATCGGTCGGCGTTGGGTTCAGCTTCTGCTGCAACCACATCGAGATGCCGAAGATGATCGGCAGGATGCCGACGAAGGCCAGGGCCATGATCGAACCGGGCACAGGCGCATCCCAGGGCAACAGCCCGAACAGGTTGAAGATCGAGGACGGGTCAGGCGCAGAGAGGTCCTTGATCCAGCCGATCCAGGGCGCATGCCGCAACTCGATCGTGACGAAGATCACCTTGTAGAGCGAGAAGAAGATCGGGATCTGCACCAGGAGTGGCAGACAGCCCGCCGCCGGGTTCACCTTCTCCTTCTTGTAGAGCGCCATCATCTCCATCTGGAGCTTCTGGCGGTCGTCGCCCACGCGCTCCTTGATCTCCTCCATCTTCGGCTGAAGTTCCTTCATCTTCGCCATCGAGGTATAGGATTTGTAGGCGAGCGGCAGCACCGCCGCCTTGATGATGACTGTCAGCGCGATGATCGCCCAGCCCATCGCGCCGGGAATGTTCATCTGCAAGAGGCTGACATGCAGCCAGTGCAGCAGCCAGAAGATCGGCTTGGTGAAGAAGAAGAACCAGCCCCAGTCGATCGAGTCGATGAAACGGTAGATGCCCAGTTCGCGCTCGTAGCGGCGGATCGTCTCCCATTCCTTGGCACCGGCGAACAGCATCGATTCCGACGTCGCGCTTTCGCCCGGGGCAAGGGTGACCAGAGGCATCCTCGTTTCCACCTGGTAGATATCCGCGCCGTCGACATATTTCACGACCGAGTTGAATGGCTGGCCCGGCTGCGGGATCAGCGTCGTCATCCAGTACTTGTCGGTGAAGCCGATCCAGCCGTTCTGCTCGACCGGGACGATCTCGGCGCGCGCGGCCTCGCGGTCCATGAAGGACAGGTCGACCAGCTTCTTGTATTTCAGCTCCGACAACTCGTTGTCGGTCTGGCGCACCACGCCCTCGTGGAGGATGAAGAAACCGATCGTGTCCGGTCGGCCATGGCGGGCGACGATGCCATAAGGGGCAAGGCGCACGGTCTCGGCGGTGCTGTTCGCGACGCTCTGGGTGATGGTGAAGAGGTAATCCTCGTCCAAGCTGATCGTGCGGCGGAAGGTCAGCCCTGTGCCGTTGTCCCAGACCAGCGTCACGGGGCGGTCGACCCCCAGCGTTTCGCCGCTTTCGACGCGCCACTCGGTGTTGGCGCCCGGCACCTGCTCATAGGACAGTTGCCCGGCCGGGGCCCAGCCGTGCAGCGCGTAATAGGGCTGAGGGCTGCCCACCGGCGACAGCAACCCGACAATCTCCGAGTCCGGGTCGATGGTCTCATTGTAATCCTTCAGCGCCAGCTCGTCGATCCGCCCGCCCAGAAGCGAGATCGAGCCGGTCAGTCGCGGCGTGTCGATCTCGAGGCGCGGCATGTTCGAGCCCGGCGCGGGCGCGGCTTCGGCGGCGGAGGAGGGCAGAGCCTCGCCGGTAGTGGCGGCGGGCGGTGTCAGCGCCATGCCGGGTGCCGCGCTTTCCGTCGAGGGGGTGCCCGGGGCGGTCGCGCCGCTGTCCTGCGCCACGGGTTCGGGTTCGGGGAACCAGTCCGGCACGACCTTGGGGCCGACAGTGTACCACAGCAGGATCACCAGAAAGCTCAACGCCGTCGCGAGAAGAAGGTTCTTGCCTTGTTCGTCCATGGGAGACCGCCGCCCTGTCCTTTGGAGGTGTGGGTGGTTCAACAGATTGCACCGGGCAAGGTCAAGCTGTTTTCCCGACGCATGGTGCCTGCCTCGCCCTTGCGTGGAGCCCGGGCCGCGGGAGGCGAAAGACGGCGCGCCGGTGCTTCTTCTTGGGAAAAATACCCGGATTCCGTCCGTCCGTCCGGGCGCGCCGTCAGGGCGTGGGCGCATCCCCATCGGCGCCTGGCGCGGGGCGCGTCAGACCGGCGAAATCGAACAGCGCCGGGTCAAGAAGATGTGAGGGCCGCGCGTTCATCAGCGCGCGGAACATCTTCTGCCGACGGCCCGGATGGTTTCTTTCCCACTGGTCCAGCAGCGCCTTCACCTGCATCCGTTGCAACCCGTCCTGGCTGCCGCACAGGTTGCAGGGGATCACGGGGTAGTTCATCGCCCGGGCGAAACGGTCGCAATCGGCCTCGGCGACATGGGCCAACGGGCGATAGACGAACAGGTCGCCCTCCTCGTTCACCAGCTTCGGTGGCATCGTGGCCAGCCGCGAGCCATGGAAAAGGTTCATGAAAAAGGTTTCCAGGATGTCGTCGCGGTGGTGGCCCAGCACGATGGCCGAACAGCCCTCCTCGCGCGCGATCCGGTAAATATGACCGCGCCGCAGCCGCGAACACAGCGCGCAATAGGTCCGGCCTTCAGGCACCTTGTCCATCACGATGGAATAGGTGTCGCGATAGTCGATCCGGTGCGGCACTCCCATCCGGGTCAGGAACTCGGGCAGGACGGTGCCCGGAAAGCCCGGCTGGCCCTGATCGAGATTGCAGGCCAGCAGGTCCACCGGCAACAGCCCGCGCCACTGCAACTCGTGAAGCGCGGCCAGCAGGGTAAAACTGTCCTTGCCGCCCGAGAGGCAGACCAGCCAGCGCGCGCCGCGCTCGATCATGCCGTATTGGTCGATCGCCTCGCGGGTCTGGCGCACGATCCGCTTGCGCAGCTTCCTGAACTCGGTCGTCGAGGGCGCACCGGCAAACAGCGGGTGGATGTCATCTTTGGCATCGTCAAGCATGGCGCGGGTTCCCAAGGGCCTTGCCGCCATATCGCAAGCGCAGGGCCGCGCGTAAAGTCCTTTGCGATTCGCGGCTTCGGGGCGAGAGTGGGCTCGTTGATACAGGCCCCGAGGGAGGAGAGACCATGGATTACGTCTTCAGCGTGCGCAACATCCGCCGCGGCGCCTTTGGCTCGGAACCCGGGGCGAGCCATTTCCTTGCGGTGCCCCAGACCGTCGCTGCCCCCGACCCCGCGCACCGGATCACCAAGCGCGACTGGTTCGCCAGGGTTCAGGAAGAGGCGAAATCCGGCACCTTCGGGGGCCATCCGTCGGGCGATATCGTGATGTATGTGCATGGCTACAACAACAGCCAGACCACGATGCTGGCCCGCCACCGCAAGATCCGCAAGGGGCTGGAGGCGCATGGCTTCGGCGGTGTCGTGGTCAGCTTCGACTGGCCCAGCGCGGACAACGCGCTGAACTATCTTGAAGACCGGACCGATGCCAAGAAGACCGCCCTGCGGCTGGTGGACGAAGGGATTTCCTCCTTCGCCGCGCTGCAACGACCCGATTGCCGGATCAACGTGCATCTTCTGGCCCATTCCATGGGCTGCTATGTGGTGCGCGAGGCCTTCGACGATGCCGACGACCGCCCGGCCGTGGCCGCGCGGAGCTGGTCGGTCAGCCAGGTCATGCTGGTCGGCGCCGATGTGTCGGCCGCGTCGCTGGCGGACGGCAACCCGAAAAGCTCGTCGCTCTATCGCCACTGCGTCCGGCTGACGAACTACTTCAACCCCTTTGACAACGTGCTGTCGCTGTCGAACATCAAGCGGATCGGGGTCTCGCCGCGCGCGGGGCGTATCGGCCTGCCCGATCGGCGGCCCGAGAAGGCCGTGAACATCTATTGCGGCGATTACTTCGACCGTCACAAGGACATGCTGGGTGATCACCCGAATGTCGCGCATAGCTGGTATTTCGACGATGCCCATTTCCTTCAGGACGTGTTCCTGACGGTGCAGGGCGTGATGGACCGGCACGAATTCCCGACCCGGCTGCCCACGACCCAGGGCAATCTGGCGCTCCGGCCCTGAGACTCAGCCGTCCTGCGCCTTGTCCTTCGGCTCGGGCACCGGATCATAGCCGCAGCCGCCCCAAGGATTGCAGCGCAGGATGCGCCATGCCGCCATGGCGCCGCCCTTGATCGCGCCGTGCTTTTCCAGCGCCTCCAGCGCGTAGGCCGAGCAGGTCGGCTGGTAGCGGCAGTTGAACCCGATCCAGGGGCTGAGAATCAGCCGATAGGCCCGGATCGGCAGGGCCAGAAGGTGGGCCAGCGGGGTCATCGCGCGCTCCCATGCACCTTGGCCAGCGCGCGTTTCAGATCAGCCTGCATCGCGGCGAAATCGCGGGTCGCGGTGATCTCGGGGCGGCCGATCAGGACGTAATCCCAGCCCGCGCGGCCATGGGTGGGCAGCACCAGCCGGGCGATCTCGCGCAAGCGGCGCTTGGCACGGTTGCGGGCGACGGCGTTGCCGACCTTCTTCGAGCAGGTGAACCCGATGCGGATGCCCTCGGCCTCGCCCTCGGCGCGTTCGCGCGCCTGAAGGGTGAAGCCGGGCATGGTCTGTCGCAAGGCGCGGGCGGCACGGAGGAAATCGGCGCGCTTTCGTAGCACCTGCGGACAAGATGAAGCCGCCGGGGGCGCTTGCGTGGACCCCGGCGTTTCGCCTGCCACGTTCGCCCCCGGCGGTATCATTGTCTCCTGACTGATCGGCGCGTGTCTTACGCGCTCAGCCGCTTGCGGCCGCGGGTGCGGCGGGCGTTCAGGATCTTGCGGCCGGCCTTGGTGGCCATGCGCGCACGGAAGCCATGGCGCCGCTTGCGGACCAGGTTCGAGGGCTGGAAGGTGCGTTTCATAGCGCGTCGCTCCGTTCGCTCAGGCCCAAATCGCGTGCGGATTCGAAGGCCCCGTGTTGTTCGAAGCTCGCTCTTTAGGGGGTTGGGCCGGACAAGTCAATTCGCCCGGTCAAGGAATTGTTGCAACACATGGCGGAATCGTCCGACTCGATTGTTACCACCGCGTTGCGAATCCACGCCAAAGCCTGTCCCCTTGGTCACTGCCAATCAAGGCCGCGTGAGGCCCCTGTCGGGCGAGCGGGCGATGGCGCATGTTCGCAAGGCATCAGGTGAAGCGCAAAGGGCCCGAAGGATGAGCGACATGACCGAGACCCCGAAGCCCGGGGTAGCCCGCCGCCTGCCGCTGATCGCGATCCTGCTGGTTGCGGCGCTGGGCGCGGTCACGCTGCGCGATCATCTGTCGTTCCAGGCGCTGGCCGAGCATCGCGAGGCGCTGATCGGGTTTCGCGATGCGCATCTGGTGGCGACCGCGCTGGGCTTCTTCGCAGCCTATGTGCTGATCGTCGCCTTCTCGCTGCCGGGCGCGCTGATCGCGACGCTCGCGGGGGGCTTCCTGTTCGGCGTCTTTCCGGGGGTGCTGGTCAACGTCGCCGCGGCGACGACCGGCGCCATCCTGATCTTCCTTGCGGCGCGGGCCGGGCTGGGCGAGCGGCTGGCCGCCCGGCTCGATGCCTCCGAGGGGCGGGTTAAACGCCTGCGCGAGGGACTGCGCGAAAACGAGCTTTCGGTTCTGTTCCTGATCCGCCTTGTGCCCGCCGTCCCGTTCTTCGTGGCGAACCTGTTGCCCGCGCTCGTGGGGGTGCGGCTTGACCGCTTCGCACTGACCACCTTTTTCGGGATCATGCCCGGTGCGCTTGTCTACACCTGGGTCGGCGCGGGGTTGGGCGAGGTTCTCGCCCGCGGCGAGAGCCCGAATCTCGGCCTGATCTTCGAGCCCCATATCCTCGGGCCGCTGCTTGGCCTTGCGGCGCTGGCCGCCCTGCCGATGGTGGTCCGCCTTGTCCGCAAGGCCCGCTGAGATGGCGCGCATCAGGACCGATCTGTGCATCCTCGGCGCGGGCTCGGGCGGGCTGTCGCTGGCGGCGGGGGCGGTGCAGATGGGCGCCCGCGTCGTGCTGGTCGAGGGGCACCGGATGGGCGGCGATTGCCTGAACTATGGCTGCGTGCCCTCCAAGGCGCTGCTGGCGGCGGCGAAACAGGCCCAGAGCATGCGGCAGGGCGGCTGCGGCATCCCGGGGGTCGAGCCGCAGATCGACTACGCGGCCGCCATGGACCATGTGCAGGCCGCCATCGCCACCATAGCCCCCCATGACAGCGTCGAGCGATTCGAGGGGCTGGGCGTGCGCGTCATCCAGGCCTGGGGACGGTTCCTGAACCCGCGCGAGGTCGAGGCGGGCGGGCATGTCATTCGCGCCCGCCGCTTCGTGATCGCCACCGGCTCGCGCCCGGCCATCCCGCCGATCCCGGGGCTCGATACCGTGCCCTATCTGACCAACGAAACGCTGTTCGACTTGCGCGAGCGGCCCGGCCATCTGCTGATCCTGGGCGGCGGACCGATCGGGATGGAAATGGCGCAGGCACATCGGCGGCTGGGCGCAGAGGTTACCGTGATCGAGGCCGACCGCGCCCTGAACCGCGAAGACCCGGAACTTGCCGCCATCGTGCTGGACCGTTTGCGCGCCGAAGGCGTCACCGTGATCGAGGGCGCCCGGGCCGACCGCGTCACCGGCGAGGCGGGCGCCATAACCGTCGAAACCGCCCAAGGCCCGATCAGGGGCACCCACCTGCTGGTCGCCACTGGTCGCATGCCCGCGCTCGACCGGCTGAACCTTGCCGCGGCGGGCATCGAGACCACGCACGCCGGGGTCAAGGTCGGCCCCGACCTACGCAGCACCAACCGTCGCGTCTATGTCACCGGCGATGCGGCGGGAGGGATGCAGTTCACCCATGTCGCGGGCTATCACGCGGGCGTCGTGATCCGCCCGATCCTGCTGGGCCTGCCCGCAAGGGCCGGGACCGCGCATATCCCCCGCGTCACCTATACTGACCCCGAACTTGCCCAGATCGGCCCGACCGAGGCCGAGGCCCGCGCGACCCATGGCCCGCGGCTGGAAATTGCCCGCTTCGCCTTTTCGGGCAATGACCGCGCCATCGCCACCGGCCGGACCGAGGGGCTGATCAAGGTGATGGTGGTCCGGGGCCGCCCCATCGGCGTCTCCATCGCGGGCGAGGGGGCGGGCGATCTGATCGGCCTCTGGGCGCTGGCGCTCGCCAATGGGCTGAAGATGGCCGATATCGCGAAGATGGTTGCGCCGTATCCGACGCTGGGCGAGGTTAGCAAGCGGGCGGCAGGTGCTTACTTCTCGCCCAGATTGTTCGAGAATCCCTGGGTCAAACGGGCCGTTCGCATCACGCAGCGCCTCTTGCCCTGAGCCCCGGGGGGGCATGGGCGTGTGTGATGGTCCTCAATTCCCTCTCCGGCCGCTTCCTGATGCTGACGGTCCTCTTCGTCATGCTGGCCGAAGTGTTGATCTTCCTGCCCTCCATCGCGCGCTTCCGCGAGGATTACCTGCTGTCGCGGCTGGAACGGGCGCAGATCGCTTCGCTTGCACTTCTGGCCACCGACGAGATGATCGATGAGGATGTCGAGGCGGAACTGCTGGTCAATGCGGGCGTCTACAACGTCGCGTTGCGCCGCGATCAGGCGCGCGAACTGGTCCTGTCCTCGCCGATCCCAGAGCCGGTCCATCGCAGCTATGACCTGCGCGATCCGGGGGCGGCCGAACTGATCGTGGACGCGCTGCGCCAGTTGACCGATCCCGTCCCGCGCGTGATCCGCGTGATCGGCGAGCCGGTGCGCGATGCGGGCCTGCTGATCGAGGTCACGATGGGCAGCGAATCGCTGCGCGCGGCGATGATCGATTACGGGCTGCGCATCCTGTGGCTCTCGGCAGTGATTTCGGTGGTGACGGCGCTGTTGCTGTTTCTCGCCGTCCAGCGGCTGATGGTGACCCCGATCAAGCGCGTGGTCCGCGCCATGCAGCTCTATGCCGAGGCGCCCGAGGACACCCGCCGCATCATATCGCCCACCTCCCGCGTGCGCGAACTGAACGAGGCCGAGACCGCCCTGCAATCGCTTCAGAAAGATCTGACCGGTGCGCTGCGCCAGAAGGAACGGCTGGCCCAGCTTGGCGCCGCCGTCGCCAAGATCAGCCACGACCTGCGCAACATCCTGGCCACCGCCCAGCTTTTCGCCGACCGGATGGAGGCCAGTGAGGATCCGGGCGTCAAGCGCGCCGCGCCCAAGATCGTCGGCGCGATCAGCCGGGCAGTCAACCTGTGCGAGACGACGCTCGCCTTCGGCCGCGCGCAGGAACCGCCGCCCCGGCTGGAGCGGGTGCGGCTGGCCGCCATCGTCAACGACGTGGTGGATGCCGAACGGCTGGCCGCCGGCGACGAGGATATCAGCTTTGCCGAGGACGTGCCCGCGGGGCTGATGCTGCGCGCCGATCCCGAACAGTTGCACCGGGTTCTGACCAACCTGATCCGCAACGCCCGCCAGGCGATCCTCGCCAGCGGCAAGCCCGGCGAGATCGGCATCCGCGCCGAGGAGGACGATGCCGCCTGGACCATTCATGTCACCGATACCGGCCCCGGCCTGCCGCCCAAGGCGCGCGAGCATCTTTTCCAGCCTTTCCAGGGCGGCACCCGCAAGGGCGGCACGGGGCTTGGCCTGGCGATCTCGGTCGAACTGGTCCGCGGCCATGGCGGCGCGCTGGTCCTGCGCCGCTCGGATGCCACGGGCACCGAGTTCGAGATCCGGCTGCCGAAATCCGAGGCGGTACTTTTCGCGCAGGACCACAAGGTATCCTGACGCGCGGTGGCCGCGCGGGCGGTTTGCCCCTTGCAATGCCCCGAGGCGGGCGTTACATGCACGTCGCACGCGCTGGTAGCTCAGTTGGATAGAGTACTTGACTACGAATCAAGGGGTCGGGGGTTCGAATCCTCCCCAGCGCGCCATCTCACTTTTCTCCAACTGAAACGCCTCCAAAGCCTTGAACGCTAAGGCTGTTTTTGGGGTTCGAGTCCTTTTTCGCGGCAGTACGCGACACGCTCAGAAAATGCCAATCTGAGCACCATTCTCTTGACCGCCAGTTCGCCGAAAATCCATATTTTCCAAGAATTTGAGAGGAGCGACAGGGCGAGTTCGAACAACTCCTCGAAGGTATGCTTCGGCTTGCCCATATTTTCGATGGATTCGACCAGCCTGATCTTCTCGCGCTCCAGCTTGGCGACCCCAGCCCCGCCTCGTTCGAGAACAGCCCCCGCCGCAACCCCTGCGAGATCGCCGCCCCCATGCCGCCGCCCACCGCCTCCTGCCAGTCAAAGGCATTGGCGACGATCTGCCAGATCATCCCGGGAACCTCGGTGATGTTGATGAGCACGATGAACAGCGCCATCGCCAGATAGCCGATTGCCATGACCGGGATGATGACATCGGCGACCTTGGCGATGCGCTTGATCCCGCCATGGACCACCAGCCCGGTGATGACAGCCAGCCCGATCCCGGTCCACAGCCGGTCAAGGCCCAGGCTTTCCTGCGCCGCACCCGCCACCGTGTTGCCCTGGAGGCAGCAATTGTTCCCCGTATGCTCCGTATTGGGCCGCGCCCGGCCCGGAGTCGAGTCCATCTGCCCCGCTTGCAAGCCCGAGCCCTTTGCCCCAGCTTGCCCCGAACCCGTCCGATCCGGTGCGACTCGGACCCCGCCGACAGGAGAGACCTTTCTTGCCCGACCCCAAGCCCCCGCTTCTGGCCGTTCTGATCGACGCCGACAACATCCCCGCCCGCTATGCCGAGGCGATCCTGAAGGAGATCACGTCCTTCGGGGAACCGGCGCTGAGGCGGGTCTATGGCGACTGGTCGTCGGACCGGCTGAAGCCCTGGTCCGAGAAGGTGCTGGGGCTGGGCCTGGTGGCGCATCAGGAAACCGCGAATACCAAGGGCAAGAATGCCAGCGATATCGGGCTGGTGATCGACGCGATGGACATCCTGCATTCGGGCCGGTTCGACGGGTTCGTGCTGGTCTCGTCGGACAGCGATTTCACCCGGCTGGCCAGCCGCATCCGCGAGCACGGGCTGGACGTGATCGGCATCGGCGAGGCCAAGGCGCCGGTCAGCTTGCGCAATGTCTGCAACCGCTTCGTGCTGATCGAGAACATCGTCGAGGAGACGGTGCCGGTGCAGAAGGGCAAGGCGCCGGAGGCGCCGTCGGGCAAGCGGCCGCCGAAGGAGGCGATCGACCTCATCATCCGGGCGATGGACAAGATCGAGCAGGAGGACGAGTGGTACACGCTGGGCCAGCTGGGCCAGTACATCACCGCCGACAATCCCGATTTCGACACCCGCACCTATGGCAAGCGCAAGCTGTCGGACCTGGTGCATGAACTCAAGCGGTTCGAGACGCGCAAGATCGGCAACCAGATGCAGGTGCGCCGGGTGGACTAGGTCCGGACCCCGTAGCGGGCCATGAAGGTCGCGACCGCCCCGTCGATCACCCGGGCGATTTCCTCGGGGGCGAAGCTGTCGTCGATCCGCAGCAGGTGGCGCAGGTAGAGATCGGCCTTGCACAGCTCGATGAACTGGTCGGCGGCAAGGGCGGCGTCGGGGATCGCCACCTCGCCCTGTCCGTCGACGCCCGCCAGAAAACCGGCCAGTTCGTCATGCAGCCGGCGCGGACCCGAGCGGTAGAAGGCCGCGCCCAGTTCCGGAAAGCGGTCGGATTCGGCCACGCAGATCCGGAACACCGCCTGGTTGAACTCGTTCACGAACGAGGCGACCATATGCCCCGCGGCCTGGCGCAGCACCTCGGCGACCGGCGCGCCCAGGTCGATCTGGTCCAGCGCGGCCAGCGTCTGGCGGTCGCATTCCTGTCGGAACACCTCGATGAACAACAGCCGCTTGTCGGGGAAATAGCTGTAGAGCGTGGCCTTGGACACGCCCGCCGTGCGGGCGATGTCGTCCACATTCGCCCCCTCGAACCCGTCGCGCAGGAAGATGTCGCGGGCGCCTTCCAGAACCTGCTCGAACTTGCGCCCCTTGCGGATCGTCGCGGGATTGGTGTTCATCCGGCCTTCCGTTCTACCGAGGGGGTAGTCTAAACCAGACGGTTCACTTCGGGCAAGCCTTGGCGGGGCGGCAAATGGCCCTCTGTCGCGTTGCGTGGCGAACGGAAATCCTGCGCTTGAAACCCGCCTTTCGCGGTATAGTTTAGAATCATTCCAGATAGTGAGGATGCCGATGATTCCCGGACTTACCCAGCGGCGCCGGTTCTCCGATCTCAGCGAGCAGGAGATCCTTGCGCTTGCGATCTCGTCCGAGGAGGACGATGCCCGCATCTATCGCAGCTATGCCGAACGGCTGCGGGCCGATTATCCCGATACGGCGCAGGTCTTCGACAGCATGGCGGGCGAAGAGGACCTGCACCGCCAGCGCCTGATCGAGAAGCACCGCGAACGGTTCGGCGAGGTGATCCCGCTGATCCGGCGCGAGCATGTCTCGGGCTATTACGCGCGCCGCCCGGTCTGGCTGATCGAGAATCTGGGGATCGAGCGGATCCGCGACGAGGCCGAGATGATGGAGCGCGATGCGCATGCCTTCTACCTGAAGGCGGCGCAGCGGACCTCGGACGCGGGCACCCGCAGGCTGCTGGGCGATCTTGCCGCCGCCGAGGCCGGGCACGAGGCGCGGGCCGACAAGCTGGTGGACGCGCATGTCGGCGAGGATGCCGAGGCGCAGGAGGCGCGCACCGCGCATCGGAAATTCGTGCTGACCTGGGTGCAGCCGGGGCTGGCCGGGCTGATGGATGGCTCGGTCTCGACGCTGGCGCCGATCTTCGCCACCGCCTTTGCCACGCAGGATCCGCGCACCACGCTGCTGGTGGGCATCGCCGCCTCGGTGGGCGCGGGGATCTCGATGGGGTTCACCGAGGCGGCCTCGGATGACGGGGTGATCTCGGGGCGCGGCTCGCCGCTCAAGCGGGGCATCGCCTCGGGGGTGATGACGGCGGTCGGCGGGCTGGGCCACGCGCTGCCCTATCTGATCCCGGATTTCTGGACCGCCACCACCATCGCGATGATCGTCGTCTTCATCGAGCTCTGGGTCATCGCCTGGATCCAGAAACGCTATATGGAGACGCCCTTCCTGCGCGCGGCCTTCCAGGTGGTGCTGGGCGGCGGGCTGGTGCTGGCGGCGGGCATCCTGATCGGGTCGGGATAGAGCGGCGCCCGGGCGGGGAAGGCGCCCCCGGTCGGGGCGCCTTCGGCTGTCAGGGCAGGGGCCGGGTCAGGCCGCGCGGCGACGTGCCCGCCGGACAAGGCCCAGACCGCCGAGCGCGGCCAGCAGGAGCGGCAGGCTTGCGGGGACCGGCACCACGTTGGGCTCGACGATCCGGCCATAGAGCGCCGCGACCGAGGTCGATCCTTCCGGGCTGTTGAAGCCGGTCGTCAGGGTGGCGCCGCCATCCTGCGAGAAGCCCAGCAATTCAAGCGTGTAGTCCAGCCCGCCATACATGAAGGTCGCGCTGGTGGAGGTGTTCGCGATCGACGCGATGTCGCCGTCGAGAACCGGGTCGCCGGTGTTGTTGGGCGTGTTGATGACGTCGAAGGCGAAGCTGAAGGATTCGGTCACGTTCAGCGGATTGATGATGAAGAGCGTCACCGCAAGGCTTGCGCCGTCGAAATCGTGGCCGGTCACCGATCCGTTGCGATAGGTGAAATCGCCCACCTTGAACAGGTTGCCCGCCTCGGCCGTCCAGCCCGGCCCGCCATCCGAACCGACGCCGTCGAAGCTCCAGAGATTGTTGAAATTCGTGGTGGCTGGCGTGCCCCAGTCGACATCGGCCGTCCCGCCCGCATCGTTGTTGGCGATCGTGAAGCCGAAGCTGCCGATCGGATCGACCCAGCTTCCCTGGGCCGTTCCGGAAAAGGTGACGGCATGGGCCGCACCGGCCGAAAGGCCAAGGATCGCGGCCGCGATCAGATGGTGTTTCATGTCTGATTTCCCCTTCTTACCCCCGGGCGGTGCACTCGAAAACCTGCACCGTCCACTTGATGAGAAGATCAGAAAATCGGTAAAATTTCAACAAGATTGCAAAAAAGAGCCCCTCTACGCAATAATCGAACCCTTGTGGCCGACCTGGCGCATGCGCTGCGCGGGGCCATTCCCAAGCCCGTCGCCGCGTGCTAACCGCCGGACATGCTGGCGATCTTTCTTCAGACCCTGCCCTTCTTCGCGCTGATCGGCTTGGGCTACGGGGCCGGGCGGACCGGGTTCTTCACGCCCGAGGCGACCGCCTGGCTGACGAAATTCGTCTTCTACTTCGCGCTGTCGGCGATGATCTTCCGCTTTGCCGCCAACCTGCCCGCGGCCGAGTTGTTCGATCCGGCCTTCATCGCGGCCTATCTGACCGGCACGATGGCGGTCTACCTGCTGGCCACCGCGGTCGCGCTGATCCGCCGCCGGGGCGTGGCCGAGGCGGCGGTCGAGGCGCAATGCGCGGCCATCGGCAATACCGGGTTCCTTGGCATCCCGATGCTGGCGGTGCTGCTGGGCGAGGCCGCGGTGGGGCCGGTGATGATGGTGCTGGCGGTCGATCTGATCGTGTTCTCAAGCCTGATCGTGATCCTTGTCACCGGCTCGCGCGAGGGGCGGCTGTCGCCCGCGATCCTGGGCACTGTCGTGCTGGGGCTTGTGAAGAACCCGATGATCGTTTCGATCGTGCTGGGGCTGTGCTGGTCGGCCTTTCGTCTGCCGCTGCCGGAACCGGCGGCGATGTTCCTGGTGCTGCTGGGTGCTGCGGCCACGCCGGGCGCGCTGTTTGCCATCGGCGCCTCGCTTGCCGCGCGGTCGGCCGAGCGGCTGGCGGTGGCGGGCTGGCTGTCCTTTGCCAAGCTGGTCCTGCATCCGGCCGCGGTGGCCTTTTGCGCGCTGGTGCTGTTCGATGTCCGGCCCTATGCCGCGGGGGTGATGATCGCGGCGGCCGCGTTGCCGGTGGCGGGTAATGTCTACATGCTGGCCCAGCATTACGGCGTCGCGCCGCAGCGGGTGTCGGCCTCGATCCTGATCTCGACCGCGGCCTCGATCCTGACGGTTCCCGTGGTGATCGCGCTGATCGCCACGCTCTGAGCTTGCCCGGGCGGCGCGGGCGCGCTACCCCATAGCCGGGTCAGCGAGGGAGAGCGCCATGGAAACCCTATCCGAGAACAGATGCTTCGGCGGGAAGCAGGGCGTCTATCGCCACGCCTCCGAGGCCTGCAGATGCGACATGACCTTTGGCCTGTTCCTGCCCGAAGAGGCCGAGGACGGGCCGGTGCCGGTGCTGTGGTATCTGTCGGGCCTGACCTGCACGCATGAGAACGCGATGGTCAAGGCGGGCGCGCAGCAATGGGCGGCCGAGCATGGCATCGCGCTGGTCTTTCCCGACACCTCGCCGAGGGGCGCGGATGTGGCCGATCACGAGATGTACAATCTGGGCCAGGGCGCGGGCTTTTACGTCAACGCCACCGAAGCCCCCTGGGCCGCGAATTTCCGCATGTGGGACTATATCGCCGAGGAATTGCCGCGGGTTCTGTTCAATGGCTTCGCGCTGGACGAGGAACGCCAGGCGATTTCCGGCCATTCCATGGGCGGGCATGGCGCGCTGACCATCGCGATGGCCTATCCCGGCCGCTTCGCCTCGGTTTCGGCCTTTGCGCCGATCACCCATCCCAGCCAGTCGGACTGGGCCAGAAAGCCGATCCACGCCTATCTGGGCGAGGGCAATGTGGACTGGGTGCGGCACGATGCCTGCCTGTCGCTGCGCGAGAACGGGTTCAACGGGCCGATGCTGATCGACCAGGGGACGTGCGACCAGTTCATCGACTCGCTGATGCCCGAGGCGCTGGCCGCGGCGATCACCGAAACCCGGCATCCCGCGATCTTCCGGATGCAGGGCGGCTATGACCATTCCTATTTCTTCGTCTCCACCTTCATGGAGGATCACGTCGCCTTCCACGCCGAGGCGCTGTACCGGTGAGCCGGGTGTTCGTCGACGCCGATGCCTGTCCGGTCAAGGACGAGGCGCTGCGCGTCGCCGAACGCCATGGCGCCCCGATCCATTATGTCGCGAATGGCGGGCTGCGTCCCGTGGATCACCCTCTGGCGCGGATGGTCTATGTGGCGCAAGGCCCCGACGAGGCCGACAAGTGGATCGCCGATCAGGCCGGCCCCGGTGACGTGGTGGTGACGGCCGATGTGCCGCTGGCCGCGAAATGCGTGGCGGCCGGGGCGGCGGTGCTGAACCACAATGGCGAGGCGTTCACCCTTGCCAATATCGGCCCGAAACTGGCCAGCCGCGACCTGATGGCCGACCTGCGCGCCGCCGATCCGTTCCGGCAGGGCGGCGGGCGCGGCTTCACCAGGGCCGACCGCTCGCGCTTTCTCGACGCGCTGGAACGCGCGTTGCGCGCCGCCCGCCGGGGCGGATAGGCGCGCCCGCCCGAATCCCCCTTTCGGGAAGCCGGGCCAGCCGCTAGCCTGCCGCCGACCCGAGCAGAGGAGGCCCCATGCCCATCGAGGCAGTGATCTTCGACATCGGCCGCGTGCTGATCGACTGGCAACCCGAGGCGTTCTATGATCGCCAGATCGGCCCCGGCCGGCGGCGCGCGCTGTTTGCCGAGGTGGACCTGCACGGCATGAACCTGTCGGTCGACCTGGGCGCCGACCTGGACGAGGCGGTCGCGGCGCTGGCCGACCGGCACCCCGGCTGGGCCGATGCGATCCGGATGTGGCAAAGCCACTGGCTGGACATGGCCAGCCCCGAGATCCCGGGCACGGCGCAGATCCTGCGGGCGGTCAAGGCCAGGGGCGTGCCGGTCTTCGCGCTGACGAATTTCGGCGTGCCGACCTATGACATCGCCCGCGCCGCCTATCCGTTCTTCGATCTGTTCGACCGGGCCTATGTCTCGGGGCGGCTGGGCGTCATCAAGCCCGACCCGGCGATCTACGAGATCCTTGAGCGGGACAGCGGCATTGCCTCCGACCGGCTGATCTTTACCGACGACCGCCCCGAGAACATCGCGGCGGCAGCAGTGCGCGGCTGGCAGACCCACCTGTTCGACGGCGCCGGGGGCTGGGCCGCACGGCTGGTGGCCGAAGGGGTGCTGGACCAGACCGAGGTTGCGATCCATGCCTGAGATCATCGGCTTCGCCGAGGGCGAGCGGCTGCTGGCCTGGCCCTGCCTGTGCGCCGCGCTGGAGCATGGCCACACCCTGCCGCGCGCCGCGATCGCCGACAGCTTTGTCTATCGCGGGGCCGACACGCTGCTGAACCGTGCGGCCTGGATCGACGGGCTGGGGCTGGCGGTGAAATCGGCGACGGTCTTTCCGGCCAATCCTGCCCGCGACAAACCGGCGGTCAATGGCGGCGTCTGCCTTTATTCCGACCGAGACGGCACGCTTGAGGCGATCGTCGATTTCCACCTTGTCACGAAATGGAAGACCGCCGGTGACAGCCTGTTGGCCGCCACGCGGCTGGCCCGACCGGACAGCCGCGAGATCCTGATCGTCGGCGCGGGCACCGTGGCGCATGCCCTTTACGAATCCTATTCCAGCGCCTTTCCGCAGGCGCGCTTCACCGTCTGGAACCGCTCGGCTGCGGGGGCGGAGCGGCTGGCCAGCAGCTTTCCGCAGATCGCCGTCGCGCGCGATCTGGAAGACGCGGTGCGGGCGGCCGATATCGTGACCTCGGCCACCATGGCGACCCATCCGCTGATCCGCGGGGACTGGCTGCGGCCGGGCCAGCATGTCGACCTGATCGGCGCGTTCCGCGCCGACATGCGCGAGGCCGACGATGCCGCCCTGCAACGGGCGCGCATCTTCGTCGACAGCCGCGAGACCACGCTGGGTCATATCGGCGAACTGAAAACCCCGCTGGCTTCGGGCGCCATCGCCGAAACCGATATCGTGGCGGATTTCTACGACCTGCCGGGCGGGCAATTCGCGCGGACCTCGGAGGACGAGATCACGCTGTTCAAGAATGGCGGCGGCGCCCATCTCGACCTGATGACCTGCGCCCATATCCTCGCCGCCTGGCGCGGGCGGGGTTGCGGTTTGAGCTGCGATGACCTCGCGGGGCGCGCGCATTTTCAGCCCTGAGTGCGGGTGGTTTTCGTTGTAGCCCTCGATCCAGCCTCCGATCAATCCGAGAACGGTCTGTGCATCCGGCAACGGCGTCACCTGGACGTAGTCGCGCTTCAGCGTTTTCACGAAAGCC
>NZ_SLVM01000023.1 GCF_004339675.1 Rhodovulum steppense
CAGGCTTCGCGCTCGATGCCCTCGAACAGGCTGTTCACGATCGCCGCCCGGTCAAGGGCGCGGGGCTCGTCCACCATTCCGACCGCGGGTCGCAAGGCGGTTTCAACCGGTCGTCGCAACACCCTGCTGATGGAGGTTGCGATGGCAAGATGCAAACGGAGATCCGGACGATCGACCAGGCGCAAGTTGCGCTCACCGGGGCGGCCGGGAGTGGCGCGACAGGCGGAGCGGCGGCGCTTCTGGTCCCTGATTGCGTTGGGTCTCTCCAGCGAGGACGCTGCTGCCCGGACCGGCATCTCGCAGCCGGTCGGAACACGGTGGTTTCGAGAGGCTGGCGGCATGCCCCCTTCACATCTGGCGCTATCCGCGCCGTCCCCGTCCCGGCGCTATCTGTGTCTGGAAGAGCGCGAGGAGATCGCTCTGCTCCTGGTGCAGAACGTCGGCCTGCGTGAGATTGCACGCCGTCTTGGCCGCGCGGCGTCGACCATCTCGCGGGAGATCCGTCGCAATGCCGCCACGCGCTCCGGCGGGTTCGAGTATCGTGCGACCACGGCCCAGTGGCATGCCGAACGCTCGGCCGAGCGACCGAAGGCAGCAAAGCTGGCAACGAACGCGGCTTTGCGGCAGTATGTGCAGGACAGGCTCTCAGGCCATATTTCGCACCCGGGCGGCTCGGTCGTTGTTGGCCCACCGACAACGTGGAACGGTCGACGACACGGACGGCGACAACCGCGTCGGTGGGCCAAGGCGTGGAGTCCGGAGCAGATCTCCAGCCGACTGTGCATCGACTTTCCCGGAGACGAGAGCATGCGGATCAGTCACGAGGCCATCTATCAGGCGCTCTACATCCAGGGGCGTGGCGCCTTGCGCCGCGAGCTCACGGCATGCCTGCGCACCGGCCGGGCGTTGCGTGTGCCCCGCGCCCGGACCGTCGGCCGGGGAAAGTCCTTCGTGACATCCGGGATCATGATCAGCGAGCGCCCGGCCGAAGCTGCGGATCGTGCTGTCCCGGGACACTGGGAAGGCGACCTGATCATCGGGCTCAACCGCTCCGCCATCGGCACCCTGGTCGAGCGACAGACGCGCTTCACGCTGTTGCTGCACCTTCCACGGATGCCCGGGCATGGCGAGGAGCCCCGCGTGAAGAACGGACCGCCTCTGGCGGGTCACGGGGCGGAGGCCGTGCGCGATGCCATCCTGCGCAGCATCGTTCAACTGCCCCGCCATCTGCGCCGATCCCTGTCCTGGGATCAGGGGGCCGAAATGGCCCGCCATGCTGAACTGACCGTCGCCGCTGATCTGCCGGTCTACTTCTGCGATCCTCAAAGCCCGTGGCAGCGCGGGACGAATGAGAACACCAATGGCCTGCTGCGCCAGTACTTCCCGAAGGGCACCGATCTCAGCCTGCACAGCCCCGATGACATCGAAGCGGTTGCCGCTGCACTCAACGGGCGCCCTCGAAAGACCCTTGGCTGGAGAACCCCGGCGGAGGCGCTGGACGCGGTGCTTGAGAAGGTGGAAACTGCCCATGTTGCGACGACCGGTTGAAACCGCCCAATATCTGTCCATCAAATACACCGAGAGGCTGGGCGAGGCGGGTATCGAGCCCTCCGTCGGCAGCGTCGGCGACAGCTATGACAACGCCCTGGCGGAGACCATCAACGGTCTCTTCAAGGCCGAGGTCATCCACCGCCGCGGGCCATGGCGCAATTTCGAGGCAGTCGAAATTGCCACTCTCGAATGGGTGGATTGGTTCAACAACCGCCGCCTCATCGAGCCGATCGGAAACATCCCGCCGACCGAAGCAGAGGCAAACTTCTACGCCGCTCTGGAAACTGAAGACATGGCCGCGTAACTCACCGAAATCAGCCTCCGGCAAACCCGGTGCGGTTCAGGCAGCCGGATGGACCTATCGTCATGTCAACGAGACCGGGAACAGGCCACATGATGGTGGGCGATGACGGACTCGAACCGCCGACATCCTCGGTGTAAACGAGGCGCTCTACCAACTGAGCTAATCGCCCACCCTGCAGCCTTTAGACCGGGGCGGCCCGCTGCCGCAAGCCCCCGACGGCAGAAACAGGCGTGCAAAACGCCCAGCGTGAACCGCCTGTTAACCAGTCTCGGCGTTTCCTTCGGAATGCCCGATTTCCGCCCGAAATTGTGGAAAGTCTCGACCACAAGGAGTTGTCGTCGATGGCCATCGCGTTCGTTCTAGTTTCCATTCTTTCCGGTGCCCTTTCCGCAATGCTCGCAGCGCTGGTTCTGGATGCTGGGCTGTTGGGCGCATTGCTGGCCTACTGGCTGGGTGGCATGGTGGGCACGATGGCGCTGTTTCTGTGGACCGCGCTGCGCCCCGATGTCAGAACCGATCCGCGCTGCGAAACCGACCGCGTAACGGTCTGACCGACCAACATCTTTCAAGGCCGCGCCCGCCCGACCAAATCCCTGAACCGAATACCCGCCACCGAAACGAAAAAGGGCGCCCGTCATGGACAACCTCGTCGTGTTCCGGTGGGTGATGAGAGATTCGAAATCTCTCGGAAGAAGCCCAGAACGCTGATTTTAAAAGATATTTTTGCAGCCTCGTCAACGCTTGTGTACCAGCGTCCTGCACTTGCTGTCAAAGCCAAATGAGTGCGACGACGCGGGCGAGCATCAGATTCTGACGGAAAAATTCGAGCGGCCGGAAGTCGACGCTTCGATGCCGCGCTTCCCCCGGGCCCCCTCCTGTTGACCTGACACGCGCCGACGGGATTACGGACGGCTTCGGCAACTCCCCGACAGGCAACGCGCCCAAGGCTGCTATCCCGGTGCGCCCAAACGTCCGATAGGGTATACCCCTGCGAACACGCCTCGCAGTCACGGAAAGGGTGTCCGTAAGCCTTGACTTCGATCAACGGACAGGCATTCTAACGGACAAAACCCTTACGAACACCAGGAGGCACCATGTCCAAGACCATCCTCTACGCCCGCGTCTCGACCGCGGATCAGACCCTCAGTCACCAGAGAGCACAGGCCGAAGCGGCGGGGTTCACCATCGACACGGTTGTTGCCGATCATGGCGTCTCGGGCGTCACCACTAGGCTGGCCGACCGCCCCGAGGGCAAGCGGCTGTATGACATGCTGCGCAGGGGCGACGTTCTCGTGGTCCGTTGGGTGGATCGTCTGGGGCGCAACTATCAGGACGTCACCGACACGATCCGGCACTTCATGCGCCAGGGCGTCGTGATCCGCACCGTCATCAACAACATGACCTTCGACGGGGCCACCACAGACCCCATGCAGGAGGCCGTGAGAGACGCGCTGATCGCCTTCATGGCGGCGATGGCACAGGCACAGGCCGAGGCGACGAAGGCCGCTCAGAGAGCCGGGATAGAGGCGGCGAAGGGCGATGGCGACCGCTACCGGGGCAAGAAACCCAGCTATGACCGCGCGGCCTTCACCACGGTTCAGGACATGCTGTCCGCCGGGGCCGGGGCGTCGGAAATCGCGCGGACGGCGGGCGTGTCACGCCAGACCGTGCTGCGGATCAGGGAAGACCCGGCAAAGGCCGAGGCGGCGCTGGCCCGCTGGGGGATGTGATCCTGCGTCGCTATCTGTCTTCGTTCCTTGCCCTGACCCGGCAAATCCGGGACTACTCGCACAAACTCCTATCGGTCGGAACAGCATGTACGAGAACGCCTTCAACAGCATCGAGCGCGCCCTTCGCGCCGAGGACGGCATCGCCAACGAGCTGGACTATGTCGAACAGACCTCGTGGGTCCTGTTCCTGAAATACCTGCACGATCTGGAAAGCGAACGGCGCGACCGGGCGGAACTGGAAGGCCGCGACCATGCCCCGATCATCGACGGGCAATATCGCTGGGACCGCTGGGCCGCCCCGAGGAAGGATGGCGAATTCGACCACAACGCGGCCCTGACCGGCGACGACCTGATCCGCTTTGTCGACCGCGAGCTGTTCCCCTATCTCGGCCGCTACCACGACCGCGCGACCGGCCCGGACACCATCGAATACAAGATCGGCGAGGTGTTCACCGAACTGCGCAACAAGTTCCGCTCGGGCTACATCCTGCGCGACGTGCTGGAAATCATCGACGGGCTGCATTTCAACACCCAGGCCGACAAGCACGAGCTGTCCGCGCTCTACGAAACCCGCATCCGGCGGATGGGCAACGCGGGGCGGAACGGCGGCGAATACTACACGCCCCGCCCGCTGATCCGCGCCATGATCCGCGTGGTCGATCCGAAGATCGGCGAGACGATCTACGACGGCGCCGTCGGCTCGGCCGGGTTCCTGTGCGAAGCCTACGACTACATGCGCCGCCCCGGCATCAGCGCGACCGATTACGACACGCTGCAACGCCACACCTTCCACGGGCAGGAAAAGAAGTCGCTGGCCTATGTCATCGGCATCATGAACATGGTGCTGCACGGGATCGAGGCGCCGAACATCGTCCACACCAACTCGCTCAACGAGAACGTGATGGACATTCAGGAAAAGGACCGCCACGACATCGTCCTTGCCAATCCGCCCTTCGGCGGGGGCGAGCGGCGCGAGGTGCAGCAGAACTTTCCCATCAAGTCGGGCGAGACGGCCTATCTGTTCCTGCAACATTTCATCCGCAAGCTGCGCGCGGGCGGCCGGGCGGCAGTGGTCATCAAGAATACCTTCCTGTCCAACACCGACAATGCCAGCGTGGCGCTGCGGCGCGAGCTGCTGACCGCCTGCAACCTGCATACCGTGCTGGACTGCCCGCAGGGCACGTTTCAGGGCGCGGGGGTCAAGACCGTGGTGCTGTTCTTCGACAAGGGCGAACCGACCCGGCGCATCTGGTATTACCAGCTCGATCCGGGGCGCAGCCTGGGCAAGACGAACCCGCTGAACGACGACGACATGGCCGAATTCGTCGACCTGCAACGGGGCGGCGTGACCGGGCCGAAATCCTGGATCGTCGAAGTCGCGGACCTGGACGCCCAGACAATGGATTTGTCGGTCAAGAACCCCAACGCCCCCGAAGACGCCCCCCTGCGCGACCCCGAGGCGATCATCGCCGACATGCTGGCCCGCGACGCCGAGACCGCGCAAATCCTCGAAGACATTCGGGGGATGCTGTGAAGGACTTGGCCAGGACGGGGTGGCGAACCGTGCCGCTGGCCGAGGTGGCAACCGTCATCAATGGGGGCACCCCGAAATCCAAGGTCGCCGAATACTGGGGCGGCGACATTCAATGGCTGACACCCAAGGACATGGGGCGGATGGACGGCCGCGAGATTGGCGAGACTCCTAGGAGGATTTCCGAAAGCGGTCTTTGCAATTCATCGGCCCGGCTGGTCCCGGCACGATCCGTCATCCTTTCGACGCGCGCACCGATTGGGCATCTTGCGGTGAACACGGTGCCTATGGCTTTCAATCAGGGATGCCGTGGGTTGGTGCCGGGCGAAAGCCTGGACCATCTCTACCTGTATTACTTCCTTCTGGCGAACCGCGCGCTTTTGGAAAGCCTCGGGACCGGCACGACATTCAAAGAGCTTTCAAGCTCCAACTTGAAATCTGTGAAAATTCCCCTCCCGCCCCTCGAAGACCAACGGCGGATCGTTGCGGTTCTGGACGAGGCGTTCGTGGGTCTGGCCCGCGCCCGTGCCCACGCCGAAGCCAACCTCGCCGACGCGCGGGAGTTGTTCTCGAACACGCTTTCGCATGAGTTCTGGAAGGAAAGCGGAAACTGGCCCGCGAAGTCAATTAGCGAAATCGCTGAAAACCTTGACCGGTTGAGAGTGCCGATAACCAAGAAAGACCGAAATCCGGGCAGCATACCCTATTACGGGGCATCGGGGGTGGTCGATCACGTCGCGGACTTCATATTCGATCAGGACTTGCTGCTTGTGTCCGAGGACGGAGCAAACCTGCTGGCCAGAACTTATCCGATCGCCTTCTCGATCAGTGGCAAGTCGTGGGTAAATAATCACGCCCATGTGCTTCGCTTCGCAGACCTCGATTCACAGGAATACGTCCGGCTCTATCTGAACGCCATTTCGCTTGAGCCATACGTGAGCGGCATGGCGCAACCGAAGCTGAACCAAAAAGCGCTGAATCGAATCCCGATACCTTGGCCCACCCCTGAAACACGCAGCGCCATCGTTGCCAAAGCCGCTTGGCTGAGTTCCCGGACCGAAGAATTGCATCAGCACTATTCCGGGAAAATTGTTCACCTCGACGCCCTGCGCCAATCCCTTCTGCAAAAGGCCTTCTCGGGCGGCCTGACCTGACCTAACCTCGCCCCATGTTCGACACCGAGACCGAAGCCGACACCCGCGCCACCCGCATCGACCCGGTGCTGCGCGCGGCTGGCTGGGGCACGGTCGAGGGCGCCCGCATCCGGCGCGAGGTGATCTGCCCCGGCCGCATCGTGCCCGGCGGCAAGCGGGGCGACCGGCTGGCCGCCGATTACGTCCTGATCTACCGCGACCAGAAGCTGGCCGTGATCGAGGCCAAGCGGGCGGGCCTTGCCCCCACCACGGGGCTGGCCCAGGCCAAGGACTATGCCGACCGGCTGGGCGCGCGGTTCGCCTATGCCACCAACGGGCTGGGCTGGTATCAGGCCGACATGGTCACGGGGGCCGAGGGCGATGTTGCCCCCTTCCCCTCGCCCGACGAGCTGTGGGCGCGGTGTTTTTCCGACGCCAACCTGTGGCGCGAGCGGTTCGGCGCGGTGCCGTTCGAGACGGCGGGCGGCAAGTGGGAGCTGCGCTATTACCAGCACCGGGCGATCAACGCCGCGCTGGAACGGATCGGCCAGGGCGACCGGCGCATCCTGCTGACGCTGGCCACCGGCACCGGCAAGACCTCGATCGCGTTCCAGATCGCGTGGAAGCTTTTCCATGCCCGCTGGAACCTGTCGGGCGAACCCATACGCCGCCCCCGCATCCTGTTTCTGGCCGACCGAAACATCCTTGCCGATCAGGCCTACAACGCCTTCGCCGCCTTTCCGGCCGACGCGGTGGCCCGGATCGACCCCGGCGCGATCCGCCGACGGGGCGGCGTGCCGAAGAACGCCAGCGTCTTCTTCACCATCTTCCAGACCTTCATGACCGGCGAGGGCGAGCCCAGCTACGAGGGCTATCCGCGCGACTTCTTCGACCTGATCGTGATCGACGAATGCCACCGGGGCGGGGCGAGCGACGAAAGTTCGTGGCGCGGGATCATGGAGTATTTCGCCCCCGCCGTGCAGCTTGGCCTGACCGCCACGCCCAAGCGGAAGCACAACGCCGATACCTATGCCTATTTCGGCGAACCGGCCTATACCTATTCGCTGCGCGAGGGGATCGAGGACGGCTTCCTGACGCCGTTCAAGGTGCGCCAGATGGCCAGCACAATCGACGAATATGTCTGGGACGGCCGCGACGAGGTGATCGCGGGCGAGCTGGACGAGGACCGGACCTATACAGAGGCCGATTTCAACACCCGCATCGTGATCGAGGAACGCGAGCGCAGCCGGGTGGCCGAATTCATGGCCGAAATCGACCAACGCCAGAAGACGCTGGTCTTCTGCGCCACCCAGGACCACGCGCTGCGGGTGCGCGACCATATCAACCAGATCAAGTCGAACCCGAACCCCAACTACTGCCACCGGGTGACGGCCGACGACGGCAAACCGGGCGAACAGCACCTGCGCGACTTTCAGGACAACGACAAGACCATCCCGACGATCCTGACCACCTCGCACAAGCTCTCGACTGGGGTGGACGCGCGCAACGTGCGCAACATCGTCCTGATGCGGCCGATCCGGTCGATGATCGAATTCAAGCAGATCATCGGGCGCGGCACCCGCACCTATGACGGCAAGGACTATTTCACGATCTACGACTTCGTCCGGGCGCATGAGAATTTCAACGACCCCGAGTGGGACGGCGAACCGATGCCCCCCGAAGGCCCCGCCCCGCCCCCGCGCGGCCCCGAAGCCGAACCGCCTACACCCCCGGAACCGCCCGAAGGGGGCGACGATGAGGGCGGCGGCGGGGGCGAGCCGCGCGCCAAGCTGGTGATCCGGCTGGCCGATGGCAGGGAACGCGAAATCTTCTATGTCGCCGCGACCACCTATTGGGGGCCGGATGGGCGCCCGATGACTGCGCAGCAATTCCTGGAACGCCTGTTCGGCGATCTGGCCGACATGATCGGCGACGAAGACGAACTGCGCCGCAAGTGGAGCGACCCGGACAGCCGCGAACATTTCGTGGCCCTGTTGGAACAGCGCGGCTACGACGCCGACAAGCTGGCCGACATGCGCCGCCTGATCGACGCCCCGGACAGCGACCTGTTTGACGTGCTGGCCTATATCCGGTTCACGACGCCGCCGAAGACCCGTGCCGACCGTGCGGACATGGTGCGCGGCGACGGTCTGGCCGAGGCCGATGCCGAAATGCGCGCTTTCCTGCTGGGTATCCTGCGGGCCTATGAGGACGTCGGCGAAAGCGAGCTGGGCAAGGACAAGCTCGGCGATTTCCTGACGGCGCGGTACGGGACATTGGCCGATGCCAAGAACGCCTTGGGGGACGTGCCGACCATCCGGCGGGCCTTCTTCGAAGTGCAGCGCGACCTGTACCGCCAGTAGCGGCCAATTAGGGCCTATCACAGGCAGATAAACGCATTTGGGCCCATCATCGGGAATAGGGCTCGTGGTGCCTCTACGAACAGTAGGCCGCGAGCCATCCTATACGCCCGACGACGGCTCAGCGTCGCGCTAGCGCCCGCCGTCACTCTTACAACTAACGCCCCTTCCTCATCGTCTTCCGCGAGGTGCTGCCGCTGCGGCCCTTTCGGTGTTCGCGGCATTTCCCCGACGGGATCGCTGCGCGGCACCTCGTGCGAGCCGATGGGCTCGACCATGCTCAACAACAAAGGAAATGCCCACCATGAACATCACTTTCGGCGCCGATGCGCTTCCCGACAACTGCGTCGTGATCTCGATCTTCGGCTGCTGCACGAAGAACCGCGGCCCCGGCGGCTACGCCACAACCGTCCAGGTTTTCGTGGACGCCAACGAAGCCGAAGTGACCATCGCACAAGGCAACGCGGCTGACACGACAAGCAACCGCATGGAGATGACCGCGTTGCTCGAAGGTCTGCATCGCGTCCCGGCCGGGTACGGCAAACCCGTGATTGTCTTGGCCAACAGCGATCTCATCGTCGGCGGATTGAACAAGTGGGGGCAGAGCTGGCTCCGCAATGGCTGGCACGGCAACAACGGAAGCGCCGTGAAGAACCGCGATCTCTGGGAACTGATATTCGGCGCCGCCAAGGGAAAGCGTATCTGCGCTCACAGGATCGCCCCCGCGCGGAAGACCGTGCTTCGTCCGATAGCCTTGGATCAAGCCCGTGCTGGCACACTGTCGGCCGAGGCTGCCTGATGTATCTCGACCGTAATCTCGAAGCGACGGGGGTTATCGAGGAAACCGCTGACACCAGAAGTAAGGTAGAGACGCCGGAAAGCGGATTGCGGTCATGCCGGGGATGCGGCACCGCGTTCAGACCACGGCGCTCAAATCAGCTTTCCTGTTCCAAGACATGCCGAGACAAGGTCGCCAAGCGCAAGGCGCGCAGGATCACGCCCGCGAATTCCTTGTGCAGCCCGACCAAGCGTCGCGCGAATTTGGAGCTGCTGGACCGTGCCCGTCGTCTCGCGGAAATCCTGTACACCCTCCCCCCGCGCGAACGCCTCGGCTTCGTGAAGACCCTCGTTGACCAGGCACGAACTGGCGATGGGAAGCTCCGCGAGGTGCTTACGAACCGCTTCATCCTTCGGCCTGAAACCGACATGCGGTCCTTGTTCCATCGTGGCTCGCCCAGATCCTATCTGACAATCGCCCAGGCCGCGAACGAGTACTGCTGGCGGTTCTGGAACGCCGACGTCCGCAGCGTGGTCTATGGCCTCGTCAGCGAGCCCGAGACCGGCGAAGTTGCATGATCGCCGAGACCACACATTTGAGGGCTTTGCCCTTGGTGGCGCCGTAGGCGGCTGCTAACCCACTGACCCCGCTTCACTCCCAAAGGGTGCCCGTACCATTATTATGGTGTCAGCGCTTTTTGGTCGGGTGGGCGGGGCCGTGCGCTGAGGTCGGTCAGTCGCAAACAATGAAGCTGCCCGACCCGCGGAAGTCGTTCCAGACGGTCGGGTCTTTGCAGACGGTTCTCCCGGCCTTCTGGACCGTGTATCCCTTCAAGACGCCGTTCGTCGGCACACTGACCGCAAGCGGCTGCATTCCTTGCGCGATGGTCATTCCGGCGACCATGACCGCACCCACGACAACGCCAACGCCAAATCGCATCATGCCAGTTTCTCCTTGTGATCGGTGGCTTCCTTGGGCGCTATATCACTCAGGAAAGCGGCGATTTTGCGCATTTCCTTTGCAAGTCCCGGCAACATTACCTCGCTCTTGCCATAACCGGCACTCGACCCGCCCCCGGACCGGCCGGTTATGTAGAGCCGCGCCGCATCGCTCATCCCTGCCACCAGCGCCTTGTCTTCAAACAAATGGCGCCAGCCGTGGCTAGGGGCCATTTCCTTCCGCTTGAGTCCGACATCCTCCCGAACCCAGGTCGAGACGTTCGAGCCGGACCTTCTAGGGAACATGGGGTTCGGATCGTTGCCACCGTGCCCGGTCACGAAGTCGATCAAGCCCTCCGCGATCAGGTCTGGATGTACCGGAACGCGGCGCTCGCTGTTCCAGTTCTTGAGGGTCTTCCCACCCATCGTCGTCAGGCGATAGAACCAGTCTCCACCAATATGGAAGAAGTCGCCGGGACGTAGTTGCGCAACCTCATTGATCCGCGCCCCTGAATACGCACAGAGCCACGGAAGCCACCGCAGGTCTGGCCGCAGTTCCTTCCGGGCTGCGCGCAAGATGGCCTCCGCTTCCTTCAACGTGAGAGTCCGCTGATCGCTTGGCACGGGCGCATGAGACGGCAGTTCGACAATGCCCAAAGGGTTGCCGTAGGGGAACAGCTCGCCGGTATGCTGTATGATGCCGCGAGTTATGACGGTCCTGACGTTCTGGATGTACTGGGCGATGGTGCTGTTCGACAGCTTCGCCTCGGCCAGCATCGCGTCCCGCCACGCCTTCCCCTCTTGGGCCGTGACGGTCGTCACATCATCGTTTCCCCGAAATTCGGCGAAGGCAGCGGTGTGCAGACGGTACTTTCGCTCGGTGCTCGGACGCAGCGGTGTCGCATCGCGTCCGCTTGCCCTTGACGCTGCCCAGTCGTCGATGACGGAACCGAAGGTGATCGACGGCGCCGCCTTGTCTGTAGTCGGCTTGGCCGATGGCCGCTGGCCTTTGTTCGTCTTCGCCGGCTCGACATACTCAGGGTATTTGTTGGTCGTCCCATCGTCGGAGTAATCGCCCGATGCCTTCGCCAGATTGATCCGTCCCGCATCGGTCATGGCCTCGGCAACGTGCTGCAAGAGCCGGGGCCGTGACTCGTCGGCAACGAGGATTCCCTTTGCGCGCAGAAGGGCATCGGTCATCCCTCCGAAGCGGCGTTCAAGGCTGGCGGCGACATTGGCCTCCTTGCCGATCAGCGGCATCGGGCTGAGGCGTCCGTCCAGCGCGGCCATGTCCGTTTTCTGAACCTTTTCCCACATTTCGACGTTGCCGGGTTCTTCGTCCCATGCGTCGATCCACGCCGCGCGCAGCGCCCCGGCCAGCGCCAAGGACTGCTTGTGGGTGAGTGGCTCAGGTCCGCTTCTGATCGCCTCCCAGTGCGCCTCTACGGCCGCATAGGCGGTTGCAAAACGGCGCTTCGCTTCGGCCCCGTCCTTGGTCCTCAAAGAGACCTTCACCGGCCCCTTGATCGTCACGGAACGGAAGACCCCTTCCACCGGCACGGAAATGACGGTGCCCTTGACCTTCTCGGCGACGTCAACGGGAACATGGACGCGCAAGTAGTAGGTCGATCCGATCAGGATCGGCTTGGGCATTCTGATTCTGCTCATGTACCACCTCTATGCACCAATGCACCGAGACTTTTGCCTTTATCGGCAATACCTTAGCAAAATCAATGGCCTGAGATGGTGGGTGATGAGAGATTCGAACTCCCGACATCTTCGATGTGAACGAAGCGCTCTACCACTGAGCTAATCACCCGTGGCGCGCTTGTTAGCCCGTCTCTGTCGGCTTCGCAAGGGGGGTCTTGCCCTGCCCGACGCCGCAGGGGACAGATCGTTCCGGGGCCTGCCCCTCGACCACAAAGGCCTCGAACGACGAAAGGCGCGCCACATGCGGCGCGCCTTTCCGGAGTGATCCGAACGGGTTCAGTGCGCGATTTGTCCGGGCGCGTCCTCGCCTGCGGCCTTGGCCGCGGCCTGGGCGGCGGCCTCCTCGGCGGCCTCGTCCCAGACGATGGGTTCCGGGCGCCCGGACCAGCGCGCGTCTCAGCACGTCCCGGACATGGGCCACGGGGATGATCGTCAGCCCCGCCTTCACATTGTCCGGGATCTCGCGCAGATCCTTTTCGTTCTCCTCAGGGATCAGCACGGTCTTGATGCCGCCCCGAAGCGCCGCTAGCAGCTTTTCCTTGAGCCCGCCGATCGCCAGCACATTGCCGCGCAGCGTCACCTCGCCGGTCATCGCGATGTCCTTGCGAACCGGGATGCCGGTCAGCACCGACACGATCGAGGTCACCATCGCGATGCCAGCCGACGGCCCGTCCTTTGGCGTTGCGCCCTCCGGGACGTGGACGTGGATGTCCCACTTCTCGAACCGGGGCGGCTGCACCCCGATTTCGGGCGCGATCGAGCGCACGAAGCTTGACGCCGCGTCGATCGATTCCTTCATCACCTCGCCCAGCTTGCCGGTGGTCTTCATCCGGCCCTTGCCCGGCAGCTTGAGCGCCTCGATCGACAGCAGATCGCCCCCGACCGAGGTCCAGGCCAACCCGGTGACGACGCCCACCTGATCTTCCTTCTCGGCAAGACCATAGCGGAACTTCTTGACGCCCAGGAATTCCTCCAGAACGTCGGGCGTGATCGTGACCTTGTCGGTCTCCTTCTTGATCAGCCGGGTCACCGCCTTGCGGCAGAGCTTGGCGATCTCGCGTTCGAGGTTCCGCACGCCCGCCTCGCGGGTGTAGCGGCGGATCATCTCGGTCAGGGCCGCCTCGGTCAGTTCGAATTCCTTCGGCTTCAACCCGTGGTTCTGCATCTGCTTGGGCACGAGGTGACGTGTCGCGATCTCGCGTTTCTCGTCCTCGGTGTAGCCTGCCAGCGTGATGATCTCCATCCGGTCCAGAAGCGGGCCGGGCATGTTGTAGGAGTTCGCCGTGGTCAGGAACATCACGTTCGAGAGGTCATATTCCACCTCGAGGTAATGGTCGACGAAGGTCGCGTTCTGTTCGGGGTCCAGAACCTCGAGCATCGCGCTGGCCGGATCGCCGCGGAAGTCCTGGCCCATCTTGTCGATCTCGTCGAGCAGGATCAGCGGGTTGGTGGACTTGGCCTTCTTCATCGCCTGGATGATCTTGCCCGGCATCGAACCGATATAGGTGCGGCGATGGCCGCGGATCTCGGATTCGTCGCGCACGCCGCCCAGGCTGATGCGGATGAACTCGCGCCCCGTGGCCCGCGCGACCGACTTGCCGAGCGAGGTCTTGCCCACGCCGGGCGGGCCGACAAGGCACAGGATCGGCCCCTTCAGCTTCTGGCTGCGGCTTTGCACGGCCAGGTATTCGACGATACGTTCCTTGACCTTTTCCAGCCCGAAATGATCCTCGTCCAGAACCGTCTCGGCGCGGGTGAGATCCTTCTTGACCCGGGTCTTCACACCCCAGGGCAGCGCGAGCATCCAGTCGAGATAGTTGCGCACCACCGTCGCCTCGGCCGACATCGGCGACATCGACTTCAGCTTCTTGATCTCGGCCTCGGCCTTTTCGCGCGCCTCTTTCGAGAGCTTCGTGGCGGCCACGCGTTCCTCGAGCTCGGCGATCTCGTTCTGGCCCTCGTCACCATCGCCGAGTTCCCGCTGGATCGCCTTCATCTGTTCGTTGAGGTAGTATTCGCGCTGGGTCCGCTCCATCTGCGACTTGACGCGGGTCTTGATCTTCTTCTCGACCTGAAGGACGCTCATCTCGCCCTGCATCAGGCCATAGACCTTTTCCAGACGCTCGGCGATCACCAGCGTTTCAAGAAGCTCCTGCTTCTGTGAGACCTCGATGCCCAGATGGCCCGCGATCAGGTCGGCCAGTTTGTCGGGCGTGCGCGTCTCGGCCACGGTGGACAACGCTTCTTCGGGGATGTTCTTCTTGATCTTGGCATAACGCTCGAACTCGGGACCGACCGAGCGCAGCAGCGCCTCGACCGTCGACGTGTCGCCCAACTCCTCGGCCAGATACTCGGCACGGGCCTCGAAGAACGCGGCATTCTCAAGGAATTCGGTGATGCGCACGCGCGTCTTGCCTTCGACCAGCACCTTCACGGTGCCATCGGGCAATTTCAGAAGTTGCAGCACGTTCGCAAGGACGCCGGTGCGATAGATGCCGTCTGTCGACGGCTCGTCGACCGAGGGGTCGATCTGCGCCGAGAGCAGGATCTGCTTGTCGTCCTGCATCACCTCTTCCAGCGCGCGGACGGATTTCTCGCGTCCCACGAAGAGCGGGACGATCATGTGGGGAAAGACCACGATGTCGCGCAACGGAAGAACGGGATAGGATTGGGCGGTGAGTTCGGTCATACGTTTTCCTTGGTCTGGCAAGAAGGCACCGGCCCCGCTGGCGGCGGCCACTCGGCCCTCTCCGGTCTGGCCCAATATCTGGGGGTTTTCCCCCGACATTCAACCAGACGGCTTCGAGTTGCCTGGCAGAATGCCCGCCTGGCCCGTCTGGTGCAAGCGCGCATATGGTTCAGGCCAGACTGGCCGTCGTCCGTCTCCCCGCGGAACCGTCGACACGGTCTTCACAAAAGCTTTGCGCAGATTTGATCGAACCGTCGCGCACGACGCCTAATCCGCCGCGGGCGGACGCACTGTTTCCGCATCCCCGACTGCGTTCCTTACAGGAGACTGGCATGACTCGCATGATCGCGACCGCCGCGGCCCTTGCCTTGGCGATGATCGCCCCGGCCCAGGCGGCCACCGTTTACAATACCCTGTCCGGCGAAGCGCCGCTGGTCATCGCCCATCGCGGCGCCAGCGGCCATCTGCCCGAGCACACTCTGGCGGCCTATGAGCTTGCCATCAAGATGGGCGCGCAGGTGGTCGAGCCCGACCTGCAACTGACCGCCGATGGCGTTCTGGTTGCCATCCATGACGCCACGCTGACGCGCACCACGAACGTCGCCGACCTGTTCGAGCCGCGCAATGGCGGCTACCTGGTGTCCGATTTCACCCTGGCCGAGATCAAGTCCCTGACCGCCCTGCCCACGCGCACTGCCAGCACGTCCTATCCGGACTACACCCCCTCGATGGCGGACCCGTTCAAGGTGCCGACCTTCCAGGAAGTGATGGACCTGGTGAACGCCCATAATGCGGCGACCGGCGCGCAGATCGGGATCTATCCGGAATCCAAGACCCCCAACCGCTTCTCGTTGAACGCCAAAATCGTCGAGGAGATGAAGGCCAACGGCTTCGACGGATCGGTGCCCAATACCTTCATCCAGACCTTCAGCCATGAGGGCGCGCAGCAACTCGCCGTGATGCAGGACCTTCTGGGGATGACCAACGGCATCGCCGCGCTGGGCTATGTGCTCAAGACAGGCGATGCCTATGGCGTCTACGACGCGACCACCGGCACGATCTCGTCGCTGGACTATCTCGCGGGGTTCGCAACCGGGGTGGGCGTCAATCTCGGCTACGATCTCGACGCGGGCTTCATCGCGGCTGCCCATGCGCTGGGTCTTGCGGTGCATGGCTGGACCTTCCGCCCGACTACGCTCGAGGCGGCCGAAGACCAGTTCCTGCCCTGGATCGCGGCCGGGATGGACGGGTTCTTCACCGATTATCCCGATCTCGCGGTGGCCGTTCTCGACGGGCTGAACCCGGCGCCGGTGCCACTGCCGGCGGGCCTGCCGCTGCTGGCCGCGGGGCTTGGCGCGCTTGTCGTCGTCCGCCGCCGCGCCCGCGCCTGAGACGGGCCTCGGCCCGGGGGCGTCCCGTTTGGCGGGGCGCCCTCTGCGCAACGGCTCAGAGCGGTTCGATATCGCCCTCGGCCCTGAGCGCGTGGAAATCGGCCTGCCAGGCCGCAAAGCGCCCTTCGGCGATGGCCGCGCGCATGCCGGACATGATCTCCTGATAGTAATGCAGGTTGTGCCAGGTCAGCAGCATCGAGGCGATGATCTCCTGCGACCGGAAGACATGGTGCAGATAGGCGCGGGAATAGTTGCGGCAGGCCGGACAGGTGCAGGCCTCGTCGATGGGGCGCGGATCGTCCTGGTGGCGCGCGTTCTTGATGTTCAGCGCCCCGCGCCGGGTAAAGACCTGCCCCGTCCGGCCCGAGCGCGTGGGCAGTACGCAATCCATCATGTCGATGCCGCGCGCGACCGCGCCGACGATGTCGTCGGGCTTGCCCACCCCCATAAGGTAGCGCGGCCGGTCCGCAGGCAGGAACCCCGGCGCATAGTCCAGCACGCCGAACATCGCCTCCTGCCCCTCGCCCACGGCAAGCCCGCCCACCGCGTAGCCGTCGAACCCGATGGCCTTCAGCGCCTCGGCCGATTCCTCGCGCAGCGCGCGGTTCACGCCGCCCTGCATGATCCCGAACAGCGCATGCCCCGGCCGGTCGCCGAACGCGACCCTGGACCGTTCCGCCCAGCGCATCGACAGCCGCATCGCGCGCGCCACCTCCTCGTCGGAGGTGGGCAGCGCGGGGCATTCGTCGAAACACATCACGATGTCCGACCCAAGCAGGCGCTGGATTTCCATAGACCGTTCGGGGGTCAGCTCGTGGCGCGAGCCGTCGATATGGCTCTTGAAGGTCACCCCCTGCTCGGTCAGCTTTCTCAGCCCCGCAAGGCTCATCACCTGGAACCCGCCCGAATCCGTCAGGATCGGCCGCTCCCAGTGCATGAAGCAATGCAGCCCGCCCAGCCGCGCCACCCGCTCGGCGCCGGGACGCAGCATCAGGTGATAGGTGTTGCCCAGCAGGATGTCCGCCCCCGTGGCCGCGACGCTTTCGGGCAGCATCGCCTTGACCGTTCCGGCGGTGCCAACCGGCATGAAGGCGGGCGTGCGGATCGCGCCGCGGGACGTGGCGATGACGCCGGTTCGCGCCGCGCCGTCGGTTGCCGTAAGATCGAAGTTGAACGCCGTCGCCATATCTGGTCTCGCCTCGTGGGGCCGAAGATGCGTTCTCAGGCGATTCTGACAAAATGCCAAGGAGGCGTCCGCATGAGCACAGGCACCGCGCTTGCCGAGCCGCTTTTCCGACTCGGCTGGGAGGAATGGGTCGCCCTGCCCGGGCTGGGCCTGCCGGCGATGAAGGCCAAGGTCGATACCGGCGCACGCACCTCGGCGCTGCACGCCTTCGACATCGAACCTTTCGGCCCGGCCAGCCGACCCAGGGTGCGGTTCGCCGTCCACCCGATCCCGGGGCGCGAGGATCTGTCGATCCCCTGCTCGGCCGAAATCATCGACCGGCGCGAGGTGACCTCGTCGAACGGCGAATCCGAATGGCGCTATGTGATCCGGTCCGAGATCGAGATCGGCGAACGGCGCTGGCCGATCGAGCTGACGCTGACGCATCGGGGCGGCATGGCCTACCGGATGCTGCTGGGTCGGCAGGCGCTGGGCGAGGATGTGGTGGTCAGCCCCGGCGAGAGCTTTTGCCAGCCGCGGCTGTCCTATGATGTCTACCATACCGACGAGGTGCGCCAGGTCGCCCCGGCCCGCGTGCTGCGGATCGCCGTGCTCAGCCGCGAGCCGCATACCTATTCCACCACGCGGCTGGTGGCCGAGGGCGAGGCGCGCGGCCATGTGGTCGAGGTGATCGACACCGCGCGCTGCTACATGGCGCTGGATGCGCTGGCGCCCGACGTGCATTACGATGGCGCGCGCCTGCCCCGGTTCGACGCGGTCATCCCGCGGATCGGCGCCTCGGTCACGTCCTACGGCACCGCGGTCATCCGCCAGTTCGAGACGATCGGCACCTATTGCGTCAACGGCTCGGACGGGATCACCGCAAGCCGCGACAAGCTGCATGCCCACCAGATCCTTGCCCGCCACCGGATCGGGATGCCCACGACCGCCTTTGCCGCCTCGCCCAAGGACACCAACAACCTCATTTCGCTGGTGGGCGGCGCGCCGCTGATCGTCAAGCTGCTGGAATCGACGCAGGGCAAGGGCGTGGTGCTGGCCGAAACCAAGAAGGCCGCGGAATCGGTGATCTCGGCCTTTCGCGGGCTCAAGGCATCCTTCCTTGTGCAGCATTTCATCAAGGAGGCCGCGGGCGAGGATATCCGCTGCCTCGTCGTCGGATCGAAGGTCGTGGCGGCAATGAAGCGCACGGGGGCCGAGGGCGATTTCCGCTCGAACCTGCATCAGGGCGGCCAGGCGGTCGCGGTGCGCATCACACGCGACGAACGCGAGATGGCGATCCGGGCCGCGCGCGCCTTCCGGCTGAACCTTGCCGGGGTGGACCTGTTGCGCTCGTCGGAGGGGCCGAAGGTGCTGGAGGTGAATTCCTCGCCCGGGCTGGAAGGGATCGAGAAGGCCACCGGCAAGAATATCGTCGGCCTGCTCTATGACGAGATCGAGAAGCGCGTGCGCCCCGTGCCGGTGCCCAAGGCGCGGCGGCGGAAATGACGCACGCCGGGGCGCGTCAGGGCACCGCCTGGCCCCGCGACGCCACCCGCCCGCGATGGATGACATATAGCCCCGAGCCGAGGATGATCGCCACGCCCAGCCAGGTCAGCGCGTCCGGAAAATCGCCGAACACGAGATAGCCCACCACGGTCGCCCCCACGATCTCGAGATATTGCAGCGGCGCCAGCAGCCCCGCCTCGGCCCGGCGGAACGCCTCGGCGATCAGCACGAAGGCAGTGATCGCCGTCGCCCCGGCGCCGAGGATCGCCGCCCAGTGCCAGCCCGGTGCCCCGACCATGGCAAGCTCGATCCGGCCCGCCGCCCAGAGCCCGGCCAGCACAAGCCCCATCGCCAGCGCCCCGTAGATCGAGGCGCCGAGTTGTACGGTCAACGCCGTGCGGGTGGCCGTCGCGCGCCGCAGAACGATCATGTTCAGCGCATAGGCCAGCGCCGCAACCAGCGGGAACAGCGCCGCCGGTCCGAAGGCCGCGAAACTGGGCCGGATCACGATCATCGCGCCGATCAGCCCCACGCCCACCGCCACCAGCCGCCGCGGCCCCAGCCGCTCGCCCAGCAGCGGCACCGCCAGCAGCGTCAGCAGCAGCGGCTCGACGAAGAAGATGGCGATCGCCGTCGCGATCGGCATCGCCGCGAAGGCCGAGATCAGGCTGACCAGCGTGAGCGTCATCAACAGTCCGTTCAGCGCCACGACCGGCGAGAACATCCGCCCCAGAAGCTGCCGACGCAACAGCACCGCCACCGGCACCAGCCACAGCACCTGCGCGGCCAGCCGCCAGAAGGTGACCTCGAGCGGCGCAACCGTGCCGGTCAGCAGCTTGGCCAGCGCATCCCCCACCGGCAGCAGGATCATGGCCGCCGACATCGCCAACATGCCGCCCAGGACCGATCCGGGGGCGTCGGCACGGATCGGGGCGGGGCGGTTGCTGCGGATCATGGTCCCTCGGTCTGGCGCGCACAAGGCGGGCCTTGGCGCCTCGGTCCGGCATAGGGGCCGCCGCGCCCGGGTGTCAATCCGGGGCGGTCGGCCCCTGGGCCTGCGTCATCCGGCGCCGGGTCACCTCGAAGACCTCGGAAGTCATCCGCGCCAGCTTGCCCGCCTCGTCGGTGCAGGCGGCGATCTTGGCGCCGAGATAGCTGGCGGGCAATCCGGCCAGCTGTTCGGGATCGCGGCAGGTGGCCAGCGCGCCCAGCGCCTCGGCATCGCGCCGCGCCTCGTCGCGGGCAAAGACGGCCAGTTCGGTCGCGGTGCGCGCCGCGTGGTCCAGCATCGCCGCACCGACCCAGGCCATCAGGCCAAGCCCCTCGGCCTGGGCCTTGAGCATCGCGTCAAAGGACGCGGGAAAGGGGGTATCTGCTTGGGTCGGCATCTGCGGGAACTCCCGGGGCGGGGAACGTCTCGCGCCGCAAGATAGGGGCGCACGCGCCCCGCGTCAAAGGCCAAGCACCAGATATCGCGACACAATACCCGGATCAGGCGACGCGCGCGCCCTGCACCCAGGTCTCGCGCACCACCGGCGCGCCGTCGATCCGCGCGACTCGGATCAGGTCGGCCCGGGCGCCCGGTTCGATCCGGCCGCGGTCGCGCAGGTCGGCGGCGTCGGCCGGCGCCCGCGTCACTGTCGCGATCCCGCGGGCCATGTCGCCCCACAGATCGCCCAGCATCAGCCCCGCCATCAACAGCGCCCCCGGCACATAATCGGACGACACGATATCGAGCAGGTCCAACTCGGCCAGTTCCCGCGCCGCCACATTGCCGGAATGCGACCCCCCCCGGATCAGATTCGGCGCCCCCATCATCACCGCGACGCCATGGCCATGGCAGGCTCGCGCCGCCTCGATCGTCGTCGGAAACTCGGCCAGCCGAATTCCATGGGCCGCCGAAACCGCCACATGGTCAGCCGTGGTGTCGTCATGACTTGCAAGGATCGCGCCGTAACGCCGCGCCTCTTCCACCGCCACCCGTTCATGCGTTTCGCCATGGCGGTCGCGCAACTCGCGCAGGCTTGCGACATGGTCGATGAAATCGGCTTCAGATAAGCCGTTCTTGCCCATCACATAGGCCCTGAGCTTGGTGATGTCACGGAACTGACGCTGGCCCGGCGTGTGGTCCATCAGGCTGACGATGCCGACCCGGTCCTCGGGGCCGAACTCGGCCATCTCATCGACCAGGGTCTGGGAACAGATTTCGGCACGAAGATGCAGGAAATGGCTGATCCTGAGCGCCCCATGCGCACGCAGATCCAGCAATTCGCTGGCCAGCCGCCGTGCATAAGGGTGGTAGCGGGTCTTGCCGGTCGGGATCGACCCCACCCGCATCGCGTCGAAGACGGTCGTGATGCCCAGACCCGCCAGTTCCGCGTCATGGGCGACGATGGCGCTGGCATGGGGCCAGTCCACGCCCGGGCGGGGCTGGATGTGGCGTTCCAGATTGTCGGTATGCAGTTCGATCAACCCCGGCATGACCATGTCGCCACCGCAATCCACCGCGCCCCGGGGCACGGTCGCGCCACTATCGACCGAAGCGACCCGACCCGCCACCATCCGGACCGACCCGCGTAGGGTCTCGCCCGGCAGCACAAGGGTGGCGTTCGCCAGAACGGTCTCAGACATGGCTCGATCCTTGATGGAGGGGACGGTTTGGGGCAGGAGTGGTGAGAGGCGCGGATGACGACGGGTCGGAGAACACGCGATGGAAGGCTACAAGCGCTACGCGATCTATTTCGCGCCGGAACCCGGGCCGCTGGCAGAGTTCGGCGCGGCGTGGCTGGGCTGGGATCCGCTGGCGGGAACGACACGGACGCCGCTCCGGCTGCTGGGGCTGCCCTGCAAGATCGCCGAACTGACCGAGACACCCCGCCGCTACGGGTTCCATGCCACGATCAAGCCGCCCTTCCGGCTGATCGAGGGCAGCGATATCGCGCTTCTGCACCGCTCGGCCGCGGCCTTGGCGGGGCAGTTGAAGCCGGTGCTTCTGGACGGGCTTCAGATCTCGCGTCTGTCGGGCTTTCTGGCACTTACGGCCCGGGGCGACAGCCGCACGCTGTCGGCGCTGGCGGGCAGCGTGGTCGAGGCGCTTGACGGGTTCCGCGCGCCCCCCCTGCCCGAAGAGATCGCGCGCCGCGACCCCGACCGGCTGAGCGCCCGCCAGAGGCGGATTCTGGAACGCTGGGGCTATCCTTATGTGATGGAGGAATTCCGCTTCCACCTGACGCTGACCGGCCCGCTCAAGGACGCGGAGGCCGAACGCACCCGCGCGGTGCTTTCGCCGGTACTGCAGCCGCTGATCGACCGGCCGCTCCGGATCGCAAGCCTGTGCCTGTTCGGCGAGGCCGAGGATGGGCGCTTCTACAACCTGCATCGCTACACCCTCTCGGGCTGAAGCGCGGCCAACATGGCGGCAACCGCCTGCTCCAGCGCTCCATCATTCTCGATCCGCGTGATACACAACCCGGAGGGCAGGGCATAGCCCGCTCGCCCCAGCCGCGCCGCGATCTCGTCCGCGCTTTCCCGGCCCCGCCCCGCCAGCCGCCAAGCCAGCGTCTCGGGCCGCGCGGTGACATGCAGCACGCGCAGCCGCGGATAGCGCGCAGCCGCCTCGCCCAATACCGCGCGCGAACCGTTGAACAGAACGTCCCGCCCCTCGGCCAGCACCTCGTCGATGGCGCTCGGAATCCCGTAGCACAGCCCATGCGCCCGCCAGTGCAGCGCGAAGCCGCCCGCGGCGCGCAGCCGCGCAAATTCCGCCTCGGTCACGGCGTCGAACGCCTCGCCCCCCGCATCGGGCGCGCGCGTGATGACCCGGCGCACCAGATGGCACAGCGGATGCCGGTCACGGACCGCCGCCAGCAGCGTGTCCTTGCCAACGCCCGATGGACCGACCACTGCGAAAAGCCGTCCCGCCATCAGCCCGCCCCCGAGGCAAAATCCGACACATCCACCTCGCGGTCGCAGACCCGAGCACGCGCCTCGGCGTCATGGAAGATGCCCAGGATCGCCGCGCCTCGCGCCTTGGCCGCCTCGATCAGGCTCAGCACCACCTCGCGGTTCACCGGATCAAGGCTCGCCGTCGGTTCGTCGAGCAACAGCGCGGGGTAATCATGGGCAAACCCGCGGGCGATGTTCACCCGCTGCTGCTCCCCCCCCGAGAAGGTAGTCGGGCTCAACTCCCAGAGCGGCGCGGGAATGTTCAGCCGCGCCAGCAATGCCTCGGCCCGCTCCCGCGCCCGCTCCCCGGGCCAGCCCAGGGCCAGCAAGGGCTCGGCCACCACAGCGCGCGTCGGAACCCGCGGCACGACGCGAAGGAACTGGCTGACATAGCCCAGCGTCCGTCGCCGCAGCGCGACGACCTCGAAGGGCGCGGCCCGCACCAGATCGACGCCCCCCACCACGATCCGCCCGGCATGGGCAAGGTAATTGCCATAGACCATCCGCATCAGCGTCGACTTCCCCGCACCCGAGGCGCCGGTAAGCGCCACGCATTCGCCCGGCGCGACTGACAACGTCGCCTCGCGCAGCACCTCGATCACCGCGCCGCCCTGATTGTGCAGGGTAAAGCGCTTGGCCACGCCCTCGATCTCGATCATACAGCCCTGCCCTTCTTCTTGGCGTAAATACCCATGACCCGCCCTGCCCCACGCGCTGCCCTCAGACCTGCAGGACCGAACTGACCAGAAGCTGCGTATAGGCATGCTGGGGATCGTCCAGCACCTGATCGGTCAGCCCGGCCTCGACCACCCGCCCGCCCTTCATCACGATCAGCCGATCCGCCAGAAGCCGGACAACCGCCAGGTCATGGGTGACGACGATCGCGCTCAGCCCCATGCCGCGCACAAGGCCGCGCATCAGATCCAGAAGCCGCGCCTGCACGCTAACATCGAGCCCGCCGGTGGGTTCGTCCATGAACACCAGCCTTGGCCCGGTCACGAGGTTGCGCGCGATCTGAAGCCGCTGCTGCATGCCCCCCGAGAAAGATGCGGGCCGGTCGTCGATCCGGTCGGCCGCGATCTCGACCCGGTCCAGCCAGTCCAGCGCCTGGCCCCGGATCGCCGCGTAATGCCGCGCGCCCACCGCCATTAGTCGCTCGCCGACATTGCCGCCCGCCGAGACGCCCATCCTCAACCCGTCGCGCGGATTCTGATGGACGAAGGCCCAGTCGGTACGCGCCAGACGCCGCCGCTCGGGTTCGGCCATCCTGCGCATGTCCACCAGCCCCGCCCCGCGCATGTCAAACAGGATCTCGCCGACATCGGGCGCCAGATGCCCTGCCAGGCAATTCAGCAGGGTCGACTTGCCCGAGCCGCTTTCGCCCACGATCCCGATCACCTCACCGGGCCAAAGCTCGAAGGACACGTCGGCACAGCCGATCCGCGCCCCCCAGGATTTCGAAACACCCCGGACGGCGAGCAACGGCGCCTCCGGGCGCCAGGCATCTTCCGGAAAGTGTCGGCAGGGTTCTTCACAGCAGTCTTGCGCGCTCATCCCTCGGCCTCCGTACATGCCTGTGACCGCCGCCCCTCGCAATGATCGGTATCCGAGCAGACGAACATCCGCCCCCCTGCATCGTCGACGATCACCTCGTCGAGATAGCTCTCCTCGGACCCGCACAGCGCACAGGACAGCCCGCCCTTGCGCGCCTCGAAGGGATGGTCCTCGAAATCCAGGCTCACGACGCGGGTATGGGGAGGCACCGCATAGATGCGTTGCTCGCGCCCAGCGCCGAACAGCTGGATCGCCGCCATCTCCATCTTGGGATTGTCGAATTTCGGTATCGGCGAGGGATCCATCACATAGCGTCCCTCCACCTTGACCGGATAGGCATAGGCCGTCGCGATCTCGCCATGTCGCGCGATGTCCTCGTAAAGCTTGACATGCATCAGCCCGTATTCCTCCAGCGCATGCATCTTGCGCGTCTCGGTTTCGCGCGGTTCGAGAAAGCGCAGCGGTTCGGGAATCGGCACCTGGTAGACGAGGATCTGGCCCTCGCGCAGCGGGTCCTCGGGGATACGGTGGCGGGTCTGGATGACGCTTGCCTCGGTGGTGCGCGTCGTGGTCGACACCCCCGCCGTCTTCTGAAAGAACCTGCGGATCGAGACGGCGTTCGTAGTGTCGTCCGCGCCCTGATCGATCACCTTCAGCGAATCATTCGGGGTCAGCACAGAAGCCGTGACCTGCACGCCCCCTGTCCCCCAGCCATAAGGCATCGGCATCTCGCGGCTGGCGAAAGGTACCTGGTAACCCGGGATAGCCAGCGCTTTCAACAATGCCCGGCGGATCATCCGCTTTGTATGTTCGTCGAGATAGGCGAAATTGTATTGATCGGTTTCGGTCATCTTAACGCCCCATTTACCGGCGACCGAGAGCGCACACAGCGCAAGGAAGCCCGCCGATGATCGACTGGATCGCCACGATCACCTTCGACCAGATCGCCCTCAGCCTCGTAACGGTCGTCATCCTGCGCGAGGCAATGATCCTCGTTCTGCCCGACCGCGTGGCCGGCCCCGGGGGCTGGCTCATCGACACCGCCCCGGACCACGAAGAGGAATAGCCGCAGATCATTCCGCCACCGCCCGGACGGCGGACGTCGCAGCCGCCTCGGCCCGGATCCGACGCACCAGTTCCAGTTCGGACTGGAAGTCGACGTAATGCGGCAGCTTGATATGTTCGAGAAAGCCCGAGGCTTGGATGTTGTCGGCATGGGCCAGCACGAACTCGGCATCCTGCGCCGGCGCGCCCACATTGTCCTCGCCCAGTTCCTCCCATCGCAGCGCCCGGTCGACCAGCGCCATCGAGATCGCCTTGCGCTCGGAATGGCCGAAGGCCAGGCCGTAGCCGCGAGTGAACTGCGGCGGTTCGGTCTTCGAGCCGGTGAACTGGTTCACCGTCTCGCACTCGGTCAGCACCACCTCGCCGATCTCGACCGCGAAGCCGAGTTCGGGGATCTCCATCTCGACCGCGACCATTCCCACGCGGAGCTCCCCCACGAAGGGATGGTTCCGCCCGTAACCGCGCTGGGTGGAATAGGCCATGCCCAGCACGAACCCCTCGTCGCCGCGGGTCAGCGCCTGAAGACGAAGCGCGCGGTCCGCAGGGAATTCCAGCGGTTCGCGGGTCAGGTCAGGGGGCGGGTCGTCGGACGGTGCCTCCTGCCCGATCAGCCCGTCGCGGTCCAGAAAACCGGTGATCCGCGGCATCGGTGCGTCGCAGGGCTCGGCCTGCGGCGCGGGCATCACCTCGCCTTCGGCGGCCAGCATGAAATCCAGAAGCCGGTGCGTGTAGTCGAAGGTCGGCCCCAGCACCTGCCCCCCAGGCACATCCTTGAAGGTGGCCGAGATGCGCCGGTCGCAGGCCATGACGCCGGTATCCACGGGCCTCGACGCGCCCAACCGCGGCAGCGTGGTGCGATAGGCCCGGATCAGGAAGATCGCCTCGATCAGGTCGCCGCGGGCCTGCTTGATCGCCAGCGCCGCAAGATCGGGATCGTAAAGCGAACCCTCGGCCATCACCCGGTCGACCGCCAGCGCCAGTTGTTCGCGGATCTGCGCGACGGACAGGTCCGCAACGGACGGATCGCCCCGCCGTTCCTCGGCCAGCCAGGCATGGGCATTCTTGATCGCCCGCTCGCCGCCCTTGACCGCCACATACATCAGTCGGCCTCCACGATTGTCGTGCGCGGCAGCGCGGCAAGGCGCGCGCCCGCGGTGAAGAAGAAATCGAGCCCCAGCGGAAACAGCGCGCGATTGGCGCGGAACACCGCCACATCGGGCAGGTTCAGCCGATGCGCGGTCGCGATCCCCGGACCGGTCAGCCACGCGCCCGAGGGCGCCAACGCCGCCATCTCGACGATCAGGGTGGCCGAGCGATCGGGATAATCCGGCACGCCGATGCGGTAAGCATCAAGCGGCAGGAGCCCCGCCCAATCGCCCACCGCAAGGGCGGCCTCCTCCCGCGCGACAAGGGGCGCGCCGGTATGGAATGTAATCCAGTCGCGGATCGCGGGCGCGTCATGGCCACCGGCCAGATGCACCGGCGTCGTGCCATCCGCCAGCACCAGCAACGCGCCGCCCGCCGCAACCGACATCGGCGCGGGTGGGGCTGCGCCCGCCATCTCGAAGATGCGGCCGGGTCGTGCCATCGCCTCCAGCATCGCACGAAAGGCGATGGCCGCCTCGCGGGGGGTATCGGCGAAGCCGCCGGTCAGCGTCCGCATCTCCATCGCTCAATCCTCTCCGCGGACCATGGTGAAGAACTCGACCCTGGTAGCCGCCGCCCGTGCCGCCCGCGCCTGCCGCTGCTGTTCCATCTGCGTGCTCAGTGGCACCAGCACCCGGTCGCGGCATTCCTCCGCACGGGCCGTCTGCATCAGCGCGTCGATCAGCGCGGCGCGGCGCGCCTTGTCCCGGTCGCGGCCCTGCACATGGGCATGACCGACCGCGCCCCCGTCAACGAGCCGCAGCGCGCAGCGCGTCACTGTCATCTCGCCCAGGTTGAAGGGCGCGCCCGTCCCGCCCATCCGGCCGCGCAGCATGACGCCGCCGGTCTCGGGCGGGCGCAGCCAGGCAAATCCGGGTTCGGAACCAAGACCGGCACACAGCTCGGCCAGCAGACCCGCAGGCGCGCGCGCCAGAAGCCCCATCCATTCCTTGCGTGTGTCGATGCAGCTCATTGGACAACTTGCCCGTTTGTCTAGATTTATATACAACTAGACAAATCAATAGGCCCGGCGCAGGAGTCGCGCAAGGGCCCCGAAGGTGAAGATTTGATGACATGGGGCGGAACGCGCTGTGGAGCTCGATCGCGGCGACGCTGAAGGACGAGATCGGCGCAGGCCGCTATCGTCCGGGCGACAAGCTGCCCACCGAGGCAGAACTGGCACAGCGCTTCGGGGTCAACCGACACACGGTGCGCCGGGCGCTGGCATCGCTGGCCGAGGCCGGACTGACCCATGCAAGGCGCGGCGCGGGCGTCTTCGTCGCGGCGCAGCCCACCGAGTATCCAATCGGCCGCCGCGTCCGGTTCCACCACAATCTCAGGGCCGCCGGACAGACGCCAGACCGGAAGATCCTGCTTCTGGAAACACGCACCGCCGACCCGCGCGAGGCCGGGGCGCTTGGCCTGCCGCCCAGCGCGCCGGTTCATGTCTGCGAGGGCGTCTCGCTGGCCGATGGCGCGCCGCTGGCTCTGTTTCGCAGCGTGTTCCCGGCCGACCCCTTCCCCGGCCTGCTGGCGCTGCTTGCTGAGACCCGCTCGGTCACCGCAGCGCTCGCCCGCGCAGGCGTGTCCGACTATACCCGCGCCTCGACCCGACTGACGGCGAAACTGGCCACGCCGACCCAGGCGCTGCATCTTGCGCTGCGCGAGGGCGCCCCGATCTTGCGAGCCGTCGCGGTCAATGTCGACGCCGCGGGGCGGCCCGTCGAATATGGCCGTACCTGGTTCGCGGGCGACCGGGTCAGCCTGGTCGTGACGCCCGACTGATGGCATCGGCGCAGATCCACGGGCCGGTGTCATACCCCCGATACAGAGACAGGTTATCCACAGGGACCAAACCTGTCCCGAGTCAGACGATGTCGCATTATCTGCCCCCCCTGCGGTTCACCGGCGCCACGATCCTGCGCGATGGCGAGATGCAGCGCCGGTCGCTGGCCATCGCCGAGGGCAGGATCACGCGGGCCCCCCTGCCGGAGGTCAACCTGAGCGGCTATCTGATCCTGCCCGGGATCGTCGACCTGCATGGTGACGCCTTCGAGCGCCATATCGCACCCCGCCCCATGGCCCCATTCGCGCCATCCATCGGGCTGGCAGCGACCGACCGCGAGGCGGCGGCCAACGGGGTAACAACCGCCTGGCTGGCGCAGAGTTGGTCTTGGGAGGGGGGGCATCGCGGACCCGACCGAGCCGAGGCGCTGATGGACGCGCTCGACGCCTATCGCGCGCAGATGATGACCGATCTGCGCATCCAGATCCGCTGCGAGACGCATATGGTCGAGACCGGCCAGCGCCTGCTTGACGCCATCCGTCGTCACCGGATCGGGTATCTGGTGTTCAACAACCATCTCGACGAGGCCATCGAGACTGCGCGCACACGCCCCGATCGCCTGGCGCTCTGGGCAGCGCAGGCCGGGCAGTGCCCCGACGCCTACCGGGCACGGATCTCCGCCGCAGCAGCACAGTCGGGCGAGGTTCCGCGTCATCTGTGCCGTCTGGCCGATGCCTTCGACGAGATGGGCGTGATCTACGGCAGCCATGACGATCCCGACGGCGAAACGCGCGAGCGCTTTTCGATGATCGGGGCGCGCATCGCCGAGTTTCCCCTGACCCGCCGCGCGGCGGCCGCAGCCAAGGCAATGAACGATCCCGTGCTGCTGGGCGCGCCGAACGTGGTGCGCGGCGGATCGCAGGCGGGCAATGTCTCGGCGCTGGACCTGATCGCGCAAGGACTCTGCGATGCGCTGGTGTCGGATTACTACTACCCCGCGCTGACGCACGCGGCCTGGCGGCTGGTGGATAGCGGCCTGATGGACCTGCCGCGCGCCTGGGCGCTGATCTCGGAGCGGCCCGCAACGATCCTGCGCCTGCCCGACCGAGGGCGGCTCGATCAGGGCCGCCGGGCCGACTTGTGCGTGGTCGATGCGCGGACGCGCGCGGTCGAGATGACGGTGGCCGGCGGACGGCTGACCTATCTCGCGGGAGAGGCCGCTCACCGCCTTGCCAGCAGGCTGCACAGGCTCGACATGGCGGCGGAATAGGCATCGTCGGCCCGGCATTGTCGCGGTTCCGGCGTGCTTCGTTTGTCCCGGCGTTATCTGGGCTGCGTAAGATCGTCGGCATTCGAGGGGACCGGCGGAAGCATCGGTTTCGTGTTCTCGTCGAAAGACGGCCGGACGTTTTACCCAGTCTTTTCAGCGGTGTCGGGGGCGGCCTTTCGGGCAGCCCCCGTGTTCCCTTCAGAACGCAGGGAGCAGCACCATCCCTCAGCCGTCGTGCTTCTCCAGAAAGGCCTCGACGGGGAGCGTGCGGAAATCCTCAAGCGCAGCACGCAGTGCGGCATGGTCCCAATCCCACCAGGCCAGCGCAACCAGTCGTTCGGCTATCGTTGGCGGGAACCGGTCGCGCAAGGGCCGCGCGGGCACACCGGCGACGATGGTGTAGGGCGCAACATCGCGCGTGACCACCGCCCCCGCCGCCACGACCGCGCCATCGCCCAGGGTGAGTTCGGGCCGCACGATGGCGCCATGTCCGACCCAGGTGTCATGTCCGATCCGCACCCGGCGCGCCGCACGCCGTACGAAGAACGCGGTATCGTCCGCCGCATCGTCCCAGTAATCGGCCGAACGGTAGAGGAAATGGTGCAGGCTCGCCCGCTCCATCGGGTGGTCTGTCGGACCGATGCGGGTGAAGCTGGCAATGTTGGCGAACTTGCCCACCGAAGCATTCGCGATGTCGGCATAGCGGTCGCAATAGGAATAGTCGCCGATCTCGGAATTGAGAATCCGCGTGCCCTGACCGATCTCGACATAGGCGCCCAGATGGCTGGCCGTGATGCTGTACTCGGGGTGCAGGACCGGGGTTTCGGCGCTCAGACGGGCCATGAGGGTCGCTTTCGTCAGGCCGGGTCACGCCTCCGGCGGGTTTATCTGGAGCCAGAAGAAGGAGGCCGGTCAGGCGCCCTTGATCAGGCGGCGGCGCAGGATGCCCGACAGCCAGTCCATCAGCGTCACCATGATCAGGATCAGGGTGATGTAATAGCTGACCTCCTCCCAGTCCTTCTGTGTGATGATCGCCTGGGTCAGCATGAGCCCGATCCCGCCCCCGGTGATCGCGCCGATGATTGTCGCGCTGCGGGTGTTCGATTCGAGATAGTAGAGCACTTGGGACAGCAGGATCGGCGTGATCTGCGGAATGACGCCGAAGCGGTAACGGGCCAGCGTGGGCGCACCGGTGGACTGGACGCCTTCGATCTGGCGGCGGTCAACGTTTTCCAGTGCCTCGGAAAACATCTTGCCGAAACTGCCCGAGTCGGTGACGAGGATCGCCAGCGCCCCGGTCAGCGGCCCTGGCCCGAAGGCGCGCGCCAGAACGATGGTCCAGATCAGCGCATCCACCCCGCGCACGAAGTCGAACACCCGGCGCACCGCGAAACGCACGATCATGAAGGGCGTGAAGTTGCGCGCCGCGAGGAAGGCCAGGGGCAGCGCTACCAGAGCCGCCCCCATCGTGCCGAGGAAGGCCATGAGGATCGTCTCGAAGATCGCCCAGGCGACCTCGCTGTGGCGCCACATCTGGTTGCCCCAGAAATCCTGCCATGCGCCTTGCAGGTTGTCGCGGGTCGGGTCGATCTGCGGGCCGAAGAGGATCGCGGCCAGGCCCTCCCCGTGATAGGGGCTGTCAAGGGTGAAGAAGAACAGCTCCCAACCAAGCGAATAGCGGAACACTTCCGTCCGGTTGCGGGTGATGGTGACGCGGCCTGCCTCGGTGGTGATCGCGACGCGGTTATCCGAGGCATTGATCCAGTCTGGCACCGCGTCACCGAGATTGGTCACGACGCCGCCCGACCGGCTGGTGATGGCCTCGATCACGCCGAAGCCCGGCACCTCATAGGTCATGCCATCCGCGGTATAGGTGACGACATGCCCGCCGCCGAGGTCGATCACGGTCTCGTCCCCAAGCCGCACCCAGTCAGGCGCCGTGCCGGGCGGATAGCTGCCCTTGCGCTCGCCCTCGATGGCGATGCTGACTTCGCCGCTGCGATTGTCGCGGGTGACATGGGTCTTGTAGCTGTAGCTGTCGGCGACCAGCAGCCGCGCATTGTCCATCCGCGCCCGTTCCGCCAGGCCGGGGATGTCGAAGGCGAAGAAGATATAGGTCAGATAGGCAAGGATCAGCGCCGGAAGCCGGAACGCGGCGAGGCGTCTGGACATCATCCGCAGGGTCACTTCGGCCTTGAGCGTGGCGGTGGTGGCGGTCACGGTCATGCCCTGCCCTCCCCGCTGGTCAGCTTGTCGCGGTAATGGCTGGAAAGCTGGTCGAAGAAGACGATGGCGCCGAACAGCAACAGGAAGATCGCGGCCGCCTCGTCGAACCGGCCCTGCCCCCAGGACATCGCGTTGCGCAGTTCGTAACCGACGCCGCCCGCGCCCACGAAGCCAAGGATCGCCGAGGCGCGGATATTGATCTCGAAGCGCATCAGCCCGTAACTCAGGTAGTTCGGTGCGACCTGTGGGATCACACCCAGCCCCATGCGCTGGATCCAGGTGGCGCCGACCGATTCCAGCCCTTCGACCGGCTTGAGATCGGCATTCTCGTTGACCTCGGAGAACAGCTTGCCCAACGCGCCGCCGGTATGGAAGGCGATCGCGATCATCGCCGGAACTGGCCCCCCACCCATGATGAAGATCAGCACCAGCGCGATCACGATCTCGGGGATGGCGCGCATCACGTCCATGATCCGGCGAAAGAGCGGGATCAGCCGCGGAAAGCGCGCAAGCCCGCGGGTCGACAGCAGCGACAGCGCCAACCCCAGCATCGCCCCCACCAGCGTCGAGACCGCGGCGATGTTGATCGTCTCGATCAGCGCGGGGAAGAACTTCGCCAGATTGCCGGGCAGCCGCTCGATCTTGGCGGCCGCCTCGCTGACCACCTCGGAGGGGAAGGCAAGCACATTGGGCAGCCCGTTCCAGAAACCGCCTGCATTACGGTCGTCGGCGACGACGAATCCCGCCGCCATCAGCGCGACGAAGACGATCAGGATCATTCCGGAATAGATGCGCCGCTGCCGCGTGAGCGTCATGTAGCTGTCGCGCATATGCGCCGCGCCCGGACCGACCGACGAGGTGATTTCTGCCATTCGAACCCTGCCCTCACAAAAGGCGGGACGGGCCCGGCGCCTGGCCGGACCCGTCCGTGCGACACCTTGGATCAGTTCGACTGAGACTTGCGCGCCTCGATGATCGAGAGATAGGCGTCATGGTTGATCGGCTGGAATCCCAGCGCCTCGCCCGCCATGAAACCATAAGCACAGTCGGGGTCCATGTAGGGCAGCGAGGCGGTCAACGTGGTGATGTCGATCTTGACCCGTTCGGGCAGCGCCTTGCGCAGCACGATGGGGCCTTCGGGGATCGGCTTGGACTTCCAGATCTCGACCAGATCGTTCATGTCGACGAGACCGGCATCGACCGCCTTGCGCAGCGCGCCCGAGTTGTAGCCGTCTTCCCAGTCGCCCATGCCGTCGGCCCAGGTCACGCCCGCATCGACCTCGCCATTGGCCACCGCGACGATGGTCTGTTCATGACCGCCGACAAAGCGGACCTCGCCGAAATAATCGCCCGATGCCATGCTGGCGCCGGTCGCCTCGGGGATCTCGATGGCCGGGATAAGGTAGCCGCTGGTCGAATTCGGATCGCCGAAGGCAAAGACCTTGCCCTTCATGTCGTCCAGCGAGGCGATGCCACTGTCAGCGCGGGCGAAGCCGATCGAGTAATAGCCGTAAGAGCCATCGACATTGGTCTTGACCATGATGGGCTCGACCGATTCAGGATCGCTCAGCCAAGCCTTGGCATAGGCCGAGGCGCCCAGCCAGGCCATGTCAATGGTGCCGCCCAGAAGGCCCTGGATCACGCCGTCATAATCGGCAGGGGTGAACATCTTGACCGGCACGCCCAGCAGGGCCTCGGCCTTGGCGCGGTAGCATTCGTTCGAGGACAGCCGGTCCTGAGCATTCTCGCCACCGAGGATGCCGATGCGGAATTCCGTGATTTCCTGGGCCATCACCGGGGCGGCAAGGGCGGTGCTGGCCACAAGGGCCGCGAGCAGGTTCTTCATGGTCTCACACTCCTGTCAGGGGCCGCGTCCATAAGGCGGGCGCGGCGGGAAAACTCTGGTGTTTCAGTGGACTTTCACCCCGGCCCTCGACTTTTCCGCGGGCGAATCGAGGTGGTGGATCGCGGTCGAGGTCGCGGTTTCGGAGAAGGTTTCATCCGCACCGTAGATGTCGCGGGCAACACCGGTGGTCAGTTGATCGGGCGTACCGTCGAACACGATCCGCCCCTCGCGCATGCCGATCACCCGGTCGCAATAGCGCCGCGCGGTGTCCAGTGTATGGAGGTTGGCGATCACCATCCGCCCGTCCTCCTCATGGATGCGACGCAGCGCGTCCATCACCACCTGCGCGTTCATCGGGTCCAGGCTGGCGATAGGTTCGTCGGCCAGGATGATCTGCGGATCCTGCATCAGGGCGCGGGCGATGGCGACGCGTTGCTGCTGGCCGCCCGACAGCGCCTCGGCGCGCTTGGGCGCCTGTTCGGCGATTCCCAGCCGATCGAGGATGTCGATGGCGCGGTGGATGTCCGCGGTCGGGTAGAGGTTGAAGAAGGTCGCGAAGGCCGAGCGGCGGTTCAGCGTGCCGTGCAGAACATTCGAGACCACATCCATGCGCGGCACCAGGTTGAACTGCTGGAAGATCATCGCGCAATCGGACTGCCAGGAGCGTTTCTCGGCCCCCTTCAGGCCCAGAACGTTCCGCCCCCGGAAGTGGATTGCGCCGTCGGTGGCATCGGTCAACCGGTTAATCATGCGCAGGAATGTGGACTTGCCCGCCCCCGATCGCCCGATGATCCCGATGAAGGCAGGGCGCTCAACGCCAAACGACACCCGATCCACGGCACGGTTTGCCCCGAAGACCTTGGTCACGTTCTCGACACTCAGCAGCATTCCGCCCCCGCTCCTTGCACCGGGGGTGGCGTAACGGCGGGCTGCAACGCAAACTTATCGGTTTTCTGACGTTTGCATGACAGCCGCCGGGCGGTTGCCGCCGCCCCGTCGATGACGCATGCTCGCGCCCCGATCAATGGCGAGAGGATGCCGCCCCATGGACCGATTCACCCCCGGCCCCGCGACCGAGCGGCAGTATCGCGACGCGCTGGGCTGTTTCGCGACCGGCGTGACCGTGGTGACGGTCGCGGCCCCGACCGGTCCGGTGGGCATGACGGCGAACAGCTTTTCCTCGGTCTCGCTCGATCCGCCGCTGATCCTGTGGTCGCCCGCCTGCGCCTCGGCGCGGTTCGGGGCGATGATCGGGGCGGATCGCTTTGCCGTGCATGTGCTGGGCGCGGGCGAGATCGCCGTTGCGCAACGCTTTGCCCGGTCGGGCGGCGCGTTCGAGGGGTTGGCCATGGAATGGGCCGAGAGCGGCCCGCCCCTGCTGGACGAGGGCTGGATCGCGCGATTCCTGTGCACTCGCGTTGCGGTGCATGAGGCGGGCGATCACGCCATCGTCGTCGGCCGGGTGGACGAGGTCGCCCGCCGCGAGGGTCCGCCGCTGGTCTTCGCAGGCGGCGCCTATGGGGATTTCAGCCCCACGGGGTAAGGGGCGGCGCGGTCAACCGCGCCGCATACCGGGCGGTCAGCCGCCGCGGGCCAGGACGCCATCCCCCTCGCCCACCGGTTCATTGCCGGTCATCAGGTGAAAGTCGTTCGGATTGGCATCGTTCCAGCCGAAGCGGACCGGTGCCTCGTTGCGCAGGATGTCCAGCATCACCGGCATCTGCTGGAAGTCCAGATAGCCGTAGAATCGCTGGCCATAGGTGGTCGGCGCCGAGGCATCGGGCAAAGGCCCGCTCTTGCGAAAGCTCAGCCCCGCGTAGAAGCCCGGGCCGTTCAACTGGATCAGGCCGTAATAGGCCGGTCCACCGACCGAAGCCTTGTAGGTCTCGATTTCATACCATTTCCAGGCCATGTCAGGCTCCCCTGCGTTTTCTCAGCTTTCGGCTTCGCCCACGGGTTCGAGCTGGGTGGTCACCGATCCGGTGGTCGAGTTGCCATAGACCGGATCCTCGTTGCGCAGGATGTCGATCACCCGCGCGAAGTTCTCGGCATTCATGTAGGGCGTTTCCTCGCGCTTGTTCTCGAAGGTGGTGAAGTAGAACTTTCCCATGCCGATCTTTGGATCCCAGAGGGCCTGGTATCCGCTGAGCTTGGTCCAGCCGGTGGTTCCTTGTGCATGATGGGGCATGTCTGCGTGACCCTTGTTCGCGTGAAATCGCGGTGATGGTTCGCCACTCCTCCGGCATGGCCGGAGAGCACTCGTTCCCCGCGGGGACAGGCCCCGCGGCCACGTCCCGGCCGACCGGACGAATGTCCGACCCTCCGGGCGTTCAGACTCGCGCGGACGGCCCGGCAATGCATTGATGGGCATCATGGGAGAGGTGACCGGCCCGGCAACCGGGCCGGATCAAGCGGTCAGTCGGGCCGCGGCCGGATCACGTTGAGGCTGCGCTTGAGACGCCGCAACGAGGACGGCGTCATCCCGAAATAGCGCGCCATCTCCTGGTCGCTGAGGCCATAGCCGGTCATTGCGCGCAGGGTCGCATCCGGCATCGGACCCAGCTTGCCGAGGATCAGCGCATGATCGTCGAGACAGGCACGGCACAATGGCCGTGCCCCTGGCTTGCTTGTCTTGGTCACGTTCCTGGCTCCTCCCCGAACCAGTCCCTCTCTGCGGGGTTGTATCACGATTCTCTCCCGGTTGATCCGGGATTTCCCGCGAGGCCGACCATAACACATTCTGTCCTGACGACGGCATGGGCCGCGCGGACGCGTAACCTGTCGCGGCAAGATGCCGCCTAGCCGCGGCGCAGCGCGGGCCCCGCCCGACGGCGGGGCCCGCAAAATCCGGTCGGGAACGGATCAGCCGAACATGTCGGCGGTGATGCCCGAATACCATCCCAGGCTTTCCTCGTAGGTCAGCTTGCGCAGGTCGGCATCCTCGCCGGTCTGACTGACGAAGCCGTCCACCTTGGCGATCATCTCGTCGGTCGGCGCGTAGGAGGCACCTACCTTCACCCCGTCATCGGTGTCGATCAGCGACCAGCAGGTATTCGAGTAGCGCGCCGGGAAGGCGGTGGACCCGGTCAGCGCCGCGCGCACCTGCATCGCAGCCACCTTGGCGTGGCTGTTGGCCGAGAAGCCCGATTTCGGCATGTCGCCCGCGATGGTGGCATCGCCCAGCACATAGATGTCTTCGTCCATCCGGCTTTGCATTGTGGCGGGCACGATGGGGCAATAGCCGTTCTCGGCCGTCAGCCCCGCCAGGTCGGCGATGCGGCCGGCCTTCTGCGCCGGGATCACGTTGCAGACATCGACGGTTTCGACCTGGCCGTCGATATCGACCTCCATTGTCTCGGGGTTGACCGAGACGTTGGTGCCGCCGAAATCCGGGCCGATGCGCTGGATCATGCCAGGATAGTGCTTCTGCCAGCCTTCCTCGAACAGCGCCTGCTTCGAGAAGCTCGCCTTGGGATCGACGATCAGGATCTTGGCGCTCGGGTTCCGCTCGCGCAGCACATGGGCCACCATCGAGATCCGCTCGTAGGGGCCGGGCGGACAGCGGAACGGGTCGGGCGGGGCGATCATGCAGAACACGCCGCCTTCGCGCATCCCCTCGACCTGTGCCTTCAGGAGTTGGGTCTGGCTACCCGCCTTCCAGGAATGCGGCATCCGGTTCTGGGCCGAGATGTCCCAGCCGGGCACCGAGCCCTCGACGAAGTCGATCCCCGGCGCGATGATCAGCTTGTCATAGGCGAAGGCATGGCCGCCCGCGGTGGTCACGGTCTTCGTGTCCCGGTCGACGCCGACCGCCCAGTCATGCACGACATTGATGCCGTAATCCGAGGCCAGCTTGCCATAGCTGTGCCCGATCGAGGCGAAGTCGCGGAAGCCGCCGATATAGAGGTTCGAGAAGAAGCAGGTGTAATAGGTGCGGGTGGGCTCGATCAGGGTGACGTCGATCGCACCCTGGCTGTCCTTGGCGATGTAGCGCGCCGCGGTCGCGCCGCCCGCCCCTCCGCCCACGATCACCACGCGCGGCCGGGCCTGGCCGATCAGAGGCGTGGCCGACAACGCGGCGCCGAGCGCGAGGCTCGTGCCGAGAAAACTCCGTCTGTTCAGTGTCATGTCGCTTTTCCTCCCTGGACATGATCGCGCGTTTCCATTGTCGCGATGGCGAAGGCCCGCTAGGGCGTGAGCGAGCCGAAATAGGCGGCAAGCGCGGCGATCTCCTCGTCGGAGAGCCGGCCCGCCATCATCTGCATCACCGGATGGGGCCGGAGCTTCTGCTTGTAGGCATGCATGGCCAGCACGAAATCCCGCTGCGGCCAGAGCACGATGGACGGGATTCCCTGATCGGAGCCGTCGCGCTGGTGGCAGGTGGTGCATTCGCTGGAGAGATACTCACCATAGGCCGTGTCGCCGACGATGGCGAGCGTCTCTTCCGACAGCATGGGCAGATCGGCGCGCGCGGTCGGCGCGGCCTCGGGGATGTTCGAGGGCCGGTCCGAGAAATCGCGCAGGAAGGCCAGCAGATCGGCGCGCTCGCCCGGATCCTCGAGCCCGTCAAAGCTCATCCGGGTGCCGGACACCAGGACCCGCGGGTTCTCGATATAGGCGTCCAGCGTTTCCAGCGTCCAGGTCAACCCGTCACGGCCCATCCGCGTCATCGAGCGCGAATAGGGAAAATCGGAGATGGCCCCGGCGCGGCGGCCGAAGATGCCGTTCAGCGGCGGGCCGATGCCGATCTCGGCCTCCGGGCCGATCTGGTGGCAGCCGCTGCAGAAGACCCAGATCTCGGCCCCGCGCTCGGCATCGCCGATCGCCTCTGCCCTTGTCTGGGCATGCGCCTGACCGACCACGGACAGGGCCAGTGCAAGACCAAGAAAAAGAGCCTCCCTCATATTCAAAGACTGCGATGGATCACGGGGCCGATCAAGGGGATCCTTCCGCAAAAGCGGGCTTTCGCTGACCTTTTATCGTTCGGAAAAATCAAATTATTCCAGTTCTTTGCAGCCGACCAGCCTGCCGCACCGCAGCGCCCGCACCGCTACCAGACATCGGGATCGATTCCCCTCTCGCGCAGCGCGGCGAACTTGTCCTGAAGATAGCGTTGGAACGGCTGTGCACGGTATTCCCCGGTCGCGACATATTCCAGCGCAGAAAGGTAATGGAACGGCTTCAGATAGCCCGGCAGGCGGAACGCCTCGGCCTCGGCCCGGCTGGCCGCGCCGACCGCTTCGGCAGGAAACAGCACCGTGGTCGGGGTGAAGTTCACCGCCCATTTCGCAGCCAGCGCGCGTTCCTCCAGCGTCTCGCCATCGAAATCCAGCACCCCCCGCGCCCCCCAGAGGTCAAGCTGGACGACGTCGAAATGCGACGTCAGGTAATCGGCGATCTCGGGGCGCGCAAAGTTCACCGCATGCAACTCGCGGCAATAGGGACAGCCGGCCTGCTCGAACAGGACCATCAGCCCCCTGCCCCCTGCTGCGGCCTCGGCAAGGTCGTCGCCGAGTTCAAGGAAACTGTCCAGGAACCAGGGCTGCTTGTAGAGTCCGTCATCGCCCTGCGTGACGGCGCGCGCGGGATGGGCCAGCGCGAGGGCAGCCCCGCCCGCAAGGATATCGCGGCGTGTCGGCATGTCGTCCTCCCCTTGAGCCGGTTCTAGTGCGGAAACGCCATCCGTCCAGCGCCAAGAAAAAGCGGCCCCCGGAGGAAGGGGGCCGCGCGCCGGTCCGGGAGGGGGGACCGGTCAGCCGGATACGCCTGGCCGGGCGCGCCGGATTTGCCTACATGTCGGGCGTGACGTTCAGGACGGTTGCCCGCATCGTGATCTCCACGCCCTCCTTGCAATCGGTCATGCAGGGCTCGCGCACGAACAGCGGCAGTTCGACCTCGTCACGGTCATCCGGGATGAAACCGTCGACATTGGGCATCTGGACCTCGATGAAATTCTCGTTCGACAGCTCGAAATCGTCGTCCACCAGGAAGTTGGAATAGAGAATATAGGCGACGATGGCATAGACCTCGTCGGGTTCCAGCACCTGCGCGCCGCCAAAGGGCATCGAGCGGTTCACATAGTCCCAGACCGTCGAGAGATAGGGCCAGTAGGATCCGACCGTCTTGACCGGGTCGGCATCGTCCAACGTGCCCTCGCCACCGGCAAGCTGCGGCCAGTTGTCGACACCTTCGGCGAATTCGCCATGGCAGACCGCGCAATGGAACGAGAACAGATCCTCGCCATCGGCCACGGTGCCGGACCCGACCGGCAGGCCGCGCCCGTCGGGCATCACCTTGACGTCCCAGGCGGCGATCTCTTCGGGCAGCGCGGGCCGGCCAAGGCCCAGCCTCTCGGCCAGCGCAGGGCCTGCGCCCAGCGTCACGGCCAGCGCCGTGCCGATGGCCAGATCACGAAACCTCGACATTTTCCGCCTCCCCGTTCGCCTTGACCCACCAGGTCTGGATGCCGTTGTTGTGGTAGATCGAGTTCAGCCCCCTGACATCGCGCAGCTCGTTCTTGGTCGGCTGGACATAGCCGCTGCTGTCCATCGCCCGGCTTTGCAGCAGCATCTCCGAGCCGTCCCACTCGATATCCAGGTAGAACCGCGTCAGCGCCATGGGCTGGCCGGGCTGGGCCAGCCGCGCGACCTGCCAGGTCTTGCCACCGTCGATCGAGACATCCACCCGCTGGATCGCGCCCCGCCCCGACCAGGCAAGCCCGGTGATGACCAGCGGACCCGGCCCGTGGGTGATCGGCGATTGCGGGCTGGGCGAGGTGACGACCGACTTGGCGTCCATCACCCAGGTCCATTTGCGGCTGATGCCATTGGCCAGCGTGTCGGTATATTTCGAGGTCTCCTCGCGGCTTTCGACCGGGCCGTCGGTGACCTCGATCCGGCGCAGCCACTTGACCCAGAGGTTCCCCTCCCAGCCCGGCACGACAAGGCGCACCGGATAGCCATGCTCCTTGCGCAGCGCCTCGCCATTCGCCTTGAAGGCGACAAGGCAATCGTCCAGCGCCTTGTCCAGCGGGATCGAGCGGCCGTTCGAAGAGGCATCCGCCCCCTCGACGAAGATCCACTTGCCCTCGGTCCTGATGCCCGCCTCGTTCAGCAGGGTGCGCAACGGCACGCCGGTATATTCCATGTTGTGGATCATGCCATGGGTGAACTGCGCGCCGTTGAGCTGCGCACCCGCCCATTCCATGCCGGTATTCGCCGCGCATTCGCAGAAATAGACGTGGTTCTCCCGCGGGAAGCGTTCCAGATCCCAGTAGGTGAAGACCAGCGGCGTATCCACCAGCCCGTTGATCATCAGCCGGTAGTCTTCCTTGGGCAGGTCGATGGCACCCGAATGGTGCCGCTCGAAGGCGCAGCCCTGCGGCGTGATCGTGCCGTCCAGCGCATGGATCGGCGTGAAGTTGATCGACGAGATCACATCGGCCGTCAGCCATTCGACATTGCGCCGAACCACGTCGGATTCGTAGTCGATCGGCAGGCCATAGGGCGTGGCATCCACCCCCTCGCCGAAGCCCTGAGCCCAATGCTGAACCTCGGTGATCAGCGGATCGGGTTCTTGCGCCGCCGCGCCGCCCGCGGCCAGCGCGCCCCCCGTGGCAAGCCCCGCCTTGAGAAAGCCGCGGCGGCTGGTCGTGGGTGTGACGGGACTTGTCATCGCTGCACCCTCCTCCTGGTCTGGTCTGGAAATCTGGCTCATCTCGTCCTCCCGCATCTCAGGCGCCGGTCACCTGGACCGACATGTTCGGATCGACACTGACCGTGCCCTTGCGCCGGATATAGGCTTCGACCACGTCCCAGATCGGCGGACCTTCGGTGCCCTCGTTGACGCTGGCCCAGCCCGAGACGACATAGGTCCTGGACGGGTCGATCGCCTCGCCGGTCTTCAGCAGGGTCATGTTCGTGATCCGGCTGCCCTGCGGTTTCGACACGTCGATATGGTAGCCCATGCCACCCACCCGAACCATGTCGCCGCCCTGCTGGTAATAGGGGTCGGGGTTGAACAGGTTGTCGGCCACGTCCTCGAGGATGACGTGCAACATCTCGCCGCTCATCTCGGACCGGTAGGCGTTCGGATAGCTCATCGAGGTGACGTTGAAGACATCCTCGCGGGTGATCGGATCGCCGGGGACCAGGCTCGGCCCCCAGCGGAAGCCGGGGCTCAGCGCGATATCGGCCTCGCGCTCCTCGATCAGCGCGTTGCAGATCAGGTCGTCCCAGGTGCCGTTGAAATTGCCCCGCCGGTAAAGCAGGCTGTCGGTGGTGCCCAGCACCTCTTCCAGGTCCGCCTTGTAGGGCGCGCGCTCCGCGTCGATCAGCGCGGCGACCTCCGGGTCGGGGGCGATCACGTCCGAGAAGATCGGGATCAGCTTGTGGCGGAAGCCCAGCACCTGGCCGCCCTGCACATCGAGGTCCAGCCTCGTGACGAACTTGCCGTTCGAGCCCGAGGCGATCAGCAGAGTCTGGCCGACCAGCACCGGTTCGGGCAGGGCGTCATGGGTGTGTCCGGTCAGGATCACGTCGATGCCCGGCACGCGGGCGGCCATCTGGCGGTCCGTGTCGAAGCCGTTATGCGACAGCACCACGACCAGATCGGCACCGGCCTCGCGAACCTCGGCGACAACGGCGGCCATGCGTTCCTCGCGCACGCCGAAGGACAGGCCGGGGAACATCCAGCCCGGGTTGGCGATGGGCATGTAGGGGAAGGCCTGGCCGATCACCGCGATCTGCGCGCCGCCCCGCTCGAACATCTGGTAGGGTTCGTAGGCGGGTTCGTCCCATTCGGCATCGAAGATGTTGGCGCCGAGGAAGGGGAAATCCAGCCCCTCGACGATCTCGTTCACGCGGTCGATGCCAAGGGTGAATTCCCAGTGGCTGGTCATCGCATCCGGTTTGAGCCGGTTCATCACGTTGACCATGTCCTGCGCATTCGTCTTGAGACAGGTATAGGACCCGTGCCAGGTGTCGCCGCCATCCAGAAGCAGCGCCTCGGGCCGGTCGGCGCGGATCGCGTTCAGCACCGTCGCCACCCGGTCAAGCCCGCCCATCCGGCCATAGCCCTTGGCCAGCGAGACGAAATCCACATAGCTCAGCGCATAGGCTTCGGGCGTGCCGGGCGTGATGTTGAACATCTTCAGGAAATCTTCGCCCGTGACATGTGGCGGCTTGCCGGTCGCCGCGCCTACGCCAAGGTTGATCTCGGGTTCGCGGAACCAGATCGGCTTGAGCTGGCCATGGATGTCGGTGATGTGGATCAGCGTGACATTGCCGAAGGTGTCGAATTGCAGCAACTGGTCCTGGCCCAGCGCCTGCTGCGCGGCGAGTTTCGCCCAGTTGCCGATACCGGAAGCCCCGTAGACGGCCGAGGCCGCCACCGCCGCCTGCAGGAAATCTCTGCGCGAAATCATCGTCTCAGCATCCTTTCTGGCGCGTTCCACACATTCTCACATGCGCGAAACTGAATATTTCAGGCCGGAAAAAACCCGCGCCAGCCGACCGGCGCGGGTTTCCGGGATCAGTTGCGGACCGAGGGCCCCTCGACCGAAAGACCATTGCCGCGCGAGGCGACGTAGAGTTCCAGCGCCACGAATTCCGGCGAGCCGACATCGAAAGGCACGCCGCGGGTGTCGCGGATGCAGCCGTTGAACCGGTCATGCAGCGCATTCAGCCGCGTGTTCTTGAGCCGGTAGGTCGGAAAGCCGTTCGACATCCCCATGCTCAGGTGATCGGCCCGGATGTAGTTGTCATAATTCTCCTCGTGGCAATTCGCGCAGGACATATCGAGCTGCCCGAAGCGGGTATAGTAGATCTCCTTGCCCTTCTCCCACATCTCGCGGGCCGGGCCGTCGATGGCCACATTCACCGGCAAGCCGCGCGAGACCGAGGCGATCAGCGCGGTCATGTTGACCATGTCGGCACCGATATATTTCCACTCCTCGGCGCCCATCCGGTTGGTGCGGCAATCGTTGATCTGCATCTCGATCGTGCGCACCTCGCCCGCGCTTTCCACCCATTTCGGATAGACCGCGCGCACGCCCCGCATGCCTTCCTCGACCGTTCCGTGGCAATCGGCGCAGGATTTGCCTGCGCTGCCCTCGGCGGTTTCCCAAGCCTCGATGGCCATTTCAGCGGCGCTGAAGCCCGGATTCTCGAAATCATCCATCTGCAACGCCTGGGTTTCCCGCGTGCGGAAGGTCCAGCCAGACCGGATTTCGGGCAAGGCACCCTCAAGATGCGCGGGGGCTTCGGCGCGGGTAATGATCTGGATCTCGTCATTGATCACCAGATCCGCGTCCGGGTCCGCCGCCGCGGCCCCGGCGAGGATCGCCAGGCCCGCGGAAAATGTCGTGATCACCCTGATCGGCGCGGTCTTCATGCGTTTCCCTCCCTTGAAACGGCGATGTGCGTCAGGCGACCGCGATCGACTGGACGTCCTCGTAGACCGATCCGTCGTCGTCGTACCAGGTGAACTTCATGTCCCCCGTTTCCGGAACGATCGCCTCGAACTCGAAATACGGGTTGGTCGAGATCGCCGGCGCCAAATCCACGTCGATCACGTTCTGGCCGTTGAACTCGACAGTGAAGCGATTGATGATCGACCGCGGGATCAGATTGCCATCGCTGTCCTTGCGCTGACCGGATTCCATCCGGTGGCTGATCAGCGTCTTGATCACCACGGACTCGCCCGCCGACGCCGTCTTCGGAACCCGCACGCGGGGTTTGACATCCTGTGCCATGTCCTGTGTCCTCCTCTATCCTCAGCCGCCGCAGCCGCCGATGGTGACCTTCACTTCATTTGCCGCCTGAACGAAGCTGCCGTCGCCCATCCGGGCAATGGCGATGACGTCCTGCGTGCCGGCCAGACGGATGCGCGTCGCGGCCTTCTGCTTGCCGGCAAGCGGGCCGAACCTGAAGGTGGCCACATCCGGGGTCGGGTTGCCCGAGGCCAGCACCAGGATTTCCTCGGCGCCGGGGGCGTCGACCTCGATCGGCACGGTGTTGCCGTTCTCGGCGATCTCGGGGGTGGTCAGCGTGATCCCGCCCGATCCCACCTCGGCGCCGCCCGTGAACGCGGCGATCTGCTCGTCAACCGCTGCGCGGGCCGCCCGGGTCGGCAGCATCAGAGCGGCGGCGAAGCCCGCGCTGATCGCGATTGCCCCTCGTCTCGTGAATTCCATATGTCGACTCCTCTCTGCTGTCGGATCGCCCGTGTCGGGCACCTAGTCGGTCAGCGTCATCAGGTAGGCCACCGCATTCTCGATTTCCTGCGCGGTCAGCAGCGGCCTTACTTCGCCCTCAAGCGGCTTGGTGGTGAAACCGTCCGCGATACGGTTGAACCCGTCCACCTTGTAGAAGGACGGCATGACCGTGCCCTCGAACACGTTCTTGGCGTTCACCAGGATGCCGCGGATCATCGCCTCGGGATAGCGCGAGGCCACGCCATCGAAGGTTGGCCCCACCTCGCCGTGGAAAGGCACATCGGCAAGATCCGTCGCCGCATGGCAGGCAATGCAATTGGCATTTGCACGATTCGACATCAGCTTGCGCCCCGCCTCCGGATCGCCGGGCGTATCGGTCAGGGGCGCCGCGACATAGCCAGACTCGTCGAACACGACCTCCAGAGGGGCCACCTCTGCCGCATGCGCAGACGTCAGGCCCGCCGCAAAGCAGAACACGCCCAGTGCCACCTTTCTCATTTCAAAGAATCCTCCCGCGTCTTCTCCCTGACTTGAAAGGTAACGGAAGTGCACCATCGCATGCAACAACGAATTAGGTTTTTTGCATACGACAACTTCTCAGGGATTTCAGGTACTTCCGCGAAGAAGAACCCATATTAGTGATGTCAGTTATCACCTTCGGCGAGAACCCGCGCAACGTATTTCTGGAAATGCTCGTCGCCTTCGTAACCCTTTTCCAGGACCCATTGCAGCAAGGCCCGCGTGGTGCCCTTGCCGAAGGCGCCCGGCATCGTTGCGACCGCCGCCTGCCCCGCGGTGCCGCTTTCGGGCGCCTCTTCCGGCATGAACATCAGCGTCGGCGTGAACACGATGCCCCAGCGCGAGGCCATGTCCTTTTCGGCGCGCGTCGTGCCGTCCAGATCGGTGACCTGGACATCCCCGAACAGGTTCATCTGCACGACGAAATAGTTCTCGCGGATCAGCGCCTCGATCCTGGGATCTGGAAACACCTCCTCGTGCATCCTGGTGCAGTAGATGCAGCCGCGCTGTTCCCAGATGACCAGCATGCGCTTGCCCTCGGCATTGGCCTCGGCGAGGTCCTCGGACATGTCCTTGAACGTGTCGCGCAGCCAGTCGGGCTTGTGCAGACCGTCATCGCCAAGGGGTGGCCCGGCCAGCACGGGCGCCGCAAGCGCCAAGAACCCGGCGGCAAGAAGCGTGGTCAGTCTCATGTCTTTCCTCCCTTTCCAGAGTGTCAGCCGATCCGCGAGAACCACGGCACATGGTCGATCATGAACTGCGCGATATAGGCCACGGAATTGGTGGCGATGAGCACGGCGAACAGGATCAGCATGCCGCCCATGACCTTCTCGACATGGCCCAGATATTTCCGGTTGCGCTGCATCCAGCGCAGGAACGGCCGGGCAAAGGCCGCCGCTATCACGAAGGGCAGCGTCATCGCCAGCCCGTAGACCAGCAGCAGCGCGCCGCCCTTGACCACATCGCCCATGCCGCTGGCCACCATCAGGATCGCGGCGAGCGCCGGACCCACGCAGGGCGTCCAGCCGAAGCCGAAGGCCAGCCCCATCAGATAGGCACCCAGGATCGTCGTGGGTTCGGCCTTCGATTCGATCCGCGCCTCGCGATAGAGGAACGGAATGCGCAGCACGCCCAGGAAATGCAGTCCGAACAGGAACAGGATCGCGGCGGCGACATAGGACAGTTCCTGCCGCCAGGCGGCAAAGCCCTTGCCCAGCGCCGTCGCCCCCATCCCCAGCAGCACGAAGATCGTCGTGACCCCCAGCGCGAAGAAGACCGCCGAGACGACCAGACGGCGCACCGCGCCCGCGGGGATATGGTCATCGCTGCGCAATTCGCCCATTGAGATCCCGGCCATGTAGCACAGGTAGAAGGGCACGATCGGCAGGATGCAGGGCGACAGGAAGGACAGGATGCCTGCGATGGCGGCGCCGCCGAAGGAAATGTCCAGCATCAAGGCCCTCCCTTGCCGTGGATGCGAAAACACATTACGATTTTTATATGTAACGGGGCGGCCGCAAATGAAACGAGTATTTGCCGCATTTCTTTGCGCGGGGCTTTTTGCCTCCGCGCCTTTTGGCGTTGCGCGCGCCGAGCTTGTGCTGGCAATGTTCGAGCGCGCGGGCTGCATCTATTGCAGGATGTGGGACGACCAGATCGCACCGATCTGGCCGCGGACGGCCGAAGGCGCAATTGCGCCCCTGCGTCGGCTCGACCTGGACCGGCGGTTGCCCGACGACATCCGGCTTGCCAGCCGCCCGGTCTTCACGCCGACCTTCGTGCTGTTGCGCGACGGGGTGGAGGTGGCGCGTCTGGAAGGCTATCCCGGGGAGGATTTCTTCTGGGGGCTGATCGGGGAGATCCTGCGCAAACAGCCCGAATGGGCCGAGAACGACGAAAAGGGAGGAGTCGAGGGATGATGAGAACGCTGATTGTGACGGCGGCGCTGATGCTGCCGACGGGGGGCGCGCTGGCGGCCGAGGATGCCTTTGTCGAGTTCCGGACACTCAAGCCGGAACTGGCGATGCAGGCGGCGATGGCCGCGATGGAGCATTGCCGGGCCGAGGGCTATCAGGTCGGCGTGGCCGTCACGGACCGCTCGGGCACGCTGCAGGCCTTCGTGCGCGACCGCTTCGCGGGCGCCCATGTCGAGGAAACCGCCCGGCGCAAGGCCTGGACGGCGGCCAGTTTTCGTACCAGCACGCTGGACCTGGGCGAGTTGACCGCGCCGGGCACGATCTATGCCGGAATCCGCGATCTCGACCAGGCACTGGCGCTTGGCGGCGGGGTGACGATCGAGCATGCAGGCGCCATCGTGGGCGCGATCGGCGTCTCGGGCGCGCCCGGCCCCGATCTCGACGATACCTGCGCGCGTGAGGGCATCGCCGCAATCGAGGAGGCGATGGGCTTCTGAGGAAGCCGCAGGAGGCCAATGGCAGCAGACATCGCCCATGGCGGCACGCATGATCCCGAAGAGGGCGGCCTTCCGGCCGAGGACATGGTCCAGCATGCCGAAACCGCATCGAGCTTTCTCAAGGCGCTCTCGCATGAAGGGCGGCTGATGATCCTGTGCCATCTGACCACAGGCGAGAAATCGGTGACCGAACTGGAAACGCTGCTCGCCTCGCGCCAGGCCGCGGTCAGCCAGCAACTGGCCCGGCTCAGGCTCGAAGGGCTGGTGAATTACCGGCGCGAGGGCAAGGCGATCTACTATTCGCTGGCCGACGAACGCGCCCGGCGCGTTCTGGAGTTGATGCACGACATGTTCTGCAACGCACAGAACCCGCCGCCGCATGTGGCCGGTGGGCACGAGCGAAGATAGGACCCGGGGTCGCGCCAATCACGGCCCGGGGCGGGGAGGACGGATGGACAGCATTCCCGCGGGCGCCTGGGCGGCGCTGATCGGCCTTGTCACGGGCTGCATCCTGGGCCTTGCCGCCCGGCTGGGCGATTTCTGCACCCTCGGCGCGGTGGAAAGCGCGATCTATGGCGAGGACCAGCGCCGACTCAGGATGTGGGGCGTGGTGCTGGGCACGGGCATCGCGGCGACCTTCCTGCTGGCCGCGACGGGGCGGATCGACCTCTCGCTTACGCCCTATCATTCCATCGCCTGGAACCCGCTGGCCTCGATCCTTGGGGGCGGGCTTTTCGGCTATGGCATGGCACTTGCGGGCAATTGCGGCTTCGGCGCACTGGCGCGCTTCGGCGGTGGCGACCTGCGCTCGCTGGTAGTGGTCGTCGTGATCTCGATCATGGGCTTCGTCACGCTGTCGGGGCCGCTTGCGCCCCTGCGCGACTGGGCCTTCCCGCAGGAACCCTCCGAGGGCATGCAGGGAGTCGCACATCTGCTGGGCGGCCTGTTCGGCCTGCCGGTGCTGGCCGTCGCGCTGGCCATCGCGGCCGGTTTCATCGCCTGGGGCGTCGCGCATGCCCCGCTCAGGGCCGAGCCACGGCGGATCGGCTGGGGCATGGCCGCGGGGCTGGCCATTGCGGGCGCGCTCTGGGGAATGAGCCACCTGAACGAACTCAGCTTCGGCGCGGTCGATGTCGAGGGCCATACCTTCACCGCGCCGCTCGGGCGCACGCTGATGTGGCTGATGACCGCTTCGGCGGGGGGGCTGTCATTCTCGGTGGGCTCGGTCCTGGGCGTGCTGCTGGGAGCCTGGATCGGGTCCTGGCACAAGGGCAGCTTTCGCTGGGAGGCCTGCGAGGACCCGCGCGAGCTTGGCCGTCAGGTGGGCGGGGCGGCACTGATGGGCATCGGCGGCGTGGTCGCGATGGGCTGCTCGATCGGCCAGGGCGTGACCGGCTTCTCGACGCTGGCCTATTCGGCGCCGGTGACGCTGATGGCGATCTATGCGGGCGCGTTCCTGGGGCTCAAGCGCCTGATCGCCGGGTTCCAGCCGGATTGAGCCCGCCTGCCCCCCCTGCCGGTCGGATTGACGCCATCGACCTCGCCCGGACCATGGCGCTGGTCGGGATGGGGGTGTTCCATCTGGTCTATGACCTCGAGATGTTCGGCCACCTGCCCCCCGGCACCGCGGTCACCGGCGGCTGGCGCATCCTGTCCTTTGCCGTCGCCGGGTCATTCCTGTTCCTTGCCGGGGTCAGCCTGCAACTTGCGCATGGGCACGGGCTGCGGCCCCGCGCCTTCCTGCGCCGCCTCGCGATGATCGCCGGGGCCGCGGGCCTGGTCAGCCTTGGCACCTGGGTCATGTTCCCGACCAGCTTCGTCTATTTCGGGATCCTGCATTCCATCGCCGCAGCCAGCATATTGGGGCTGGCCTTCCTGCGCCAGCCCGCCGTGCTGACGCTTGCCGCAGCGGGCGCCGTGCTGATGGTGGCACAGACCGGCCTGGGCCTTGCGCCCTCGTTCCGCGGGATCTGGCTCGACTGGACGGGCCTTACAGCCAGCCCGCGGCCGAGCGTCGATTTCGTACCGATCATCCCTTGGCTTGCGCCGTTCCTTTCCGGTATCGCACTCGCGAGTCTGGCGACCCAGGCCGGGCTTCACAAACGCTTCGAACGACACGCCGCCGCCACGCCGCTGATGCGCAGGCTCACCTGGCCCGGACGCCACAGCCTTGCCATCTATCTGCTGCACCAGCCTGTCCTGATCGGTCTGGTCTGGGCGGGCACCTGGCTGGGCCGCTAGGCCCGCCCATGTCTGCCGGTGCCGCGGGGCAAGGATCCGTCGCCCGCGGGCCTTCCTGACGCAACCGTCCTCCTCGTCGCTTGCCCGACATGGCGATCTTTCGTCCCTCCCGTTCCGGGCATGGGAGCAGGTTGAAAACGAAACCTGGCCTGTGGAACCGGCGGCATTCGCGCGAGGCATGCGGGCCGCCCTTCTCGCGCAGGATGGCACCCAGCGCCACCAGAACGGCGTTGCGCTTGTGGCGGGCCTCCGGTGACTGATGCCGGGACAATACCCGGGCGAAACGCACCTTTCTTGGCGAACCGGCGGTATGGTTAAGAAGTGGTTTCAGCCGCCTGCTGGCGAACTCCGTCCTGCAGAAAGCACTGCGCTTGATCGGATTCGCACTGCGTTCCAGCGCCCGATCGTGACACGAGGACCCTCTCTTTATTCATTCTTATTCAGCATATTATACGGATCCTTTCACACAGGGACATCCTACGAGCCCACCGCCCCGACACCGACCCGCACCACCGGACCGCACAATTGCACCCCAGCCTGAATCGCGTCCGGGGTCCGACCGCCCGTCCGACACGCGCCGCGAGGAGGGGCATGTTAAAACTTCGGTAGGTGATTCGAACTACCCCTTTAGGGCATCCGCGCCATTCATGCACGGCGCTGGCATTGATCCAGGAAAGGAATCCCATGGTCCGCTCGATCACCAGACTCACCGCCCTTCTCGCCATCGTGACCGCCTCGGGCGCCCATGCCGGCGATTACGATGCCCAGTTGACGGCCTATCTCGACAACTCGGTCCGCCCCTGGGCGACGGCGCCGATCATCATTGACGCCATCAAGGCGCAGAATGCCCATACCGAAGGCTACGACCAGGCCCGGATCGACGAGCTTGATCTGGCCTGGCGCGCGCAAGTCGGCGCGGCCGACAGCCCGATGATCTCGCCGATGCTGGCCAGTCCCGTGTCCGAGTACCTGCGCGAACAGTCCGCCGCGGCCAACGGTCAGGTGACCGAGATCATCCTGATGGACGCCAAGGGGCTGAACGTCGCGGTCTCCGAAGTGACTTCGGATTACTGGCAGGGCGACGAGGAAAAGCACTTCCTCACCTATGCCATTGGTCCCGACGCAATCCATTTCGGCGAGGTCGAGTTCGACGAGTCGTCGCAGAGCTACCAGGTGCAGATTTCCTTCACCATCAACGATCCCGAGACCGGCACGCCGATCGGCGCTATGACTGTGGGCGTTGACGCCGAAGCCTTCATGTAGATCACGCGATCCGCGAGCCGTCTGGAACAGGAGACGAAAGATGCAAGGCATTTCTGGTACGACGGCTCGCAGCCGCGTCGGCAATTCGGTTTTCATCAAGGGCGCGGCGCTCGTCGCGGTCACGACCATCCTCGTCGTGGCGATGGTCCTGACCGCATCCACGCGCAGCGCCTATGACATCGTTCACCGGCATCTTGGCAACCTGATGGCCGAGATGACGGTCTCCGGCGCGGATGGCGTCTCGGGCCATCTGAGGTTCGGCAAGCTCGATGCGGTGGAGGCCCAACTGGGCCTCTACGCCGAGCGCGCGGAGGACCATTTCGTTCAGGTCGGGGTCTGGTCGGGCAGCGGGGAACGCGTTGTCCAGTTGGGCACGGCGACACCGGCGCAATCTGCCCGCATGGACGAACTTGCACGCCGCGCGCTCGAAACCGGCCAGATCGCGCTGGACAGCGGGGCGCTGATCGTTGGCGTGCCCGTGATTTACGGAGATGCGTCGATTGGCGCTGTGGGCGCCGTCTGGACGGCCGACGGGCTGATGGGCGAAATGCTTCTTGACGCCCTGCCTGCGATGTCTCTGGCGGGGCTACTGTTCCTGATCCTGCTCGCGATCTCGACATACCTTCTGCGCAAATCGATCGGTCAGCCTCTGCAACGGGTCAGCGGCGCCATGGCACGGGTCACCGCGGGCGCCTATGGCGATGAAATTCCGATGACCAACAAGGGCGACGAGATCGGCGTGATCGCACGCAGCCTGGATTCGCTGCGGCTCAAGCTTGCTGCCGCCGAAGCGGCTGAGGCGGGTCGTGAGCGGGCGCGGGAAGAGCAGTCGGAGGCCGTCGAACAGCTTGGCCGCGGCCTGACCG
>NZ_SLVM01000024.1 GCF_004339675.1 Rhodovulum steppense
CGGTCGTCCCGCTGCCGACCAGGGCGCCGGTCTCGATGCGGAAGGCATGCCCTCTGCTCAGGGCCTGATCGAAGTCGAAGGCCTGATACGCCCAGATCCCGGGGCGATCATCGCCATCGGGCGTTCCGGTCTCGGGGCTGGTGTCCCGGTTGGGGTCGCGCCGGACCAAGGTTTCGTTGTCACGGTAGACTGTTCCGGTTCCCGAGCTTTCGGTTTGAACGTTCTGGGTTGTGCTGGGGTCTAGAATGACGATGTCCCAATCGGATCGGGTCGGAGGCGTGGAGAAGGTGATTTCTGTTTCTGTTCTCGTGCTGTCGGTGCGAAGTCTCAAGGGGGCGTCCTGCATGCTGTGCTCCTGGTCGGCCACCGCGACGAAAGGGATTATCATGTCAAAGCACAATCCAACCATGCACAGCAGCCAAACCGCGGCCGAGCGCCTCACCCATCCCTCTCCGGCGCGTAATGCCGTTTCGTTCCTTTTCATCGGTTTAAACCACATGTGGATCGGTCTGGCTCCCTGACACAGCCCGGCCAGGGTGCCCGCTTCGGGACGATGCCGGGCTGTGTCAGGGGAAGCTTTTGGTCCAGTGGTTAGCGCGGCTGAACCTACAGGTTGCCGGTCTCAATACAACGACACTCACGATCTGGTGGCATGAACTCGCCGGATAGGTGGCAAAGTCTTGCCGAACGTTTCAGGTCCGGTTGGTGAGTCCGTGCGGATCAAGAGCTTGGGGATTTGGTATGCTATCCGGTCCCCCTGCCTTTTTAGTGCTTGGTAGGCCTGTTGCGCCGCCGCACGGCGCCCATGAGGCCTAGCCCCCCCAACAGAAGCAAGGCAGTAGCCGGAAGCGGGATCACCTCGATCACGCTGGCTTCGGTATAGGACAGTGTTGCCGTCACGGTATCTCCATCCCCGAAATCGTCGACGAGTTCGCTGAAGAGCATCTCTACCACCGTCTTGCCGTCAGCCAGAAGCGTGTCGAGGAGGCCTCCCGGAAGACCGAGGCTCAACGAGAAGATACAATCGTCCTGTGAGGAGAAGGTGACGCCCGGAATGGTCGTCGCTGCGGTGCTGATCGTGCAGGTATAGCTGCCCAGGAACTCTTCATCCGCCAGCAGCGTAAAGAACTCGCCCGGGTCCGTGATATCCAGACCCGGGAATTGCGGGGTGGTCAGAGCGGGCCCGGTCGCGATGGTCAGGATGCCCCCGGTGCCGTCGCTCGGGGCGAGTCCGGTGAACTCGAAGGCGAGATCGTTCGCGAAACCGCCCGCTCCGGTCACCGTCCGCGTGATGCTGACGGTTGCTGCCTGCGCGACAGAGCCGCAAACCACCAAAAAGCCCGCCGCGGCGAGCACAGCCGTCCTAATCATGTCTACCCCCAAAATCTCGTACTGTGGCGTTCCGCCGGAAGGCGCCCATCGGACATGTCCCGATGCGGACACGGAAAACCACAACACCCCATGGGACAGGGTATCTATCGGGGATTTGCCTTACAAGCCTTCATGGGAAGGGAGGAACTCCGCTTCCGGCTGAATCCTACCGGGCGCACAGGGTACCGGCGCGGCTATGCCCCGGTGCCGACGAAGTCCAGCAGGGCTGTCCGGCGGCGATCCGCGACCTGATCCCAGCCATAGAAGGGTGCATCCGCCAGGGCCTGGGCGCCGAGGGCAAGGCGCAGATCCTCGGTCTCGTGCAGCCGGGTCAGGGCTGCGGCCAGGGCCTCGGCATCGGAGGGGGGCACGACCAGCGCGTTCGATCCGTCCCTGGCGATCCAGCCGCCGCCCATCGGGGTCGCGACCAGGGGCAAGCCGTAACCGGCCGCCTCGTAGATGACCTGAGGGCCGCCTTCTTCGAGCGAGGGAAAGACGAAGACATCGGCCTCGCGATAGACCCGGCCGATATCCTTGACGAGCCCCATGAGGCGCACGGTGCCGGGGATGTCCCCCAGCAGCCGCGCGCGCATCTCGTCGCTGGCGAAGGGCCGTTCGACCGGACCCGCCAGCCACAGCTCGGCAGGAAGCGCCGCCCGCCGCCAGGCCTCCATCAGCGTGTGCAGGCCCTTGCGCAGGGCGATGAGCCCGACATAGAGGAACCGCAGGGGTCGGCCCGCGGTGCCGCCGGGCCGCCGGTGGGGCGGATCAGGGGGCTGAAAGGCCCCGTAGCTTGCGGGCAGGATCGCGGGAACGGCGGTTTCGCTCTCGCGGATCGAAGGCTCCACGAAGGGGCCGGGGGCAAAGATCGCGTCGGCCTGCCGGACCCGGTCGCCTTCCTGTCGAAGGGTTGCTTCGGTGTAATAGGGGTAGTGGGGCATGCCCATGCGGTCGCATTCCACATCGAGGATCCGCTTGGCATGAGCCACATGGGTGTTGATGAACTCGATCACGATGCGGCCGCCGCGGGCGCGGGCTTCCGCCATCGCCTCGATCGGTGCGCCGGGCCAGAAATAGCAGATATCCCCGGGGCGGACGCATTTCAGGGCCTGCGCCTGGCTGCGTCGCTCCAGAAAAGGCGCAATCCGGGGCCGGGCCGCCAGTCGGCGCCGCATCGGGCCGGGCAATCCGGCGGGCAGGGCCGGAGCCATGATCCCCGCCGGGTCCGGGCGCAGGCAGGCGGCCGTGTGCACCGTGACCGGCAGGCCCTGATCGGGCCAGTGCGAGCAGATCCGGTAACAGGTCTCGCCCGACCCCCGTCCCCAGAAACTGGCCGGATAGAAGACGATCACGTTCGGCGATGGCATCGGGACACTTTCTTGTCGGCTGGGACCGGTGCGGGTGCCCTTTGCCTGGCGGTTACATGCTCGGATGCCCGATCCCGCGTCTTCCTGTCAATCGCCGCAGCCGCCATAGGCGGTCTCTGTTCCCTGAAGGCGTCGACCTGACTGAACGGGCAGATCCGGCGGTCAGTTGCCCCGGGGGGATCCGGGGCGCCAGTTTTCGCCCTGGAAGCGTGCCTTCAGGCGCATGAATGCGAATTTCGAGGCGACAATGGCCTCGGAAAACCGGCCACGACGCAGGGCGCCAAGCGCGACGCGATGCTGCCTGTAGCCGTATTTCGAGTACCAGCGCGCTTTGGCTTTGCGCAGCAGATCGGGGTCCGGGGTGAGGCCTGCGGGGCCGAAGTGCTTCTCCAGAACGATGATATGCCAAGGCGGGAATATCCGCCCGCTCTTGCGGGTGGATTGCGCCTGGTGGCGACGATAATCCATCACCACGCGATCATGGCTGTGTATCCCGCCGACCTGGATCAGCCGCAGGTTCGCTTCGATATCCTGGGAATACCGTATCGCTTCATCATATCCCCCGATCGCTTCCAGGGCTGATTTTCGATAAAGACATTGGGATTGCGAGGGGGTCACGCGCATCGCCAGCTCGGCAATCGTGACATTCTCCTGGGGGACCGGGTTGGTTCCAAGGAATGTGCCGGTCTCGTCGATGACGTTGTTCGACCCGAAGACCATGGCGGCGTCAGGATGCTGCTCGAAGACCTCCAGATGGTGCCGGATGGCATCCTCGGTCAACCGGTCATCCGCATCGAGGAACAGGATGAATTCGCCACGTGCCCGGGATAGCCCGGTATTGCGCGCAGCGGCGGCCCCGCCATTGGGGCGGTGCGTGGCGGTGACCTCGGGATGCGTGGCGGCCAGCTGGTCGGCGACCTTGGCGGTCCCATCGCTCGAGCCGTCATTGACTATGATGATCTCGATGGGCGGCACAGATTGTCCCAGGGCCGAGTGCACCGTTTCTTCGAGGTATTTTTCCGCGTTGAATGCCGGGACGACGACACTTACCGATGGGGCCATCGAAGCACCGATCCTTATGGATGAACAGTCTGCCTTGAGTGTCGCGGCGGCTGCGTCAGCCGCGGCTTTATGTGTCGTGTGCCGTAAGGATGGACGAACTGACGAGTCGGCACAACCGACTGTGTGGGCAGATGTCTATGGCGTGCGGCTGATCGGCGGGGTTACCTTTTTGGAGGGCAGATTCTACTCGGCCGTAGGGTGGATCGGTCCGACTTCGGGAACGATGCCCATGATGGTCCTATAATCCTTCGATTCTTGTCGTGTTCCTGCCCCATCCCTGTTGCACCTCTGGCCGGAACGGAACTAACGTCGCGCGGTTTTTACAGCCGATCATGACAAATCCGTCAGGTATCGGGCAGAGGCAAGGTTTCAGGCATGAGCAGCAAGGTTCGGATCGCCGTGGTGGGGCTCGGCAAGATGGGGCTCAGCCATTTCGCGATGGTCAATGCGCACCCCGATGCCGAGACGCTTGCCTGTGACGGGTCGGGCTTTCTGGTGGATGTGCTGTCCAGGAACATCGCGACGCCGATCCACAAGGACTACGCCGTGCTGCTGGAAAAGGAGCGGCTGGATGCCGTGGTGATCGCCACGCCCTCGCGGCTGCATGCGCCGATGGTGCGCGCGGCGCTGGACAGGGATATCCATGTCTTCTGCGAGAAACCCTTCTGCCTCGACTGGGCCGACAGCGCGGCGCTGACGGAGCTGGCCGCCGAAAGGGGCCGGGTGGCGCAGGTGGGCTATCACTACCGCTATGTCGGTGCCTTCCGCGAGATGAAGCGCATCCTGGACAGCGGCGCGCTGGGGCGTGTCACCCATGTCCTGGCCGAGGCTTACGGCCCCGTCGTGCTGCGCCCCAAGCGCGCGACCTGGCGCACCAGCAAGGAGGAGGGGGGCGGCTGTCTTTACGATTACGCGGCGCATCCCCTGAACCTTCTGAACTGGTTCTTCGGCACGCCCGACCAGGTGACGGGCTCGGTGCTGGGGCAGGTGTTTTCCGAAGGCACCGATGACGAGGTGTTCTCGACGCTGCGCTGGAACGATGGGCCGACCGCGCAGCTTTCGGTGAACTGGTCGGACGAGAGCTATCGCAAGATGTCCACGAAGATCGCGATGATCGGCACCAACGGGCGGCTTTATGCGGACCGGCAGGAATGCCAGCTCTACCTGCGCGAGCCCCATGACGCGCTGCCGGGCTATGGGCCGGGCTGGACGGTGAAATACACCACAGAACTGACCGAGGATGCCTGGTTCTACCTGCGCGGCGAGGAATATTCGGCGCAACTGGCCGAGTTCATCGCCGCTGTGCGCGACGGCAAGGGGGCGGCGGCGGAAAACAGCTTCGCCTCGGCGACCGAGACCGACCGTACGCTGGCGATGATCATCGAGAATGCCGAAACCGGGCTGCCCGTGGGCGCGGCGCGCGCCCGTGCGCCCGAACCCGCGAAGCGGCGCGGCTGGTTCGGGCGATAGGGAGATGACGATGGACAGGCTCTTGTTCGGCATCAACCACATGTCCGAGGAAAAGGCCCGCGCCCAGGCGATGCGCTTCCGGAAGACCGACGCGATCATGGAGGTACTGGACATCGCCTATGACGAGGGCATCCGCACCTTCATGTGCACCACCCATGACCGCATCGCCGAGGTGGCCGAGCGGGTGCGCGCCAACCCCGCGCGCTACCGCGATTTCACCTTCTACCCCTGCATGCCCTATGCCCACAAATACGCCAATGCCGTGACCGAGCATGGCATGGTCGGCGCGCTGAAGCATTTCATGCCCGAGGACGGGCTGTTCGCGACCGCGCTGGCGGGCGGCAAGGCGCTGGCGACCCGCGAGGTCGACGGCATGGCGCGGGTGCTGATCGACATGGAGATGAAGATGTTCGCGGGCACCAAGACGCCCGTGATCTTCGTGCAGAACGTGTTCACCGACCTGCTGCTGGGCATGGGCTTCACGCGCGCCTTCCGCATCTTTCACGACCATATCGTCGAGAAATACGGAGCGGAGCCGGCCTATATCACGATGAACATGCCGATGCTGCTGGATGCGCTGGCAAAAGAGGGCATCGAGCGGCCGATCATCTGCGCCAACATCAACAAGATCGGCTTCCGCATGTCGGGGGGCTTCGATGCCTATCTCGACGCGCTGAAATCGGGGCGCGTGCGCGCCATCGCGATGTCGGTCTATGCCAGCGGCGCGATCCCGCCCGACGAGGCGATCCACTGGATTTCCGAACTGCCCGGTGTGGAATCCATTGTCTTCGGCGCATCCTCGGCGGGCAATATACGCGGGACCAAGGCATTGGTGGACAGATACATGCGTGTTGCGGCCTGACCATGTGATATGCCGTCCAGGGAGTGTGAACTGCGATCCGCGGAGCGGACGCGGGGTCGGGTTCGGAAGGCATGATCCCATACGGGGAGAGACAGCATGGATGCACCAGCCAAGACCATCGAAGAGATCATCCCCTGCAGGCTCTGCGGTGTCGACGATGCCGAAGTCGTGTTCGAGAAGGATCAGGCGCAGAAGGCGCGGATCGTGCGCTGCAGGCGGTGCGGGTTGATGTATGCCAGTCCCCGGGCGCGCCTCGTGGATCACGAATTCTACGAGCAATGGGAAGAGCCCGCGGGCCTGCTCGGGGGCGTCACGACCGATCCGGGCCACCGGTGGCGCTGGCGCTATGAAAAGGAATCCGGCCAGATCCGCGATTTCGCCGCAACCCAGCGTACCCTGCAACGGCTCTACCCGAATGGGGGGCGCATGGTCGAGGTGGGCAGCGGTCTGGGCTATCTGCTGCGCAGCTTCAAGGATGAGGGCTGGGATGTTCTCGGCATCGACCCGTGGCGCGAATTGCCGATCCATACTAGGGAAGTCCACGGAATCGAGACCATCGCGACAACACTGGAACAGGCCGCGCTTCCCGATAGATCCGTGGATGTCGTCGTCATGCTGCATGTCATCGAGCATGTTCCCGATCCGATCGCGACACTGCGCGAAATTCACCGCATTCTCAAACCCGGCGGTCATGCGGTCATCGAAACCCCGCGCTATGACACGTTCATGTTCAAGGTGATGCGCCATCGCGAGCGCAGCGTGAAGTGCGACGGGCATATCTATTTCTTCACCTTCGAGACACTGCGCCGGGCCTATGAGAAGGCCGGTTTTGCCGAGGTCGAGACGCGCGCCGTGGGGCGCACGCTGTCGATGGAGCGATTCCTGTGGAATGTCGGAACCATGTCCGGTCGCGCCGGTCTGCGCACGGCCCTTGGCAATCTTTCCTCTGCCCTGCATCTGAACCGCCTGCGGTTCACCCTCAACCTGCGGGACATGCAGCGTGTCGTCATCAGAAAGGAAGCCATTTGACATGAAGCATGAGACCGGCCTGAACAGTACCTTCCTGAAGCCGTCCACCCCCTTGCGGCAGGTGCCGATCCTGAACGCCTGGGTCCATGACGTGAGCATGGACGAGGTGGTGGCGGATTTCACCGAAGGCGCGCTGCTGACGCTGCATGTCGACATGATCATGAAGTTGCAGCAGGATCGCGATTTCCACGCGATCCTCGAGCAGTTCGACCTGGTCACCTGCGACAGCCAGATCATGTATTTCGCGCTGAAATTCCTCGGCGCGCCGGTTCGGGAACGGGTCTCGGGTTCGGATTATTTCCCGCGCTTCTACATGCATCACAAGGACAACCCGGAGGTCACGGTGTTCCTGTGCGGCGGCAAGCCCGGGATCGCCGATCTGGCCGCAAGCAACATCAACGCGAAGGTCGGCCGGCGGATGATCGTCGGCACCGATGCGCCCGCCTTCGATTTCGAGACGAAACCGGGCGAGATCGAGCGGATGATCGAGGCGATCAACGCCTCCGGCGCCACGGTCTGCCTGGTGGGCCTGGGCGGCGGACGGCAGGAAAAGTTCATCGTGAAATACCGCGACCGGATGCCGAATGTCCGGCTCTGGCTGCCCCTGGGCGGCACCATCGACTACGAAAGCGGCACCTTCGCCCGCCCGCCCGCCTGGATCACCGAGGCGGGGTTCGAATGGCTCTACCGGCTGCTGCGCGAGCCCCGCGCGCGGTTCCACCGCTACGTGATCCACGAGCCGCCCTTCCTCTGGGCGGTGCTGAAGCAGAGGCTGGGGCTCTACCGGAATCCGTTCGTGGGTGGGAGGGCAGGTTCGTGATGGCCGCTTCGATTCGCGACACATGTCGGATGCTGCACAGATGAGGCTTCCAGACTTTTTCATCATTGGGGCAGCGAAAGCTGGGACGACAACCCTACATGCTATGCTCGATAGACATCCGGGCATATTCATGTCCCACCGAAAAGAGCCGGAATTTTTCGCGCGTGACGAGCTCTATGAGAAGGGATTGTCTGAGTATGCAAGGCATTTCGAGAATGCCTTGCCCAATCAGCTTGTTGGAGAGGCATCGACCATCTATTCGCTGTCTCCACTGTTCCCGCATACCGCCAGCCGCATTGCGCGCCATATCCCAGATGCGAAGATCATCTATGTTATGCGTGAACCGGTTTCGCGCGCCTATTCCTATTATTTGCAGATCATCAAGAACTATCAGAATGTCACCCGAGACATGCGCGTAAATCGGAGATTTGAGGAGTTTGTGATCTCAGAGCGGCACGCCTCGGCAGCACCCCGCGAGTTGGTCTTCTCGTCCACCAATTCTCATTTGCCGGACGTGCCCGATCTCTGTCTGGCTGGCAGCGACTATGTGCGTCAGATCGATGCCTATCTAGAGCATTTCCCAAGATCGCAGATGCTGTTTCTACTTTTTGAGGAGTTCTCTGCCAATCCCAGTTCGGTGGTTCGAAAGATAACGGATTTTCTCGGTATGGCGCCACTCGATGAACAGATACTGCGAGATGACGCACTGGTTCGGAACGTTTCCAATCGGCATTTTGAAGATTTGGAGGCCGCGAGAAGCCTTTCTAAGTTGCGGGATAAGTTAGGATTTCTTTGGCCTGCACGGAAGGCACTACCCAAAAACATGCGCGCTCCTTTGATAAGATTACTGTGCCAGAGTAATGAGAGGGGGAGCATGCCCTTGCCGATGGAGCCCGGAACGCGTGATATGTTGTATAGTCAGTATCGCTCGCAATTCCAGAGATTGTCGGTGCTCACCGGGCTGGACTTTTCGCCTTGGGTGAAGGTCTCTGACGAGGCAGAGTGAGCTGCCTCGGCGTTCAGATTTGGGAGAACGTGATTAAATTCCCTATTGAATCTGCATTCAGCCAGATGGCGATGGCTGCGATCGCGACCGCAAGGGCGCCATAAACTAGATCATGGGTCCGGTCCCAGCCGGCATAACGGCGTGTCGCGTTGACCAAGATCGGGTAAACGATTAGCGCCGCCAAGCCCGGAGCGGCAACTGCGCCGACAATCCCAAAATATCTGACTCCCACGATCAGAAGCGTGGTCTGAACAATTGCTGTAGCGATGATCCTATCAGCATAGCGTCTGGAATCTCCGGCTGCCAGCATCAGCGAGCCATAGCTGCTCAGGATCACCATAGGCATCTGTGAAATCGACAGCAGAACCATAATTGGTCCCGCCAGCGCATAGCGCGGATCGTAGAGCAAATCCACCAATAGAGTGCCCGACATGGCTAGGATGGCCGATAGCCCTAGAAGCCCACCGGTCATCCGCCAGCGTATGTAGAAGATCTTGCGCCGGTTCTCCGCGCTCTCCCAAGTCGGCCGCTGCTTGTAGAGAGGAAAGACGATCTTGCTGGCCAGCGGACGACCCAGAAGCAGCGGCACGCTGGCTAGGAAGAACCCTACCGTATAGATGCCCAGCATCTCCAGGGTGATGAACTTGCCCAGGATCGCACGGTCGGCATGGTTCACCATGAAACCGGCGGCGCTGCTGATGAAGATCCACTTGCCGAAGTGGAAGAGTTCGCCGAATGCCGTGCGCTCGATCTGGAAGCGGTCGCGATGACCCGGCAGGGCGTAGTGGAACAGGGCCAGGCTGATTGCGGCGCTGGCGAGCGAGCCGATGACCAGCGCCCAGACCGAGTGGAGCAGGATGGCCAGGGCGACCATGATCAGGATGCCGAGAACCTGGGCGGTGATCCTGATGATCGTCAGCCTGCCCATGACCAGATCGCGGTTGGCCGTGTAGATTCGCGTGGGATTGAAGCCGCTGATCACGATGGCAAGGCCGGCTACGGGCAGCATCTGCGCGAGCCGCGGGTCGTCGTAGAACGCGGCCAGAGGCCAAGCGAAGGCGCATGCCAGAAGCCACAACAGCAAGCCGCGCAGCACCTGCAACGTCCAGGCGGTATTGAGAAAGGCCGGTTCGCGGCTGCGGTTGTTCTGAATGATCGACGGCCCGAAGCCTGTATCCGACATCATGCTCATCCCGGTCAGGAAGACCTGAATCAAGGCCATGAGCCCGAAAGCCTCGGGAAAGAGCAGGCGCGTCAGCACCAGATTGGAGGCCAGGCGCAGAACGTTGTGAGACAGCATTTCCCCCAGCGTCCAGAGCGTGCTTCTGGCAGCACGGGCCTTGAGGCTGTCGCCGCGCAGAAGACTGCTGAGCCTGTGGGGCGGGCGAAGGAAGAAAAAGGCCATCATGATCGCTTTGGATGGAGCGCCAGTTGCCGAATGTCCTGCGCGGGAAAGATCTTACCCTGCCGGAATGAAACGGGGAAGGGCAGGGTGCACTGCTTCCAGCACCTCCATCAGCCGTGCCTCTGCCGCCGCATCGCTTTCGCCCGGACCGATCTGCGTGGTCAGCCGCACCAGCGCGCCATCGGTGCGCCCTGTGCGGACGCCGTCCATCATCAGCCAGAACTTGGCCGCGAAATCCCAGGCGAGGCGGCGATCCTTCTGCTGGAACCAGTAATAGACCATCATTCGCGTCTCACCCTTCTGGATGATCGCGCGGTTGATCCTGAAGGGGGTGGTACTCCCCATCCTTTCGGTGATGTCGGTCCGCTCCAGCCAGGCGATTTCCCAGCCGGCGCCGGGCAGGCAGATCTCGGGAGAATGGACCCCGCCCTTGCTCTGGTCGTTGTACCAGGCCATGAACAGGCCCACCCGCGCGCTATCGTCCGATCTGACCAGGGAGACCTGGTGGTAATCGTCCGCACCCAGGCTGCGTTCGACGCCAGTACTGAGCATTTCGCGCGGGCCACGCTGTTCCCAGGCGCCCAGTTGCCGCGGGAACAGCGCGAAGCCGTCACGGGTTGGTGCAACGGCGCCGCGCTCGGGCATGGCCTGCACTGCGGCCGCCGCGGCCAGCGCGATGCCGGCGGCCGCGATCAGCGCCGCAGAGGGGCGCACATATTGCAGCCGCTTGACCTGCTGGGCGAGTCCGGTCGTGTCGAGATCGAGCGCCTCGGCCAGCCCCGGACGACCGGGATGGAAGAACAGCATCAGCCGGGCCAGACCGAACAGGATCACGATCGAGCACAGGAAGATCACCCAACCTTCGAAGAAATGGGTGAAGCCCTCCAGCCATTCGACCCCGTAGAGCTGGGCGATGACACCGGCCACCGCGATCCGGATCGAGTTCATCACGATCGCGATGGGCACCGCCGAGACCAGCAGAACCGCCTTGTGCCATTTCGGGCCCTGATAGAGCACCGCGAAGATGTAGGAGAAGCTGAGGATCGGGAACATGTAGCGCAGCCCCGAACAGGCCTCGGCCACATGCAGCTTGGTCACGCCCAGGTCGATGATGTTGCCGTCCAGGAAGACCGGCACCGACATCAGCCGCAGGAACCAGACCCCCAGTTCCGAGGACATGAACTGCAGATAGGTCGAAACCTTGTAATAGAGCGTGTCGGGCAGCGGCAGCATGTAGACGAGGTGTAGCACCGGTGGCCAGAAATGCCTGCCCGTCTTCCAGCCGAAGCTGATCAGAAGTACCCCGCCCACCCACAGGATCAGCCCGTAGGCTACGATGTCGTCGATATTGCTGAGGATGCCGAGTGTGCCCAGCAGCAACGCGAAGACGACCAGCAGCACACCCGGCCAGCGGTCGGATTTCGGACCCGGTTCGGGCGGGAACTGCTTGAGCTCGCGCAGAAACATCAGGGCCGACAGCACCGGGATCAGCGGCCCGTGGCTGTATTCGGGCAGTTGCCAAGCGGTGAGCAGCGCGTTGAGGCCGCTCGAGAAGAAGATGCCCGCGGCGACGACGGCGAGCAGAAGCCAGAACAGGCCCCAATTGGCAAAGGCGCTCAGATTTGGCCGGGTTCGTGACGAGGCCGGAAATGCGGGCATTGGGGACCTGTTCGGGATGCTTGTCTCAAACGTGCCGCATTATGGCAGATGCCATATCGCCATGCCACCGCTCAGGGCCTGACCGGGACGGATATGGTCATCGGGATAGCGTAGGTTTGAACAAAGCCATGTGACATCCCTCATTGAACCGGTACGCGGGACAGCCTGTCCGAATCTCGTATGGGCCGCGGTCTACACCTTGACCACCCTTTCCATCGCCAGCCCGCGCCGGGTGATGGCATTGCGGGTGTCGATCACCGGGCAATCGAGCGCCAGCAGGGCCGGATAGTCGATCGCGTCGTGATCGGTCGCGATCAGCACCGCGGCGAAGCGGCCGGGGGCGAGCGTCGCGGGGTCGGTGGCCTGGCGGGCGGCATATTGGCGGTATTCGCGCATCGGCGGGATCTCGGGCACATGCGGGTCGATATAGCTCACCTTCGCCCCCGCCTCGTCAAGCAATTGCATCAGCTTCATCGCCGGGCTTTCGCGCATGTCCGAGACGTTCTTCTTGTAGGCCACACCCACCAGCAGGATCTCGGTGCCCTTCAGGCCCCGGCCGCTGTCGGCATCCACGATGGCGCGCAGCCGGTCGATGACATGGTGCGGCATGCGCGTGTTGATTTCGCCCGCCAGTTCGATGAACCGGGTCGGCACCTCGAATTCGCGCGCCTTCCAGGTCAGGTAGAACGGGTCGATCGGGATGCAGTGCCCGCCAAGGCCCGGTCCGGGATAGAACGGCATGAAGCCGAAGGGCTTGGTCGCGGCGCCGTCGATCACCTCCCAGACATCGATGCCCATCGCGTCGTAGACGAGCTTGAGTTCGTTCACGAGCGCGATGTTGACCGCGCGAAAGATGTTCTCGGTGATCTTGACCGCCTCGGCAGTCTGGGTCGTGGACACTCGCACCGTGCGATCCACGACGCGGGCATAGAACGCCTCGACCAGATCGCCCGCGATCTGGCCCGACCCCGCCACCACCTTGGGGATCGAGCTTGTGTTGAACGCGGTGTTGCCCGGATCCTCGCGCTCCGGCGAGAAGGCCAGGAAGATCTCCTCGCCCAGCGTCAGGCCGCTTGTCCCCAGGATCGGGCCCAGAACCTCGTCCGTGGTGCCGGGCCAGGTGGTCGATTCCAGCACCACCAGCGTACCGGGGCGGATATGGGCGGCAATGGCATGCCCGGTCTTCTCGACATAGGACAGGTCCGGCTCGCGCTGTGGGTTCAGCGGTGTCGGCACGCAGATGACGATGACCTGGCAGGTCGAAAGCCGGGCGAAATCGGCGGTCGCGTCCATGCCCTTCGCACAGGCCTCCTGCATCGCCTGCGGGCTGACCGCGTCGATATAGCTGGTCGCGGCCATGACCTTGTCGATCTTGCCCGGATCGACATCGAAGCCCGTGACCGGAAAGCCGCGGCGCGCGGCGGTAACCGCCAGCGGCAGGCCCACATAGCCCAGCCCGATCACGCCCACCCGGGCGGTCCGATCGGTGATCGCACGCATCAATGACATGTTCTCGAAATCTCCACCACATGCCGGCCTCATGCGATCCGGCAGTTGCCTTCTCCCGCAGAAAACCGTTCCGGGTCTCTTTTGCAAACCGATTGTGGACATTCTGGGACAACAGCCACCGGATGCTTGCCTGAATGACGGCGCTCGGGCAGAACCGGCGCATGACCAGCATCGCCCCCGCCCCCCGCGCCTATGTCGTGATCTCGCCCGGTCGCAACGAGGCGCAATTCATGCGCCGCACGCTTGACAGCGTGGTGGCCCAGACCGAGCGCCCGGCGGCCTGGGTGATCGTCGATGACGGCTCGACCGACGAGAGCCCCGCGATCCTGGCCGAATATGCCGCGGCCCATGACTGGATCACCGTGATCCGACGCGAGGATCGCGGCCACCGCGCCGTGGGCCCCGGCGTGATCGAGGCGTTCTATGCCGGGCTGGAGGCCGTTTCGCTGGACGACTACACGTATCTCTGCAAGCTCGACCTCGATCTGGATCTGCCCGCGGGCTATTTCGCCGGGCTCATGGACCGGATGGAGGCCGATCCCCGCGTCGGCACCTGTTCGGGCAAGACCTATTACGTGGACGGGGCGGGTCGGCAGATCAGCGAGAAGATTTCCGACGAGATGTCGATCGGCGCGTCAAAGTTCATGCGGGTGGCCTGTTTCCGCCAGATCGGCGGCTTCGTGCGCGAGGTGATGTGGGACGGCATCGACTGCCACAAGGCGCGGATGCTGGGCTGGAAGGCGGTCAGCTGGCGCGACCCGGAGCTTGCCTTCGAGCATCTGCGCCCGATGGGGTCGTCGCAGACCAACATCTATGTCGGTCGCCGTCGCCACGGCGCGGGACAATATTACATGGGCTCGGACCCGCTCTACTTCACCGTGACCGCGATCCGCAAGATGGCCCACCCGCCCTATGTTCTGGGCGGGCTGGCCACGTTGCAGGGCTATCTGGGTGCTTGGCTGAGGCGGGCGCCGCAGCATGGCGATGGCGAACTGCGCCGTTTCGTGCGCGCCTATCAGCGCGAGGTGCTGCTCAAGGGCAAGCGGCGCACCGTCGCCCGGATCGAGGGCGAGCGCGCCAGCCTGTGGTCGCCCGCGTTGCCGGGCTGAGCGTCACGACGCCGATTGCGAGAAGGCGGGCCGCTGGCGGGAAGCAAGCAGCAGGTTCTCCATGTCGTTATAGCGGCAGAAGCTGTCCTTCACCTCGTATCCCGTCCTTTCGTACCAGGCGCGCATGTCGTTCCGGTTATCGGGATTGACCTCGACGAAGATATCCGGGCGGCATCTGTCGATGAGACCGGAAAGGCCCGCCAGGACCGACAGTTCATGGCCTTCGGCATCGATTTTCAGGAAGTCGATATCGGTCTGTGCGAAGTAGGTGTCGCCACGAACGAGCGTGACGCCCTCGGAAAACGCGGTTTCGCCGTCTGCGCTTGTCGCCAATCGTGACGAGCCGAGATTGTGTTCGCGCTGCCGAACCAGATTTGCATTTCCGTCCCTGTCCGAGAGCGCGACCCTGTGCAGCTCGACCCGGTCGTTCAGACCGTTGAGGGCGACGTTCACCGCAAGCAGGCGATGTTGCCGGGCGCCCGGCTCGACCGCGATCACGCGCCGGGCGCCCAGGGCCTTGGCGAAGTAGACAGTGTGATTCCCGACATTCGCCCCCACATCCATGACGGTCGCACCCGGCGGGAGCACCCGGGCGACCATGTCGAGTTCTTCGGGCTCGTAGAGTTGCCCCTGCGCATGTTCCCGTTGGATCAGGTCATACCGGTTGTCGACTGCAAAGGCGAAATCGACGCCCTTTGTCGTGAACTCGTAGACGCTCAGAAGCCAGACATCGGGGATGTCCCGGCCGACCTTGACAAGCCGGTAACCCCGGCGTCCCAACGCGCCCCTGATGGCGTCCTTGAATGTCTGCATTGACGTGGGCCTTTTATGAAAAGGGAATCCGATGCTGCAAAGGGTCGAGACGAGGGTCTCGACCCCGGAACTAGACCATCGCAATGACTTTGCCGCAAGCTTCGGGGCAGGGGGGGCGGTCACATCATCAGAGCCGATTCGCGTTGACCCCGCCTTATTCGTCCAATTCGGCCGGGAAAGTTGCGTGCGCCTGAAAGCGCTGTAGATTCAAGCTGCTAGCTTGAAGACGAGTCGGGCGCGGTGGCCGTGTTGCTTCGGCCGCCACGCTCCGGGTCGGCCCGGTCGCGTTCCACGATCCGCGCGGGCACGCCGACGGCGGTGGCGCCTTCGGGCACGTCGGTCAGCACAACGGCATTCGCACCGATCCGCGCCCCGTGGCCGATCGTAACCGGGCCCAGAACCTTGGCGCCTGCCCCGATATAGGCGCCGCGGCACACCCGCGGGGCGCCCGCCTTGGCGGTCTGGCCGAGCGTGACCTGCTGCATGATCAGGCAATCCTCCTCGACGACGGCCTCGCGATGGATCACCACGCCGTTGAGATGGGGGAAGCGGACGGATCGGGCGATCTTGGCCTCGCGCGCGATGTCCGATCCGCTGAGGATTGTCCAGAAAGCATGGGCAAGCTTGCCCCTTGCCCCGGCGATCCGGGCGCGCAGACCCCTGTGCCCGGCGGTGTTCTGGAATCGGTGCAGCGCGGCGATGAGGTGGCGGTCCTGGCCGTGAAGAAGAAACATTGCGGGGCCTGCTCAGGAATCGGGAAAACGCACCGGTCGAACGCTGGGCAGGGTATGGGCGATCTCCTCCTCCAGCGCATCCAGAAAGCCATAGCGCTGCCGGTAGAGCGACCGTTTCTTGGCCTTGATCTCGTCGAGCGGCCTGCGTCCGGACGAAACCGGCAGAGCGAATGTGTCATCCGAGACCTGCGTGCCGCCGCGTTCCAGCCAGACCGTGTCGTAATCCTGCGGCGCGATCGTCTTGGCCCCGAAAAACGGGTGCCTGTGGTGACGGGCGGCATCGCTGACCGCGTGAAGCTCGGCGATGCCGAAGCGGCGGGCCAGCATGCGCAGGGTCTCGATCAGGAAATCGCGGGGACGGATGCCGAACAGGGCGCGCGTCAGGTCGCGGTAGAGATCAAGTGCATTGTCGGTGTTCCGGCCCTGCAACGCGCCGATATAGGCGCAGAGCTCACCAGCCCCGTTGCGAAAGAGCGAGAAGGCCAGCGAATAGGCGCGAAAGCTGTCGACGAACAGGTTCAGCGTCAGCCCGCCTTCGCGCATGAACCATTTCGGCTGGTCCAGAACGAGGCGGCAGCCCGGGTGATGTGCCCCCAGATCGGCCAGGACCAGACGTTCCCCGGTGGAAAACGGGAAGGGCGGGCCGAGGCGGTCGATCTCGCGGCAATGGGCGAGGATCCGGTCGAACCGCTTGGCGGCGGGCCAGGTGGCGTTCTGATAGGGCCAGAGCAGGGCGCCCAGCATTTCCGGGCGCTCGGCGATGAGTATATGGGCACAACTGCCGGGGGCGGCATTAAGAAGCGGGCGGAGCGATGATCGCCGCCGCGCCGCCGCCAGCAGCATCTTGGCCCGGAGCGTCACCTGCGCCGGAGAGTGTCCGGGAAACAGCTCTTGGGCCGTGCGCCTGACGATCAAGAGGCTACTCATGTCTCCTTCAACTCCAGTGCCTTTCTGAGAAACCGCTCGCGCGTGCGGTGCATCTCTTCATGGGTGTGGCGTCGAGCGGCGGCCAGTGCGGCAGGACGCATCTGCGCGAAGGCCTCGGGTGCGGCGGCAAGTTCGGCCAGCCGCGTGGCCAGTTCCGTGCCATCGCCGGGAGTAAAGAAAAGGCCGGTCCGGCTTTCCTCGATCACCGAGGCGTTGCCGTTGGTACGGGAGGCGAGGCAGGGCAGTCCTTGGGAAAAGGCATCGAAGGCGATCCTGGGCTGTTCCTCCGTCCGGTTCGCGATCACCACGCCGTCATAGCGGCGCAGAAGCTGGAAGAAGGGTGCGCCATAGGGCAAGGGCTCGAGGAAACGCATCTCAACCGCGCCTCGATGAGCGGCCACGAAGGTTTTTACCCTCTCGGCCATCGCGCCCGAGCCCATTATATCAAGCATGAGCGGAGGACAGTCCGGCATTGCCTCGTAGGCTGTTACCGCCGCCATCAGCGTCTCCACGCCCTTCTCCTGTTCCAGCCGTGTGGGGCAGATCAGTCGCAGCGCGCCCGGGGTGCGCGGGGCGAGGTTAGCCGCGTCCAGGATCGCGGAGTCGTCGATCCAGGTGGCCGGTGCGATAAGGCAGTTTTCCGTGCCGCCGAACAGGGTCTCCCGGTACCAGTCCTGGGTGAAGATCCGCGCATCCGCCGTCTTCAGGCAGCGCCGGATCAGCGTGCGATGCAGCCGCTCTGCAAGACGCGCCCGGAACCGGGCGCGGCCGTTTTCCGGGGCCATCCAGAAGCTCGATTCGATCACCATGACCCAGCGAAATGCCAGCACGGGGCGCAGGGGCAAGAGGTAATAGCCGAGGGGGAAGGCCCAGCCCGCCCCACTGGTATGGAGAATTCCGCCCTGCCGTGCCGCGCGCAGCACGGTCAGGAAATTTGGCATCAGGTTGGCGAAGACCGATCCCCATCCGCGGTCGAGACGCAGCGCGAAGACCTGTTTCCGGCTCAGCCCGGGCAGCGGCGTGTCGGCCTTGGTACCCTCGGTCCTGGGCAGAAGCGGGCAGCAGATACGGAACCCCGGCAGATAGTCCAGATGCAGAAGCAGGTCCTTGGCCCAGAGCCTGTCGGTATAGAGCACGCCACCGCTGTTCTCGAACAGCGGGATCCGGGTGAACAATGTGTAAGGCTCCTGGATCATGTGCGGTGCTCCCTGGTTTCATACGGGTGCCGCACCCGAGTCACGATCCTGACGGCCTGATACCCTCATCCTCCATTCCCCGGAACAGCGATGCAAGCCACACCGCTTCCCGCCGGATGTCGAATTCCCGTTCCACATACGCGCGGCCGGCCCGGCCCATCGCGCGGCGTGCCTCGGGATCGGCGGCAAGCCGCAGAATCCGGTCGGCAAGCGCGGTGGCATCGCCTGGCGGCACTAGGTAACCGCTCACCCCGTTCTCCACCAGTTCCGCAACCCCCGCCACCTGGGTGGCGATCACCGGTTTGCCGCTTGCCATCGCCTCCATCAGCACCACCGGGACGCCTTCGGCAAAGCTTGGCAGAACCAGCGCATCGGCGCGCGCCAGAAGCGCCGTGACCTCCTGCTGCGAGAGATAGCCGGTAAAGCGGATGGCATTGCCCAAGGGAGCGGCCAGGGCTTCGAGCGTGGTCCGGTCCTCGCCATCGCCCACGATCGTCAGCCGCAGGCCGGGTTCTTGCGACAGCGCCTCGGCAAAGGCGGCGATCAGCACGCGCAGACCCTTGACCGGCGCAAGGCGGCCGATGAAGACCATGTGCAGCCCGCTGTCCCGGTCCGTCCCCCCATCCGTTGAACCGTAAAGTTCCGGTTCAACGCCGCAATGGACGATCTTCAGCTTCTCCCAATGTTCCGGGGCGGAATGGTACATCGCCTGGCTGCGGGCGAAATGGCTGATGCAGGCGACGAAGCGCGCCTCAGCCACCTTGGCGTCAAGCCGCCAATGCGTCGCCTCGAACAGATCCGAGGGGCCATGCAGCGTGAAACTGAAGTCGATATCGGCAAGCCTGGCGGCCAGCATCGCCACCGTCGCACTGGCCGAGGCGAAATGATTGTGCAGATGGCTGACCCCGTCCTTGCGCAATTGCCGCGCCAGCACAGTCGCTTCGGCGAAATAGATCAACTGATAGAGCAGCGCCCGCAATCCCGGCGCGCGCAGCCGTAGCGCCAGTGCCAAGGTCCGCAGGTAGCGCCCCGGCTCGCGCAGCGCCGTCCCCTGGGCCGTGATCAGGGTCAGCGGGTTGCACGCGGCCCGGAGCACATAGAAGGTCCGGGCTGCCTCGCGTCGCTCGGCCCGGCCGAGCAGGGTCTTCGGGTCGGCCCGGCGGATTGCACAGGGCCTTATGTCGAGGCCCTGGTCGCCCAAGGCCTCGATCTCGCGCAGGATGAAGGTATGCGATACCGCGGGGTAGTAGCCCGTCAGGTAGGCAATGGAGGGATCGTCGCCCGGCCCGTGTGTCTTCGTGCTCAAATGTCTACTCGCCTGTCTGTTGCGATCCAGGGATCGGGCCGGGCGACGTCGGTGGACTAAAGTTCTCAGGCGCCCACCGAGGGATATACCGACCTTGGTCTCATGCGGATGTCACTGTAAGACACCAACTTGGTCAAGGCCGCGCGCCGATGGCCGACGACACCCCGCGCGCCCCGGATCGTTCGTCGACTTGCCGAACCAGATCGAACCAGCCGACACGGGATGGCATGCTCCCGGTGATCGCGCACGCTGGACCATACCGATCAAGGATCATAACGACTTTCTACGCCGTAAACTCTACACCGGTATTGTTTATCAGTTGGACGTAGATCGGCACGATGTCGACGGCGAGACCGGTCGCCCCGTTTCGGTAGACGATTGTCGGCGCCATATATCATCAGTCCCGCCCTGCCGCCGCCGCTGAGGTCGCCATCGATAGCCGTCAGGGCCGTACCCGGGAAGGTGGTCCGAACTACCCAAATGATTGCCGAAAGAAGAGTAATTCTGACGGACGGTGGTCGCGCCGGAGCGCAATGGCCTGAAACGCTGTGTTTCCCAAGAGCGGTTTGCTATGTGTTGCGCGACGCTGTGCAAGATGAGCCTGACACGAAGCCCGGTCCTGATCCCGCTTCAGCCGGATCCTGATACGAGATAACCCATGCCGCCCCTGGTTGCCCTTTTTGCCTGGCCTGTAGTAGTCGCCATCCTGTTCCAGAGGCTGCGCCTGCCGTTGGCCATTCTGGTGGCCATTGTTGCGGGCTATCTGCTGCTGCCTTCGAGTACCGAGATCGACCTACCCCTGCTGCCGGCGCTCAACAAGCATACGGTACCGGTTCTGAGCGTCCTTCTCATGATCGTGCTGGTCGCTGCGCGGGACCGGACCGCGCACCATGTGCCGGGTCTGCTACCTCGCCATCCCCTGGCCCGCCTGTTCCTGTTGCTTGTGGCTGTCGGGGCTTTCCTGACGGTGATCACCAATGGCGAAACGTTGGTCTACGGGCCAACCGTTATTCCGGGATTGCGCCCTTATGACGGGTTCTCGGAGGTTCTGACCGCGATCATGCTCATCCTGCCGCTGCTGGTGGCACGGAAATACCTCGCCGATCCCGCTTCGCATCGCCTGCTCCTGCTGGTGCTCTGCATTGCCGGTCTGGCCTATTCGCTTCTCGCGCTGTTCGAGGTGCGAATGTCGCCCCAGCTCAACAGGTGGGTCTATGGCTTCTTCCCGCACAGCTGGGCGCAGCATTTCCGCGGAGGCGGGTTCCGCCCCGTGGTCTTTCTCGGACATGGCCTTTGGCTGGCGATCTTCTTTTCGGCGACCGTCTTGGCGACGCTGGGACTCGCCCGTGTCGATCCGAAGCGGCGTGGCCTCTTCCTGGCAGCGGCAGTCTGGCTTCTGCTTACTCTCGTCCTGTGCAAGTCGCTCGGGGCGCTTGCGATCACCCTGGCCCTGATCCCCTTCGCTTTCTTCCTCGGTATCCGCGGCCAGCTCCTGGTGGCTGCAATCATTGCCGGGCTGTTCCTGACCTATCCGATGGTCCGGGCAAGTAACCTCGTTCCCCTCGACCGGATCATGGATGCGGCCGCGAGCATTGATGAACAGCGTGCAAGCTCTCTCCAGACCCGGCTGGTGAACGAGGACCGGTTGCTGGCCAAGGCGCAGGAGCGCCCCCTGTTTGGATGGGGCGGCTGGTCGCGGTGGCGTGTCTTCAACGAGGACGGTGTGGACATCACCATCTCGGACGGGGCCTGGATCATCGAGATCGGTGCCCGCGGCTGGATGGGTTATGCTGGCAAGTTCGGTTTGCTGACCGTGCCCATACTGCTCCTGTTTCTGGGGCGCCGCCGCTCCGGAGTCGGGATGGAAACCTCTGTTCTGGCGCTGATCATGGCCGGAAACCTCATGGACATGATCCCCAACGGTACGATGACGGTTCTTACCTGGCTTTTCGCCGGTGCATTGTGGGGACGGCTCGAATGGCAGGGGCAGGAAGTGGCCCAAACCGAAAGGGAACCGGCCTCAGCGCTCCGTTCGGCCTATCGCCGACCCGTTTCCGAGCCGACGGCAGCGTTGGCAGAGATGCCGACCATCCCCTCTGCTCACGAAACTGTCTATACGCGGCAGACCCAGCGCGTATATCGCCAGAAACGATCTCCCCGTTAAGAGTTTCCATGACCTGTCATATTGCCATCTCGATCATCAACTTCCGCACCGCCGAACTCACGTTGAACTGCGTCCGCTCGGTGCTCCACGATATCGGCGACATCGACGCGCGTATCGTCGTTGTCGACAATGCCTCCGGTGACGGTTCAGCCGACAAGATCGCAGCCTGGATCGCCGCTCAGCCTGCGGGGGCGCCTGTAGAGCTTGTGCGATCATCTGCGAACACGGGATTCTCGGGCGGCCACAACCAGGGCATGGCCGCCGTCGAGGCCGATCACTACCTCATCCTCAATTCCGACGCCGTACTCAGGCCGGGCTTTCTCAAGACGATCCTGGCCGCAGCAGAGGCCCATCCAGAAGCCGGCCTGATCGCACCCTTGATCGAGACCGATGAGGGAGAGATTCAGGTCAGCTGTTTCCGCTTTCAGAGCCCCTGGAGCGAGTTCATTCGTGCAGCGAGCAGCGCTCCGGTCACCCGGCTCCTGCGCCGTCATGTCGTCGCCCTCACGCCACCCGTCGACCCCGGCGAGATCGGATGGGCAAGCTTCTGCTGTATCCTGCTGCGCGGCCGGATGGTGAGAGAGATCGGCCCGATGGACGAGGGCTATTTCCTCTATTTTGACGATTGCGACTATTCGCTGAAAGCGCGCGGCGCAGGCTGGAAGATCGTTCAGGAACCCCGGGCCGTAGCCGTCCATTTCCGCGGCGGCAGCGGCCCGGTCAAGACGCTCGAGAAGGCGCGCAAGCGCCTTCCGGCCTATTACTATGCCTCGCGCACCCGGTTTCTCTACAAGGCCTACGGTCAGGACGGCGTGATTGCGGCGAACCTGCTCTGGCATGCCGGGCGCGCCCTAGCGCAGTCGCGCCGCCTGTTCGGCAAGCCTGTTCCGCGGGCCGTTGCCGCCGAGTGGCGTGATATCTGGATCAACGCCTTCCGGCCGTTGGGCCCGCGGCGGGCCCCCGGTGAATGACATGGCGCTGCCCGATTTCCTGATCATCGGCGCGATGAAATGCGCCACCTCGACCCTGCAGAGGCAGCTGGCCCTGCAGGATGGCGTGTTCATGACCACGCCCAAGGAACCCAACTACTTTTCGGACGATGGTGTCTTCGCCCGTGGACAGGGCTGGTATGAGGGGCTGTTCGCCGCCGCCGGGCCGGACGACATCAAGGGCGAGGCCAGCACCCATTACACGAAGCTGCCGACCCATCCCGCGACCCTCGCCCGAATGCAGGCGCTGCTGTCCCACCCGCCCCGGCTGATCTACATGATCCGCAATCCGCTGGCCCGGGCGGTCTCCCATTACATCCACGAATGGTCGCAAGGGGTGATGTCTGCCGATCCGGCCGAGGCGTTCCGCGCCCACCCGGAACTTGTGGATTACGGCCGCTATGGCATGCAGATCGCCCCCTATGTGAGGGCCTATGGGGCTGATCGCGTTCTCCTGACCAGCCTTGAACAGCTCAAGGCCGATCCGGATGCGGAATTCTCGCGGATCGCCCGGTTTCTGGGCCTGTCCGGGCGCGCCGCCTGGGTGCATGACCTACCGGCACAGAACATTTCGGCCGAGCGGATGCGGCGTTTGCCGATGCAGGGGCTGCTGATCGACAATCCGGTGGCCCGTGCGCTGCGCCGCACGCTCGTTCCCAAGGCGGTGCGCCGTTGGGTGCGCGAGGCGCGCACCATGAAGGCGCGCCCCGAGATCCCGGCCGACATTCAGGACCGGATGAAGGCGCGTTTCCTTGAGGACCGGACGCAGCTGGCCGAGCTTTTCCCCGGCCATCCCGCCCTCGATCTCTGCTACCCGTTCGCGCGCTCATGACCGGGCGTACTGACATCGCTGCGGTCGTGATCGGCCGGAACGAGGGCGTGCGCCTGATCTCCTGTCTCGACTCCCTGGTCGGCAAGGTCGGTCGGATCGTCTATGTCGACAGCGGCTCGACCGATGGCAGCCTCGCGGCAGCCCGGGTCCGTGGCGCCGAGGTGGTCGAACTTGACATGACCATTCCCTTTACCGCCGCCCGCGCCCGGAATGCAGGCTTCGCCCGGCTGGCCGCGGATGGTCCGCCCCCGGCCTATGTCCAGTTCCTTGACGGCGATTGCGCGCTGCAACCCGGCTGGATCGAAACGGCAGCCGCGTTCCTCGACCCCCGGCCCAGGGTCGCCGTGGCCTGCGGCCGACGGCGCGAGCGGTTTCCCGAGGCATCCGTCTACAACCGCCTGATCGACGCCGAATGGGATACGCCGGTCGGTCAAGCCCGGTCCTGCGGCGGGGACGCGCTGATCCGGACCGAGGCTCTGGCCGCGGTCGGGGGCTACGATCCGACCCTCATCGCGGGCGAGGAACCCGAGCTTTGCGTGCGGCTGCGCGCGGCGGGCTGGGAGATCTGGCGGCTCGATGCCGAGATGACGCTGCATGACGCGGCGATGACCCGCTTCGGCCAGTGGTGGCAGCGCACCCGGCGCGGCGGCCATGCCTTTGCTCAGGGCGCTGCAATGCATGGTGCGCCCCCCGAGCGCCATTATGTGCCCCAGCTGCGCCGCGCGCTGGCCTGGGGGATTGCACTGCCGCTTGTCACCCTTCTGGGGGCTTTCTTCACGCCCTGGGCTCTGGTGTTGCTTCTTGCCTGGCCAGCCCAAGCGCTGCGCCTGCGGCTGCGCGGCATGCCCTGGGCGCGGGCGGTTTTCCTGACGCTTGCGAAACTGCCCGAGGCGCAGGGCGTCTTCACCTATCTCTGGCGGCGCCTGACCCGGGCCAGGACCCGTCTTATCGAATACAAGTGACCCTGTGTGTATAAAGCATGTTTGAATACTAAGGAGTGTCGGGAAACCTGTCGGCCTCTGGCCTGATCCCGCGGACTCCCGGGGTCGCGACCGAGAAGCCCTGTCGATGTCGTGTTACAGAAGGGTGTACTTCATATGCACGGGGAAAGAATGATGGGGGATATCGCGGCGCGGCTGTTCGATGCCCTGTCCGGTCGGGAAAGGGCTTTCGCCTACGCAATCGCGATGTTGGCCGTGGTGGCGTGCTGGGGGGTGATTCTGCTGAGCGGAGATCGGGTGAAGTCGATGGATGAACCTGATTTCTTTGCCCTCGCTCAGAACCTCGCCTTGAATGGCGAGTTTGCGGTGGAGCCGGGTATGCCTACCGCCTACCGCGCGCCAGGGTTGGTTTTCTTCCTGGCTCCGTTCGCGCGGATGGGTGCGGGTCTGATTGAAATGCGTCTTGTGAATGCGACGCTGGTTGGCTTCGGACTCGTCGTGCTGTTCCATCTGGTTTGTCGGCACGCCGGGCCCCGCGCAGGGCTTCTTGCAGTTGTTCTTGTGCCACTCTGGCCGGTGGTGATTTACGCAGCATCGACGATTTACCCCCAGACTCTGGCGGCATTCCTGCTGGTTCTGATGCTCTGGTTTCTGGATCGGGTTCGAGAAGACCAATCGTTCCGCGCGGTTGCATCCGGTGCAGCAGTCTATGGTTTTCTGGTCCTTACGGTACCAGTCATACTCTTGCTGGGGCCAGTCCTGCTCGGTTGGGTTCTGCTCCAGTCGAAACGTCGGCTCACGCACACCGCGATTTTCTGCGCTGTTTCCGCGTCGATGGTTGGAGCGTGGACTGTGCGCAACTACATCGTTTTCGATGCCTTCATTCCGGTGGCTACCAGTTCCGGCTATAACCTGTTAGCCGGCAATACTGCCGAGGCGCGTTATAACTCGAGCCTCGATGTTCGTTTCCCCGAATACGTCTATACCGAGATCACCGGGAAGGGAGAGGTGGAACGCAACCGGATCTTCACCCAGGCTGCGCTTCGCGAGATCACTGATGATCCTGGCCGGGCGGTGAAGCTCTACCTGGCAAAGTTCGCTCACTGGTTCGATTACAGCAACAAGCTTTTGTCGGACGAGGTGGTTGAAGGCGGTGCGTCTACGGTTGGCGGGAGTGCACGGGAGGCCGTGCTCTTTGTTACCTGGGCCGCTGTGATCGTTGGCCCTCTCATGCTGCATCTCGTATTTTGCCGGAGTTTCCCATTCCGGCGAGTAGAACTCCTTTTTCTCGTATTGTGGATTGTAGGTGGGTTGGCCTATGCGATCTACTTCACTCGGGTGCGTTTTCGGTTACCCTTCGACTGGTTGGTAATCGCCAGCAACGCAATGTTCCTGACCGCTGTCCTGGAGCATTACGTCGCCCGCGCCCGCGTGAGGCTCGCGCCTGCTCGACGTGCAGAGGACGCTGCTCCTGACTGATACAGCTTATTGGGAACGCAATGGCGCGCTATGATCAGCCCCTCCTTGCCGTCGACCTCGATGGTACACTCCTACGCAGCGACATGTTGTTCGAGAGTTTCTGGTCGGCCTGCGGTCGGCGCTGGTGGCAACCCTTCGCCACTCTGCGTGCGCTTGCCCGAGGGCGGGCCGGGCTCAAGCGATACTTGGCAGAGCATGCCTGCATTGATGTCGCCACCCTGCCTTATGATGCGACCGTCATCGAATACATCCGTCGTTTTCAGGATGTCGGCGGGCGTACCGTATTGGTTACAGCCGCTGATGAACTTCTTGCACGGCGCATCGCCGATCACCTTGGAATCTTCGATGAGGTCCACGGTTCGGATGGCGTGATCAATCTCAAGGCTGATCGGAAGGCTGCTTTCCTGAATGATCGATATGGCGTTGGGCGCTATGCCTACATGGGAGATTCCAGGGCCGATCTCGCGGTCTGGGCACAGGCTGGCCATGCGGTGACAGTTAACGCTCCCAGCTCCCTGCGCGATGCAGTTGCCGCCATGAAGCCCGCAGCAGAACACCTGTCCTCGATGCCGACAGTACCGAGCGATTACCTTCGTGCAATCCGTCCGCACCAATGGCTTAAGAACATTCTGGTCTTCATGCCTATGCTGGCGGCCCATGTCGTCGAGATTGGAGCCTTCGCGGCTTCTCTAATGGCCTTCATGGCCTTTAGCCTGATAGCCTCAAGCGTCTATGTGCTGAATGATCTGCTTGATCTTGCTGCGGATCGCGCCCATCCGCGCAAGCGCGAGCGCCCCTTTGCTTCCGGGCGGATTCCTATCGCGCATGGTACGTGGTTGGCGGGAGGGTTGTTCCTCGCGGGAGCGGTGGTCTCTCTGGCGTTAGGGCCTGCCTTTTTTCTGGTGATGGCAGGGTACTACCTTCTGACCACCGCGTATTCTTTAGCGCTCAAGCGCCGAGTGGTGATAGATATCTGCGTTCTGGCTGGACTCTATACCCTGCGCATCATTGCCGGTGGTGTTGCTACGGGGCTGACGCTCTCGGTCTGGATTCTGGCCTTTTCGATCTTCTTTTTCTTTGCGCTTGCCGCAGTGAAGCGGCAGGCTGAACTCGTTGACAGCGGACGCCGCGGAAAGCTCGCCGCTTCCGGGCGGGGCTATGCGGTCGAGGACCTGCCGGTGATCTCCATGATGGCGATCGGGGCTGGTTACGTTTCGGTGCTGGTGATGGCGCTTTATGTGAACGCCCCCTCCACGCAGGAACTCTACACCCGCCCAGAGGCGCTCTGGGGCATCTGTTGTGTGTTACTGTACTGGATTTCGCGTACGGTGCTGCTGGCCCATCGTGGGCAGATGCACGATGATCCTGTGGTTTATGCCGCCAAGGACCGCATCAGCCTGCTGTGTTTCTTGCTGATCCTCGGCTTCGGCTCGGTGGGGCTTTGGCCATGACTGGCCGTTCCCCGGTACTCAGTTCGCTTCCCTAGGCGAGTCCCCATAACGATAGGCGTTCAGCACCACACCCAGCACATTGGTGTGCTCGGCGATCTCACGCTCGCAGGTGTCGAACTGGGCAAAGCGCGTATCCTCGGCGCGGATCACGATCAGCGCGCAATCGGCATTCTTCAGGAAGGCGCGGGTGTCGTCGTTGACCAGCACCGAGGGCAGGTCGAAGATCATCACGTCCGGCTTGTAGGCGGCCTCGATCGCATCGAGCATGTCGACGGTATCCTCGGCCAGCAGCAGCCGGGTCGGATCGGTTTCCGGGTGGCGTGCCATCGAGAGAGCGACATTGTCGCCATAGCGCAGGGCGTTGCGGGCGAAGGGGACTGCGCCGGTCAGCACCTCGCCGATTCCATGCGGCGGTTCGGTCTCGAAGAAGCGGTGCACCGAGGGGTCGCGCAGGTCGAGATCGAGAAGGATCGAGCGCAGGTCGCGCTGTCGGCCGAGTCCCAGCGCCAGGTTGCAGGCAATCGTGGTCTTGCCCGATCCCGGCATCGGCGAGGTGATCGCCAGCCGTTTCCAGCCGTTCTGGCGCATCTGCAGCAGCACTTTGGTGCGCAGGATATCGAAGGGCGTTGCTGCTGCTCCCGCCTCGCGCGTGACCACGAGATGGTCAATCAGCCGCCGCTCGTCGACCTCGAAGGGCGCAAGCGCCTGCCAGAGCGCATCGGTTTCGGGCACGGTCTCGGCGGGCCGGGCCTGGAGCTGGTGTCGGGCGGGAACCATCGCCCCCTGTCCCGTGCGGGTTTTTCGGGCCTTCTCGAGAGCTGCCTGAAGTTTTTCCATGATTTTTTCTCGGTACGGCGCCGGGGTCAGTTCGTGCCGGTCGCGCCAGGCATCTGCCCGGCCGGGAACTGGGAACGATCCAGACCGGGACTGGACCATAGTGCGGGCAGCAGCGCGGTCGCCAGGACGAAGGACACACCCAGAAGCCGCCGACGCCGCACCAATCTGCCATCCCTGGCGCGCATATGGGGGATCGTGGTGATGGGCGTGATATTGAATCGGCCGGTCAGTTCGCCCGGGCTACGGATATTCCGGTTCAGGAGTTCCAGAAGCACGAAATAGGCTGCTGCAAGCCCAATGCCTGCCACCGCCCCCAGGGCTGCCACCTTTGACCGGTTGGGGCCCGTGGGCACTTGGGGAACGCTGGCATTCTCGATCACACTGACGCGTTGTCCCTGGGCGGTGCTTTCGATCCGTTCGCTCATCCTGGCCTGATTGAGGTTGGCCACAGCGGCGTTGTAGCGGGTCTGGATCATCTGGTAGTCACGTTCCAGACTGGCCAGCTGGATGCCGTTTGCCGCACTTTGCGAGATCGCGCGCTGCAGTCCGTCCAATTCCTCTGTGGTATCTGCTATATCGCTATCGAGTGTCGCGATCTGGTTGTCGATCTGGGAGAGGGTTGCATCGAGCAGCGCCTGTTCCGGCGAGACCTCTCCGCCCTCGCCGGTCAGCCCGGCCGCAGTCTGGGCGGCAACGACGGCTTCCAGCCGGTCAACCATTGCCTGCAGCCGGATCACCCGGGGGCTCTGGTCGGAATAGACTGACCTCGCGTTCTCGAGTTCTGCCCGGGCCACGATCAGGCGTTCCTCCTCTGGAGAGCGGCGACGCCCGATCCCCTCGATCGAGCTGATCCGGCCGGTGGTCTCGAAGATGCGCAGGAAATCCTGGCGCTGAGACTGCAACGCCCTGAGATCACGCTCCAGCCGGGACAGCCGTTCCTGAAGCAGGGTCTGTCGGCCGAGCCGGTAGCTTTGTTCCTCGGGTAAGGCCTCGGCGTTCTCGGACTTGAAGGTCGCGATCGCCGTACTCTGGCGGTCGAGCTCCTGGCCCAGTCGCTGCACTTCCTGCTCGAAGAACGAGAGCGTGCTTTCCGCGCGCGAGGTCCGGAAGCGCGCGTTTTCCTGAAGCACCAGCGTGACATATTCGTTGACGACATCCGCCGCGATCCGGCCGGAATGCGAAGAGAAGCTGATCGTCATCAGCGTCGCCTGCTCGCGCCCCGCACTGCGCCGGATCCGCGTCGAGGACCGCATCTTGCTCACCACCGCGTCGGGCTCCATCTGCCGGATGTCGGGAAAGACGCGGAAGCGGTTGGCGATGTCTATGAGGTTCGCTCGGGTCAACAGGCGCTGCTCGATGATGTCGAGCTGTTCTGTCGCCCCGGTCTGCACCGTCGAGACGACCATGTTGTCCGGGATTTGCGGGGCTTCGACGAGCAGGCGGGCGGAGGTCTCGTAGGTCTCGGGCAGCTTGAATGCCGCGACAATGCCGCCAGCCACGCCGATCAGCACGAAGAGCGCCATCACCGGCAGGCGGCGCAGGAACAGGGCCCAGTAGAGCTGCAGGTCGAAATTCATTCTGCGGCCTTCCCGAAACTGTCGAGCGGCTCGGCCAGCAACAGCGGATCGCCGAGCGGCTTGAGGATCAGCCCGTCGCGCACCAGTTCGCGGATCGTGCCCACGCCGACCTTGTCCTGGTCTGCGCTCGAGGCATAGACGAGCGCCAGATCGCAGAGCTTGTTCACCACGCGCGGTATGCCTCCGGATTCCTCGAAGATGCAGCGGGTCGCCTCGGGGGTGAATTCCTTGCCCGTCCCGCCAACGTGCTGCAGCCTGTGTGCGATATAGTCACGGGTCGTGGCGATATCCATCGGCTCGAGATGGTAAACCGCCATCACCCGCTGGGCGAACTGCCTCAGTTCGGGGCGGCGGATCAACTCGCGCAGCTCGGGCTGGCCGACCAGGATGATCTGCAGCAGCTCGTCCTTGCCCGAGTTGATGTTGGTGAGCATGCGCAGCTCTTCCAGCGTCTCGGCGCCGAGGTTCTGCGCCTCGTCCACGATCAGCGCGACATGGCGCCCGGCGGCGTATTCGTCGAGCACGAAACCCTGGAACTGCTGGAACAGCGAGACATAGTCGGCCCCCGGCGTCACCGCGACGTCCAGCGCGTTCAGCACCCAGCGCAGCAGATCCCCCCGCCCGCCCTGGGCGTTCGAGATCAGGCCCACGGTCACCTCGTCATCGACCCGCCGCAGGAGCGCCTGGATCAGCGTGGTCTTGCCGGTTCCCACCTCGCCGGTGACCACGGTCAGCGGCGCACGCGTTACAAGCCCGTATTCCAGCACCGAGAAGGCCCGGGCGTGGGCCCGTGTCCAGAACAGGAAGTCCGGGTCCGGCACCAGCGAGAAGGGCCGCTCGGTAAAGCCGAAATGGGCGTTGTAGAGGGAGCTGCTCATGACCTGCTCTCGCGATGTCCTTGGCCCCGGGTGCGGCGCTGCCGGTCACGAGGTGCGAATGAAGGGTAACTTTTACCTCCTCTTTTGGCGGTAGTGACAAGTTGCGTCATTTTCAAGGCAATCCCGTGGCTGCCCCCCGGGCTGCACTCTATCTCATGAGGCGTCGATTCGCTGGGATCGCGCACGATTCCGGGGCTTGAGGTGTCTTGACGTTTCCGCCAGATCGACAATCCTGCCGCGTCAGCCGGGCTGTCCCTGCCTGTTGCTCCTGCAGGTTGCGGTGGCGCCGTGTACACGCCTGAAACTCGCCTGATTGGCAAGAAAATCATCGGAAAATCAAGGCGGCCCCAATCGGGGCTTTGATTCATTTCGGCCATAATGTTACCGTATTCGATGTGGGCTAGGCGATTGTCTGGCTCCGGGGGAAAGACTTGGCGGCCCGCGTGCCGCGGGTGACGGGGTGCAACTTTTTGAAGGATCGGCTTCGGCCGGTTGCTGCCTATGACATTGTATTTGAACGACTTGAACGCGGACGGGCAGGCGAGGCCGGTATTCGGACCCGTACCCCGCCACCACAAAGGCCCTGCCGGGGTCTATCGTGCCATCCTCAAACGCATGCTCGATCTGGTCCTGGTCATCCTGACCGCGCCCTTCAGCGTGCCGCTGATCCTTTTCATGGCACTGCTCGTCACCACCGACGGGCACCGACCGTTCTACACACAGCTGCGCGTCGGTCGGAACGGAAAGGCCTTCCGGCTGTGGAAGCTTCGCACGATGGTTCCCGATGCCGACCGGATCCTCGAGGACTATCTCGCCCGGAACCCGGTGGCCCGGCTGGAATGGACCGCGACGCAGAAGCTCAAGCGCGACCCACGGATCACCCCGGTCGGACGTTTCCTGCGCAAGACCTCGCTCGACGAGTTGCCGCAGCTCATCAACGTGCTGAACGGAACGATGTCGCTGGTCGGCCCGCGACCGATGATGGTGGCCCAGAAGCCGTTCTATCCCGGCACCGCCTATTACGATCTGCGCCCCGGCATCACTGGACTTTGGCAGATTTCCGACCGCAACGAGTGCGATTTCGTCGGCCGCGCGCCCTATGACGAGCAATATCACCGGGTCCTGTCCTTCTGGACCGATCTCGTCGTCCTGTTCCGGACCGTCGCGGTCGTGCTGCGCGGGACCGGCTACTGACCGGCAATTGAACGATCCATGGCTTGCGTGCAGGCCGTGGGTTCGAAAGATAGAAGGGCAGGCCACTCGTGGCCTGCCCTTCTGCGGCACTTCGATTGAACGAAGGATCCTGTCCCGTGCGTGTTCTGACCCGACTGCTTCCCGCCGCCCTTCTGGGCTCCACGCTGATGCTCTCGGCCTGCCAGTCCTCCGAGGACAAGGCCGAAGGCCATTACCAGGCCGCCCTCGACCTGATTGCGGAGCGCGACTACGACCGCGCCATCGTCGAGCTGCGCAACGTTTTCCAGAACGACGGCTTCCATCGCGAGGCACGTTACCGCTTCGCCGAGTTGATGCTGAACCACCGCGGCAACCGGCAGGAGGCCTACAGCCAGTACCTGCGCCTCGCCGAACAGTACCCGGACGATCTGGAAGCGCGGATCGCCCTGACCGAACTTGCCTTCGGCTCCAATCTTTGGGACGAGGTGGAGCGCCATGGCAGCAAGGCGGAGGAATTGGCTCCGGAGGATCCCCGGGTCGAAGCCATCGCCGTGATGCGGTCCTATCGTGCTGCTATCCTGGCCCAGAACGGTGCGGGCCGTAGCGAGGCGGCGCGTCGTGCGGATGCCCTGCTGTCCGAACAGCCCGACAACTTCCTGTTGCGCAATGTCATGATCGACAATGCGCTGCGAGAGTCCGACCTGCCCCGAGCGTTGGCCGAAATCGACAAGGTGATCGCTCAACAGCCTGACGATCCTCGCTACTATCAGGAGCGGCTGCGGGTTCTCGGCGGACTCGGTGACATGGGGGCGATCGAGGCACAGTTGCGCCAGATGATCGAGCGCTTTCCCGACGACGTGAACAACAAGGCGATGCTGGTGCGCTTCTACCTCTCGCAACAGGATGCTGATGGGGCCGAGGCCTTCTTGCGCGAGCTTGCTTCAGCCTCGGCGCCCGAGGATTCTGGTCCCACGGTGGACCTGATCCGCTTCCTCGCCGAGGTGCGCGGCGCCGAGGCTGCCCGGGCCGAGATCGACAAGGCGATCGCTGAACGGCCCGACCCGGTGCCGTTCCAGGTGCTGGGCGCGGGGCTCGATTTCGCCGCTGGCAAACGCGACGGGGCGATCGCCACGCTTGAGGAGGTCCTGAAGGGAGCGGAACCGTCCGAACAGACCCGAAACATCAAGGTCGCATTGGCGCGCATGTTGTTGACCACTGGCAACGAGGTGGGCGCGCGGACCCGGGTCGAGGAGGTTCTTGCCGAGGAGGCGACGCATCCAGAGGCGCTCAAGATGCGTGCGGCCTGGCTGATCGAGGCCGACGATACCGATACCGCGATCGCGGCGCTTCGGACTGCACTCGACCGCACCCCGGAAGACGCGCAGGCGATGTCCCTGATGGCTGAGGCCTATTCCCGTTCGGGCCGAGCCGAGCTTTCGCGCGACTTTCTGGCGCTGGCCGTTGAGGCCTCGGGAAACGCGCCCGCTGAGACCATCCGCTATGCACGGGTCCTGATCGGTGGTGAAAGCTACCTGTCGGCCGAGGACATCCTGATCAAGGCGCTCCGGTCCACGCCCGACAATCCCGACCTTCTGGTGGTGCTGGGCGAGCTTTACCTGCGGATGGAGGATTTTCCCCGGGCACAGCAGGTCGCCGACACGCTTCGGCGTCTGGACGATCCGGCGGCGTTGCAGGCCGCCAACGGGCTTGATGCGGAACGGATCAACCGACAGAGCGGCACCGAAGAGGCCATGGCCTTCCTCGAACAGCTGGCGAGCAGTGCGGACGCGACACTGGCCTCGCGGATCGCCCTGATCCGAGCCCGGATGGCGACCGGCGACACCGCGGGTGCGTTGGAACAGGCGCAGGTCCTGAAGCAGGAAAACCCCGGCAACGAGGCGCTGGATTTCGTGCTGGCCACGGCGCATGCAGTCAACGGCGATCTGGCCGGGGCTGAGGCAATCTATCGCGACCTTGTCGCAACCAACCCGGCCCGGCCGGGGGTCTGGCTGGAAATCTCGCGGGTTCAGCAACGCCAGGGCGACCGGGCCGGTGCCATGGCCGCGATCGACGAGGGGTTGGGCCACACGCCCGGAGACGGGCAGCTGTTGTGGGCCCGGGCCTCCTTCCTGGAACAGGATGGCGAGATCGACGGGGCCATCGCGATCTATGAGGATCTTTACGAGCGCAATTCCTCGTCGCTGGTCATCGCGAACAACCTTGCCAGCCTTCTGGCCACCTATCGCCAGGACGAGGCGAGCCTCGAACGCGCCTGGACCATCGCCCGGCGCCTGCGCGACGCCGAGGTGCCGGCGGTTCAGGACACTTATGGCTGGATCGCCCACAGGCGCGGCGAAAGCGCCGAGGCGCTGCCCTATCTCGAGGCTGCGGCCCGGGGGCTGCCTGGCGATGCGCTGGTCCAGTATCACTTGGCCCAGGCCTATCTGGCGCTCGGCCGACAGGACGAGGCCCTGGACCAGTTCCGCAAGGCTGTCGAGATCGCTGGTCCCGGTGACAGCCGCGCGCAGATCGAGGAGGCTCGGCGTCAGATGCATGCCCTGCAGGCGTCCGGAAGCGCCTCCGAGAACTGAAGCGGGCAAGGGAGGGCGGCTGCCCCCCGTGCGTGACAGCGGCACTACACCTCGCCGTGCGATACGGCGGGCGGCGCATTATGGCCTTTTCTTGCCCGGCCATGCCGACGAGAATGACGCCAATTCTGGCAGGAAGGCAGAGAGCATGCTGTATTTGAAACGTATCGCGTCCGGTCTGGTCTTGGCCCTGATGGCGACGGCTACGGCGACGATGGCGGTCGCGCAGCAGGAATACCGGGTCCGGCCCGGCGACACGCTCGCCATCGAGGTGCTTGAGGATACCAGCCTCAACCGCGCGGTGGTTGTGCTGCCTGACGGGCGGATCAGCTTTCCCTTCGCCGGTTCTGTCCTGGTCGCGGGCCGCACGATCTCCGAGATCGAACAGGCGATCATCGCGGGGATCGGCCCGAACTTCGCGGTCACGCCGAATGTCTTCGTTTCGGCCCAGCCCGGCGACCGCGCGGCCTATGCCTCGGGCCCGGCGGCCGTCGGCATCTATTTTCTGGGCGAGGTGAACAGGCCAGGCCTGATCGAGGTCGCGCGCGGGACGACCTTCCTGCAGGCTCTGGCGCAATCGGGCGGGGTGACCCGCTTTGCCGCGACCAAGCGTATCCAGCTGCGCCGCACCGATCCGCGCTCGGGCGCGCAGACGGTCTATCGGATCGACTACCGGGCGCTGAGCGCAGGGGCCGCGCTAAAGCAGGACATCCGGCTTCAGGATGGCGACGTGATCCTGGTGCCGGAGCGGCGCCTGTTCGAGTGATCCGATGGCCGGTTTCTGGGCACGCGGTCTGACAGGGGGGCTCGCCGCGGCGAGCCTCGTCCTCGTGGAGGCCCCGCAGGCATCTGCCCAGGAGGCTGCGGGCGGCCTTGTGGCCGATCTGCGTTTCTCGCAGCGCCTGACCTGGGAGGATGACGATTTCTACGCCACGACCGGGATCGGGCTGGCGCTCACCAGCGGGACCCGCACCTCCTCGTTCGGTCTCTTCCTCGATGGCGGGCTGGAACTTGGGGCGGAGGGCGAGTCGGGCATCACCCTTGCCGATCCGATCCTGCGCCTGACCTTCGGCCACGAGTCCCCGTCCAGTGCGCTCGACCTGTCGTTGCGCTACCGCGAATCCGATGTCGACACGCTGTTCGAGGAGGATGTGTTCGGACAGGACGTCCTGATCTTCGACGAAGGCACCCGCAAGGATCTCTCGAGCAGCCTCGGTTTCGTCTTCGGACGCGATGCGCCCTTCGGCGGCAGCCTTGATCTGGGCTACAGCACGCGCCGCTATTCCGGAACCTCCGATCCCTCGCTTGTGGACGAGGACCGGACCAGCGCCGCACTGGCGCTGCGCTTCGATATCGATCCGCGCATCCGTGCCAGCCTGCGTGCCTCGGTGGACGAGACCGACCGCGATGGGGCGGGGCGCGACATCCGCAACGAAAGCCTCGGTGCCGGGCTCGATCTTTCGGTGACGCAGACGCTGACGGCCGGGCTCTTCGTTGGCCAGACCCGCATCGTGGAGAGCGGGGCAGGACCGCGCAGCATCGAGGAGGGGCTGGCCTATCGGCTGTCGCTGACCGAAGTGCGGCCGAACGGTACGCTATCAGGCAGCCTTGTCTCGGATATCGACGAGGTCGGACGACGCACCACCGCCCGGATCGACCGCGATCTGGAGCTGCGCGCGGGCAGGCTGCGGGCAGGTGTCGGTGTCAGCGAAGGCACGGATGGCGACACACGCCCGCTGGTCAGCCTCGCCTGGACGCAGGATCTGCCCCGGGGATCCTTCGGGATCACGCTGGACCAGGCCTTCACCACCGATTCCGACGGAGAAGAGGCGCTCAACAGCCAGATCGGCCTGTCCTGGCGGCGGGAATTGACGCCGCTGTCCAGCCTGCAGACCGGCATCCGGCTACGCGACACCGACTTCCTGGGCTCGGGCGCCGGGGCGGATACCCGCAAGACCAGCCTCGATCTGGTCTATCGCCACGCGCTGGCCGGGGACTGGGACATGCTGGGCGGCTACAGCCATACGGTGTCCCAGAAGGAAGGGACCTCCCGCACGCATTCCGACGAGGTCTTCATCGGCCTCGAGAAGAGGGTCCAGTGGCGGTTCTGAGCCGCGGTAGCCTTCTTCTGTTCGGGCTGATCCTGGCCTGCAGCGGGATCGAACTGGCCCTGTGGCTGGCCGACAAGGGGCTGATCGAGCCCCCCCGGCTGCGCCAGATCGCCTATGATTACGGCGGCTTCTGGCCTGGGCTGCTGAAGGGCTGGAAGCCGAACTATCCCGCGCAACCTTATGCGATGTTCCTGACCTATGGCTTCCTGCATGGCGGGCTCGCGCATCTTGTGGTGAACATGATCACGCTCTGGTCGCTGGGGCGCGCGGTGCTGGACCGGGTCGGGGCGAGCGGCTTCGTACTGCTCTATACCGGCTCGATCCTGGGCGGCGCGGCAGGTTTTGCGCTTCTTGCCTCGGGCTTGCGTCCCATGGTCGGTGCCTCGGGGGCGCTGTTCGGGCTGGTGGGGGGAATTCTCGCCTGGGCCTATGTCGACCGCTTCACCCATCGTGAGCGGCTCTGGCCGGTAGCGCGCGTTGTGCTGCTGCTGGTGGGGCTGAACGTGGTACTCTGGTGGGCCATGCACGGGCAACTGGCCTGGGAAACCCATCTGGGCGGTTTCGTCGTTGGGTGGGTGCTGGCGTTGCTGATCGACCCCAGGCCGGTGGAGCGGGAGCCCGCGGATTGATTTCTTTCGGGGCGACGGATCCGCGCTGCAGCTGACGCCGGTGCGCGCAACGCCGGGCGATACCGGCCATGCTCGATGCACGTCTTCCTGGAACCGAGGGCGGGGACGTACACCAGAAACCAAAACGGCGGCCTTCAGGCCGCCGTTACGACGGGTTCATCGACCAGTCTACGCTTTCTTGCGCCGCGCAACCACGCCAAGCCCGCCGAGGCCAGCCAGCAGCAGCCATCCGGCCGCCGGAAGCGGGATCGGCGCGAGGGCGAACTCGAGTGCGGCCGAAGTCGAAGCGAAGGTGATCGAATCGAAGCCGCTCTCGAAATCGAGGAACTTGACCAGTGCAACCACCTCGTAGTTCGTCGCCGGATCAAGACCGATCGCGCCGGCAACGGCGTTGCCGCCCAGCGTGTAGACGTCGGAGCCGCCAAGCTTGAACGTCACCGAGTTGTAGCTGTCGATCGATCCCCAGAGCATGGTGAAGGCCTGCTGCACCTCGGTAAAGCTCAAGGTAACGGGCGAAACCGCACCCAGACCGGGACCGCCGCCCGGCTGAGTCGAGAAGTAGTCAACCGTCTCCGTCAATCCGTTGCTGTTGAACGGAGATTGGAAGTCGCCCGGGTCATTTCCGGGCGGCACGTTGATCACCACGTCAGGTTTGTCCCAGCTGGCCCCAATGGGTGTGTGTGCCCCATAACCCACGGCAAAGTCGATCCCTGCCTTGTTCTCCGTGCCTTGTTCGCTCCAATCCAGAACGCTGAAGGTCGCCGCCGAAGCCGCGCCCGCCAGGCCCACCGCGGCCACTGCGGCGAGAGCCGTTGCCTTCACAAATGTCGTCATGAGATGATCCCCCTCATCCAGTTGCAAGGTACCTGCAACATCATGACGCTAGCACAGTGAGCGCGATTTCCCAAACGCACTTCGCTTGTGAACCTCGACAACGGTGCCCAGGCATCGACCCCGGTGGCCATCATCACGAAAGCGATCACACTGGGCTGCGCCTCATGGAGCCGTTCACGGCGCGCCGCAAACGCAGTTCGCCGAGGGAAGCCAAGTGAGCACTTGTTCAGGTTGGGGGTAGAGCACCCTGAAGAACGTGGATGCACCGGAAGTGGGAAAACTTGCGCGAATCGGCTTGCTGCGCGCACCTTAGTGGCGAGTGCTTTGAATGGAGTATACAGCATGGTGATGGTTCAAGCCCAAAGTCGTTCTTTCCCCGTTTTGATTGGATTTTCAGGGGCTTTTCTAGGACTCTCGTTGAGCCCTGTCTCGGCTGCCACGATGACCTATGAACTGGTACTGCGTCTCGAACGTGCTTACGTTTCGGAACTGGTCTGGACGCCTTCGGAGCATGATGACGAGGATTGGGTTCAGGAACTCTGCCGATTTGGTGAAGATTGCTATCCAGAGGGTTTTTCGGCTGGAGGCCCCTTTGGTCCTCTCCAGCCTGGCGATGAAATTTCTGCGCTGTTCAGATTCGATTTTCCGAATTATGGCATTATAAGCTCGGAATGTCGCATTGGCAGCTGGGACTACGATTGCTTTATGTCCGGAGATGATTTTTTTGCGGGTGAGATTTTCTCAACAAACCCGACGTCAAGCATTTGGTTTAACCTTCATGAACGGAAGATGTCCTATTTCGGTGAAGCTGGTAACTATAGTCCCTTCGCTGAACCTGGCTGCACGCCGATCGTAGACTATTTTTGTGACTATTCAGGGTATGGTGCAGATTTCACGATTACGAGTCTCAGTATGCCTTCAGTTCCTGTTCCGCCTGCGCTTGCATTACTTGCTTCGGCTTTATTCGGGCTCTCCGTCTTCCGCCGCCAGGCCGCATGATCGTGGTGTGATCCCGCGATATTCACCGGCGGGCTGGCATCGGAGCCAAGGTGCTGCTTTCGGGCGGTTTGGGGGGCCGCCGCTCGGCTGGGCGTGAGGGCGGTCGTCTCTGGCTTGTGTTCTGGTGGCGATACGACTCCCGGGCGGGTGTTGGCTCCGAGGGTCAGCCATGCGGGGGCGGTTGCTGGAGCGTCCGGCGGACGATCGGGTCGGGCTGGAGGCGGTCCGGCTCAGGGGCCGGACCAGTGCAAGGCGTTGATCCTGGGCCAGAGGATTCTCCGGAACGGTGCGGCGACGGCAGACGATGCGAGCATCATACGGCGGCCGGACAGGTTCAGCCGGGCGTCGGCGCGCAGCACGCGTTCGCGCAGGCGGTGCAGGCTCCAGCCCCGGTGCCGGTGGCAGACATATGCCCAAACCTCCATGGCTATGCCTAGTGCCCGGTCGAAACGGGGACCAGTTCACCAGTTCAGATGGGCAGATCGGAATTGCATTGTGAGCAGCATCATGTTGGCGGCCAACGCGCCGACCATGGACCGAAGCATGCACCCGGGGTGATCTCAGACGAAGGCATGCGCGAAGCACGTCGACGAAAGATGGATCTCTTCCGGACCGCTATCGGCGGCTGACATCGTTCGACCAAAAGGGCTTGACCCAGATCGCCCCGTTACCGAAGTCCTGATCCTAGCGAACGCGGTTACGCCAGCGTAAGGCGTCCTTGACGGTGAACACTCGTCCAGAATACAATGCCTCTCACCTGAAATTCAAGATTAGAGAGCCAACTAGTAGTACGAAGTGGATCTGGCTACAGTCCATTTTCGGAAACTGTCGGATTGCTAAAGGCACCACGCACTGGGCGAGGTTTCCGTGGGTCGCGCGCTTGATCGCATCACAGAAAAAATGGACGAATCAGGCGTTTCGGGGACACAAGATACGAAAGCAGTTGAGCGCGTACGCCAAATTTTCGACCAGTCGGTATATGCACCGGAAACATGGAGACTTGCCCTGTGAGATTTGTCGCCATAGACCAGACGCGCGGCTTAGCGATTGCTGCAATGATTATGGCGCACTTTGGGCCGGGGGTCTGGGAGCGTTTAGGGCTTGAAGGCCTATTACTGGATGTCTTTCTGCTCATCGGACGGTTCGCAACTCCTACATTTATTGCGATTTTCGGCTTCACACTTGCGTTTGCCTACGTATCAAAAGCAGAGATTGGTCCTGCGGAGGTGCGCGCAAAATTGATTCGGAGATCGGGATTTGTCCTGCTCGCAGCAATTGTGGTATCTTTTCCGAGTTATGTAACCACGATGCTGTCAGCAGAACACTGGGGGGATTCAATACCACTCAATATAATACTCAATACCTATGGCGTGCTGCTCTTCTATAGCCTGGCTATTTTTGCCGCCGGACTATTAATTGCGCCGATTGCCCGCTCTCCCTATATATTCCCGATCATTATTGGCGGAATGGCGGTTTTTTTTGGAACCTATCTCGGATATGATGCATGGTCGTACCAAGGCAAAACCACAACAGAACTTTTGAGGCTTTTTTTGGTTTCCGGGAAATATGCGTTCTTTGTAAACTTTGGATTGGCACTCATGCTTGTTGCCTTCGGGTGGCACATTAGAAAAATAAAGTCTTCTGATCGCGACGTGGGCCCGACACTTCTTGTGTCCGGTGTCGTATTATTACTGTTATCTCTTAGTATTGGCAGAATTGTTGGGTGGCGGAGCCTGGCTGAACTGCACAGCGGCTATGATGCGCCGCCACAAATTTGGTATCTTTTCGCCGTTTGCGGTGTGATGTTTGCAATAATCGCCTGTTTCGACAGAGTACGAATTCCATTTTTCTCATTTTTTCTTGAGCATACAGGACGCAATCCTCTCGCAATTTATGTTGCTCATGCATTCGTTCTGCCCGCAGTATCGGCTTTCCGTCTCATCTCCCCCGGACTGCCGGACCTCATCCACGCTACCCTGCCATTGCTCATCTTCTTTTGTTATTGGACATTTGTGATCTGGAAATCAAGCCGTGGGTCGAGCAATTTTCGTACTGCTCCTGCGTGATCCCGCGATATTCACCGGCGGGCTGGCATTGGAACCAAGGTGCTGCTTTCGGGCGGTTTGGGGGGCCGCCGCTCGGCTGGGCGTGAGGGCGGTCTTCTCTGGCTTGTGTTCTGGTGGCGATACGACTCCCGGGCGGGTGTTGGCTCCGAGGGTCAGCCATGCGGGAGCGGTTGCTGGAGCGTCCGGCGGACGATCGGGTCGGGGTGGAGGCGGTCCGGCTCAGGGGCCGGACCAGTGCAAGGCGTTGATCCTGGGCCAGAGGATTCTCCGGAACGGTGCGGCGACGGCAGACGATGCGAGCATCATACGGCGGCCGGGGACAGGTTCAGCCGGGCGTCGGCGCGCAGCACGCGTTCGCGCAGGCGGTGCAGGCTCCAGCCCCGGTGCCAGCCGCCATGGCGCGGCGGGCGATGTGCATGACCTCATAGGCGCGTAGCGAGATCAGGAGCAGAACCTCGTCGTACGCGAAGGCATCGACGCCGCCCAACTTCAACAGCTAAACGCGTAAACGATTGATATTGTTGAAGCGGGATACCCGCTTTTGCCACAACATGGCCGTTTCAGATGGGTGTTTGCAGGCTCAGTGCTTCGAAGATGTCCCCGATCCCCGCGCCGAGAACGCCCGACATGACCTTGGCGAGCTGCTCGTCATCGCCTTCGTGTCGGTGCTTTGCGGCGCAACCTCCTGCGCCGAGATGGCGGCCTTCGGGCGCGCAAAGGAAAGCGTTTTCAGGCACTTCCTCAAGCTCAAGCACGCGGTGCCGTCGCATGACACCTTCTCGGTCGTGTTCCGGATGATCGATCCGAAGGCGCTCGACGCGGCCTTCGGGCGCGTGCTGGCCGATGTCGCGGCTCTCCTTCAGGACGGCGATGTGATTGCCGTTGACGGCAAGGCCCTGCGCGGTGCCCGCGATGCGGGCGAGAGCGTGCGGACCCGGATGATGGTCTCGGCCTACGCGGCGCGGCTGCGCCTGACGCTGGCCAGCGTGCCGGCCGATCGGGGCTCGGAACTGGAGGCCGCGATCGAAGCGCTCGGCCTGATCGCGCTCAAGGGAAAGATGGTGACCGCCGATGCCCTGCACTGCAATCGCCGCACGGTTGCGGAGATCAACGTCGGCGGTGGCGACTGGTGCCTGGCGCTCAAGGCCAACCAGGACTCGCTCCTGTCCGATGCCCGGGCCTGCTTCGGCCCACAGCCGGATGCGCACCCCAGCGCCGTTGCCGAGGACGTCGGCCACGGTCGGACCGAGACCCGAAAGTCGGTTGTCGTATCCAGCAAGGGCTTGGCTGAACATCACGAATTCCCGGGCCTGAAGGCCTTTGGCCGGGTAGAGGCCACCCGCAAGACGACCGACGGCACAACCTCGGAGACGAGGTACTTTGCGCTGTCCTGGGTGCCGACGCCAGAGGTCCTGCTCGCGACCGTACGCGCCCACTGGGCCATCGAGAACAGCCTGCACTGGCAGTTGGACGTGTCGTTCCGCGAAGATGCCGCGCGCAACCGAAAGGATAACGGTCCGGGCAACATCGCCATCCTGCGCCGCCGCGCTCTCGATGTCATGCGCAGGGACACGTCAAAGGGCTCTCTTTCCATCAAGCTCAAGAGAGCAGGCTGGGACGATGACTTCCTCCGAAACGTTCTCAAAGGCTTAGCGGAAACCTGAGCCCATATGCGATTGCCCTGGGTCTCGGCCTGGTAGCGCAGCTCGTGCAGCCACATCCGAGCCACGGCCGGTCGCCCCCCGACAGGGCGTTTCATGTGGGACGCGGCCGCGGAGTCAAAGCCGACATGTCGGGATGCCCCAACTCGGCCTGCGGTTACGATTTGTTTGCCAATTTCCTTCAGACTTCGCGTGTCGTGCGGCATGCCTCGGGTGGCTTCGGGTCTCACCCTTGCGCGCGTTCACTCCAGACCTGCCAGGGGATCTCCAATGAAAAGTCAGTCCGGACAGCACGAATTCACCTTGGCAAGCGCACACAGCAGCAAACTGCTGCTCGCAATAATGGCTTTTAGCGTCTTCACTAATCTCCTGATGCTGACAGGGCCACTTTTCATGTTGCAGGTCTACGATCGGGTTCTGGGGTCTCGATCCGAGGAAACCCTGGTAGCGCTTCTGATCCTGGTCTCGGCGCTTTACTTCTTTTACTGGATTCTGGAGTTTTCGCGTGGCCGGGTAATGGCGCGGATCGGCGTTCGGCTTCAGGCATCAATGGGTCAACGTATTTTCGCAGCTTTCATCGAGCGTGCCGCTCTGCGCAGGGGGCGCGGTCCGGGTGATGGCGCCTTGCAGGATTTGGACGCCGTGCGCAGCCTTTTCAGTTCTCCGGCTCTTTTGGCGATTTTCGACATGCCGTGGACGCCATTCTTTCTTTTCGCCATATTTCTTTTCCACCCTTCCCTGGGTTGGCTGGCGCTGGCGGGCGCATTCATCTTGTTGACCGTTACGTTGCTCAACCGGGTCTTGACCAGGAAGTCCCTCGAAGGGGCACAGGGGCTTTCAACGCAGGCTCAACGGCTTGCCCGGCAAGCTGAGGAGAGTGCCGCACTGGTCTGGTCGCAGGGGATGACCAGGGCCATGACCGACCGTTGGCAGAGACTTATGGGCCGCGCCGGTCAAGAGAGCCTCGTTGCAAACGACAAGACAGGAACCTTTACGAGCTTTACCAAAGCGTTTCGTCTGTATCTGCAATCCGCCATGCTGGCTCTTGGTGCTTGGCTGGTTCTGAAACACGAGATGACCGCGGGTGCGATGATTGCAGGTTCCATTCTGCTGGGGCGCGCGCTAGCACCTGTCGAACAGGTTCTGGGCCAGTGGGCGATGATCCAGAGAGCGCGCTCGGGCTGGAAAACGCTGAACGCATTTCTCGAAATGATACCAACGCGAAATGCACCGATTGAACTGCCCGAGCCTGACGCCAGGCTGGTGATCTCCAATGTCGGTCTGCGGGGCGCTCCGGGCTCGCCGCCTATTCTTCAAGGTATCAGTTTCCACATCAATCCAGGCGAAGTTCTTGGGGTCATCGGCAACTCTGGAGCGGGAAAAAGCAGTCTTGCAAGCGTGATCCAGGGCCTGTGCCCGGCATCGACTGGAGATGTACGGTTAGGGGGTGCTACGCTGGATCAGTACGGGGCAGAACGGCTTGGTCGGCTGATAGGCTGTCTGCCCCAGGATGTGCGCTTCTTTGACGGCACGGTGGCAGAGAACATCGCACACATGGCGCAGCAGCCCGACACCACGCGTGTCATAAAGGCAGCTCAGCTCGCTCGGGCCCACGAAATCGTGCTCAAACTGCCGAAAGGGTATGACACCTTGCTTCAAGAGGGTGACCGGCTGCTATCGGGCGGTCAGCGCCAACGGCTGGCGCTAGCCCGGGCACTCTACCATGACCCGGTTCTCTTGGTCCTTGATGAACCAAACTCAGCCCTCGACGCCGCCGGATCCGAGGCACTGAACAACGTGGTGGCCGACATGAAAGCAGCGGGGAAATCGGTGTTGATCATGACGCACAGGCCTTCCGCTATCGCAGTGTGCGATAACCTTCTGGTGCTGGATCAGGGTAGTCAGAAAGCATTCGGTCCGCGAGACAAAATGGTCCAACCTCCCGGGCGTAATTCCTATGAACCCAAAAAACCCATTCTTCCGAAACAAGAAACTCTGCCGGAAGGAGCTGCGGCGTGAATAACTCCGACATGCCTTCCGCCAAACTACCTCTTGCCCTTGGCGCAATAGCCATGTTTCTGCTCGTCGGCGGGGTCGGGGTTTGGGGCGCAACCGCCAATATCTCGGGGGCCATCATCGCTTCCGGGACAATCAAGGTCGAGTCAGAACGTCAGGTGGTCCAGCATCCCCACGGAGGTGTTGTGGGCGAGATTCTGGCGAAGGAGGGCGACAAAGTAAAAGCTGGCGATGTCGTGGTTCGTCTGGATGGAACCTTCATTCGTTCGGAACTCGCCATCATCGAACAACAGCTGATGGAACTCCACGCCCGCAAAGTCCGGCTCGAAGCAGAGCGTGATGGCGCTGAAAAAATGGTCTTGCAGGTTCCTGAAGAGTTTTCTCATCTCGATCTGTTTTGGACTCAGGGCCAAATAGAAGGCCAGGAGAGCCTGTTCGTGGCGCGCAGGCTCGCCCTCGTCCAAGAGACGGAACAACTACACGAGCAGGCAGTGCAGATCGAGAAGCAGATTCAGGGCACGAGCGCTCAAGTCACAGCACTGAACAAGCAGCTCACCCTTATAGAGCGCGAACTGACAAGCAAGATGACATTATATGAGCAGAACCTTATTCCGGTAGGGCAGGTCCTCGAACTGCAGCGCAACCAGGCCGGCCTGGAAGGTGATATCGGTCGGCTCACATCACAGGCCGCGGAGTTGCGTGCTCGTATATCGGAACAGGCGATCAAAGGTTTACGTCTGAAAGAGAACCGTCGCGAAGATGCCATCAGCCAACTGCGCGACTTACAATATTCCGAGATCGAATTGCGTGAGCGACGCCTGAGCCTTACCGAGCAACTCGCGCGGCTGGACGTGCGCAGCCCAGCCGATGGCATTGTGCTCGGATCCACCGTGTTCGCGATCAGTTCGGTTGTGAAAGCAGCCGAACCAATGATGTATGTGGTGCCTGGCGATCAGGGGTTACTGATTTCAGCAAGAATAGAGACCACGGATGTCGATCAGGTGTTCCCAGGGCAGATGGTGTCGCTGCAGCTGACTACATTCGACAGCCGTATCACGCCACAATTCGACGGTAAGGTGCTGCGGGTCTCGCCCGACGCCCTGACCGATGCGGCAACGCGGGCCACATACTACGAGGTAATTATAGAACCCGACATTTCGATCCTGGCCACCCGTCCAGATCTCAGGCTTCTACCTGGCATGCCGGTCGAGACATTCTTGAAAACCAGCGAGCGTACGGCCTTGTCCTATCTCATGCGTCCGCTGGCGATATATTTCGACCGGGCCTTTCGGGAATCATGAATATGGGTTGATCTCTGGCGAACCAATCGCCTATCTCGTCTTTTATGTCCGGGCGCTTGGTCGAAATTTGTACCCGTGGTCAGTTCATGGATGGCCGGAATGTCTACGATACTCCGTTACCATCACGCTCTCCTAAAGCACGATAAGGCCGTTTCGCAAGGCGCGGGCAACGGCGTGCGTGGTGTTCGTTGCGCCGAGTTTATTTCGGGCTGTCTCGATATATACGCGTAGAGTGTGTTGCGAAATGTCGAGTTCAGCTGCGGCTTGTGCTCGGCTTTGTCCCTGCGCAAGAAGAGTCAAGACGCTCAATTCTCGAGGAGAGAGAGGCACTATGCGGGAAGGCCCGTAACCACCGTCCAACTCCTGTGCTTTTCGATCTATTTCATGCGCGATGAGAGTAAGGGGGCGTCCATTGGTTTGAGTAAACTCCTCCCACTCCATGTCATCACAATAATCATTTATGGTAAGTATTGAAAACCTCGCACTGGGCCCGTGTATTGGAATGGAAAGGCCTTGGTTTCCAACGCCATGCTGAAGGGCGTCTGTAAGAAAATCTCTTGAAGTCTTGCTCGACCAGTCGAATTCTTTCCAGTTTGTGATCCCGCTGCGCTGAGCGCATCCAGCTATTACCGGGTCAATATGAACGTAGTTACGATCTAAATATCGATCAACCCAGGCCGTGCTATACGTTCCCACCCCAAAACGCCGCCCCGCACTGTTCACCCAATGATAAACAACATGAAGCACAGACAGGTCGTCTCGGAGCCGTTGGGCAGAAAGCTGCAGTTCTTCCATATTCGAAGCGTTTTGAAGAAACTCCAGGAACGGCAGCGCCCACTTGTTATCTGATCCAACCTCCAAGATCGGAAGCTCCTCGTCTTCAACCGTAGTATCTGCTCGTTGTCCGGCGCCCATCTGCCGACCCGAGCACCTGCTTGCCGCGCAACAAGTATCCCATTCACAATGGTCTCATCGCTCTACATGCGGCCTTCAACGCACTCACGATCACCGCTAACTCCAAGGAGACGGCTAGCACATGGAAAGATCCATTGGAAGCTCAACCTTACGTCGAGTGATCCGAATGGCTTAACATCTTTCTCCGGTTAAGGTTTGAACCGGCTCGGAGATTTCACCGATGATCACCGATCATAATGAAGCCGCGCAACCTCGTCGAGAGAATCCCTGACGCTGATTTGCATGAGATGATCGGTTTGCGGTCGAGCGCCTGATGGACCTGAGTGTCAATTCCGTGACGGGCACGACCTATGGCGGGAGGGCTCCGCGTTTGGCCCCGCTGTAACCGGCTACCGTGACATGGATTGGCAGACCCGCGCTGGAGTCGGGCGAGCTGCGCATCCCGCAGGCGCGAAGGGTAGCTGGTTCAGCCTGAACAGCGCGGTCCGGCGGCCGGGGGGCTGTATTGCCGAAATTTCTCCTGCTGGAGCAACGCCAGGACGAGGGTGACGACGGAGGGAAGAAGCGCTCTCAGGTGGGCGAGGATCTTGTGGATGTTCTGGCGGCAGCCGTAGAGGACGGCGAAGATGGCATCGCTGATGGTGCCCTTGAGGGGGCAGCGAGCGAGGCGTCCGCCGGTCTTCATGTGCCTGGTCTCCGGCTCGATGGCGCTTCGTCGCCGGAGGAGTCTGGTCAGCGACGGCGTCTGGCCTCGGCGGGTGCTGGTGATGCCATGTCCGCGATAGTCGCGGTCGACAACAGCTAGCTTGGGCGTGTGTGCGACCCGTCAGGATCGGCACCTGCTCAATGGCCTCCTAGGGGTGTGGCCATCATCGAGCGATTGCCCGGCGGGGACCACATGCCAAACACGAAGCCCCTGTCGAGCGTGGTGGCCAAGCCGACCTTGCAGCCGAACTCGTACCGGATGCGGGCCTCGCCTTTCGAGATGCAGTCGACCGCGGGCTCGTGCAGGGCATACAGCTTGTCGCTGCCCCTTGGCTCCTGGTGGCGTTCGGCCCGAACAACGTAGCGCAGCAGGAGAGGCGCGGCGGCACTCAAAACCTGCCACAGGCGATCACCTCCACGTCCGTCCAGGTACGGGAACCCCAAGCGCACAAAGCTGCGCCCTGGCTCCAACGTCAGTTGACGATGAATCGTGCGGGGTCAAGTTATATATTTCAATGGGTTACGGACTGATGGACTACGCGAATCTGGGAAAACCAAACAAGCGAATGGAGCGACGGATGTGTTAAGTATACGGTCGCGTTCGACCGGTCTGCGACAGACGCCAGCGGCCATATCAAGGAGCCACCACATGCAAGGCACCCCCGCGACGGCTATACTTGAAGAGCTATATCGGCAGGCCAAGGAAACCATCAAAGAGACACAGGATCCGAAACTCAGGATAGCGATTAATGGCCTGATTATTGCATTTGAGGAAGAAATGAGGAGCATCGATACAAGATAATTGAGGTCGTCCGCCGAAATTCATGCAGACGAACTGGGGGCTTTACCGGCCGCCAATATTGGGCTACAATGACCGCATTGCTTTAATTTTCTTCGGTGGGGGCGCTGTTGCTGTGTTTCCAGTCACCAGTTAGCCCGTCAGTGCAAAGGATTTTTTCGAGTTGACGGAGTCGAAGCAAAATTGCCAAAGCGCAGCGTCCGACAAGAACATGATTCTTGAACGAAGATCATTGCTGCTTTGCTACTATCTTGCCGAGGAAGAAGGGCTCAATGCCGTAAAGGCTGCAATTGAAGAGCTCCTGAAGGCTCAAAGCCATCCTCCAATAGATTAGGAATTGCGCAGCGCAGGAAAGTCGAGAAAGTTTTTTCGCATTCTTGTGCTTCGATTTTAGGGGGCTTTCCGATGCAAATCCAGCACACCGCTTTCAGTCTGTGTGATGCGACGAAAAAGAGCAAGTAGCTGGAGTTGTTCAGGGCAGATGCCATAAATCGCCTGCAGGCTTTCCAAGGCGAGCTGCCAAACCCCGGAGCGGGAGGGCAAGATGATATAAAATTCGGGCGATCGATGCGTATTTCCAGGGACATTTTCCCTATATCAGCAGCCTCTCGAAACTTTTGCGCTCTTGTGGCCTCTTGAAAAGGAAGCCTTGTCCGACTGCGCATCCGTTATTCACAAGCCATTCCCTCTGCGTCTCTGTTTCTATTCCCTCTGCGACGACATCGATGTCAAGACCTCGACCCATAATAAGAATTGCCTGCACAATCCGTTCCGTTTGCGTTTCACCAATTCCGAGATTCGCGACGAAGCTGCGATCTATCTTGAGTTCGCTCGTGTTCATTTTCTGAAGATACAAAAGCGATGCATACCCCATTCCAAAATCGTCGATCGAGAGGCGGATGCCCGCGGAAGAAAGCTGCCCGAGGCGCTCGATTATATCGGACGAAAAGCGCAAAAGTGATGTTTCGGTTATCTCCATGATCAGATACTTTGTTGGTATTCCGTTAAAATCAAGAAATGAAATAACCGTTTTTACAAAGTTTGCCGCATAAAGAGATCGCGCCGAAATATTTACCGATATCGGCAGGAAGACGCCTCTTGAAAAAAGGCTTTTCTGCTGTTCCACGAAGAGCTTCAGGACGCGCAGATCCAGCGCGTTGCTCAGCCCGTTTAGCTCTGCGAGCGGCACAAATTCCAGTGGCGCGACTTCGCCGAGAAGCGGATCTTTCCACCTCAGAAGAGCTTCTGCACCGACAATCCTCCGACTGTTGTGGAGATCGACCTTTGGCTGGAATACGAGCCGGAAACTATCTTCGGATAGCGCCTTGCGGAGTGAGCTGAGGATCCTTAACCGCCTCTCACTGTCGGTTCGTAAAGCATCGCTGCATTGCGTGATACGGTCGCGACCTCCCGCTTTGGAGGCGTAAAGCGCGAGATCGGCTGCCCGCAAGAGTTCTTCCGCACTCGTGCCATCACGGGGAAAGGTGCTGAGCCCGACGCTGCATGTAAGGATAATTTGTGTCCCCGCTACTTCATATGGCATGCGAATGCCATCAAGGACACACTCCAGACAGGCCTCGGCCTCATTAACAGTGCGGTTGGCCAGAAGAAGAACGAACTCGTCGCCGCCAAAACGCGCTACATGGCCCGTTTCTCCGATTGCGTCTTCCATGCGCCGTGCAATGGCACAAAGCAGGGCGTCGCCTACCTCGTGTCCCATGACGTCGTTCGTTTCCTTGAAGCCGTCAATGTCGATGAAGCTCAGGAAAAGTTCCGATCCGCTGGCTTCTGCACGTCTTATCTCTTCATTGATTTGTTCCATGAACCCTGTACGGTTCAGCAAACGCGTCAGCGGGTCTCGTCCGGCACTGGCCGTGACTTGATTGAAGACCCTTTCGAGATCGGATTTTGGCTCTACCAATTCCGTAATGTCTGTCGAAATTCCGCCGACGGCTACATGGGAGCCGCTCTCGTCGCGGATCGGGAACTTTCCGATGATGACATTGCGTCTTTCTCCAGAAGGCGTGACGTGAATGCCCGGCGCAAAACAGGGCCGACCCGAGGTCAGGACCTCTATATCCATCGCGCGCGAGCCAAGAAGGCCGTTGAACCTGCTGCGCACCTTGCGAATATCCGATTCAATCCCTTGCGTATGTGCCTCGGTCATGGCGTTTGCGAAAGTAAGTTCTCCTTCGCGATCGAAGGCATGCATCAACGATGAGGCTTCCTTGAGAAAGGCTTCACTCAACATTTGCTGTTTTTCCCGCTCGGCGGCTTTCGTGCGGTCAACGAGCAGCATCTGAACGTCTCCGACGTCCGACGAGATGATTGGAAGCCAGGCTAGGTGAGCCTCCATCGTGAGATGGGCAGTGCCGTTTCCCTTTGGCAAGATGTCGATCATGAAGTGCTGCCGCAGCGTATCGCGCGGGCTGGTGGTCAGCCTCGCGCCTCCGGAGAGGTACTGGTGAAGCCCGTTTGCCGAATCGGTATCGATCAGGCGGTAGATCGAACGGTTGACGAGCGGGGCAGGGTCGCGGACACCGAAAACACGTTCTGCCGTGAGGTTGGCCCGGCGTATGACGCCTGAGCGGTCCAGAACAAGGACTGGCAGCGGAGCCGTTTCGAAGAGGCCCCGATAGTACTCGCTCTCGATTTCCGCAGTAGCAAGTGCGTTCGCAAGTTCTCGGGTCTGATGGTCAAGAAGATGCGGCGTGATGTCGGCGTCATCCAGAACGCATCCCGGCGAGGTCCCAGGATCGGGCCGCTCAGCCCCTGCCTTGGCATTGCCCCGTGCCGCAGACATGGAAGATGTCTCCGAGTCGGTCATTCCAGGGGGCGCGGGCATTGTAGGCCGACTTTTGCTCGACTCGTCCCGATCCATCAAACCTGCCCTTCTGAGCCTTCTTGCCTCGAATTCCCGCATGCGCGGGGGCGCCCGCCTTTCAAGCCCCTTGTAACCGCCCGATTGCCACCGCCTGCCTGCGTGGGGCTTGATGGCCTAAGACACGTGCATAGCGACGTCGGTAACGACGTCCCTTATGCGCGGAG
>NZ_SLVM01000025.1 GCF_004339675.1 Rhodovulum steppense
TCGGGCTGTTCGATCTGGCCGACCCCGGCGCCGAGCCCGACCCCCGGATCCTGGGCGAGATCGACCGGATCGGCAACGGGCCGCAGATGCGGGCGACAGACGGGGACGGCATGCCCCTGTCGGCCATGAAGCAGCCGCAGGCAGACGCCGCCGCCCTCACCCGCGCCCTCGACCGGATCGCCCAAACCCACCCAAAGGCAAGGATCGCCGCAGTCGGGTACAGTGTGTTCCGCCACCGAGGCGAGACGAATATCAGCGCCGACCGTTACCGCATGTGCGTCCGTTTCATCCCCGCCGCTGGGGAAATCGTGATCCAGGGGCGGTGCGGCCGAGCGTGCGGATACCGTGTCTGCCCGGCCGTCGCCTTGACACCGATCAACGCGCATGGCGCTGCCGTCCGCCTAGGTTGACGCAGAGGGACGTCACGCCGAGGGGAGGACGGAAGATGGCCCAGCATGTGGCTTGGTTCGAAGGCCTGCGTCGTGGCGATGTCGTCCGCGTGGGCGGCAAGAATGCTTCACTCGGCGAGATGGTGGCGGCGCTGGCAGGTCAGGGCATCCGGGTGCCGGACGGTTTCGCGACCACGGCGGACGCCTATCGCGCCTTTCTGCGCCACAACGGGCTTGAAGCGCGCATCGCGGAAACGTTGGCGGCGCTTGCGGGCCACCGGATCGAACTGGCCGAGGCGGGCGACAGGATCCGCCGGATGATCCGCGACGGCGAATGGCCCGAGGAGATCGAAGGTGACATCCGCGCGGCCTATGCCGAGCTTTGCCGCCGCGAGGGGCAGGAGACGCTTGCCGTCGCGGTGCGTTCCTCGGCCACGGCCGAGGATCTGCCCGATGCCAGTTTCGCGGGCCAGCAGGAGACGTTCCTGAACATCCGCGGCGCAGATGCGCTTCTGGCGGCCTGTCGGCGCTGCTTTGCCTCGCTGTTCACCGACCGGGCCATTACCTACCGCCAGTTGAAGGGGTTCGATCATGGGCAGGTGGCGCTGTCGGTCGGCGTGCAGCGGATGGTGCGTGCCGATACGGGCGGCGCGGGCGTGATGTTCTCGCTCGACACCGAAACGGGCTATCCCGATCTGGTGCTCATCAACGCCGCCTGGGGGCTGGGCGAGAACGTGGTCCAAGGCGCGGTTACGCCCGACGAATACCAGGTCTTCAAGCCCTTTCTCGACCGCCCCGGCCTGGTGCCGATCCTGGAAAAGGCGCTGGGGTCCAAGCAGAAGAAGATGATTTACGGGACGGACGGCACCGCCACCCGCAACGTTCCGACCTCGCGGGCCGAGCGGGCGCGCTTCGTGCTGTCGGACGAGGAAATCCTTGCGCTGGCCCGCATGGCCGTCACCATCGAGCGGCATTACGGCATGCCGATGGACATGGAATGGGCGCGCGATGGCGAGACGGGCGAGTTGTTCATCGTGCAGGCCCGGCCCGAGACCGTTCAGTCCCGCGCCGAAGCGGGGGCGTTTCGCAACTTCCGCATCGGGCAGAAAGGCAGGACGCTGGTTTCCGGGCTTTCGGTGGGCGGTGCCGTCGCCTCGGGCCCCGTTTGCGTGATCGAAAGCGCCCGGGACATCGCGCGCTTCGTGGATGGCGCGATCCTGGTTACCTCGATCACCGATCCCGACTGGGTGCCGATCATGAAGCGCGCGGCCGCCATCGTGACCGATCATGGCGGACGCACCAGCCATGCCGCCATCGTCAGCCGCGAACTGGGCCTGCCCGCCATCGTCGGCACGGGCAATGCAACCCATCTGCTGCATGACGAACAGGTGGTGACGGTCTCCTGCGCCGAGGGCGAGACGGGGCATGTCTATGACGGCATCGCAGAAGTCAGCATCGAGGATATCGCGCTCACCGATCTACCCGAGACGCGGACGCGGGTGATGCTGAACATGGCCAATCCCGGCGCGGCGATCCGCTGGTGGCGGCTGCCTGCGGGGGGCGTGGGGCTCGCGCGGATGGAATTCGTGGTCAGCAACGCGATCAAGGCGCATCCGATGGCGCTGATCCATCCCGAGCGGCTGGACGAGCCCACGCGCGCCGCATTGGCGGCGCTGGGTGCGGGCTATGCGGACGGGCCGGATTTCTTTGTCCGCAAGCTGGCGATGGGGCTGGGCCGCATCGCCGCCCCGGCCTGGCCCGAACCGGTGATCGTGCGGATGAGCGATTTCAAGACCAACGAATATGCAGAGCTTCTGGGCGGCGCGGGGTTCGAGCCGCACGAGGAAAACCCGATGATCGGCTTTCGTGGGGCATCGCGTTACTACTCGGCGGCTTACGCGCCGGGCTTCGCGCTGGAATGCCGGGCGATCCGGCACCTGCGCGAGGTGATGGGCTTTGACAACGTGATCGTGATGATCCCGTTCTGCCGCACCCCCGACGAGGCCGACCGCGTGCTTGAGGTCATGGCGGCGAACGGCCTGAAACGCGGCGAAGACGGGCTTCAGGTCTATGTCATGTGCGAGGTGCCCTCGAACGTGATCCTGGCCGAGGAATTCGCCCGCCGCTTTGACGGGTTTTCCATCGGCTCGAACGACCTGACGCAACTGACGCTGGGGGTGGACCGGGATTCGGGCGATCTGGCGGCGCTGTTCGACGAACGCAACGCCGCCGTGCAATGGATGATCCGCAGCGTGATCGAGCGGGCGCATGCCTGCGGGGCCAAGGTCGGCTTTTGCGGGCAGGCGCCCAGCAATGATCCGGATTTCGCCCGGCTGCTGGTGGGCTATGGCATCGACTCGATCTCGGTCACGCCGGACAGCTTTCTGGCGGTCAAGCGCAACGTGGCCGAGGCCGAACGCATGACCTGACCCGCGCCCGCCATGGAAGGAGGAGACATGGCGTTCGAGACCATCACGAAACCCGACGATGTCCGCGCAAGTGCAGTGCTGACCGAGGAAATCCGCGCGCGCTTCGTCTGGGACGATGCGCGGGCGATGCTGGACGGCCTGCCGACTGGCAAGCTGAACATCGCGCATGAGGCGCTGGACCGGCATGTGACTGCGGGCCATGGCGACGACGCCGCGATGACCTGGATTGGCAAGGAAGGCGCGCGGCGCGCGTTCACCTATGCCAACCTCGCGGACCAGACCGCGCGCTTTGCCAATGTGCTGCGCGCCCACGGGCTCGGGCGGGGCGATCGGGTGTTCGGGTTGATGGGCCGCGAGGTGGAGTTGTATGTCGCGGCGCTGGGCACGCTGAAGGCGGGGATGGTCTTCTCGCCGCTGTTCTCGGCCTTCGGACCCGAGCCGATCCGCACGCGCATGGAGATCGGCGCGGCCAATGCACTGGTCACCACCGCGGCGATCTACCGACGAAAGATCGCGGCGTGGTGGCGGGACCTGCCGTCCCTGAAGCTGATCCTGATCGTCGGCGACGAGGCGCCCGAGGACTGCGTCGCGCTGGGCCCCGCGATGGCGGCTGCCTGCGGGGAGTTCGCCCCCGTGCCGATGGACGCCGAGGACATGGCGCTGATCCATTTCACATCGGGTACGACGGGGCGGCCCAAGGGGGCGGTGCATGTGCATGGGGCGGTGGCGACCCATGCCGCCACGGGGCGCTACGCGCTCGAGATGGAGCCGGGGCTGCGCTATTGGTGCACCGCCGATCCGGGCTGGGTGACGGGCACCTCCTACGGGATCATCGCGCCGCTGGTGAACCGGGTGCATATGCTGGTGGACGAGGCAGAATTCGACCTGGATCGCTGGTATCGGCTGCTTCAGGAAGAGCGGATCGCGGTCTGGTATACCGCCCCCACCGCGATCCGGATGATGATGCGGGCGGGCGAGGAGGCGGCGAAACCTTACGATTTCTCTGCGCTCCGCTTCCTCGCCTCGGTCGGCGAGCCGCTGAACCCCGAGGCGGTCGTCTGGGCCAACCGCGTCTTCGGGCGGCCGTTCCACGACAACTGGTGGCAGACCGAGACGGGGGGCATCGTCATCGCCAACACGCAAGGGATGGACATCCAGCCTGGGTCGATGGGCAAGCCGCTGCCGGGGCAGGTGGCAGGGATCGTTGCGCGCGAGGGCGAAGCTCTGCGCGAAATGGGCGCGGGCGAGATCGGGGAACTGGCGCTGCGGCCCGGCTGGCCGTCGATGATGCGCGGCTATCTACACGAACAGGCGCGCTACGAGAAATGCTTTGCGGGTGGCTGGTATCTGACCGGCGATCTGGCGATGCGCGACGGCGACGGCTATTACTGGTTCGTGGGCCGTGCCGATGATCTGATCAAGACATCCGGTCACCTGATCGGCCCCTTCGAGGTGGAAAGCGCACTGATCGAGCACGAGGCTGTGGCAGAGGCCGCCGTGATCGGCCTGCCGGACGAGACCGCGGGCGAGGTGGTGCGCGCCTATGTCTGCCTCAATCCCGGCTTCGAACCGTCCGATGAACTGGAAAAATCCATCCGCGGCCATGCCCGTAAGCTGCTTGGGCCGACGGTCGCCCCGCGCGAGGTGGTGTTCCGCCACTCGCTGCCCCGGACCCGTTCGGGCAAGATCATGCGAAGGCTTTTGAAGGCGCGCGAACTGGGCCTGCCCGAGGGTGACATTTCCACGCTGGAGGCCGACGAGACATGAGCCCCGACAAGCCCCACCTCACCCGTGCGCATGTTCTGGAGCTGCTGCGCCAGATGGTCCGCATCCGCCAGTTCGAGGCACGCTGTGCCGAGCTTTACACCCGCGAGAAGATTCGCGGCTTCCTGCATCTTTATGACGGGCAGGAGGCGGTTGCCGTGGGCGTCATCCCGGTGCTGGGGCCGGACGACCGGATCGTGGCGACCTATCGCGAGCATGGCCATGCGCTGGCGCGCGGGCTGCCGATGGGCGAGGTCATGGCAGAGATGTTCGGCAAGGCCAATGGCAGTTCCGGCGGGCGCGGCGGCTCGATGCATATCTTCGATGCCGTGCACAATTTCTATGGCGGGAATGCCATCGTGGGGGGCGGCTTGCCTCTGGCCGCGGGACTGGCACTGGCCGACCGGCTGCGGGGCGAGGCCAATGTCACGGCCTGCTTTTTCGGCGAGGGCGCCATGGCCGAGGGCGAGTTCCATGAGGCGATGAACCTTGCCGCGCTCTGGCGGCTGCCGGTGCTCTTCGTCTGCGAGAACAACGGGTACGCGATGGGCTCGGCGCTGGAGCGCACCGAGGCCGAGACCGATCTGACGCGTAAGGCGGAAAGCTACGGGATGCGGGCGCGCAGGATCGACGGGATGGATGTGGTTGCTGTCGAGGCTGCGGCGCGCGGCGCGGTCGCGGCGATCCGCGAAATCGGCGCGCCGGTTTTCCTCGAGGCGCGGACCTACCGGTTCCGGGCGCATTCGATGTTCGACGCCCAGCTTTACCGCGACAAGCGGGAGGTCGAGGAATGGCGCGCGAAGGGGCCGATCCTGCGGTTCCGCGGTTGGCTGCTGGAAACCGGGCTGATCCACGAGGACGACGTCACCCGGCTGGAGGCCGAGGTGGAGGCCGAGATCGACGCAGCCGTCGCCTTTGCCGAAGCAGGCGCGTGGGAGCCGGTCGAGACGCTTGCCCGCCATGTGATGGCCCAGGACCGCCCGGATCCGCCCGCGCTCGCCGCGCCCTCGGGGCGCAGCGTGACGATGACCTATCGCGAGGCGGTGAAACAGGCGATCCGCGACGCGCTGATCCGCGATGAACGGGTGTTCCTGATGGGCGAGGATGTGGGCTCCTATGGCGGCTGCTATGCGGTGACCAAGGGGCTGATGGCCGAATTCGGCGAGGAGCGCATCCGCGACACGCCTCTGTCCGAGGCGGGTTTTACCGGGGCGGGGATCGGTGCGGCGGTGGCGGGGATGCGGCCGATTGTCGAGGTGATGACAGTGAACTTCTCGCTTCTGGCGCTGGACCAGATCCTGAACACGGCGGCCACCCTGCGGCACATGTCCGGCGGGCAGTTCGGTTGCCCGGTGGTGATCCGTATGGCTACCGGCGCGGGGCGGCAGCTGGCGGCGCAGCATTCCCATTCGCTGGAAGGCTGGTTCGCCCATATCCCCGGTTTGCGCGTGCTGGCGCCGGCCACGCTGGAGGATGCGCGGGGGATGCTGTGGACGGCGCTGGAAGACCCGGACCCGGTGCTGATCTTCGAGAATGTCATGCTTTACAACCGTGAGGGCCAGATCGACGAGGCCGCCGGGCCGGTGGACATCGACCGCGCGGCGATCCGGCGGGCAGGGCGGGATGTGAGCCTGATCACCTATGGTGGCTCGCTCTGGAAGGTGCTGGAGGCCGCCGAGGCGCTGGCGGGGGACGGTATCGAGGCCGAGGTGATCGACCTTCGGTCCCTGCGCCCGCTGGACGAGGCGACGATCGCGGAAAGCGTCGGACGCACCCGCCGCGCGGTGGTGGTGGACGAGGGCTGGCGCAGCGGATCGCTGGCCGCCGAGATCATGGCGCGGATCGCCGAGCGGTGTTTCTGGTCGCTGGATGCGCCGCTTGCCCGGGTCTGCGCCGAGGAAGTGCCGATCCCCTATCCCAAACACCTGGAAGAGGCCGCGATCCCGCAGGTGGCGGGCATTGTCGCCGCGGTCCGGGGCGTGATGGGGAGATAGCGATGGGGCTGTTCACCATGCCGTCCCTTGGCGCCGATATGGAGGCGGGCACCCTGACCGAATGGCTGGTCGGCCCGGGCGACCGGGTGCGGCGAGGCGATATCGTGGCGGTGGTCGAGACCCAGAAGGGGGCGATCGAGATCGAGATCTTCGAGGAGGGCACTGTCGAACGGCTGGAGGCGGAGATCGGCCAGACGCTGCCCGTCGGCGCGCCGCTGGCGCGGATCCGGGGGGCGGGGGAGGCGACCGAACCGGAGGCGGCGCCGGGAACTGAGGTCGTCGCGCCGGAACCGGCTGCGCCCGAAACGCCTGAGCCGCAGCCGCAACGTCCGGCTGCCCGGGGCCTTGCCGCGTCGCCTGCAGCGCGGGTGCTGGCGGCAGAACGCGGGATCGCGCTGGCGACGGTGACCGGCACGGGCCCCGGCGGGGCGATCCTGCTGGCCGATGTCGAGCGGGCGCAGGCGGTCGCGCAAGAAGCCCCCGACCCGCGCGCCGGGATGCGCAAGGCGATTGCGTCTGCCATGGCAAAGTCGAAACGCGAGATCCCGCATTACTATCTGGCCCACCGGATCGACCTTCAGGCATCGACGGACTGGCTCTCCGCGCAGAACGCCGCGCGCCCGCCCGAGGACCGGCTGTTGATGGGGGCGCTGATCGCCCGCGCGGTGGCGCGGGCGGCGGCATTGGTGCCTGCGGTCAATGGTCATTACGGCGAAGAGGGGTTCCGGCCCGCGGCAGCTGTGCATCTGGGATTGGCAGTGGCGCTGCGCGGGGGCGGGCTGATCGCGCCCGCGATCCGTGATGCGCATCTGCTGAAGCTTGACGCGATGATGGCGGCGATGCGCGATCTGGTCGCGCGCGCCCGGTCCGGGCGGCTGCGCAGTTCGGAACTGACGGAGGGCACGATCACGCTGTCGAGCCTGGGTGAGACCGGGGTCGAGGTGATGGCGGGTATCATCTACCCGCCCCAGGTGGCGCTTGTGGGCTTTGGCGCGCCCCGGCCCAAGCCCATGGTGCATGAAGGCGTGGTGACGATCCGCCAGAGCGTCACCGCGACACTGGCCGCCGATCACCGCGTCAGCGACGGACGGATCGGTGCACGTTTCCTGCTGGAGATCGACCGGCACTTGCAACATCCGGAGGAGCCATGACCGAAGACGAGATCCGTGCGGCCTACCTGACCGCGCTCACCTCGGTTGCGCCCGATATCGAAGCGGAAGCGATCGGACCCGACGACCATCTGCAGGAAGATCTGGAGCTTGACTCGATGGATGTGCTGAACCTTGTGGCGGTGCTGCACAAGGCGCTCGGGGTGGATATCCCCGAGCGGGACTATCCGCAGATCGCGACTCTGTCGCTGGCGGTGGGCTATCTCGGGCGGCGGCTTGCGGGGTGAGGGGCGGCTCCCGCCCCCGGCCGGCGCGGGGCGTTCGCCCCGCTTGTCCGGGGTTGGGCGTGGCGCCCGGCGATGCCGGGCGCGCGCTCCGCGCGGGGGTATTTTTGCCAAGAAGAAGGGTGCTGTGGAGTCGGGGCCGGTCGATCACGGGGTTTTTCAAGCTTGGGGCTTCGCGGGAAGGTGGCGGCTTGGCATAAGGGCGGTGAAACCGGAAGGAGACTGCCGATGCGCCGATTTGCCGTTCTTGTCGCCCTGACCGCACTGGGGCCGGGGGCCGCACTGTCCGATCCCGACCCCTCCGACTGGCAAGCGGTTCTGGAGGAGGCGCGGGGACAGGTGGTTTACTGGCACGCCTGGGGCGGGGCGGCGGCGACCAACGATTTCATCCGCTGGGCCGGTGACGAGGTTGCGGCGCGCCATGGCGTGCGGGTCGAGCATGTGAAGCTGGCCGATACCGCGGATGCCGTCAGCCGGGTGTTGGCCGAGAAGACCGCCGGAAAGGACACCGGCGGCGCGGTTGACCTGATCTGGATCAACGGTCCGAATTTCAGGGCGATGAAGGAGGCGGGGCTGCTGTTCGGCCCCTGGGCCGAGGATTTGCCGAACTGGCGCTATGTCGATTTGGACGGCAAGCCCGCGGTCACGGCCGATTTCACGGTGCCGACCGAGGGGCTGGAAAGCCCATGGGCGATGGCGCAGGTGGTGTTCTATCACGATACCGCGCGGCTGCCCGATCCGCCCCGCAGCATGGCGGCGCTGCTGGATTGGGCGGCGGCCAATCCGGGCCGCTTCACCTATCCGCAGCTGCCCGATTTCCTGGGCACGACCTTTCTGAAACAGGCGCTTTACGGGATGATCGAGGACCCTTCCGTGTTGCAGCGCCCGGCCGATCAGGCCGATTACGCGGCCGTCACCGCGCCGCTCTGGGCGTTTCTGGACGATCTGACGCCGCATCTGTGGCGGCAGGGCCGGGCCTATCCGTCAAGCGGGCCGCGGCAATTGCAGCTTATGGCGGATGGCGAGATCGACCTTGCGATCTCGTTCAGCCCGGGCGAGGCGTCGGCGGCGATTGCCAACGGGCAATTGCCGGACACGGTGCGGACCCTGGTGCTGGAGGGCGGCACCATCGGCAATGCAAGCTTCGTGGCGATCCCCTACAACGCCAATGCCAAGGCGGGCGCGATGGTGCTGGCCGATTTCCTGCTGTCGCCCGAGGCACAGGCGCGGGCGCAGGATCCGGATGTGCTGGGCTATGGCACGGTTCTGGCCATGGACAAGCTGTCGCCCGAGGATCGCGCGCGGTTCGAGGCGCTGGAGCTGGGCATCGCCACGCTCTCGCCCGAGGAACTGGGCCCCGCGCTGCCCGAGCCGCACCCCTCCTGGATGCGCCTGATCGAGGCCGATTGGGGCAAACGCTTCGGCCTGGCCGAGTAGCCGCCCATGCGCCCGCTGCGCGGCGCGCCGCTGCTGACGCTTCTGGTCCTGCTGGGGCCGGTGACGGCGGGGCTGGTCGGCACGCTGGCCCCGGCGCTGGGGGTCTTCCCGGCATTGGGCGGGCGGGCGCTCAGCCTGGCGCCGATGGCGGCGTTGGCGGCTTGGCCGGGCCTGCCGGGGGCGGTGATGCTGTCGGTCGGGGTGGGGCTGGCGGCGACGGTGGTTTCGCTGGCCATCGTGGTGCTGTTCGTCGCGGGCTGGCAGGGGACGCGGGCGATGGCGGGGCTGGAACAGGCGCTGGCGCCGCTTCTGTCGGTCCCGCATGCGGCGGCGGCCTTTGGCCTTGCCTTCCTGATTGCGCCCTCGGGCTGGATCGCCCGCGCGCTGTCGCCCTGGGCGACGGGGTGGGAGCGGCCGCCCGATCTGTTGATCGTGCAGGACCCCCTGGGGCTGGCGATGGTCGCGGGGCTGGTGGTCAAGGAGGTGCCGTTCCTGTTGCTGATGACGCTGGCAGCACTTCCGCAGGTTCGGCCCGCGCAGCGGATGGGGGTTGCGCGCGCGCTGGGCTATGGGCCCGTGACGGGCTGGCTGAAGGCGGTGTTTCCGTGCGTCTATGCCCAGATCCGGCTGCCGGTTTATGCGGTGCTGGCCTATTCGATGTCGGTGGTCGATGTGGCGATCATCCTGGGGCCCGGCACGCCGCCGCCGCTGTCGGTGCAGGTGGTGCGCTGGATGGCGGACCCGGATCTGACGCTGCGGTTTCAGGCGGCGGCGGGGGCGGTGCTGCAACTGGCGCTGGTGATCGGCGCGCTGGGCCTGTGGCGGCTGGGCGAGGTCGTGCTCGGGCGGTTGGGCCGGGTCTGGGCGGAGGCGGGCGCGCGGCGGCAGGGCGATGGCGTGTTGCGGCTGGCCGGGCTGGGGCTGGCCATGCTGGCGACGGGCGCGGTGATCGCGGGGCTCGCGGGGCTGGGGCTGTGGTCGGTGGCGGGGCTCTGGCCCTTTCCCGAGGCATGGCCCGAGACGGTCAGTGCGCGAAGCTGGCTTCGGCATGGCCCGGGGCTTCTGGCGCCGGGTCTTGAAACGCTCTGGATCGCGGGGGCGGCGACCGCTCTGGCGCTGGCGCTGGTGCTGGCCTGTCTGGAGGCCGAGCATCGGTTCGGGCTGGTGCCCGGGGCGCGCAGCCTGTGGCTGTTGTACCTGCCGCTTCTGGTGCCGCAGGTCGCGTTCCTGCCGGGCTTGCAAGGGTTCGCGCTGATGCTGGGCGTCGATATGGGGCGGGGCGCGGTGATCCTGGGGCATCTGGTCTTTGTGCTGCCCTATGTGTTCCTGTCGCTGGCCGCGCCTTGGCGGGCCTGGGACATGCGCTATGCCAGCGTCGCGGCGGCGCTGGGGGCGGGGCGGGGGCGCGTTTTCCGGCAGGTGCGGCTGCCGATGCTTCTGGCCCCTGTGCTGACGGCGGCAGCGGTGGGCTTTGCCGTGTCGGTCGGGCAATACCTGCCGACGCTGCTGATCGGGGGCGGGCGGGTGCAGACACTGACGACCGAGGCGGTGGCTCTGGCCGCGGGCGGCGACCGGCGGGCGATCGCGGTCACAGCGCTGGCGCAGACTCTGGTGGGGATGGCGGGCTTTGCGCTGGCGCTGGCGGCCCCGCGGATTCTGTGGGCGAACCGGCGCGGGCTGAGGGCAGGCTGATGGCGGGGTTGCGGCTGGAGGGGCTGAGGATAACGCGCGCCGGGGTGCCGCTTGTGGCGCTGGAGGCAGAGATCGCGCCGGGCGAGGTTCTGAGCGTGATGGGGCCGTCGGGATCGGGCAAGTCCACGCTTCTTTCGGCGATCATGGGCACGCTGGCACCGAGCTTCGCGATGACGGGGCTGGTGTGGCTTGACGGGTGCGAGATCACGCGCCAGCCGCCCGAGGCGCGGCGAGTGGGCATCCTCTATCAGGAGGAGCTGCTGTTCCCGCATCTGAGCGTCGGCGGCAACCTGGCCTTCGGCCTGCCGCGCGCGGTGCGGGGGCGGGCGGCGCGGGCGGCGCGCGTGGCGGCGGCGCTTGCCGAGGTCGGGCTGGCGGGCTTTGCGGATCGCGATCCGGCAACGCTGTCGGGCGGGCAAAAGGCGCGGGTCGCCCTGATGCGGATGCTGCTGGCCGAGCCGCTCGCGCTGCTGCTGGACGAGCCGTTCTCGCGGCTGGATGCCGGTCTGAGGGCGCAGGTGCGCGAGATGGTCTTTGCGCGCGCCCGGGCGCGGGGGCTGCCGGTGCTTCTGGTGACCCATGACGCGGCCGATGCCGCGGCCGCGGGGGGATGCGTGGTCGAACTGGGCTGAGGGTGCGCTCCCGCCCCCGGCTGGCGCGGGGCGCAGGCGCCCCGCGCCAGCCGGGGTTGGGCGTGGCGCGGGCCTTTGGCCCGCGCGCCTCCGGCGGGGGGATTTCGGCCAAGAAGAAGGCCGTGGGCGACATGGCCCGGCAGGTTGGGAAAGTTGCCCCGGATTGGGGTCCGGTGCAGGGGATGGCGCCGGGCGCGCGCTCCGCGGTCTTGTCGGGAAAGGGGCATGTGCGCGCCCCGCGCCGGACTCAGGCGGCCAGGCGCGGGGCGGTCTTGCGGTTCTCGACCAGAACGGCGTGAAGCGCGCGGATCGCGTCCTCCATCCGGTCACGGGGCAGAACGAACTGGGCGTCCACGTCGCGGGTGGTCTGTTGCACGGCGACGGGATCGATGCCGACGGCTTCGAGCGCAGCGAGGCCGCGCGAGAGCACCCGAAGCCCCGATAGGTCGCGCCCGATGGCGGCCACCACGGCGAGGTTGCGCGCCTTGAGAGAGGCGGTCGGGTAGCGCGCCGCGAGGTCGCGTTCGACCCGGCGCACGGATTTCAGCCCCGCATCGAGGTAGTGCGTGATGGTGTTGGCGTTCGATGTCTTGGACACGATCCGCACCTTGTGGCGGGTCAGCACCTCCAGGATGGCGGAATCGTAGCCCTTCACCCCCACCATGTCCTGTTCGAACAGTTCCAGCGCGTAGACGCCAAGGCCGGTGACCATCTCGACCCGCGGAGCGCCCGCCTCGGCCTCGTCGATCAGGGTTCCGGGGTCGCGCGGCTCGAACGCATTGGTCACGCGCAGCGGGATGCCCGCCTGGCGCAGCATCTTGGCGGCCTTGGGGTGCACCGCCTCCATCCCCATGTTCGAGAGCTGGTCGGCCACGTCGTAATTGGTGTGGCCCAGCTTCACGACATTTTCCGCGCCGACGATCTTCGGGTCGGCCGAGGACAGGTGGAACTCCTTGTGGATGATCGCCTCGGCAGCGCCGGTCAGCACGGCGAGTTTCGAGAAGGTCACCTCGGAATAGCCGCGGTCGAATTCGGCCATCAGCCCCTCTGTGCACTGGGCATAGCCCGTGACGATGGGCATTTCGCGCGACAGGTCCACGTCGCGCAGCCCCTCGACGATGCGCTCTTCCAGGCTGCACTCGCGTTCGTCGCGCCAGCCCGAGAGGTCGACGAAGCGGGCATCGACGCCCTTTCGCCGCAACAGCGTGGCGGTGACGAAGGCGGACTGCGCCTCGCCGAGTCCCGAGAGCAACTCGCGGATCACCGCCATGTGTTGGCTGAGGCGGAAATGGCCGTAGGAACAGAGCCGTTGCAGGTCGATCAGGCAGGAGCGCGCGCCCTCGATGCGGTCACGCACGAAATCGTCGGCGGCGGCGAGGTCGCCGGGGTGATCCAGAACCTGCGCATGGGCGGCACGCATGGCGTCGGCGACGCGGTTCAGCGCGTCCGACCAGCCGTGGTCGTTGTCGGCGTTGGAGAACAGCGCGTAGACGCCCGGTTCGCCCGATTTCTTGTGTTCGAGCAACAGGTTGGTGATCCCGGCGAAGGCCGAGACCACGAAGACGCGGTTATAGAGCGCCTCGCCCGCGCGGTCGCCGACGAAGAGCGTGTCGCACAATTCGTGGACGCGGCTCATCGAGGTGCCGCCGATCTTCTCGACGGTATGGGGATGCTTGGTCACTGTCCTGTCGCCGCCCGGGTTGACCCCGGGGGCGCCCTTGTCTGGAAATGTCAGTCGGCGAGGGCCGCGGCCGGCGCGTAGGAGCCGTCTGCGCGGTGCACCTCGGCGCCCGTGACGGGCGGGTTGAAGCAGCAGGCCATCACCAGATCCTCGTCGGCGCGGATCGTGTGGCGGTCGTGCTGATCGAGGGCATACATCACGCCGGGGCGGATCTCGAAGGTCTCGCCCGAGGCGAGGTCGGTGATCGCGCCGCGCCCCGAGATGCAGTAGACGCTCTCGAAATGGTGCTTGTAGTGGAAGGTATGTTCCGACCCCGCGGCCAGCGTGGTGATGTGGAAGGAAAACCCCATCCCGTCATCGGCCAGCAGCATGCGCACCGAGGTCCATTGCGCGTCCGAGACCGCGCGGTTCGTGTTCTTGAGCTTGTGAAAGTCGCGCACGATCATGGGCCTACTCCGCCGCCACCGGGAAAGGGACGAGCGTCTCCACCGCGGCCTCCAGGATGTCGAGACCTTGGCGGAACTGCTCCATAGGGATGGTGAGGGGGGCGAGCACCTTGACCACCTCGTCATGGGCGCCCGAGGTCTCGATCACGAGGCCATGGCGGAAGGCTTCGGCGCAGATCCGGCCGGCAAGTTCGCCCGAGCCGACATCGACGCCGCGCATCATGCCGCGTCCCTTGAGACGGGCCCCCTCGATCCGGGCGGCGATCGTGTTCAGCCGTTCTTCCAGAACCTGGGATTTCAGCGCAATCTGGTTGCGCAACGTGTCGTCGGCCCAGAACTTCTCCAGCGCGACGCGGGCGGTCACGAAGGCGTGGGTGTTGCCGCGGAAGGTGCCGTTATGCTCGGCCGGCTTCCAGATGTCGTGTTCGGGCCGGACCAGCACGCAGGCAAAGGGCAGGCCGAAACCCGACAGCGACTTCGCCAGCGTCACCATGTCGGGTTCGATGCCCATGTGGTCGAAGCTGAAGAAACTGCCGGTGCGGCCCATCCCGGCCTGGATGTCGTCGACGATCAGCAGCGCGCCGTGTTCGCGGGCGATCCGCGCGATGCCCTGCACCCATTCGCAGGAGGCGGCGTTCAGCCCGCCTTCGCCCTGCACCAGTTCCACGACGAAGGCCGCGGGGGGCTCGATCCCGGAGGAGGGGTTCGTGAGCAGCGTCTCGATCAGCTCCAGCGTGTCCACGTCCTCGCCCAGGCTGTTCTCGTAGGGCAGGTGGGTGACGTCGGGCAGGGCGGTGCCCGCGCCCGCGCGCTTGCCCGCGTTGCCGGTCAGCGCGAGCGATCCCAGCGTCATGCCGTGGAAACCGTTGGCAAAGGCGATCACATTGCGCCGTCCCGTCACCTTGCGCGCCAGCTTCAGCGCGGCCTCGACCGCGTTGGTGCCGGTGGGGCCGGTCATCATCACGCGATGCTCCATCCCGCGCGGATGCAGGATATGGTGCTCAAAGGCGGCCAGGAAGGCGGCCTTTTCCTCGGTATGCATGTCGAGTGCGTGTGCGATCCCGTCGCGCTGGATATGCTCGACCAGCGCGGCCTTCATGTCCGGGTCGTTATGGCCATAGTTCAGCGAGGAACAGCCTGCGAGAAAGTCGATATAGGAATTGCCGTCGGCATCGATCAGGGTTGCGCCCTCGGCGCGGGCGAAGCTGACCGGAAAGCTGCGGCAGTAGGAGCGCACGGCGGATTCGCGGCGCGCGTAGATGTCGGTTTCGGCTGTCGGAACAGTCGACATGGGGCATCCCCTTGTTTTCGAATTGGAAACGGGTGAGAGTCGGATCAGGCGGCCAGCGGCAGCGCTTCGGCCAGCCGGATCGTGACCATGTGCTCGGTCGCGTTGCGGCCGCCGAAATGGTCCTCGCGCGTGAAATGCGGCTTGTCCGTCAGGCGCGCGCCCAAGCGGCGGGCCATGCCACGGAACAGTCCCCAGGAGGCGTGATTGTCCGGTGTGATCGTGGTCTGAAGCCGCATCACGCCTGCGCAGGCGTCGCGTTCTAGAAGTTCGAACAGCATCTTGCGGCCGAGTCCGCGTCCGCGCGCGCGGCCGGACACGGCCACCTGCCAGACGAACAGCGTCTCGGGGTCGGAGGGCAGCAGATAGGCCGAGATCCAGCCCACGACCTGCCCCTCGATCTCGGCAAGGATGCATGTGTCGCCGAAGTGATCGCATTGGATCAGGTTGCAGTAGAGCGAGTTTTCGTCGAGCGGCTTGCATGCCCGGATCAGCGCCCAAACCGCCTCGCCATCCGCCCCGGTGGGGCGGCGGAAGGTGATGGGCGCGGTGCAAGAGAGCGGTTTCGCTTCGATGGTCTCGACCATGATGTTCTGTCCTCCGTCCTGTTGCAGACCCATATATAGTTAGTCATAAGAAATTTCAACAGGCTAAGTTTATTGGCGGATTGCCGGAGTTTTAACGCTAGAACTAACATTATAGTGGCTGATTTATGGGTTCGTCGACAGAAGTTCATGGGGTCGCAAGCGTCATAAATGCTTCGTAAAGCGAAAAAATGACGCTTGCGAGTCGCCCGGATCGGTGGGAACGGTCGCTTCGTCAGCCAAGGGAGGTGTCTTGAAACGGTCCGATGTCAGCCTGATCGCCCTGCGCCGCATCCTGCGCGCGACAGAGCTTTACGGGCGCGACCTGGCGCGCGCCGCTGGGCTGACCCCGGTGCAGATCCGCGTGTTGCAGATCGTTGCCGAAACGGGTCAGAGTACACCCAAGGCAATCTCGGCGCGGATGGGGGTGTCGCAGCCCACGATGACCACATTGATCGACCGGCTGGTGGCCAAGGGCCTGGTCGAGCGCCGCCGCTCGGAGGCCGACCGCCGACAGATGAACATCTTCGTGACCGAGGCCGGGCGCGAGGCCATCGCGCGCGCGCCCGACCCGCTGCACGACCGCTATGTCGCCGCATTCGAGGCGTTGCCCGACTGGGAGCAGGCAATGTTGGTCGCTGCGCTGGAAAGGGTGGCGGGGCTGCTGGATGCGGGGCATCTGGACGTGGCGCCGGTGCTGGATCTCGGAGATATCCGCAAGGCGCCGCCCGCGAATTGAGCGAATGGGGTCGCGGCTGCTTGCGCTTCGGGCGATCCGGGGTACATCGACCGACAACGCTCCAATTTTGCGCTATCCCTTGCAGGCCCCCGGAGCCGGAACTAAGACTTCGGGGAGACAGGGGCAATTCGGCCCGTACAGCATCCCTCAGGCAGGCGCACATGACCGACATGATCGACCATTACATGAACACCCTCGTGCCCATGGTGGTCGAGCAGACCTCGCGCGGCGAACGGGCCTATGACATCTTCTCGCGCCTTCTGAAGGAGCGGATCATCTTCATCACGGGGCCGATCCATGACGGAATGTCCTCGTTGATCGTGGCGCAACTGCTGCATCTCGAGGCCGAGAATCCGACCAAGGACATCTCGATGTACATCAACAGCCCCGGTGGCGTGGTGACTTCGGGTCTGTCGATCTACGACACGATGCAGTACATCAAGCCCAAGGTCTCGACGCTGGTGGTGGGGCAGGCGGCGTCCATGGGCTCGCTTCTGCTGGCCGCCGGTGCGCCGGGCATGCGCTTCTCGCTGCCCAATTCGCGGATCATGGTTCACCAGCCCTCGGGCGGCTATCAGGGCCAGGCGACGGATATCATGATCCATGCCCAGGAGACGCAGAAGCTGAAGGACCGGCTGAACCAGATCTATGTGAAACACACCGGCCAGGAGTTCCAGGCGGTAGTGGACGCGCTAGAACGGGACAACTTCATGGACCCGGAGGCGGCCAAGTCCTGGGGGCTGATCGACCAGATCGTTGAAAGCCGCGAAGCCGTGGAGGGGACCAAGGCCTGACGCAGAACCCGGAACCATCCATCGGGATTTTGGCGTTGTGCCTCGGCAATGACTGCCCTACGCTGCTTGGTGGCGTGGGGCGCAATGGCTGCCTTCCGGGCTAAAGGGTCCGGACGGGCCGCACAGAACGACCGCAGAGGACCGATATGGCGACGACTTCAGGCAGCGACTCCAAGAACACGCTCTACTGCTCGTTCTGCGGCAAGAGCCAGCACGAGGTGCGCAAGCTTATCGCCGGACCGACCGTGTTCATCTGCGACGAATGCGTCGAATTGTGCATGGACATCATCCGCGAGGAGACCAAGGCCACCGGCCTGAAATCCGCCGACGGGGTGCCGACGCCCAAGGATATCTGTTCGGTGCTGGACGATTATGTGATCGGCCAGATGCATGCCAAGCGCGTGTTGTCGGTGGCGGTGCACAACCATTACAAGCGGTTGAACCACGGCGCCAAGGCCGGTGATATCGAGCTGTCCAAATCGAACATCCTGCTGATCGGTCCCACCGGCTGTGGTAAGACGCTGCTGGCGCAGACGCTGGCGCGCATCCTTGATGTGCCCTTCACCATGGCCGATGCGACCACGCTGACCGAGGCGGGCTATGTCGGCGAGGATGTCGAGAACATCATCCTGAAACTGCTTCAGGCGTCCGAATACAACGTCGAACGCGCCCAGCGCGGCATCGTCTATATCGACGAGGTCGACAAGATCACCCGCAAGTCCGACAACCCCTCGATCACGCGGGACGTGAGCGGCGAAGGCGTGCAGCAGGCGCTTCTGAAGATCATGGAAGGCACGGTCGCGTCGGTGCCGCCCCAGGGCGGGCGCAAGCATCCGCAGCAGGAGTTCCTGCAGGTCGACACCACGAACATCCTGTTCATCTGCGGCGGCGCCTTTGCAGGGCTGGAAAAGATCATCGCCCAGCGCGGCAAGGGTTCGGCCATCGGTTTCGGCGCCGATGTGAAGGAGAACGACACCCGCGGCGTGGGCGAGATGTTCAAGGAACTCGAACCCGAGGATCTGCTGAAATTCGGCCTGATTCCCGAATTCGTCGGTCGCCTTCCGGTGATCGCGACGCTTCAGGACCTGGACGAGCCCGCGCTGGTGCAAATTCTGACCGAGCCCAAGAATGCGCTGGTCAAGCAGTATCAGCGACTGTTCGAGCTTGAGGGCGTCAAGCTGACCTTTACCACCGATGCGCTGTCGGCCATCGCCAAGCGGGCGATTGCCCGCAAGACAGGCGCGCGCGGCCTGCGCTCGATCATGGAGGATATCCTGCTGGATACCATGTTCGATCTGCCCGGCATGGACAGCGTCGAGGAGGTGGTGGTCAACGAGGAGGCGGTGACCTCGGAGGCGGCGCCGCTGATGATCCATACCGATCACAAGAAGGAAGGCGCCACCGCCGGCTGAGCGGGGCGCCCGCGCCCGGGGCCGCTACTCGGCGCCCGAGCGATAAAGCGGCACGGTCGAGATCGACATCTTGGCCGAGCCTTGTGTCAGTTCGCGGGCATGGACCAGATAGATCAGCGTCTGATTCGCCTCGTCGAACACGCGCCGCACGCGCAGCGATTTCAGCACCAGTGACCGGCTTTCGCGAAACACTTCCTCGCCGCCTCGGCTGCGGTCGATAGTGCCGATCTCGATCGGGCCGGTCTGGCGGCAGGCGATCGAGGCGTTCGATGGATCCTCGAACCAGTTGCCCTGGCTCAGCCGGTCGATCAGCGAACGGCTGAAATAGGCGATGTGGCAGGTCACCCCCTTCACCTTGGGATCGGCCACCGCTTCTAGGATGATGTCGTTTCCGGTCCAGTCCACGCCGACGCGCCCGATCTCCTGTGCGGGCAGGGCGAGCGGCAGGCTGGTGAGAAATGCGGCGAACAGGGTGGGGCGGATCATGGCGACTCCTTTCGGATCCGGGACGGGTCCAGGCTGGGCTGTCCGGCCCTGTCCCGCCACCCCGCAGAACGGCGCAGCGGCGGTGGGTGGACTCTGTCCCGGGGTCTCACGGGTTGGCGTTTTACGAAACTGTGTTAACATTTCGTCACCAGGGTTGGTGCCGCGATCTGCGGCGAAGGTAGTAACAGGGGAAGTAAGATGATGTTCAGAAGCCTTTCACTGGCTTCGGCTCTTGCCGTTGCCGGAACAATGGCGTTTGGCGCCACCACGACATACACCGCCGAGGCCATCCTGCCCGGGGGGCTTGGCACGCTGCAGGCCGAGCGGGCGGACTGGGCTGCGGATTTCGGCGGCACGCTGTCCACCGAAGGGTTCGAGGGGCTGGTCGCGGATCCGGGTCTGGTCACCGATTTCGGGGGATTCACGCTCACCTATGCCGGAGTCGGCGGTCTGACGCTTTACGGCTCGAATCCGCTGACGCGGACCGAGGGGGCGCAGGGGCTGGGCTTCAGCGGAAGCGGGTCGATCACGCTGAGTTTCACCAGCGCGATCAACGCGTTCGGCATCGACTGGTCGTCCTTCGACAATGCCGCCACAAATGTCAGCTATGGCGACAGCGCCGGGAATGTGATCGCTGATCTGTTCCAGCCCGTCACCCGGTCGGGCGCGGGCTTTTTCGGCATCATCGACACCGGCGGCTTCTCCTGGATCACCTTCGACGTGACCTCGCAGGAGATCATGGAATTCGACTTCATCCAGTATGGGGTCGCGTCCGATCCGTCGCTGATCCCGTTGCCCGCGGGGCTGCCGCTTCTTGTCGCGGGGCTGGGTACGCTGGCGGTGCTTCGGCGGCGCCAGGGCTGACGACGCAAGCGTATGTAACGTAAAAGTTTTGTTTGCCAGAGATCGGGATTGGGCGCTCCTGTCGGAGCGCCCAGTTTCTTTTTGACCGCCGCGGTCCGGAAGCGTATTATATGAACAAGCGTTCAATAAGTGCCGGGAGGAGGCGCGCCGGATGTTCACCGCCACGATGGAATTCGACCTCGACGAGGACACCGCCGCGCTGCGCGACATGGTGCATCGCTGGGCGCAAGAGCGCGTCAAGCCGATGGCGGCCGAAATCGACCGCACCAACATCTTCCCGCACGCGCTCTGGCGCGAGATGGGCGAGCTGGGGCTGCTGGGCATCACCGTGCCCGAGGAATATGGCGGCGCGGGCATGTCCTATCTGGCCCATGTGATCGCGGTCGAGGAAATCGCGCGCGCCTCGGCCTCGGTGTCGCTGTCCTACGGGGCACATTCGAACCTGTGCGTGAACCAGATCAAGCTGAACGGCACCGACGCGCAGAAACGCAAATACCTGCCCGGCCTGCTCTCGGGCGAGCATGTCGGCGCGCTGGCCATGTCCGAGGCCGGGGCGGGCTCCGACGTGGTGTCGATGAAGCTGCGCGCCGAAAGGAAGAACGGCTATTATACGCTGAACGGCACGAAATACTGGATCACCAACGGCCCCGATGCCGATACGCTGGTGGTCTATGCCAAGACCGATCCGGAGGCCGGGCCCAGGGGCATCACGGCCTTCATCATCGAGAAAACGATGAAGGGGTTTTCCACGTCTCCGCATTTCGACAAGCTCGGGATGCGTGGCTCGAACACGGCCGAACTGATCTTCGACGATGTGGAAGTCCCCTTCGAGAACGTCCTTGGCGAGGAGGGCAAGGGCGTTCGGGTGCTGATGTCGGGCCTGGACTACGAACGCGTGGTCCTGGCCGGCATCGGCACCGGAATCATGGCCGCCTGTCTGGACGAGATCATGCCCTACATGCGCGACCGCAAGCAGTTCGGGCAGTCGATCGGGAATTTCCAGCTGATGCAGGGCAAGATCGCCGACATGTATACGGCGATGAACAGCGCGCGGGCCTATGTCTATGCCGTTGCACGCTCTTGTGATCGCGGCCGGGTGACGCGCCAGGATGCCGCCGCCTGCGTGCTTTACGCCTCCGAAGAGGCGATGAAACAGGCCCATCAGGCGGTGCAAGCCATGGGCGGGGCTGGATTTCTTGCCGACAGCGCCGTGGCGCGGCTGTTCCGCGATGCCAAGCTCATGGAGATCGGCGCCGGCACATCCGAGATCCGGCGCATGCTGGTGGGGCGTGAACTGATGAAGGCGATGGAGTAAAGCTGAGTCACAAACTCAACTTTGAGAGGTGATCCCATGCGACTCCCCCTTCTTCTGGCCGCGACGCTGGCGCTTGCCGGTCCTGCCGCGGCGCAGGTGATCGAGTTCAAGCCCGACGCGACGCTGGCCTGCATGGAAAAGGAAAAGCGCCCCGGCGCCGCGTTCCTCTGCGTGGGCGAGGCGGCCCGCGCCTGCATCCAGAAGGTCAAGGGCGCCTCGGTCAGCGACAGCGCGGTGTGCCTGCAATCCGAGGCCGAATACTGGAAGGGCCGGATGGATGTCGCCTTCAAGGCGATGCTGGCCGAAGCCGAAAAGGCCGATGCCGCCTTCGCCAAGACGCCCGAGGCCCAGCAGCAGAAGGCGAAGATGACCGACGACATGGCCAAGGAACAGGCAGAGTGGGACCGCTGGAGCGAGACCCGCTGCTGGATCGAGGCCGGATTGCGCCGCGGCACGCCCTATCGCGTGACCGCCGCGGCCAGTTGCACGATGAAACAGATGGCCGAACGCGCGTTGTTCTACGAAAACGCGCTACGCTACATGCAGACAAAGTAGACCCAGGGCCCGCGCCGTCCGGGGGAGGGACAGCGCGGGTCGGTCCAAGGGAGGAACGATGCCCATGATCCGCAAGACGGCCCGCCTTGGGGAGGTTCGGTCATGCGCCTGACCTCTGCCGCGATCCCCGGTTCGGACGCCTTCCGCGCCAACCGCGCCGCCCATCTGGACGCGTTGCGCCTGGTCGAGGAGGCCGCCGCGCTGGCCGCGCTGGGCGGCGGCGCCAAGGCGCGCGAGCGCCATCTTGCGCGCGGCAAGATGCTCCCGCGCGAACGGGTGGCGAACCTTCTCGATCCCGGCGCGCCGTTCCTGGAAATCGGCGCGACGGCCGCACATGGCATCCATGGCGGCGAGGCGCCCGCGGCGGGCGTGATTGCGGGCATCGGGCGGGTGCATGGCCAGGAGGTCATGGTGGTCTGCAACGATGCCACCGTGAAGGGCGGCACCTATTTCCCGTTGACGGTCAAGAAACACCTCCGCGCCCAGGAAATCGCCGAGGAATGCCATCTGCCCTGCGTCTATCTGGTCGATTCGGGCGGCGCCAACCTGCCCAACCAGGACGAGGTCTTCCCCGATCGCGATCATTTCGGCCGCATCTTCTACAACCAGGCGCGGATGTCGGCCAAGGGCATCCCCCAGATCGCCGCGGTGATGGGCTCCTGCACCGCGGGCGGCGCCTATGTGCCCGCCATGTCGGATGTCACCATCATCGTGCGCGAGCAGGGCACGATCTTCCTGGCCGGGCCCCCGCTGGTGCGCGCCGCCACCGGCGAGGTGGTCACGGCCGAGGATCTGGGCGGCGGCGACGTGCATACGCGGCTGTCGGGTGTGGCGGATTACCTGGCCGAGGACGATGCCCATGCGCTGGCGCTCGCCCGCCGGGCAATCGCGCATCTCAACCGCGAGAAACCCGCAACCGTGCGGCTGGAAACGCCCGAAGACCCGGCCTATGACCCCGAGGAATTGCTGGGTGTCGTGCCCGCCGACCTGCGCACGCCCTATGACATCCGCGAGGTGATCGCGCGCATCGTCGACGGCTCGCGCTTCGACGAGTTCAAGCCGCGCTTCGGCGAGACGCTGGTCACGGGCTTTGCCCATGTCATGGGCATTCCCGTGGGCATCATCGCCAATAACGGCGTGATCTTCTCGGAATCTGCCCAGAAGGGCGCGCATTTCGTGGAACTCTGCTCCCAGCGCGGCACGCCGCTGATCTTCCTTCAGAACGTCACCGGCTTCATGGTCGGCCGCAAATACGAAAACGAGGGCATCGCGCGCCACGGCGCCAAGATGGTCACGGCCGTCGCCTCGACCAATGTGCCCAAGATCACCATGATCGTGGGCGGGTCCTTCGGCGCGGGCAATTACGGCATGGCCGGCCGCGCCTATCAGCCCCGCTTCCTCTGGACCTGGCCCAATTCCCGCATCTCGGTGATGGGCGGCGAACAGGCGGCGGGCGTGCTGGCGACGGTCAGGCGCGACGCCATCGAACGATCGGGCGCCACCTGGTCGCCCGAGGAGGAGGCCGAGTTCAAGCGCCCCACCATCGAGATGTTCGAGCGCCAGAGCCACCCGCTCTATGCCTCGGCCCGGCTCTGGGATGACGGCATCGTGGACCCGCGCAAGTCGCGCGCGGTGCTCGCCCTCTCGCTCTCGGCCGCGCTGAATGCGCCCATCCCCGAAACCCGCTTCGGCGTGTTCCGGATGTAGCCCCGCCCCCTCCTTCTTCTTGGGCCAAATACCCCGGGGGGTGCGGGGGGCTGGCCCCCCCCAGGCGACCGCAACAAGAGGCACGGATGTTCAGGAAAATCCTCATCGCCAACCGCGGCGAAATCGCGGTCCGCATCATCGCCACCGCCCGCCGGATGGGGGTGGCAACCGTCGCCGTCCATTCCGACGTTGACGAATACGCCGCCCATGTCGCCGCCGCCGACGAGGCGGTGCCCATCGGAGGCGCAGCGCCGACCGAAAGCTACCTGCGCGCCGAGCGCATCATCGCGGCCGCCCGCGCCACCGGGGCGCAGGCGATCCATCCGGGCTATGGCTTCCTGTCCGAGAACCCCGGTTTCGTCGATGCGGTCGAGGCGGCGGGGCTCACCTTCATCGGCCCTTCGGCCTCCGCGATCCGGGCGATGGGGCTGAAGGATGCGGCCAAGGCACTGATGGAACAGGCGGGCGTTCCGGTGGTGCCGGGCTATCACGGCGACAACCAGGATGACGAACACCTGGCCGGTGCGGCCGAGGCCATCGGTTATCCCGTGCTCATCAAGGCCGTGGCGGGCGGCGGCGGCAAGGGCATGCGCAAGGTGCTGGCCGCAGCCGATTTCCCCGCCGCCCTGTCCGCCGCCCGCTCCGAGGCCCGCAATGCCTTTGGCAATGATGCAGTGCTGATCGAGAAATATGTCGAGAAACCCCGCCATATCGAGGTTCAGGTCTTCGGCGACGGGGTGGACGCCGTGCATCTGTACGAACGCGACTGCTCGCTGCAACGCCGCCACCAGAAGGTGATCGAGGAAGCCCCCGCGCCCGGCATGACCGCCGAGATGCGCGCTGCGATGGGCGAGGCGGCGGTCAGGGCGGCGAAGGCCATCGGCTACAAGGGCGCGGGCACGGTCGAGTTCATCGTCGATGGCTCGGACGGGCTGAGGCCCGACCGGTTCTGGTTCATGGAGATGAACACAAGGCTTCAGGTCGAACATCCCGTGACCGAGGCGATCACCGGCCTCGATCTGGTGGAATGGCAGCTTCGCGTCGCCGCCGGAGAGGGGCTGCCGCTGCGGCAGGACGACATCCCGCTGACCGGCCATGCCTTCGAGGCGCGGCTTTACGCCGAGGATGTGCCCGCAGGCTTTCTGCCCGCCACGGGAACGCTGGCCCATCTGGCCTTTCCGCCCGGGCTGCGCGCCGATACGGGCGTGCGCACGGGCGACCGGATCAGCCCGTTCTATGACCCGATGATCGCCAAGATCGTCGTGCATGGCCCCACCCGCGCGGTCGCGCTGAACCGTCTGGCGCGCGCGCTGGACGAGACGCAGGTGGCGGGCACGGTGACGAACCTGGCCTTTCTCGGCCGTCTTGCCCGGCATGAAGGTTTCGCGCGGGGTGAGGTGGACACGGGCCTGATCGAGCGCGACCTTGCCGCGCTGACCGAGGCGCCAGGCCCCTCGCTGGCCGTGCAGGCCGCCGCTCTGCTGGAGGCCGCCGCGCTGCCCGAGGGGCCGCTTGCGGGCTTTGCGCTCTGGTCGCCGCTCCGTCGGATGCTGACGCTGGCCCATGCGGGCGAGGAGATCACGGGCGTGGTGATGGCCACCGGCCCCGGCCGCGCAGAGGTCGAGATCGCGGGCGAGTTGCTCGAGGCGCATCGCGACGCGGGTGGCTGGCGCATCGCGGGCCGCGCGCCGGGGCCGGTGCTGCGGGCGGGCGGCGCGATCCATGTCTTTGCGGGGGAGGCGGGCACCTTCGGTTTCGTGCCGCTTGATCCGCTGGACAGGGCCGCGGCGGTGCATGCCCATTCCGGCGTGATCGAGGCGCCGATGCCGGGCCTTGTCAAGGCGGTCTTTGCCACGGCAGGGCAGGCGGTGACGGTCGGCGAACCGCTGGCCATTCTCGAGGCGATGAAGATGGAACACACCCTGACCGCCCCGCGCGATGGCGTGGTGGCCGAGGTGATGGTCACGCCGGGCACCCAGGTCGAACCGCATGCGCCCCTGGTCCGGCTGGAGGACGAGGATGGCTGAGCGCGTCGAGATCTTCGAGGTCGGCCCGCGCGACGGGTTGCAGAACGAGAAGCGCCCGATTCCCACGGCTGAAAAGATCGCGCTGATCGACATGCTGTCGCGTGCCGGGTTCCGGCGGATCGAGGTGGCAAGTTTCGTCAGCCCGAAATGGGTGCCGCAGATGGCCGATGGCGCCGAGGTGCTGGCGGGCATCGCCCGCGCTCCGGGCGTGCGCTATGCCGCGCTGACGCCGAACATGCAGGGCTATGAACGGGCCAAGGCCGCGGGCGCGGACGAGATTGCGATTTTCGGCGCGGCCTCGGAAGGGTTCAGCCGGGCCAATATCAACGCGACCATCGCCGAAAGCCTGGACCGTTTCGCCCCGGTGGCCGAGGCGGCGCGGGCCGACGGGATGCGCATGCGCGGCTACATTTCCTGCGTGACCGACTGCCCCTATGACGGCCCGACGCCGCCCGCGCGCGTTGCCGAGGTGGCCGAACGGCTGATGTGCCTTGGCTGCTACGAGATCTCCCTTGGCGACACGATCGGGCAGGGCACGCCGGACAGCGTATCCGCGATGCTGCGTACGGTGCTCGACGTCGCGCCGCCCGACCGGCTGGCGGGGCATTTCCACGACACCGCGGGGCGGGCGCTGGCGAATATCGAGGCGTCGCTGTCTCTGGGCTTGCGGGTCTTCGACGCGGCGGTGGGCGGGCTTGGCGGTTGCCCCTATGCAAAGGGCGCCACCGGCAATGTGGCGACCGAGGCGGTGGCGGCGCGGCTGGCGGAACTGGGCTACGAGACCGGGCTTGATCTGGCGGTGATCCAGGCGGCGGCGGCGATGGCGCGCGCGATGCGCACAGGCGAGGGAGACGGGCGCGATGCGTGAGGAACTGGGGATCGAGATCGACGGGCGCGGCGTTGCGCGTCTGGTGCTGAACCGGATCGACAAGCACAACGCGCTGTCCGAAGATCTGATCGCGGCGCTGCATGCGGCGGCCGAGCGGCTTGGTGCCGATCCCGCGGTGCGCGTGGTCGTGCTGACCGGCAATGGCGCCAGTTTCTGCGCGGGCGGCGATCTGGCCTGGATGCAGGCCCAGATCGCGGCCGATGGCCCGACCCGGGCCGCCGCCGCGCGGCGGCTGGCGGGGATGCTGGGCGCACTGAACACCATGCCCAGGCCGCTGATTGGCCGGGTGCAGGGGCAGGCCTTCGGCGGCGGGGTGGGGCTTATGTCGGTCTGCGACGTAGCGGTGGGCGTGAATACCGCGCGCTTCGCGCTGACCGAGACCCGGCTCGGGCTGATCCCGGCCACCATCGGGCCCTATGTTGTCGCCCGTCTGGGCGAGGCGGCGGCGCGGCGGGTGTTCCTGTCGGGCCGACGTTTCGACGCGGGCGAGGCGGTGGCGATGGGCCTCTTGGCGCGGGCGGTGCCGGAATCGGAGCTGGACGCCGCGACCGAGGCCGAGATCGCACCCTTCCTGGCCTGTGCTCCGGGTGCTGTCGCCCGCGCCAAGGCGCAGCTGCGCGCACTGGGTCCGCGCATCGACGAGGCGGTGATCGAGGACAGCATCGCCCGCCTGGTGGAGGCCTGGGAAACCGACGAGGCGGCCGAGGGAATCGCGGCCTTCTTCGGTCGGCGCAAGCCGCGCTGGGCGGTCGGCGAGGGCGGCTGATACCCGTCCGAGGCCCCGCGGATTTCCGAGCTCCGGCGCGGAAAGGCCATGTTTTTCATCACTTTTCCCGGATGCGTCATTCCGGCGCGTTTTCAATGCGCACGACTGTATACATTTCTGCCCGGCCGCGCTAACAGAGGGGCCGAGGGCCTGGGACGGGCTTTGTTGACCCGCCCCCGGTGTCCCGGCTAACGTCGGGGTAGAAAAGACGCGCGAAAGAGTCAGCAATGCGCGCAGGACAGAAGGGAGAACCCGGTGGAAGAGCTTCTGAGCAACTACCTTCCCATCGCGATCTTCTTCGGCATGGTGGTGGCGCTTGGCCTTCTGCTGTTGCTGTCGGCCGTGGTGATCGCGGTCAGAAGCCCCGACCCCGAGAAGCTGTCGGCCTATGAATGCGGCTTCAACGCCTTCGACGATGCACGGATGAGCTTCGACGTGCGATTCTACCTCGTGGCGATCCTGTTCATCATCTTCGATCTCGAAATCGCCTTCCTGTTCCCCTGGGCCGTGTCCTTCGGCGAGATGGGGATGCTGGGCTTCTGGTCGATGATGGTCTTTCTGGGCGTCCTGACCGTGGGATTTGCGTATGAATGGAAGAAGGGGGCACTGGAATGGGCGTGACGACGAACCCCACGACCGCCGGCCCCGATGCCGAACAGGCCACGCGCGCGCTGAATGCCGAATTGCAGGATCGCGGTTTCCTTGTCACCTCTACCGCGGACATCATCAACTGGGCGCGCACCGGGTCCCTGCACTGGATGACCTTTGGTCTGGCCTGCTGCGCGGTCGAGATGATCCATGTCTCGATGCCGCGCTATGACCTCGAACGCTTCGGCACCGCGCCGCGCGCAAGCCCGCGCCAGTCGGACCTGATGATCGTGGCGGGCACGCTGACCAACAAGATGGCCCCCGCGTTGCGCAAGGTCTATGACCAGATGCCCGAGCCGCGCTATGTGATCTCGATGGGATCCTGCGCCAATGGCGGCGGCTATTACCACTACAGTTATGCGGTGGTGCGTGGTTGCGACCGGATCGTGCCGGTGGACATCTATGTGCCGGGCTGCCCGCCAACCGCCGAGGCGCTGCTGTACGGCATCCTGCAATTGCAGCGGAAGATCCGCCGCACCGGGACCATCGTTCGATGAGCGCAGAGATCGTAGCACATGTTGCCGACGCGGATGCGACGGTGTGTGACTTGGTCACATGCTTTCGTCCCCTCTCCGGCCCAGAAGGAGGGCGGAGGACGGCGTGCGTCCAGGCGGCGCGCGCAGGGAGGATGTCCGATGGATGAGGCTCTGAAGGAGCTTGGCCAGTATGTTGCCGCGCGCCGCAGCGACAGCGTGATCGGCTGGGAGGTGGCGTATCACGAACTGAACGTGACAGCCGCCCCGTCCGCGATCGTGGGGCTGGTCGAATTCCTGCGCGCGGACGCCACCTGCCGGTTCTCGACGCTGGTCGACATTACCGCGGTCGACTACCCCGAGCGCGAGGTGCGCTTCGACGTGGTCTATCATTTCCTGTCGATGTACCAGAACCAGCGTATCCGGCTGAGATGCGCTGTCCGCGAGGAAGAGATGATCCCCTCGATCGCGACCGTCCACCCCTCGGCCAACTGGTTCGAGCGCGAGGTGTTCGACATGTTCGGCATCATCTTTTCCGGCCATCCGGACCTGCGCCGCATCCTGACCGATTACGGCTTTCGCGGGCACCCGCTGCGCAAGGATTTCCCGACCACCGGCTATACCGAGGTGCGCTATTCCGAGACCGAAAAGCGCGTGGTCTACGAGCCGGTGAAACTGACGCAGGAATACCGGCTGTTCGATTTCATGAGTCCGTGGGAAGGCGCGGATTACATCCTGCCGGGCGATGACAAGGCCGCCGGGGCCAAGGGGCGGCCATGACCGGAGAGACGACGCTCATGTTCGGGGTCGGCGCGACCAAGGCGGGCACAAGCTGGCTGCACCGCTATCTGGCGGGCCATCCCGAATGCCATCTGCGCTCGATCAAGGAGCTGCATTTCTTCGATTCCCTGGAGGAGGGTCGGCTGGAGCGCGTGCGGGCGGAGCTTGACGAAGAGCGGGCCCGTCTTGCCGCGCGCCCGGTGTCGGCCAGCCGCGCCCGGGCCGAGACGCGCGCCCGGCGCATGGCCGATCTGGCGGACTGGTCGGCGGCCCTGTCGGCGGGAACCGAGGCGGGCTATCTGGATTACCTTGCCGCCGGTCGCGGGACGCGCCGCCTTATTGGCGACATAACCCCAGCCTATTCCCTGTTGCCGGTGGGGCGGTTGAAACGGATGGCGACGATGGCGTCGGATGTACGCTTCGTCTACCTTTTGCGGGACCCGGTCGACCGGCTCTGGAGCCATGTGCGCATGATCGCGCGCCGCCGCGCCAATCCGGGCGAGGCGATCGGGCCGAGGGCGGGGCGGATCCTGGCGCGGGTGCTGGCGGGCGATGAAACGCATATCGCAGAGCGGGGCGATTACCGGTCGGTGCTGACCCGACTGTGGGCGGCGGTCGATCCGACGCGGCTTTGTCTGTCCTACTATGAGGAACTGTTCTCGCAATCCTCGATCGACCGGATTTGCGGGTTCCTGGGGATCGCGACCAGGTCGGCCGAACTTGGTGTACGGGTGCATGCGGGCGTGCCGGTGCCGATGAGCCGCGAGCAGCGGCGCGCGGCGGCGGAATGGCTGGCGCCGCAATACGATTTCGTGGCAGAGCGGCTGGGGCGCGTGCCCCCTGTCTGGCAATCGCATCGGGTGGGGGTGTGAGATGAAGGACAACGCCATGGGTGCGCGGGCGGGTGAGCAGAGCATCCGCAACTTCAACATAAACTTCGGTCCGCAACACCCTGCGGCGCATGGTGTTCTGCGTCTTGTGCTGGAACTGGACGGCGAGATCGTGGAGCGCGCCGACCCGCATATCGGGCTGTTGCATCGCGGCACCGAGAAGCTGATGGAAAGCCGCACCTACCTGCAGAACCTGCCCTATCTCGACCGGCTGGATTACGTCGCGCCGATGAACCAGGAACATGCCTGGTGCCTGGCCATCGAAAAGCTGACCGGAACGCAGGTGCCGCGCCGGGCGCAACTGATCCGGGTTCTCTATTCGGAAATCGGGCGGGTGCTGAACCACCTTCTGAACGTCACCACGCAGGCGATGGATGTGGGCGCGCTGACGCCGCCGCTCTGGGGCTTCGAGGAACGTGAGAAGCTGATGATCTTCTATGAGCGGGCCTGCGGGGCGCGGCTGCATGCGGCCTATTTCCGGCCCGGTGGCGTGCACCAGGACCTGCCGCCCGATCTGATCGAGGATATCGACGCCTGGGCCGAAGCCTTCCCGAATGTCATGGACGATATCGACGGGTTGCTCACCGAGAACCGGATCTTCAAACAGCGCAACGCAGATATAGGGGTGGTAAGTCCGCAGGAGGCGCTGGACTGGGGCTTTTCGGGCGTGATGGTGCGCGGATCGGGCATGGCCTGGGACCTGCGCCGGTCGCAGCCCTATGAATGCTATGACGAATTCGAGTTCCAGATCCCCGTCGGCAAGAACGGTGATTGCTATGATCGCTATCTGGTCCGCATGGAGGAGATGCGCCAGTCGACTCACATCATCCGGCAGGCCTGCGAAAAGCTGCGGCGCGAACCGGGCGAGGTGCTGAATCGCGGCAAGATCGCGCCGCCGACGCGGGCCGAGATGAAGACCTCGATGGAGGCGTTGATCCATCACTTCAAGCTGTATACCGAGGGGTTCCACGTCCCCGCGGGCGAGGTCTATGCCGCGGTCGAGGCGCCCAAGGGCGAGTTCGGGGTCTATCTGGTAGCGGACGGCACCAACCGTCCCTATCGCGCCAAGCTGCGTGCGCCGGGCTTCCTGCATCTGCAGGCGCTGGACCACATGACACGCGGCCATCAACTGGCCGATGTCGCCGCGATCATCGGCACGATGGACGTGGTGTTCGGAGAGATCGACCGGTGATCCGGTCGCAGGCCATATCCGCCCTGCGTGCGGGGATGGCAGCCGTCGGCGCTGGGGCCGGTGGCAGGCTTGGTGCGTCGCGTCCCGCGGCGGGCAGGGCTGGGATGTCGGCGGGGGGCCGTCGGCATCGGAAGGGGGCTGTTGTGAACCCGGCGGGCGGCATTGGGTCGCCCACGGACCGGACCGCGCGGCAACGTGCGGGAACCACGACAGGGGCGCGTCTCGCCGTGCCCGCAACCCAAGGAGTGACATCCATGAAGACCCTCAAGACCTTGGCGATCCTCGCCGTCCTTTCGCCAGCCACGGCCATGGCCGAATCCTCGGTTTCGGCCTCCGATCTCGACAAGTTCCGCGCGGCGATGACTGCTACGAACTGCATGGTCAACAACGAACAGCAGGCCGGTCAGGTGGAACGCGACACCGGTTTCAGCGAGGCCAAACTGGAGGCCATCGTCGTCGAACTGCGCAAGCTTGGCGAAATCGAGAACATGAACGACCAGGGCGGCATCCGCCTGATTTCGGGAGACTGTGCCAAGTAATGCTGAGACGTCTGCACCACGAGCAACCGGACAGCTTCGCGTTCACGCCCGAGAACCGGGCGTGGGCCGAGGCCCAGATCGGAAAGTATCCGCCGGGTCGCCAAGCCAGCGCCATCATTCCGCTTCTGTGGCGCGCCCAGGAGCAGGAGGGCTGGCTGACCCGGCCTGCGATCGAACATGTCGCCGACATGCTTGGCATGGCGCATATCCGGGCGCTCGAGGTGGCGACGTTCTACTTCATGTTCCAGCTTTCCCCGGTCGGCTCGGTGGCCCATGTCCAGGTCTGCGGAACGACGTCCTGCCTGATCTGCGGGGCTGAGGACCTGATCGGGGTCTGCCGCGAAAAGATCGCCGACCGGCCCCATCACCTGTCGCCCTGCGGCCGCTTCAGTTGGGAAGAGGTCGAATGCCTGGGCGCATGTTCGAACGCGCCGATGGTGCAGATCGGCAAGGATTACTACGAGGATCTGACCGCCGAAGGGCTGGCCTTCATCCTCGACGAACTGGTCGCGGGCCGGGTGCCGCTGCCGGGGCCGCAGAACGGCCGCTTCGCCTCGGAACCCCTGGGCGGGCCGACCAGCCTGACCGGGCAGGGCGGACGGCGGATGGAGCATAACGCGTCGGTCGATCTGGCCCGGACAATCGGCGACACGATCAAGCGGATCGACGGGACCGAGGTGCCGCTTCTGACGCCCTGGCGTCGTGCGGGGGCTGCGGCGGAAGACGTCAAGACAGAAGGCGGCTGACGCGCTACAAAGGGCGTCGGATGAACAACCGTCGAAGCGGAGACAAGAGATGAATATTTCTCGCAGTGAAGCGAAGTTCAAGATGGCCATCTTCTGGTGGCTGTTGGCCGCCGTGATAGGCGTGACCGTAATGGCCTTTCTCGTCTGGATCGGCATCTGGGCCCTGGTGGCCTTTGCCGCGGGCGCAGGCACCGGTATCGTTGCAGGGTTCTTCCTGATCGCGAATTTCTGCCGGACCAACGAAGAGATGGCCGCAAGCGCCAAGGCGCTGCGCGAGGGCGAGGCTGCCCGCAAGCCCTATCTCGACGCGAATGCCGCCAAGGTACTCGTGTCGGCGAAGAAACCGGGTGCGGACGCCGCAAAGGTGGCGCCGACCGTGCCGAAATCGGCGCCCAAGGCGGCTGCGGCGCCGAAACCGGCACCGAAGCCCGCCGCCGCACCTGCGGTCGCGCCCGCCGCGGCCCCCGCACCGGTGGCCGAGACCGGAAAACGGCCCGCTTCGCTCAAGGCGCCGCGCAAGGGTGGTGCCGATGATCTGACGCGCATCAAGGGCGTCGGGGCCAAGCTTGAAAAGCTGTGCAATGATCTGGGCTTCTATCACTATGACCAGATCGCCAAGTGGACGCCGGAAGAGGTGGCCTGGGTCGACGAGAACCTCGAGGGTTTCAAGGGCCGCGTGAGCCGCGACGAATGGGTCGCACAGGCCAAGATCCTGGCCGCAGGTGGCGAGACCGAGTTTTCCAAGAAGACCGACTGAGGGAAACTCGACTGAGCAAGCTGCGACGGGTGGGGCGAAGACAGACGACGCGCGGCGGATCAAGGAGCCGGGTCCAGCAAGATGGACCGGCCCCGACCCCGCCGCCCGCCTTCCCCGCGGAGCCGGGCCGAGGGCAGGGTAACCTGCCCGTCGGCCGCCGCACCCGGCCTGTGTCGGGTGCTGTGCCCTGCCGCCTTGTGTGGGGCGCGACATGGAAGATCCGGCAGAACGGCCGGGACCAACGGGGATGAGCCATGCTGACCGATCAGGACCGCATCTTCACCAATCTTTACGGGATGCATGACCGCACCCTCTCCGGCGCGCGCGCCCGGGGTCATTGGGACGGCACGGCGGCGATCATCGCCAGGGGCCGGGACTGGATCATCGACGAGATGAAGAAATCCGGTCTGCGCGGCCGTGGCGGGGCTGGTTTCCCCACCGGTCTTAAATGGTCCTTCATGCCGAAGGAAAGCGACGGGAGGCCGCACTACCTGGTCATCAACGCGGATGAATCCGAGCCGGGCACCTGCAAGGACCGCGAGATCATGCGCCACGACCCCCACACGCTGATCGAGGGGGCGCTGATCGCGAGTTTCGCGATGGGGGCGCATGCGTCCTATATCTACATCCGCGGGGAATACATCCGCGAGCGCGAGGCGCTGCAAGCCGCCATCGACGAAGCCTATGATGCGGGGCTTCTGGGCCGGAACGCCGCGAAAACGGGCTGGGATTTCGACCTTTACCTGCATCATGGCGCCGGGGCCTATATCTGCGGCGAGGAAACGGCGCTGCTGGAAAGCCTGGAGGGCAAGAAGGGCATGCCCCGGATGAAGCCGCCATTCCCGGCTGGATCGGGCCTTTACGGCTGCCCGACCACGGTGAACAACGTCGAGTCCATCGCCGTCGTGCCCACCATCCTGCGTCGCGGCGGCGACTGGTTTGCCGGTTTCGGGCGACCGAACAATGCGGGCACCAAGATCTTCGCGATCTCGGGCCATGTGAACCACCCCTGCGTGGTCGAGGAAAGCATGTCGATCGGGCTGCGCGAACTGCTGGACCGGCATTGCGGCGGGGTGCGCGGCGGCTGGGACAATCTCAAGGCGGTGATCCCCGGCGGGTCGTCTGTGCCGCTGCTTCCGGCCAGTGTCTGCGACGAGGCGATCCTGGATTTCGACTGGCTGCGCGAGCAGCACTCGGCCTTCGGCACCGCGGCGGTGATCGTGATGGACCAGTCCACCGATGTCATCAAGGCGATCTGGCGGCTGGCGAAATTCTACAAGCACGAAAGCTGCGGCCAGTGCACCCCCTGCCGCGAAGGCACCGGCTGGATGATGCGGGTGATGGAGCGGCTGGTCACCGGCGAGGCAGAGATCGAGGAGATCGACATGCTGTTCGACGTCTCGAAACAGGTCGAGGGCCACACGATCTGCGCGCTGGGCGATGCCGCGGCCTGGCCGATCCAGGGCCTGATCCGGCATTTCCGCGACGAGATCGAGGACCGTATCAAGGCGCGCAAGACCGGGCGGGCCAGCGCGGTTGCGGCCGAGTGAGGGGCGGGGCGCACATAAGCGCGACCTTGTGGGGCTGTTATTGCATAGCAGCGCCCTTCGGCCCCATTTCGGGCAGCGATGGGGGCCGGTTGTCGGCACCCCGCGCCGTCGCGAAAGGAATTCCGCCCATGCGCCTGATCCTCTCTGCCGCCCTTGCCCTGGTCATGGCCGCCACGACCGTCCAGGCCGCCGAGGCCCGTCCGCCGCTGCGCGAGCATGTCGAGGTCAATCGCGGGCTGACCGTGATCGCCATCGCCGACATGATCCGCAAGAATTGCGACAGCATCGAGCCCAGGATGGTCCGCGCCTATGGCTTCATGCGCTCGTTGAAGAACGTGGCCAGCGCCGCGGGTTACTCCGACCGCGAGATCGAGACCTATGTCTCGGACAAGGCCGAGAAGAAGCGTATCGAGGACTCCGCCCGCGCCTGGCTGGTGGCGCGCGGCGTGCGGCCGGGCGAGGGGGCAAGCTACTGCCCGGTGGGCCTCGCTGAGATCGCGCGCAACAGCCAGGTCGGCGTTCTGTTGAGGGCGCGATGAGCGTGGGGGCTGGGCAGCACAGCGCCGGCGCGGCGGCAGGAATCGGTACGAGAGGCCCGCGCCGATAGGCGTGCGCGGCAGGGATACGACAGGGCAAGGGCATGGCAGAGCTACGCAAGATCATCATCGACGAGCACGAGATCGAGGTCGACCCCGCGATGACCGTGCTTCAGGCTTGCGAACTGGCGGGCATCGAGGTGCCGCGCTTCTGCTATCACGAACGGCTGTCGATTGCCGGGAACTGCCGGATGTGCCTTGTGGAAATCGTCGGCGGCCCGCCGAAACCCGCGGCCTCCTGCGCGATGCAGGTGCGCGACCTGCGCCCCGGCCCCGAGGGTCAGCCGCCCGTCGTGCGCACGAAGAGTCCCATGGTCAAGAAGGCGCGCGAAGGGGTGATGGAGTTCCTGCTCATCAACCACCCGCTGGACTGTCCGATCTGCGACCAGGGCGGCGAATGCGATCTGCAAGACCAGGCAATGGCTTACGGGGTGGATTTCAGCCGTTACCGCGAGCCCAAGCGCGCCACCGAGGACCTCGACCTTGGCCCGCTGGTGGCGACCTGCATGACGCGCTGCATTTCCTGCACCCGTTGCGTGCGCTTCACGACCGAGGTCGCGGGGATCACCCAGATGGGCCAGACCGGGCGCGGCGAGGATGCCGAGATCACGTCCTATCTGGGCCAGACGCTGGACAGCGAATTGCAGGGCAACATCATCGACCTGTGCCCGGTGGGCGCGCTGACCTCGAAGCCCTATTCCTTCACCGCCCGGCCGTGGGAACTGACCAAGACCGAGACCATCGACGTGATGGACGCGCTGGGCTCGAACATCCGGGTGGATACCAAGGGCCGCGAGGTGATGCGCATCCTGCCGCGCAACCATGATGGCGTGAACGAGGAATGGATCTCGGACAAGACCCGCTTCGTCTGGGACGGGCTGCGCCGCCAGCGGCTGGACAGGCCCTATATCCGCGAGAACGGCAAGCTCCGCCCCGCCACCTGGCCCGAGGCGCTGGCGGCAGCCGCCACGGCGATCAGGGGCGCGCGGAAGCTTGCGGGGCTCGTGGGCGATCTGGTGCCGGTCGAGGCCGCACTTGCGCTGAAGGAGCTGGTCGAGGGGCAGGGCGGGCATGTGGAATGCCGTGTGGACGGGGCGCGGTTGCCGGCGGGCAACCGTTCGGCCTATGTCGGCAATGCCGCGATCGAGGATATCGACCACGCCCGCAACATCTACCTGATCGGCACCAACCCGCGCGCCGAGTCGCCGGTGCTGAACGCGCGGATCCGCAAGGCATGGCTGCATGGGGCAAGTGTGCAGCGGGTCGGGCCGGTTGCAGACCTGACCTATGATGTTGCCGATCTGGGCGCGGACCGCGCGGCGCTGGCGCGTCTGGTCGAGGGCGCCGGACCGCAGGACAACGCGCTGGTGATCGTCGGGCAGGGTGCGCTGCGCGAGGCCGATGGCGCGGCGGTGCTGGCCGCGGCGATGCTTCTGGCCGAGAAGACCGGCGGCGGGATGCTGGTGCTGCACACGGCCGCCTCGCGGGTCGGCGCGATGGACCTGGGCTGCGTGAGCGCGCTTGGTCTTGCCGGACTGGTGGAGGACGCCGATGTGGTGCTGAACCTCGGTGCGGACGAGATCGACATCGCGCCGGGGCCTTTCGTGATCTACCAGGGCAGCCATGGCGACCGGGGCGCGCACCGCGCCGACGTGATCCTGCCGGGTGCTGCATACACGGAGGAGCCGGGGCTGTTCGTCAATACCGAGGGCCGGGCACAACTGGCGCTGCGCGCCGGTTTCCCGCCGGGCGATGCGCGCGAGAACTGGGCGATCCTGCGCGCACTGTCGGGCGAGCTGGGCGCGGCGCTGCGCTATGACACGCTGGCGGCGCTGCGCAAGCGGATGGTCGGGCGCATGCCGCATCTGGGACTGATCGACGAACTGCCGAAGAACACCTGGGAACCGCTGCCCGCAGCACCCCTGGGCAGCGGCGCGTTCGTCCCGGCGGTCAGGGATTTCTACCTGACCAATCCGATCGCGCGGGCCTCGCGGCTGATGGCCGAACTTTCCGCAAACGCCAAGGCGCGCCGCGCGCCGCCATTGGCAGCGGAGTAGCCGGTGCGGGGGGCTCGCCGTCATATCGCGCCGGTGGTGGCGCTGGCGCTGATGGCCGGGGCAGGCGCCTGCGCGCCCGATGTGCCGCCGCCCGCGCCCCAGCCCGATCTGGGCGTGGCGGCCCGCCCGGGCGAGCGGGCGCCGGCCTATCTGGGAGCCGAGGCAGCGCTTCTCAGCGCGGATCTGGTGAACATGGTCGTGCGGATGCGCGATCCGGAAAGCACCGCGACGATCGAGGCCTATGCGCGGTGCGCGGCGGCGAATTTCGCGCTGGTGCAGGGCATGGGCTTTCTGCGCCATGTGCGCACGCAGTTCGGGACGGAACGCGGCGGCGTGGTCACGGCCGATGCCGTTTACACGATGTCGACATCGCTGCCCCGCGGGGTCAGGACCATCGACGCCGAGGTGGTCGTGGCCGATTGCGTGGGGCGGGGAATACCGGCAGTCTGAGGGACGAAGGGACGAGATGACGAATTTTCTGGATAGCGGGTTCGGACTGGCGCTGACGATCATGGCGCAGTCGCTGATGGTCATTGCCTTCGTGATGATCTCGCTGCTGTTTCTCGTCTATGGCGACCGCAAGATCTGGGCGGCGGTGCAGTTGCGCCGGGGGCCCAACGTGGTCGGCGCCTTCGGGCTGTTGCAGACGGTGGCCGATGCGCTGAAATATGTGGTCAAGGAGGTCGTCGTGCCCGCGGGTGCGGACCGACCCGTGTTCCTGCTGGCGCCGATGATCGCCTTTGTCATGGCGATGCTGGCCTGGGCGGTGATCCCGTTCTCGGACCGGCTGGTGCTGGCCGATATCAACGTGGCGATCCTTTATGTCCTCGCGATCTCCTCGCTCGAGGTCTACGGGGTCATCATGGGGGGCTGGGCCTCGAACTCGAAATACCCGTTCCTCGGCTCGCTGCGCTCGGCGGCGCAGATGATCTCCTACGAGGTGTCGATCGGGCTCATCATCATCGGGGTGATCCTGTCCACCGGCAGCCTGAATTTCGGCGCCATCGTCGCGGCGCAGGATGGCAGTTTCGGGATCTTCTCGTGGTACTGGCTGCCGCATCTGCCCATGGTGTTCCTGTTCTTCATCTCGGCGCTGGCCGAGACGAACCGCCCGCCCTTCGACCTGCCCGAGGCCGAGTCCGAACTGGTGGCGGGCTATCAGGTCGAATATTCCTCGACGCCCTTCCTGCTGTTCATGGCGGGCGAGTATATCGCCATCTTCCTGATGTGCGCGCTGATGAGCCTGCTGTTCTTCGGCGGCTGGCTCTCGCCCATTCCGGGGCTGCCGGACGGGGCGATCTGGATGGTGCTGAAGATGGCGGGGTTCTTCTTCCTCTTTGCCATGGTCAAGGCCATCGTGCCGCGCTACCGCTATGACCAGTTGATGCGGCTGGGCTGGAAGGTGTTCCTGCCGATGTCGCTGGCCTGGGTGGTGATCGTGGCGTTCCTTGCGAAATTCGAACTGTTCGGCGGCGCCTATGCCCGCTGGGCGGTGGGAGGCTGACATGAGCAATGCACATCTGCGACCGCTAGCAGAGGCAATCAAAGAACTGAGCTTTGATGAGCTTTACGCTTTGGCTGACTGGATTCTGGCGAAGTATGATCCGGATTATTTCGCCGCGAAAAGCGAGGAAAAACAGGATCTTCTCTCGAAAGTGCTGAACAACATCGCGTCCGATGTGTTGGATGACATTGGAGGCTGACCCATGACCGCAATAGACTGGAAACGCGCCGGGAAATACTTCCTGCTGCTGGACTTCCTCGAAGGCTTCCGGCTGGGGATGAAATACTTTCTCGCGCCCAAGGCGACGCTGAACTACCCCCATGAAAAGGGGCCGCTTTCCCCCCGGTTCCGCGGCGAACATGCGCTGCGCCGCTATCCCAATGGCGAGGAACGCTGCATCGCCTGCAAGCTGTGCGAGGCGATCTGCCCGGCGCAGGCGATCACCATCGACGCGGAACCGCGTGCCGACGGGTCGCGCCGGACCACGCGCTATGACATCGACATGACGAAATGCATCTATTGCGGCTTCTGCCAGGAGGCCTGTCCGGTGGATGCCATCGTCGAAGGCCCGAATTTCGAGTTCGCCACCGAAACCCGCGAGGAACTGTTCTACGACAAGCAGAAACTGCTTGAGAACGGCGACCGCTGGGAAGCCGAGATCGCCCGCAACCTCGAACTGGATGCACCCTACCGATGAGCGGATACGCCAAACTCTTCGAACAGATGCTCGAGCAAAGCCACAAGATGGCCCGCGCCTTCAACCCGGCGCTGGAAAGCTTTCAGGTGCATGGCTTCGACAAGCTGATCCCCACCATGCCCAAGGACTTCATCGAAATGATGTGGGGCAACACCTTCAACCGCGAGGGGCTGGATGCCAAGACGCGGCTGCTGGTGGTGCTGGCGGGGCTGACGGTGCTGGGCGCGCAGGCCGACACCCAGTTCAAGCTGACCGTGCGCCACGCGCTGGAGGCGGGGGCCACCGAGCGCGAGATCGCCGAAGTGATCTACCAGATGGCGATGCTGGGCGGCATCCCGGCGATGACGCGCGCGCTGGAACTGGCGCAAACCGTGTTCGACGAGCGCCACAGGAACGAGGAGGACGGCGGATGAGCGTCGCGGATTTCGCATTCTACTGCTTTGCCTCGGTCACCGTTGCCTCTGGGCTGTTCGTGGTGCTGGCGCGCAACCCGGTCCATTCGGTGCTGTGGCTGATCCTGGCCTTCCTGTCCTCGGCGGGGCTGTTCGTTCTCCTGGGGGCCGAGTTCGTGGCGATGCTGCTGGTCATCGTCTATGTCGGCGCGGTGGCGGTGCTGTTCCTGTTCGTGGTGATGATGCTTGATGTCGATTTCTCCGAGCTCAAGGCCCGGATGGCGGCCTATTTCCCAATCGCGGCGCTGATCGGGGCGGTCTTCCTGGCGCAGCTCGTGATGGTGTTCGGCGTCTGGCAAAGCTCGGACGGGGCGGCGCAATTGCGCGGCGCACCCACGCCCGACCCGGCCGAGGTGCATAACACCAAGGCGCTGGGGAACCTGCTTTACGACCAGTATATTCACCTGTTCCAGACCGCGGGGCTGATCCTGCTGGTGGCGATGATCGGGGCGATCGTGCTGACGCTGCGCCACCGGACCGATGTCAAGCGGCAGGACGTGCTGGCGCAGATGTATCGCGATCCGGCGCGGGCGATGGAACTCAAGGACGTGAAACCGGGGCAGGGTCTTTGACCCCGGATCGCAGGAACAGGCGGGCAGCAACGCCCGGAGGGACGGAATGATCGGACTGGAACATTACCTGACGGTGGCCGCGGCGCTTTTCGTCATCGCCATATTCGGCATCTTCGTGAACCGAAAGAATGTCATCGTCATCCTGATGTCGATCGAACTGATGCTGCTGTCGGTCAACATAAACCTTGTCGCCTTTTCGGCCTATCTGGGCGATCTGGTGGGGCAGGTGTTTACCATGTTCGTCCTGACCGTCGCCGCTGCCGAGGCCGCCATCGGCCTTGCGATCCTCGTGTGCTTCTACCGCAACCGCGGCTCCATCGCGGTGGACGATGTCAACGTGATGAAGGGGTAGGCGCATGGAAAAGATCATCCTCTTTGCCCCCCTGATCGGCGCCATCCTGTGCGGGTTCGGCTGGCGTTTCCTTGGCGAGAAGGCCGCGCTCTGGACCACGACGGGCCTTGTGTTTCTGGCGATGCTGTTCTCCTGGGTGGTGTTCCTGGGCTTTGACGGCGAGACGCGGCAGGTCGAGATCTTCCGCTGGATCGAAAGCGGCAGCATGGTCGCCGACTGGGCGATCCGGGTGGACCGGCTGACCGCGATCATGCTGGTCGTGGTCACGACCGTCTCGGCCTTCGTGCACCTCTACAGCTTCGGCTACATGGATCACGACCCCGAATGGCGCGAGGGCGAGGTCTACAAGCCGCGCTTCTTCGCCTATCTGTCCTTCTTCACCTTCACCATGCTGGCACTGGTGACGGCGGACAACATCGTGCAGCTTTTCTTCGGCTGGGAAGGGGTGGGCGTCGCTTCGTACCTGCTGATCGGGTTCTATTACCGCAAGCCCTCGGCCAATGCCGCCGCGATCAAGGCGTTCGTGGTCAACCGGGTGGGCGATTTCGGCTTCCTTCTGGGCATCTTCGCGCTGTTCTTCCTGGTCGACTCGGTCAATTTCGACGACATCTTTGCCGCCGCGCCGACCATCGCGCAGACCGATCTGACCTTCCTCAACGGCACCTGGAACGCGGCCAATGTGGTGGGCGTGCTGCTGTTCATCGGGGCGATGGGCAAATCCGCGCAACTGTTGCTGCACACCTGGCTGCCTGACGCGATGGAGGGGCCGACGCCCGTTTCCGCCCTGATCCATGCCGCGACCATGGTGACGGCGGGGGTGTTCCTGATGTCGCGCATGTCGCCCATCCTGGAATTCGCCCCCGATGCGCAGACCATGATCGTGGTGGTGGGGGCTGCGACCGCCTTCTTTGCCGCGACCGTGGGGCTGGTGCAGAACGACATCAAGCGGGTGATCGCCTATTCGACCTGTTCGCAACTGGGCTACATGTTCGTTGCGGTCGGCGTGGGCGTCTATTCGGCGGCGATGTTCCACCTGTTCACCCATGCCTTCTTCAAGGCGCTTCTGTTCCTTGGCGCGGGCTCGGTCATCCATGCGATGCACCACGAACAGGACATGCGCCGCTATGGCGGGCTGAAGGACAAGATCCCCTATACCTTCTGGGCCATGCTCATCGGCACGCTGGCGATCACCGGGGTCGGGATCCCGCTGACCCATATCGGCTTTGCCGGCTTCCTGTCGAAGGACGCAATCATCGAAAGCGCCTGGGGCGGCGGGGCGACCTGGGCGTTCTGGACGCTGGTGTTCGCCGCGGCCATGACCAGCTTCTATTCCTGGCGGCTGATGTTCCTGACCTTCTGGGGCACGCCCCGGGGCGACAAGCACACCCACGAACATGCTCATGAAAGCCCCAGGACCATGCTGATCCCGCTGGGCGTGCTGAGCATGGGCGCTGTGGTCGCGGGCATGGTCTGGTTCTCGGGCTTCTTCGGCAGCCAGGAGCAGGTCAACCGCTTCTACGGCATTCCCAGCCCAGAGATCGCCGCCGTCGATGGCACGCCCGAGCATGCGCTGCCCGGTCAGGGCGCGCTTTACATGGCGCCGGACAATGACGTGATGGCGCAGGCAAAGGCTGCCCCGAAATGGGTCAAGTCCGCGCCCTTCCTGGCGATGCTGCTGGGGCTCGGGATCGCCTACATGTTCTATATCGGCGCCCCCGGCCTGCCCGAACGCACGACGCGAAGCTTCCGGCCGCTTTATCTGTTCCTGCTCAACAAGTGGTATTTCGACGAGCTGTTCGACGCCATCTTCGTGCGCCCGGCGAAAAGCATCGGCCGCGCCTTGTGGAAAGGGGGCGATGGCAGCGTGATCGACGGCGCGGTGAACGGGGTCTCGATGGGGATCGTGCCGTTCTTCACCCGCGTCGCGGGGCGGCTGCAATCGGGTTACCTCTACCACTACGCCTTTGCGATGGTGATCGGCATTGCCCTTCTCATCACCTGGATGATGCTGACCGGGGGGGCCGAGTGATGGAAAACCTTCTGTCGATCATCATCTTCACGCCGCTGATCGCCGCCCTGATCCTGGCCGTGTTCCTGCGCGGCGAGGATGCGGCGGCACAGCGGAACGCCAAGTGGCTGGCGCTGATCGCGACCACCGCGACCTTCCTGATCTCGCTCTTCGTGCTGTTCGGCTTTGATCCGTCGAACCCCGATTTCCAGTTCGTCGAGGACCGGGAATGGCTGATGGGGCTGCGCTACAAGATGGGCGTGGACGGTATTTCGGTGCTGTTCGTGATGCTGACGACCTTCCTCATGCCGCTGACCATCGCGGCCTGCTGGGACGTGACCCATCGCGTCAAGGAATACATGATCGCGTTCCTCGTGCTGGAAACGCTGATGATCGGCGTCTTCACCGCGCTCGATCTGGTGCTGTTCTACCTGTTCTTCGAGGGCGGGCTGATCCCGATGTTCCTGATCATCGGCATCTGGGGCGGCAAGGAACGCATCTATGCCACCTTCAAGTTCTTCCTCTACACCTTCCTCGGCTCGGTGCTGATGCTGGTGGCGATGGTGGCGATGTTCGTCGATGCGGGCACCACCGACATTCCCACACTCCTGCGGCATGAATTCAGCGCGGGCAGCCTGTCCTTTGCGGGACGCGAGATCGTGGGCGGCATGCAGACCCTGCTGTGGCTGGCCTTCTTCGCGAGCTTCGCGGTCAAGATGCCGATGTGGCCGGTCCATACCTGGCTGCCCGATGCCCACGTTCAGGCGCCCACCGCGGGATCGGTCGTGCTGGCCGCGATCCTGCTGAAGATGGGGGGCTACGGCTTCCTGCGCTTCAGCCTGCCGATGTTTCCGGTTGCCTCCGACATCTGGGCGCCGTTGGTGTTCTGGCTCTCCGCCATCGCGGTGGTCTATGCCTCGCTCGTGGCGCTGGCGCAGTCCGACATGAAGAAGCTGATCGCCTATTCCTCGGTCGCGCATATGGGCTTCGTGACCATGGGCATCTTTGCCGCGAACCAGCAGGGCGTGGACGGGGCGATCTTCCAGATGATCAGCCACGGCTTCATCTCGGGCGCGCTGTTCCTGTGCGTTGGCGTGCTCTATGACCGGATGCACACGCGCGAGATCGACGCCTATGGCGGGCTCGTGAACCGGATGCCGACCTATGCCTTCGTTTTCATGCTGTTCACCATGGCCAATGTCGGGCTGCCCGGCACATCGGGCTTCGTGGGCGAGTTCCTGACGCTGGCGGGCGTGTTCCAGGTGAACACCTGGGTCGCTGCGGTGGCCTGTACGGGCGTGATCCTGTCGGCGGGCTATGCGCTGTGGCTTTATCGCCGGGTGGTGTTCGGCGGGCTCATCAAGGAAAGCCTCAAGGCGATCCGCGACATGAACCTGCGCGAACGGGCGATCTTTGCGCCGCTGGTGGCGATGACGCTGCTTCTGGGCGTCTACCCGGCGCTGGTCACCGATATCGTCGGCCCCTCGGTCGAGGCGCTGTTGTCCAACTACCAGACCGCGCTAAACGCGGCCGAGGCCGCCACGCGGCTGGCGCAGAACTGAGGGGACCGCGATGATCTCTGACGATCTTTCCGTTGTGCTGCCCGAGATTGCGCTGGCCGTCTATGCCATGGTCGCGCTTCTGGCGGCGGTCTACACCGCCAAGGACAAGGCCGCGCCGGTTCTGATCTGGACCACCTCGGCGGTCTTCTTCGGCCTTGCCGTCTGGCTGGGTATGAGCGCGGGCGGAACCCGCACCGCCTTTGGCGGCGCCATCGTGGATGACGCTTTCGCGCGCTTTGCCAAGGTGGTGATCCTGATTTCGGCCGGGGCGGTGCTGCTGATGAGCACCGAGCATCTGCGCCGCTCGCGCGCCCTGATGTTCGAGTTTCCCATCCTCATCACGCTGGCTGTGGTCGGCATGATGCTGATGGTCTCGGCCGCCGACCTGATGACGCTCTACATGGGCCTCGAATTGCAAGCGCTCTCGCTTTACGTCGTGGCGGCGATGCGGCGCGACAGCCTGAAATCGACCGAGGCGGGACTGAAATATTTCGTCCTCGGCGCGCTGTCCTCGGGCCTGCTGCTGTATGGCGCCTCGCTGATCTATGGCTATTCGGGCACGACGCTGTTTGCGGGCATCCTCTCGACCATCGAGGGGGGTGAGATGCCGCTGGGCCTGCTGATCGGGCTCGTGTTCCTCATCACCGGGCTTGCCTTCAAGGTCTCGGCGGTGCCGTTCCACATGTGGACGCCCGATGTCTATGAGGGCGCGCCGACGCCAGTCACCGCCTTCTTCGCGACCGCGCCCAAGATGGCGGCCATGGCGCTGTTCGCCCGCGTGCTGCACGAGGCGTTCGGCTCCGTGCCGGGCGATTGGGGGCAGGTGATCGCGGTCCTGTCGCTTCTGTCGATGGTGCTGGGTGCGGTTGCCGCGATCGGGCAGCGCAACATCAAGCGGCTGATGGCCTATTCCTCGATCGCGCATATGGGCTATGCGCTGATGGGGCTGGCGGCGGGCACGCAACTGGGTGTGCAGGCGATGCTGGTCTACATGGCGATCTACATCACCATGAGCGTGGGCACCTTCGCCTTCATCCTGTCGATGCAGAAGGATGGCCAGCCCGTGACCGATATCCGCAGCCTGAACATGTTCGCCTCGCGCGAACCGGCCAAGGCGCTGGCGATGCTGGTCCTGCTGTTCAGCCTGGCGGGCGTGCCGCCGCTGGTGGGCTTCTTCGGCAAGTTCTATGTCGTTCGCGCGGCGGTCGATGCCGGGCTCGTGTGGCTGGCGGTGGCGGGGGTGATCGCCTCGGTCGTGGGGGCGTTCTACTACCTGCGCATCGTCTTCTACATGTATTTCGGCGAAGAGGGCGAGCCCCGGCTGGATGGCGCGATGCCCCCCGTCCTTTGGGGGTTCCTGATGGTTTCGGCCTTTGCGATGGTGGCCGGCGTCATCAACCTGTTCGGGATCGAGGGGCTGGCACTGAGCGCGGCGCAGACCCTTGTCAACTGAGCCCGGCGCCGGGCAGGGCGGCTGGCACTGGCCGTCGGGCCATGACCTGATCCTGCTCGACGAGGTCGACAGCACCATGGCCGAGGCCCGCCGCCGCGCGCCGCTGCCGCGGCCAACCTGGATCGTCGCCCGCCGCCAGAATGCCGCGGTGGGCCGTCGCGGCCGGGCCTGGGCCGCGCCCGAGGGCAACCTGTCGGCCACCCTGGTCATCGACCCCGGCTGCCCGCCCGCGCAGGCTGCCCTCTATTCCTTCGTTGCCTCCTACGCGCTGTTCGCGACGCTGACGGCCTATGTGGACGACCACGCGCAGATCGCGCTGAAATGGCCCAATGACGTGCTGCTGCGGGGCGGCAAGCTGGCGGGCATCCTGCTGGAATCGGACGGGGCGGGGGGGCGCGTCGCGCGGCTGGCCATCGGGATCGGGGTGAACCTGAACACCGCGCCCGCCGCCGTCGCGGTCGAGCTGCGCGGGCTGGCCCCCGTCACGCTGGCCGAACTGACGGGCGAACCGGTCGATCCGCTGGAATTCCTGGCCTTCCTCGCCGAACATTTCGCCCACCAAGACCGGTTCTTTCGCCGCCACGGCTTCGGCCCTCTGCGCGCCGCCTGGCTCGACCGAGCCGCGCGGCTGGGCCAGACCATCACCGCGCGCACCGGCACCGAGGAGCTGACCGGGACTTTCGTCACGGTGGACGAGGACGGCCAGCTTGTCCTAGAGACGGCGGGCGGGCGGCGCAGCATCGCCGCGGCCGACGTGTTCTTCTGAAGGGCGACGCATGCTTCTGTGCATCGACTGCGGCAATACCAATACCGTCTTCTCGATCTGGAATGGCGAACGATTCCTGTGCACGCTCAGGACCGCGACCGAGCATACACGCACGGCGGATCAGTATTTCGTCTGGTTCTCGACGCTGATGCAGCATCACGGAATCCGGCCCGAGATCACCGATGTCATCATCTCGTCCACCGTGCCGCGCGTCGTCTTCAACCTGCGCGTCTTTGCCGACCGCTTCTTCAACGCGCGCCCTCTGGTCGTGGGCAAGCCCGATTGCCTGCTGCCACATGCGCCGCGCGTGGACCAGGGCACGAATGTCGGCCCGGACCGGCTGGTGAACACCGCGGGAGCTTTTGACCGGCACGGCGGCGACCTGATCGTGGTCGATTTCGGTACCGCCACCACCTTTGACGTGGTGGCCCATGACGGGGCCTATATCGGCGGCGTGATCGCTCCCGGGGTGAACCTGTCGCTGGAAGCGCTGCACATGGCGGCCGCTGCGCTGCCGCATGTCGACGTGACGAAACCCCAGTCGGTGATCGGCACGAATACGGTTGCCTGCATGCAGTCAGGCGTGTTCTGGGGCTATGTCGGTCTCGTGCGCGAGATCTGCTCGCGGATCCGGGGCGAATACGACCGGCCCATGCGCATCATTGGCACCGGTGGGCTCGCGTCGTTGTTCGCGCAGGCCGATGTGCTATTTGACACCATCGAGGATGACCTGACCATGCACGGCCTGACCGTGATCCATGCCTACAACAAGGAAAACGGGGCAGAATGAGCAGCGAAAGATTGATCTATCTGGCCCTCGGCGGTGCCGGGGAAATCGGGATGAACGCCTATGTCTACGGCTATGGCGTGCCCGGCAAGGAACGGCTGATCCTCGTCGATATCGGCGTGACCTTCCCCAACATGGACAGCTCGCCCGGGGTCGACCTGATCTATGCCGACATCGCCTGGCTGGAGGAACGCCGCGACCGGCTGGAGGCGATCTTCATCACCCATGCCCACGAGGATCACGTCGGCGCGCTGGGCCTTGCCTGGCAGCGTCTGCGCGCGCCGGTCTATGCACGCCCCTTCACCGCGCTGCATGCCTGCCGCAAGATGGAGGAACGCGGACAGGATCCCGCCATGATCACCGTGGTCGAGCCCTGGCCGCATCGCATTGAGGCGGGGCCGTTCACGGTGTCGTTCCTGCCCGTTTCGCATTCGATCCCGGAAAGCTCGTCCATGGTGATCGACACGCCCGCGGGCCGCATCGTGCATACCGGCGATTTCAAGCTCGACCCGACCCCGCTGGTGGGCGAGCCTTTCGATCGCGCATTGTGGGAGGAGGTGGCGAAACCCGGCGTCAAGGTTCTGGCCTGCGATTCCACGAATGTCTTCTCGCCCCATCCCGGCCGGTCCGAGGCAACGCTGGGCCCCGCCATCCGCCAGCTGGTGGAACGCGCGCCGCGCATGGTGGTGGCGACCACCTTCGCCTCGAACATCGCCCGGGTGCGCACGCTGGCCATTGCGGGGCGCGAGGCGGGCCGGTCGGTCTGTCTCATGGGGCGGGCAATGCGGCGGATGATCGAGGCGGGCGTCGAGTCGGGCGTGCTGACCGATTTCCCGCCGACCGTGCCGCCCGAAATGGCCGCCGGCATCCCGCGCGAGAACCTGATGCTGGTCGTCACCGGCAGCCAGGGCGAACGGCGCGCGGCCTCGGCGCAATTGTCGCGCGGCAAGTATCTGGGGCTGGAACTGAAAGAGGGCGACCTGTTCCTGTTCTCGTCCAAGACCATCCCCGGCAACGAGCGCGACGTGCTGCGCATCGTCAATTCCTTCTCCGAGATGGGGGTGGATGTGGTCGATGACGGCGCCGATCTCTACCATGTCTCGGGCCATGCGAACCGGCCCGACCTGTCCACGATCCACAAGCTGATGGCGCCGCAGATGGTGGTGCCGATGCATGGCGAGCACCGCCACCTGCGCGAGCATGTCAAGCTGGCGGCCGAGAACGGGCTTGCCGCGGCCCTTGCGCCGAATGGCACGATGCTGGACCTGACCGGCGCGGTGCCGGTCGTGGCGGGCCATGTCGAGACGGGCCGCACCTATCTGGACGGCAAGGTGCAGATCGGGGCGCTGGACGGGGTCGTGCGCGACCGTATCCGCATGGCGCTGAACGGGCATGTCACGGTGACGCTGATCCTTGACGAGGACGACACGCCGCTGGGCGAGCCCTGGGTGGAACTTTCGGGCCTGCCCGAAACCGTGCCGGGCGGCGCGCCGCTGTCCGGAGTTCTGGAACAGGCGCTGGAGCGGTTCCTGGCCCGCGCCGATGACCGGTTGTTGACTGACGAGGACCTGCTGGAAAAGGATCTGAGGATTCTCGCGCGACGCACCACCGAGAACGAGATCGGCAAGCGCCCCGAGGTGACGGTGGTGATAAGCCGCCTGTCCTGAAGCCGTCCGGATGGGCAAAAGACGGGCGGGGGGTGGTGAGCGAGCAGAGCCATATCGGGACGAACCTTGGATCTGGGGCGTGGTCACCGGCAGCGCGGTGGCGATGCTCGTGGCGTTCACGCCGCATTGGGTGGTCTGGGGGGCGGTGCTGCTGTGGCTCGCCCTCTGCTGGCCAAGCGCCATTGTCGGGTTGACGGATGGGCCCAGCCGGACCTGGCTGGCGGCAAGCCTGCGGAAATACACCTATACCCAAATCTACACCACGCTGACCCGGCGCAACGTGATGTGGGTCTGGCGTCGGTATTGCGACGAGGCCAGCGACCGGGACGGCTTGCCAGCGCTGTTCGCACCGCGCTGACCTGGCGGCTTTACGACACCGCCCTGCTGCTGGCGTTGGCCTATCCGCTGCTGTTGCTGGTCGGACAGTGGGTGGTGACGGGCGGTGAGGGGCGTGTGGGCAGTTTCATTGTCATGCCCGAGGCTGGGTTTTGGCCAGAGCAGGCATTGGTGCTGGGCGCTTTCGGTCTCCTCGCCTTCGGCTTCATCGTCCGATTGAACCGCGCCGGGTTTGCCGGAGGCTCCAACTTCTGAGTAGGATGGAGCATGATGAGCAAGACGACGAACAAGGTTTTCCCCCGAAATGCGCGAGCGTGCGGTGCGGCTGGTCCTCGACAGTTCGGCGGGCCGCGCCATGGGTTCGAGCGGACCGCCGAACGGTCAGCATGGATCGCGCTTGCAGGCAGTCATGTCGATTTCCGCG
>NZ_SLVM01000026.1 GCF_004339675.1 Rhodovulum steppense
CCCCGACGAACTCCGTCAGGGGCAAGGTTCCACATGGGTCAAATCTCAATGACAATTCCGACTGCCGCTGGGTCAGTTCTCAGTGACATCCAACAGGGCCTCGCGGATGCCAGCGAGGATGCGCGCATAGGCCTGGTCGTCGTCCGAAAGCTGCTTCGCGCGAGGATCGACGCCTCGACGGATTTCCGGCAGCAGCACGTCACGGGCAACCGCGCGCGCCTCGTTCGCCTTCGTCACGTCGGCGCGGCCGATCTTCACGCGGATGAAGCGGTTCCCGTGCTCGCCTGCGGCGTAGTAGGTTTTCGTGCGCTGGCCGATGGACAGGTTGAACCCGGCGAGTTCGGTATCGTGGACCCAGAGCGTTCCGGAGTCCTGGTAGGGCAGGCCGTCAACATAGGCCTGCGTGATCTTGGTATGCGGCATGAGCAACCCCTGCGTTTGACCGATTTTTGACCGCTAAGTCAAACGTGTTGTCGGGTCTGCACGGGTGAATGCTCAACCGAGCATTTGAGGTGGGATGTTGATTTTATTGGGATCAGTCATGATCTTGCCCGCGTGCGTAGCGGTATGGGCAAGTTATATGGCTCCGGCGGTAGGGATCGAACCTACGACCAATTGATTAACAGTCATGGAAATACCCTTTCATGGGGTTTCATGGAGCCGGACAGTCTTTCATCAAGCATCTGATATTGCTCTCATATTGCCTCACTCTGCCGGAACGTGTATCCTTCGGTTTCAAGTCACGGTGGCGACTCGGTGGCGATTCATGCGGTTGAATCGCCACCGGCCACAAGAGGGAGGCAGCGAATGCCAATCATCAAGATCGGACGCCGGACGATAGCTGCAATCCCGACCCCTGAACGGCCGGTGATCTGGTATGACGAGGCGTTGAAGGGCTTCGGCCTTCTGGTGCGCCCCACGGGCTCGCGCTCGTGGATCATCGAATATCGCCCGGGTGCGGGCGGGCGTGGCGTGGCAAAGCGGCGGATTGTGCTTGGCGACCCGGAGACCATGACGCCAGAACAGGCCCGAGCGGCGGCAAAAGAGATGCTTGCCGGAGTTCACCTCGGCGCGGACCCTGCGGCCGCCCGGGCCGAGGAGCGAGCGGCGGACACGGTTGCCGAGTTGGCGGGCGAATGGCTTGCCCGTCATGTGGAGCCCAAGCGCAAGGCCGCAACGGCAACGCTCTATCGGGCGGTGCTGGATACGCACATCTTGCCCGCTATCGGCACCCGCAAGGCCGTTTCCCTGACCCGGCAAGACGTGGCGCGGCTGCACAGCGCCATTGCGAACAAGGCCAAAGGCCCGAAAAAGGCGGGGGCGAAGCGCACCGCGCCGCAGAAGGTCCGGGGCGGCCCGATCATCGCCAACCGCGCCCTTGCCGTGCTCAAGGCAATGCTCTCGTGGGCAATCGACCTCGGCCTTCTGCCGAAGGGAAGCGAGAATCCGGCCGTGGGTGTTGAGGCATTCAAGGAAAAGGGGCGCGAACGGTTCTTGTCATCGGAAGAGATGGCCCGGCTCGGCGATGCCCTTTCTCTGGCCGAGGGCGAGGGGCTGCCTTGGCAGGTTGACGAGGCAGCCCCGGGTGCGAAGCATCTGCCCGCGCCCGAGCTTCGGCGCGTCAAGTTCGATGCCCACGCGGTTGCGGCAATCCGGCTCCTCCTTCTGACCGGCGCGCGCGTTCGGGAAATCCTTGATCTGGAATGGCGGCATGTGGATTGGGAACGGGGCATGTTGCGCCTGTCTGACAGCAAGACCGGGGCAAAGGTGATTGTGCTCGGCGGCGCGGCGCTGGCGGTTCTGGACGGGCTGCCCCGGATCGGCCGCTATGTGATCGCCAGCACCTCGGCAGGGACGAAGGAGGAGAAGCCCCGGGCCGACGTGAATCGCCTCTGGCGGGCGGTTTGCCGGGTGGCGGGGATCGAAGGCACGCGGTTGCATGACCTGCGGCATTCCAACGCCGCAGTAGGGGCCGGGGCCGGTCTTTCCTTGCACCAGATCGGCGGGCTTCTCGGGCATTCGCAGGCCAGCACGACCCGCCGATACGCGCACCTTGCCGCCGATCCGCAACGGCGGGCGGCCGATCTGATCGGAAACGAGATCGCGGCCGCTCTCGGGCTCGGCGGTGCCGAGGTGATCGACATGGCAGAACGGCGGGGCCGGGCATGACGGCGGCATTCACCGAAAGGTCACGGGAAGCCCGGCAGTCGGATAGCATTCTGGACTGGCTGCAAAAATCTGAATGGACCCCAAGACAGGCTGCCTGCCTTCTGGTTGGTGTGCTGCCACCAGAGCCCAGCTTTGGTATTGATGATCGGCCATTCGGCGCATGGCTTCCCGGTCAGGAGCCGTGGGAGCATGACCGGGAAATCTGGGAGAACTTGGTCGCGGCCGAAGTTGACCAAATGGAAAGAAAACTGGCGACGATTCCCAACATCGGGATAATGAGTCCTGCGGAACTCCTCGCCTATCTATCAAGAAGAAATGGCAAACTTCTTCCTCCTTGGGCCGCTGCACTCTTGGACAGCAAATCGCACGCCGAGGCGCTCCCGGCGATGGTCCGTTCGTTGCTGCGTGATGCTCTTGGAAAGTCCAGAGAGGCAAACCCAAGTGCGAATGCAAGCTACGCTGCGAAGCTGAAAAAGGACCCCGATTGGGACTTGCAGGTTGCCGAGGCTGAACGCCGTTGGAGGGACGGGCAGACAAACAAGCAGATCGCCGATGCGCTGGCGGATCGTTTCCCCGCAAAAACTGAAGGCGGGATTGCGGTCTGGACGCGCAAATTCAGCAAGAACATTTCGGCCGAGGCACAGACGGCAGGTTTTCGGGCATACAAGGATCGCATGAATCGCTAAGCGTTTAGGCGAACCGCTGGCGGTTCAGCGACTTCCAGTGCTGACTTCGGCATCTTCGGGGCAATTGATCCACCCGAGGAGCCCCTTCGATGCCCGCAGAACCGATTTTCGTTGACACGCAAGAGGCCGCGCGACGGCTCGGCCTTTCCCTTTCAACCCTCGAAAAATACCGCTTCTATCGCGCTGCCGATGCGCCGCCATATGTGCGGATCGGGCGGGCAGTGCGCTATCGCGTCTCCGATCTTGAGGCGTGGGCAGCGGCCCGGGAGGCCGAGCAATGACCGGCCGCACCGAACTTCGGGCGAAGCTCGCCGAGCGGGATCGCATCGCCTCTGAGATCGCAGCGCGTCGCAAGCGCGCAACCGATCTGCAATCCCGCGCTGAGAACGCGGAAACCCGTGCCTCGGCCGAGCGGGCGAATGCTGCCGAAGCGGATGCGCTGGCGCTGGCCGAGGATCGGAAACCGGCATCGCGCAAGGTGGAACCGGGCACCGATGCTGACCGCGAGGCCGTTGCCGCGAGCCGGGCGGCGGAACTGGCCGAGGCAGAGATTCCGGCGCTTGAGCAAGCCCTTGAGGAGTGCGAGCGCGGGATTGTGGACTCGGCCTTGACCGCGTTCCGAGCCGAACGGGATGCGGCGCACCGCGAGGTGCTGGCGGCCGCCGAAGCACTCGGCCTTGCGCTCGCCCGCCTCCTCGCCGCCGACCTCGCGCGCGAAGCCATGACCGGGCGGCGGTTTGTATTCGATCCGGCGCGGCATCCGCCCGCCGACCTCTGGCAGCCGCGCCCGCTTGTGACGGCACTTGCCGCTGCGATGCCTCCCCGGTTCACGCCGGACGGATGGGCCGAGGGGATCGAACGGGGCGCACGGGCAATCGCTGCCAACATGAACGGAGATTCCAATGAGCTTTGAAGTCCAGCAGGCGGTGCGGTTCACGGTGTATCGCGTGGGCGGCGCAGAAGTGTCGGGAGCGCGGCCCGATGGCTCGCCCGAGGTGAAGTTTGCGACAGTCGAACGCGAACGGGGCGAGTTCTTTGTTGCGCCCCCCGAGGTGGCGGCGCGACTGATCGCGGAAGGGCACGCGAAAAAGGCGTTGCTCGCCGAAAAGCTCGCTGCCCTCGCGGCCGCCGTTCTGGCGGTTGAAACGCCGCTTGATGCCGTCTTGGCAGCCCTTGCGGTGCCGGGTGTGCGGCCGTGGCACGCAACCCGGCAGGGGGCGCACTGGTGCCCCGCTCCGGTAGCCTTGGGGCCCGGGCGCGGTGGATTTTCTGCCCGCTTCGCCGAAGCCGCCGAGGCGCGGGCGATCTGGGCCGAAAAGCCCGATGCCGTGCCCCTGTTCTCGTTCGCAACACCGCACGGCTTCGACCGGGCGTTCATCTGGCGGCAGCGCGGACTCCTCGAAATCGCAACCGAAACTCAACACCTTGGGAGAATCTGACATGACCATGAACTTGATCGCCCTGGCCGAAATCCTCGGCCAGCGGGGCGCGCGCCAGATCGCCACGGGCGAAACCGATGCCGAGGGAGCGCCGATCTTTCAAACGGTGGCCGCGCCGATCCTGCCGGGTGAATCCTTCACCTCCGATACCGCCACGGCCGCCGCGCTGATCCGGGCCAAGGCCGCCGCGCCTGCCGGATCGGAGGCGGCCGAAGAAGCAATCCGCAGGGCGAGGGAGGCCGAGGCGTGACCCGGAAGAAGAAACCGGCCGCCGATCCGGCCGAGGCAAGGGCGTTGCGAGATGCCGGGCTCTCGGCCGTCCGGGCACGGCGGCTCGCACTTCTGCGGGCGGTTGCGCGCGCGGGAGGAGTGGAAACCTCCCGGGTGCCGTTCTCTGCCTATGTCGCGGCCCGGCCGCACACCGATGACCCGCGCGGCGACTTCACAACGGACTTCCGCCTTGATCGTGGGAAACCGGACGTTCGGACGTTGGCCGATCTGCGGGCGTATCTGCGGAGAAGGCGCGCGTGCGCCGAGGCGATCACGGCGGGCGCGTCCGTCTGGCGCGAGTTTGAATCCGTGATCCGCGATGCGCTGGAATGCGAAACGGCCCGGGAGATGGCATCCCGGGCCGTCACCGAAGACTAACCGCTATCGCTTGTCCCGCCATTGAGACGCCTAGAGGATCGCATGAAAACCACAGAAAAACAACAGATTGCGACCCTCCTCGGGTTTCATGGTGTTTCACTCCTCGAAGAAATCGCGTTCTCTCGCGGGCAATCTGAAACCTCGGCGCGTGTGCGGCGGCAGGTGTTGCCGCTGGCCGCTTTCAAGGCGCTTCTGCTTGACCATACCGAAGGCCCGAAGGCCGGGCCGTGCTGGATGCCTGCCACGTTCACCGGCAACCGGCGATCTGGCGCGGCGGCAGAGGCGGTGCAGGTCGCGGTGCTGGACCTCGATTCCGGCCAGCCGGTTGACGAAATCGCCGAACTTGTCCGGGCGGCAGGTCTGGCGGCGATCCTGCACACTTCACACAGTCACCGGCCCGAGCATCCGAAGGTTCGGGTGATCCTGTTCCCGGCCCGGCCTTGGCGGGCGGCAGACTATGCGAACACCGGCACGGCAGCGCGCGCATACCGGGCCGGGCTGGCCAATCTGGCCGAAGTGCTCGGGCTTGCCGCCGATCCGGCCGCGATGGACCCCGCGCGGCTTTTCTTCTTGCCTCGGCACGCGCCGGGCGCGGATTTCTCGGCCGAATGGATCGACGGGGGCGCAGCCGAGGTTTGGCCCGAGCCGGGCGCGGCCCCGGCTATCGGCGAGGTGCTTCCCGCACTGGCCGGTGAAGGCGAGGTGCCGCCCGAGGTGCTGTTCTCGGCCTTGGCGGCGATCCGAAATGACTCCCGGTTCGGGCGGCACGAATGGGTGAAAACAATCGCGGCCGTGCGCAATGCCCTCGGCGAGGAAGGGCGCGAGGCGGCCGAGGCGTGGTCTGCGGAATGGTCTGAGGGCGATCACGACCCGGACGAGTTCGCCCGGGTGTGGGAGTCGATCCATGACCCGCGCGCGAGTGCGGGCACAATCTTCATGTATGCCCGGCGCGACGGCTGGTCCGATCCCCGGGCCGAGGCCGAGCGCGAACGCCTTCTTGCCGCCTTCGATGACCTGCCCACTGACGAGGAAGAAGCCGAGCTTGCCGAGCGAGCGGCAGCGGATCGGCTGGCCGAGTTCGGGGATATTGCGAACGGTGCCGCGCACGCGGATCGCATCCGGGGCACGCGCCGCTATGTCTCGGCGACTCGGCAATGGCTCGTATGGACCGGCGCGCGATGGGCGGCACAGACGGCCGAGGAAACCATGCGCGATGCCAAGGCGACAAGCGCGGCAATGGTTTCCCGTGTCGCACGGGAGGCCCGGCGCGACCCGGGCGGGCTCGCCAAGGGGCGCATGGCGAAGGCGATGGCCTTGCATGGCAGCGCGGCCGCCCTCGCGCGCATGGTAGAGATGGCACAATCCGAACGCGGGATGCACGGTGCCAGCCCGGCCGAATTTGACGCGAACCCGCTGGACCTGACTTGCCGGAACGGGATTCTTGATCTGCGAACCGGGCTCCTGCGGCAGGCGCGGCCGCACGACCTCGTGTCCAAGCTGGCCGGGGCCGCGTTCGAACCTGCCGCCCGCGCGCCGGTCTGGGAACGCTTCCTTGAAACCGTGATCCCCGATTCCGAAGTGCGGGCATTTGTGCAGCGGGCGGTGGGCTACACCCTGACCGGCAGCGTTGACGAGGAGGTGTTCTTTCTCGCGCACGGCACCGGGGCGAACGGCAAAAGCGTCTTCGCCAACGTCATTGCGGCGATGCTCGGCGAGTTCTCGGGCAGCTTCGGTGCGGCGCTGGTGACTCGGCAAAAGCACGAGAACGAGGCACACCGCATGGTGGCCCGGCTGCCCGGCCTGCGGCTCGCCCTCGTGAACGAGACGGGAGTCGGCGATTTGTGGGATTCAGGCCGCATGAAGGAGTTGGCTTCGCGCGAGCGCATGTCTGCCCGCCTCCTGCACAAAGAGGCGTTCGATTTCATGCCCACGGCGAAACTCTGGATTCGCACAAACCATCTGCCCGGTTCGCTGGACGCGGGCGATGGATTCTGGCGGCGCTGCGTGCCGATCCCCTTCACGACACAGATTGCGGCGGAAAGCCGGGTGCCCGATCTGGACCGGCAGATAATCGCGGCCGAGCTTTCGGGCGTGCTCAATTGGGCCGTGGCGGGTGCCGTGGCATGGGCGCGCGGCGGGTTGCAGGTGCCGCGTTCGATCCGGGGCGAGGTGGAAACCTACCGCGAGGAGACGGACCTTCTCGGCCAGTGGATTGCCGAGCGCACGCAGCGCGACCCGCAGAGCCGGGTGCCAGTGGCCGAGGCGTTCCGCGATTACGAGGAATTTTGCCGCTCGCTCGGCGCGAACGCGGGCACGGCAATGACGTTTTCCCGCGCAATGTCATCCCGAGGTGTGAACCGTGATCCGAGCCGAAAACAGGGCCGCCGGTTCATGGGCTTCCGGCTCCGCGAACGTTTGCGGCAAGAAGATTTCGACGATGATGCGGACGATTTTTCCCGGTTGATCTGAAACGCCATGAAACACAATCCGGCAGAAAAACAGGCTCGGGGACGCATGGGGACGCATTGGGAAGGTTTTTCCATAAATCCCCGCGAGGGATATTTCCCTAGAGCCAATATATTTCCCGATCAAATGCGTCCCCATGCGTCCCCGAGCCGGGGGCGGATTCCGAAAAGATGGGCCATAGCGCGCCCGGGAATCGTCGAATACCGGGGCTCCGCGCACCCCCCGGCCGAGGCCCCCGACAGAAGGGAGCCGGAGCGACAATGTGCAGGAGGTTGCCGAGCGGACGGGCTACCGGCAGCACGCTCGCCCGGCCGCCAGTGTCGCGGCGGCGCATCGGCTGCCCGCTGGCGGCCGTGCCCGTTCATCCGGCACCTGCAACGCCGGGGGATCACCTCGCGCGCTTCCCGTCCTTGCCTCCTCTTTGACTGGCCGCCCCTCCTGCTATCCGGCACCGCGCCTGCCGTCCTTCGATCTAGTGCCGCTCAACCCTGCCCGGCCGATCCGCGCCAACGGATTCCGGCACAAGCGGGCCGCCCATGCCGCCCGCCCGATTCACGACCCGAAGCCGGTTTCCGGCGATCATGCTGCAAGGAGTGAGCCCATGCACGACCCGACTCGCGTTTCCTCGTTTGACCTCGGCACCTTCGATCCCGTGGCGCGGCCAAGGCGGCAAGCGGCCGCGCAACCGGCACCGCCTGCACCGCGCCGGAAGAAGGCGGCAGCCGCCGAACCGGAGCCCGTGGCGGCTTCCCCCGTGGCCGCCTCACCTGCGATTGATCCGGCCGAATTGGCGGCCGTGCAAGCCGAGCTTGCCGCCCTGCGTGCCGAGGTGGCAGCGATCAAGGATGCCCCGGCCGCCGAGGCCCGCCGCAAGGCTCTGGCCGAGGCATGGGCGGCCGATCTGGCATGGCGCACCGCCGAGGCCCGGCCGCCAGCGTCACGGCCGCCCGAGGACCGTTAACCCGATCCTAGGCAAAACGCGGCATCAAAGGCCGAGGTATTCCGTTTTTGTTCTTGTCGCCGCGTGTCAGATGCTGCAAGAATGACAAAAATTGTCCCAGAGGCGCACCATGCTTGATGAATCCCGTTCCGACTTCTCCCGGCTCCGTGAACGGGCAGGCATATCGGTAGAAGCCCTGGCACCCCTCGTTGGCTACTCGCCTGCAACGCTCTATCGTTGGGAACGCGGAGAGGCACTGCCCCGGCAGGCGGCGCTTTCGGTGCTGGAAGACCTCGCGCGCGGCCAAGGTGCGACAGAGGCCGGGCAACCCGCGTTCCGGTTCATCGACCTTTTCGCCGGAATCGGCGGGATTCGCCGGGGCTTTGAATCGCTCGGCGGCAAGTGTGTCTTCACCTCGGAATGGGATCGTTGGGCGAAGCTGACCTACAGCGCGAACTTCCCTCATGACGATCACGAGATTGACGGGGACATAACCAAGATCGACGCGAAGGACATTCCCGCGCACGACCTCCTGCTTGCCGGTTTCCCGTGCCAGCCTTTCAGCATCGCGGGCGTGTCCAAGAAGAACGCGCTCGGCCGGGCGCACGGCTTCGCGGACGAGACGCAAGGAACGCTGTTCTTCGATGTGGCCCGGATCATCGCCGAGCACCGGCCGAAGGCGTTCCTCCTTGAGAACGTGAAGAACCTCGTGAATCACGACAAGGGGCGCACCTTTGCCGTGATCCTGCGGACCTTGCGCGAGCTTGGCTATCACGTCCCCGCGCCGCGCGTGATCAACGCGAAGGGCTATGTGCCGCAACACCGCGAACGCATCCTGATCGCCGGTTTCCGCGAAAAATGCGATTTCACCTTTGACGATCTGGACGTGCCCTCGCCCTTGAACGGGCCGAAGCTCAAGGCGATCCTGCACCCGGAAGACGGCAGCGAGAAGGGGCCGGACAAGCACTATACCGATGCAACGGGGCGGGTGAATCCGAAGTTCATCCTGACCGATCATCTGTGGCGCTATCTGCAAGACTATGCCGCCAAGCACCGCGCGGCCGGGAACGGCTTCGGCTTCGGGCTTGTCGGGCCGGGAGACGTGGCCCGCACGCTCTCGGCCCGCTATTACAAGGACGGCTCCGAAATCCTGATTGACCGGGGGGACGGGCAGAACCCGCGCCGCCTGACCCCGCGCGAATGCGCCCGGCTTATGGGCTTCGACAAGCCCGGCGAGTCGGCCTTCAAAATCCCGGTTTCGGATACGCAGGCTTACAAGCAGTTCGGCAACTCGGTTGCGGTGCCGGTGATCGAAGCCGTTGCGCGGCACATGCTGCCCTATATCGCGGCCGAGGCGACACAAGACCCTGCGCACCTGCAAAGGCGGCTGCCGCTCGTTGGCTGACGTTGTGGACGCCGCAACCCGAAGCCGGATGATGGCGGGCATCCGGGGGAAGGACACGCGGCCGGAAATGATCCTGCGGCGGGGGCTTCACGCCCGGGGTTTCCGGTTCCGGCTGCATGACAGGCGCTTGCCGGGCTCGCCCGATCTGGTGTTCCCGGGCCGCCGCTCGGCGGTATTCGTTCACGGCTGTTTCTGGCACGGGCACGCCTGCCCGCTGTTCCGGCTGCCCGCCACGCGGCAAGAGTTCTGGCGCGCGAAGATCGAAGGCAACGCGGCCCGCGACAAGGCCGCAGAGGCGGCGCTTCTGGCCGATGGCTGGCGGGTGCTGACGATCTGGGAATGCGCCCTCAAAGGGCGCGGGCGGCTGCCTGCGGAGACGGTGCTTGACCGCGCGGCGGAATGGCTCGTGAATGGCCCGGCGCACGAGGAGATTGCAGGGGGAGCGTATGGCGGTATCTGATCTGACGGATTGGCTCGGCGAGTTCTGCGCACCTGGCATCGCCCTTTGCGTGAAGCGGCTTTCGGGCAATGACACGCTCGCCAACCGGACGCATCAGGCAGGCCCCTATATCCCGAAAGAGTTCCTGTTCCGCATATTCCCGGCGATCAACCGGACGGACGAGAAAAACCCCGATCACTGGTTTGAACTGGCGGTAGATTCGCACATGGACGTGCGGCAGGTCCGGGCGATCTATTACAACTCCAAGCGATCCGAGGGGCAGCCGAACGGCCGGGATGAAACCCGCCTGACCAATTTCGGCGGCGGTGCCTCGGCACTTCTGGACCCGGAGAGCACGGGCGCTCTGACGATCTTTGCCTTTCCGCTGGACGAGAACGGCGCGGCGATCCGCTGCCATGTGTGGGTGTGCCGCCACGAGACAGAGGAAGACATTGCCGAGGAGCGGTTCGGGCCGGTGGAGCCCGGCCGATTTGTCATGTGGTCCCCCGATCAACCCGGGCTGTTCCCGCCCTTTGCGGCCCGGCCCGCCCGGTGCTGGCTGGAACCGGCCGAGATTCCGCCCGCATGGCTGGCACAATTCCCGACTGGCGCGGATATTGTGCGCAAGACGGTGGAGCTTCGGCCCGAGCATGGCACACCGCCCGACAAGCGGCTTCTGCGGCGGCGCGATTGTGAGTTTGAAATCTTCCGAAGCGTGGAAGAGGCGATTGAGCTTCCGGCGATCCGAGTGGGCTTCACGACGCTGGACGATTTCATTGCCCGCGCGCAAACCGTGCTGCAACGGCGCAAGGCGCGCTCGGGCCGCTCGCTGGAACTGCACACCCGGGAAATCCTGATAGAGGAGCGGTTCCGCGAAGGCGTGGATTTCCAACACGGGCCGCAATCGGAGCCCGGCAAGCGCCCCGATTTCCTTTTCCCCTCGCAGGCTGCCTATCGTGACCCGAGCTTTCCTGAGGCCCGGCTTCGGATGCTCGCCACCAAGACCACATGCCGCGACCGCTGGCGGCAGGTGATCAACGAGGCAGACCGGATTCCGGTCAAGCACCTCCTGACCTTGCAGGAGGGCGTGTCCGAGGCACAGTTCCGCGAGATGACGCAGGCCAATGTGCAGCTTGTGGTGCCCGAGCCCCTGATTGCCAAGTTCCCGGCCAGCATCCGAACGGACATTGTGACGCTTGAGAGCTTCTTGGGCGATCTGCGGCTTTTGGTGCCGGGCGCGGCCTAAAGCCGAGAAACGGCCTCTATGTTCCCAACGGGGCTTTCGGGTATTTTCCCCTCTGACCTAAACGCAGGCGCGCCAACGATCACGACTGAATCGCGCATGATTTGAAGCAGATTGCCGGTGTCGGCCGTGCGATCCATCCGTATCGTGCTGAAAGCGGTGGTATCACGATAGATGTAAGTGGCGTCGGTGGTCTCTTGATAAGTGATCATAGCGCCTTCCATCCTTCAAAGGTTCGTTGTTCCTGAATCTGCTCTTGCGGCGGGTTCGGGGGCGGCAACTGGATTGTGGCACGGCTTATCAGCCCTTCGGTCACAAACCCGTAGGAACCACTGTCCACGCTTTCGATCACACCGCGAACCAACTGGTATTGGGCGGTCTGGTCTGGCCCGACAACTGCCATCGGCGTGAAAGGTTCCGAGAGGCGCATTTGTCCGCTATAGCTCCTGTGAAGAGCCTTCAGCTTGTCGTAGAACTCTGCGCTAGGCTTCTCGACTGGAAGCCCGAGTGTTTCAGCCTCGCGGCGGTTGACAGTGTAATCATGGCTTCCTGAGTCCGCGCACAAGAAGTCCACGATAGCCTTTACCTTCTCTGCATCTTTCACATGCCCATTGAGCAACTTTTCAGCCAAGAACCGGATTTGCGCCCTAGACCTGAAAATCTCGCCCAAAACTAGCGGGTGCACCTTATTGGAAAGATCAGTGAGGAGATTGCCGAGAACCTTGTCATCTTTAATGCCAAGGTCCTGCGTTGCAGCGTCCATATACCCTCGGACGGCCTCAACACTGACCGGCAGGCGAGCCAACTGGTTTCCATTTGGCACCTGCGGACCAAGCGGGTGAACCAAGCTAGGGTCAATCGGCCCAAGGGCCGCTTGCTTTGACATCACAATCCGCTGCGCCCCCAACGAGATCAACGTGCCTGCGCTCATGGCCTTGTATGGAATCAGAACCTCAAATTCGTCGCAGAAGGTTTTGATGAGGTTAACAAGCCTCCACGCGGCGGCGGTGTTGCCCCCGTTTGTGTGCAGAAGAAGCGAAATGCGTTGCGTTGGTCCGATGGCGTCCAGCACATCAACAAAAATGTCGATGCAGTCTGCACCGATCTGCGTTTCCGCGTTCGGCCGGTCTCCGGTCACATACGAGATAATCTTGGTGCCGCGTTCCTGCTCTATTTGCTCGTAGAGCCGCTTGCGCGTCGCGAAATCCATCTTTGGCCCTGTTCTCCCCGTGTTGCAGAGCTTTTCCACACAGTTCTGCACAAGTCAACTTTCCTGAGTTGGTGCGCGCAACGGCCGCAGCGTCAAGAAGACCGTAACTACCCGTCCAGCCGCACCACTTGGCCGATTTCCGTCACGGTGGCGACTCGGTGGCGATTCATGCTCGAACGAGAAAAGCCCCCTTGCGGGGGCTTGCTCGTAATCCGCTGATCTTGCGGGGGATTTCTGGCTCCGGCGGTAGGGATCGAACCTACGACCAATTGATTAACAGTCAACTGCTCTACCGCTGAGCTACGCCGGAACACGGGGGCCGTATAACAAGACGGTTTCGCCCCGTCCAGAGGGTTTGCGCGAGAAAATTGCCTCTCGGTCAGAGCCGGTGCCAGAGTGCCGTGGCGGTGATCTGGCCTTCGGGTTCTGCCAGGGATTTGTCTGCCATCTCAATGAGATGGGCGAGGACGTTTCGGGTGGCGGCGGGCAGTAGGGCGGGGGGGGTGTCGGTATAGACCGCGCGGGCGAGGGCCTGGGCTGTTGCGGGGCCGGCGGCCAGCGCCTCGGATATGCGGGCCGCGCGCTTCCGTCGGTGGGCGGTCAGTTCGACGATCCGGGCAGGGCCATCCGCCACCGGCGCGCCATGGCCGGGAAACAGCACCCGTTCGGGCCGCCCGGCCAGCAGATCGAGCGAGGCCATGAAGGCGGCAAGGTCGCCATCGGGGGGCGAGACCATGGAACTGGCCCAGCCCATCACATGATCTCCGGTGAACAGCGCGTCCTGCCAGGCGAGGCAGATGTGGTTGCCCATATGGCCGGGCGTGTGCAGCGCCTCGATCTGCCAGCCTTCGCCGACAAGACGGTCGCCATGGGCAAGACGGACATCCGGCGCGAACCCGGCGTCAATCCCTTCGCCGCCGCCAAGCCCCGCCAGCGCGGCCAGATCGACCCGGCGTCCGGCCGCGCTGTTCCCGAAGGCCAGCACCGGTGCTCCTGTCGCCTGTGCCAGAGGGCGGGCCAGCGCCGAGTGATCGAGATGGGAATGGGTGACGAAGATATGGCTGATCGTCTCGCCGGGGCCGAGTGCGGCCATCAGCGCATCCAGATGCGCGGGATCCAGAGGGCCGGGGTCGATCACCGCGACATGGCCCTCGCCCAGCAGATAGGTGTTCGTTCCCCGAAAGGTCATAGGCGACGGATTGGGCGCAAGCACGCGGCGCAGCCCGGTGCGAAGCCAGTCGCAGGCGCCCGGCCTGGGGTCGAAATCCTCGTTGCTCATCGGTGGCGTCCCTCCGTGCAGTCTTCCTAAGCAGGCGCTGGGCGGCTAAGGCTTTAGCATGTGGCGGGCCTCGATCAAACGGATGCTGCCGCGGGGGCTTTACGGCCGGGCCGCGCTGATCCTTCTGGTGCCTGTCGTCACGCTGCAACTGGTGGTCTCGGTCGTCTTCATCCAGCGCCAGTTCGAGGATCTGACCCGGCAGATGTCGCGCGCGATCGTGCTGGAACTGGTATTTTTGGCGGATCTGGTCGAGGAGGCTCCCGACCGGGAGGCGGCGCTGGCGCGCGCGCGCGCGGTGGGCGGGCCGCTGGCGCTGTCGGTGGCGTTTCCCGAGGCGGTGCCCCTGGGGGAGGCGAGGCTTTTCTACGATCTTTCGGGCAAGACGGTGACGGCGACCCTGGCCGAGGGGTTGCCGGACTTTCTTGGCATAGATCTTGCCACCAGCACGCGGCTGGTGCGGGTCGGGCTGGAAACGCCGCACGGCCCGATGGAAGTGGGGTTCGACCGACGTCGGGTCTCGGCTTCGAATCCGCATCAACTGTTGGTGCTTATGGTGGTCACGGGCGTGCTGATGACGCTGATTGCCTATCTGTTCCTGCGCAACCAGCTTCGACCGATCACCCGGCTTGCCGCCGCTGCCGAGGCGTTCGGCAAGGGGCGGGCGATGCCCTACAAACCCTCGGGCGCGGCCGAGGTGCGAGCGGCGGGTTGGGCCTTTTTGGACATGCGCGCGCGGATCGAGCGGCAGATCGAACAGCGCACACTGATGCTCTCGGGCGTCAGCCACGATTTGCGGACGCCGCTGACCCGGCTCAAGCTCGAATTGTCCATGGCCGAGCAGACGCCCGAGACAGAGGCGATGCTGCGCGATCTGGCCGATATGGAGCAGATGATCGACACATTTCTCGACTTCGCCCGGTCCGAGGCGCTGGACGATCTTCGGCCCTGCGACCCGGCCGATCTGCTGTTGCGCGTGGCCGAGCGGGCGCGTGGCATCGGAGGTCCGGTGGAGGTCGGTGATATGCCACCCGGGCAAGAGGTCTTGCTCCGCCCGCTGGCGGTCGAGCGGGCGCTTCAGAATCTCGTGAACAACGCGCTGCGCTACGGCAAAAGGGCGGCGCTGGGACTTTCGGTCAATCCGGGGCGGGTGATCTTCACGGTCGAGGATGACGGCCCCGGCATCCCCGCGGATCGACGCGAACAGGCGCTTCAGCCGTTCCAGCGGCTCGACGCGGCGCGCGGTCAGGAGAAGGGCGGCGGGGTTGGGCTTGGTCTGGCCATCGCTTCCGACATCGCGCGCGGGCATGGCGGGGAGTTACGCCTGGGTCAAAGCGCGCGGCTGGGCGGGCTGAGGGCAGAACTGGTTCTGGCGCGGTAGGGGCAGAACGCGCCGCCGCGGCGAGGCGGCGACGCGAGGGGGCAGGGCGATCATGCCCCGCCCGAAATCAGGCCCTGCTTACGCGGCGCGGGTGCGGCGGCGCAGACCGGCCAGCAGCAGCAGGCCCGAGCCGAACAGCCAAACGCCCGCGGGCAGCGGCACCGGCGCGAGGTCGTCGCCGCCCAGCCCGCTCGCCTGCGCGATCACGCGGTAAACGGCGGTGTTGTCGATATATTCACCGGTCTCGTTGTGGCCGGTGAAGGTCACAAGTCCCGGATCGGTGCCGATGATCTGGCTCAGGAACAGATCGGCGCCCGCGCCATGCGCCCACATCAGCGTGTTCTCGTTGGTGTGGGTGCCATAGTGCCAGCGAACCCCCGGCAGGTTGCCCTGGCCGTTGTTCTGGATCGGCTCGAACGCGATGGTGTTGGAGTTCGGGCCCATCGGCATGGCGTTGCCGTGGTCGGTCAGCACGATCATCAGGGTTTCTTCCCAGGACGACCAGGTGTTCACCCAGTCGACCGCCGCCGCGACCGAGCGGTTGAAATCAACCTGTTCCTCGATGATGCGGGCGGTATGGTTGGCATGGGCCGCCCAGTCGACCGCACCGCCTTCGATCATCACGAAGAAGCCGTCTTCGTCCTTGCTGAGATGGTTGAGCGCGCCCAGCGTCATGGTTTCCAGCGTGGGCACATTGTCGTTCTGCGCCACCTCGAAGGCGTTGGCGCCGGCGAAATGACCGCTGCGGTTGTATTGCAGCGTGTCGCCGACCTGGGGCAGTCCGAAAAGCCTGCCGTCGATCACCAGATCGCCCGAGGCCAGCGCCTCGAACTGCTCTTTCGTCTGGATCAGGGACATCCCCGCGCTGCCATCGTTCAGCGCGTTCCAGACGCTTGCGGGCGTGTAGCCGCCGCCCGAGCCGGTCTCGTTGGCGAAGGACGGGTTGGCGCGCAGCTGGCCGTTCGAGTCGTAAAGCGGATGGCCGCCGCCCATGATAAGGTCCAGCGTGCCTTCGAACACCATCTGCTTGGCGATCTCGCCATAGCTGTTGCGGCTGATGTTCTGCGCGCCGAAGGTCGCGGGGGTGGCGTGCGAATAGGGCACGCTGGACACCACGCCCACGGCCTTGCCGAGTTCTTCCTTGATCTGCTGCGAGATGAAGCCCAGCGGCTGGCCGAAATCGTCGAAATCGACGGCGTTGTTGTAGGATTTCTCGCCGGTGGCAAGCGCCGTGCCCGCCGCTGCGCTGTCGGTGTAGTCGCGCTTGATGTAGTCGTAACCCGCGAAATGGCTGGTGCGGCCGCCATAGCTGCCGCTGACCGGGGTGGTGTCCCATGCCTTGTCGGGATCGTAGAACACCTTTTGCTCGCCCGAGTATTGCGGCGTGCTGGCGGTGTTCAGCGGCGTGGTGATCATGCCCAGCTTGACGTCGAAGCTGTCATAGGCCTGCTGGCCCTTTTCGCCGTATTCCCAGTAGCTTGCCATGTCCCAGGTGCCCCAGGAGGCGCCGTCGGAGATGAACAGGATCACGTTCTTGGCCGTGTCGAAGGTGGCGGCGGGCGCGGCGATCGGCGTTACGAGCGGAACACAGACCGAAGCCGCGAGCAGGGCGCGGCGGGAGATTTTGAACGACATTCTGTCCTCGTCGATGCATTTCGATGAATGGGCGGACGGTCAGGCCGAGCAGGACTCGCCCGAGACGCGAGAGGAAGATCGCCTTGGCGTGTTAAGGTTTATTGGCGTTCGGGTAACGTTTCCGCGACAATCGCGGTGGCCCCTGCGGTCGTGCGTCGCAGCGAGGATCGGTATCCGGGCCGATCACATCCGGGGCCGCAATAGCCGAACAGAATCAGTATGCTAGGAGAAGTGTCGCCGGGATCGTCGGCCGAAAGTGAAGGCGGAGGGGATGGTAGGCCCGGAGGGACTCGAACCCCCAACCAAGGCGTTATGAGCGCCCTGCTCTGACCAATTGAGCTACAGGCCCGACCTGTGGCCCTGAGTAGCAGACCGGGGCCGCCCGTCAAGGTGGCCGTGAGGCGGCGCGGCGCGACTCGGGGTTAACGGGCTTGTCCGGCAGGGCCGGGACAATCGGAAACGCATATGATTTCCATATGAATTCCATATGACCTTTTGCGGAGGGGCGGGCGGTTAACGGGGCGAGCGGCAGGCCCCGTGGACAGGCGGCGGGGGATCGGCTAACGCTGCGCCGACCAGATGGAGGGCGTCGATGAGCGAGCGCAAGAATGGCCTGACCTATGCCGCGGCGGGGGTCGATATCGACGCGGGCAATGCGCTGGTCGAGCGGATCAAGCCCGCCGCCAGACGCACCGCCCGGCCCGGCGTGATGTCGGGGCTGGGCGGGTTCGGCGCGCTGTTCGACCTCAAGGCGGCAGGCTACACCGATCCGGTGCTGGTGGCCGCGACCGACGGGGTGGGCACCAAGCTGCGGATCGCCATCGACACCGGCGAACTGGGCGGCGTGGGGATCGACCTTGTCGCGATGTGCGTGAACGATCTGGTCTGCCAGGGCGCGGAGCCGCTGTTCTTTCTCGACTATTTCGCGACCGGCAAGCTGTCGGTCGACGAGGCCGCAACCGTGATCGAGGGCATCGCCGAGGGCTGTGCCCGGGCGGGCTGTGCGCTGATCGGCGGCGAGACAGCGGAAATGCCGGGGATGTATCACGACGGCGATTTCGACCTTGCGGGCTTTGCGGTGGGCGCGATGGAGCGGGGCGCCGATCTGCCCGCTGGCGTGGCCGAGGGCGACGTGCTGCTGGGGCTGGCCTCGGACGGGGTGCATTCCAACGGCTATTCGCTGGTGCGCAAGGTGGTGGACCTGGCCGGGCTGGGCTGGGACGCGCCCGCGCCCTTTGCCGAGGGGCCGCTGGGGGCGGCGCTGCTGGTGCCGACGCGGCTTTATGTGCGCCCCGCGCTGGCGGCGATAAGGGCGGGGGGCGTGCATGCGCTGGCCCATATCACCGGGGGCGGGATCACCGAGAACCTGCCGCGTGTCCTGCCCGAGGGGCTGGGGGCCGAGATCGACCTGTCGTCCTGGGACCTGCCGCCGGTCTTTCGCTGGCTGGTCGGGACGGCCGGGATGGATCAGGCGGAACTGCTCAAGACCTTCAATGCCGGGCTGGGCATGGTGCTGGCGGTGGCGCCCGAGCGGGCCGAGGCGCTGGCCGATCTGCTGGCGGCAGAAGGTGAAACAGTTCACCGGATCGGCCGGGTCGTGCCGGGGCAGGGGGTGGCCTATCGGGGTCGGCTGGTGTGAAGCGGGTCGCGATCCTGATCTCGGGCGGCGGGTCGAACATGGTCGCGCTGGCCGAGAGCATGGTGGGCGATCATCCGGCGCGGCCCGTTCTGGTGCTGTCCAACGTGCCGGGCGCGGGCGGGCTGGCACGGGCGCAGGCGATGGGCATTCCGACCGCGGTGGTCGATCACCGCCCCTTCGGCAAGGACCGCGCCGCGTTCGAGACCGCATTGCAGGCCGCGCTTGAGCGTGCAGACCCCGACATCCTGTGCCTTGCGGGCTTCATGCGGGTGCTGACCGAGGGGTTCGTGACCGCCTGGGCGGGCCGGATGCTGAACATCCATCCCTCGCTTCTGCCGAAATATCGCGGGCTTGATACCCATGCCCGGGCGATTGCGGCGGGCGACACGCAGGCGGGTTGCAGCGTGCATGAGGTGACCGCGGAACTGGATGGCGGGCCGATCCTTGGCCAGGCGCGGGTGCCGATCCTGCAGGGCGACACCGCCGAAACGCTGGCCGCGCGCGTGCTGCCGATGGAGCACCTTCTGTATCCGGCAGTCCTGCGCCGCTTTGCGGAGGGGGACAAAAGCCCCGTCCTGCTGCCCTGATCGGCCCCGCAATGGCCCGATTCTCGTAGGTTTTCCGATCCTTGCGCGGACAGAAAGCACCCTTTCCAAGCCCCCCGGCATTCATTATCAGGGGGGGGGAGTGGTGCCGGAGCAGAGAGACGCATGAACACGGCAGGACGCGGGCGCAGATGAAGACAGTGACCACCACCGAGGCGCTGGCCGCCTTTTGCAAGGAGGCCGCGACCCGGCCCTATGTGACGGTCGATACCGAGTTCCTGCGCGAACGGACCTATTACGCCAAGCTCTGCCTGCTGCAACTGGCGATCCCCGGCCCGGATGGCCCCGAGGGGGCGGCGGTGCTGGTCGATCCGCTGGCCGAGGGTCTGTCGCTCGACCCGCTTTACGCGCTGTTCCGCAATACCGATGTCGTCAAGGTGTTCCACGCCGCGCGTCAGGACCTGGAGATCTTCTATACCGAGGGCAAGGTCTTTCCCGAGCCGCTGTTCGATACCCAGGTCGCGGCCATGGTCTGCGGGTTCGGCGAGCAGGTGGGATACGAGACGCTGGTGCGCAAGATCGCGCGCGACAATCTCGACAAGACCTCGCGCTTTACCGACTGGTCGCGTCGGCCGCTGTCGGATGCGCAGAAGACCTATGCGCTGGCCGATGTCACGCATCTGCGGGTGATCTACGAGCATCTGGCCGCCGAACTGGACCGCACCGGCCGGGCGAAATGGCTGCACGAGGAACTGGGGGTGCTGACCGACCCCGAAACCTATATCGTGCGCCCCTCGGAGGCGTGGCAGCGGATCAAGACGCGCACCAATTCGGGCAAGTTCCTGGCCGTGGTGCGGGAACTGGCGCGGTTCCGCGAGGGCTATGCCCAGTCGCGCAACATCCCGCGGACCCGCGTGTTCAAGGACGACGCGCTGCTGGAACTGGCCTCGACCCGGCCGCAGAATATCGAGGAACTGTCGCGCTCGCGGCTTTTGCTGCGCGAGGCGCGGCGGGGCGAGATCGCGGATGGCATCATCGCCGCCGTGCGCGTCGCCCAGGAGACCGCGCCCGAGGATTATCCCAAGGTGCCGGGCACCAATTCGCGGCTTCAGGTGAACCCGGCGCTGGCCGATCTGTTGCGGGTGCTGCTGAAGGCCAAGTCCGAGGAGACGGGCGTGGCGCAGAAGCTGATCGCGACCTCGTCGGACCTGGACCTGATCGCGGCGGGCGAACGCGACGTGCCCGCGCTGCGGGGCTGGCGGCGCGAGGTGTTCGGCGAGGACGCGCTGCGGCTGTGCCGGGGCGAGATCGCGCTGACCGCGCGGGGCAGCAATGTGGAAGTTGTCGGGCTCTGAGCGCGGCGGGGACGGGGCGCACTTCACGTTTGCATGAGATTTCTGCGCTGCGGCGGTTTCCCGGCGCCCATGCCCTTGCCGTGACGGCGGCGGGCATCACCTTTGGGGCAGTATTGGGCGAACACGGGAGTCTGCCATGGCCGACAAGAAGAATGACCAGTTGATCGACGACCCCACCCCGCTGTCGAGCCGGTTCAACTGGCCGCTTCTGAGCAGTCGCAAATCCGCGGTCAATCTGGCGGGGGTCGGCCCCACGCCGTTCTCGTCGGCGCTGGGCCTGTCCTTGCTGTCCAGCCGGTCGGGCGCGGGGGCGATGGAACTGCGCACCGGCGATCCGACGCCGTTTTCCAGCCGGTTCAACTGGCCGCTTCTCAGCGAGCGCCGCGGCAATGTCGAGCTGTCGACGGGGGATTCCACGCCGCTGTCCTCCAAGCTGAACCTTCCGCTGCTGAGCGACCGGGCGACCGTCGCGGGCGGCGAGGTGTCGGGCGGCGGCTCGGGCCTGCCGGATGGTGCGTTCGGGCGGTTCATCCGGCAGATCATCACGGGCGAGGTCCAGAAATAGGCCGCACCCGGTCCGGACCGGGATGTGAAGATGGCCCGTCGGCTTCGGTCGGCGGGCTTTGCACTTGAAGCGGTGGCGGCTGCGGCCATATGGTTCGGATAGCGGGGGCGGTCATTCCGCCGCCCCGCCTTTTCGGGCGATCCGGCTTGGACCATTCCCGCATTCTGGGCATTGCTTCGGAAGAACCGGCTGCGGCGCATCGCGCGGCGGCCGTGACGCGTTTGCGCGGCTGGTTCGGTGCCGCTGTCGCGGTGCTTCTGGCGGTGAGTCTCGTTCTTGCGACGGGCGTGCGGCCGGGCGAGCGGGGCGGGGTGGCGGTGTTTCAGGCCGCGGCCCTGTCTGTCGCCCCGGCCCTTGCGGACCTGTCCGGGCGTGGGGTCGCCGGAGATGCCGGGCTTGCCACCGCCGGGGATGTGCCGCCGGGACTGACCCCGGGGGCCGCGACCTGCGGGGTCACCGGAGGCCGCGCAATCGCGGCGGTGACGGTCGCGGGGTATCTGCGGGGGGCGCGTGACGGGGCCAACGGGGCGCGTGCGCCGCCGGGCGTTCGGGGCTGAGTTTAGTCACCCGATCGACCCTGCCGCGCCACAGGCTGCGGCCCCTTTCACAGGACTGACCATGACAACGACTTTTCCGGCTCTGACGAGCCTGTTTGCGGCTGCGGGCGCGCTGGCCCTCGTGGGCCGTGCGGCGTGGCGCTGGCGCGGGACGCGCGATGTCGCCCTTCCCGCGGCGCATGCCTCCTCCCCGCCGATGCCGCGGGAACTGCCGGTTGCCCCGGCCCCCGCCCGCCGCCACCGGGCGGAACTGCCCGACACGACCTGCGACGCCTGCGGGACCATGATTCCGGGTGGCGAAAGGATCTGTCCGATCTGCGCGCGCAAGCAGGCGGCCGCGAAGGGCGCGGGCTGGACCACGCTGTGGCACTGGCTGTTCACCATCGCGGTGCTGACGGTGCTGTATGGCGGGGCCTATCTGCTGGCGCCGTGAGCGGGACGCGGCGCGCGGATCAGCGGCTGACGCGCTGCTGGTTCTGCGCGCCGCGCACCACGATGGCGCGCACGCCGTCGAGATCCTGATCGGTCAGGAAGGTGCCCGCGGTCAGTTCGCGCGAGGGTTCGGTGCCGACGCGGGTGGCCCGGTCGGGCGGCGCGAGGCGGAAATCGAAGACCAGGACGCCGGTCTCGCCGGGCGTGGCGGGGTCGCGCACCAGTTCGGCGTCCCAGAACCCCTGCCGCGAGGGCCGGCCCGTCGCCTGCACGATGGCGCCGCCGGGCGCGCGATCGACGCCCATCTCGACCACCAGATCGACCAGCGGGCGCGGATCGGCCATCTGGCGGCTGACCGGACCGGTGGTGCTGCCTTCCTCGGTGGCGCCGCCGAACCAGTTGAACGGGTTGAGGCGCGACTCGCTCACGGTGGAGCAGCCGCCAAGGATCAGCGCGGTCGACAGGATGACCATGAAACGTGCGCGCATGCGTCCCCCAGGGTTGTCTCTGCCCACGGGTTAGCCGAAAGCCGGGCGGTTGAAAAGCCGCGACAGGCGCTGCGCTGGACCTTTCGCGCTGCCGGTCCTAAGTGGGAGGGGCAATGGCAAGGAGGCCCGGGTGGTGGCAAGCGCGGCATTCGAGGAGATCGTCGAGACCTTCGAGTTCCTGGAGGACTGGGAGGACCGGTATCGCCATGTGATCGAACTGGGCCGCGCGATGGACCCGCTGGAGGATGCCTTCAAGGTGCCCGCGACCAAGGTGGACGGCTGCGCCAGCCAGGTCTGGCTGATGCCCGAGATCGAGGGGCAGGGCGCGGGCGCGGTCTACCGTTTCAGGGGCGACAGCGACGCGATGATCGTGCGCGGGCTGATCGCGGTGCTGCGGGCGCTGTATGACGGGCGGACGGTGGCCGAGGTTCTGGCCACCGATGCGGGCGCGCAGATGGCCCGGCTGGGTCTGGACGAGCATCTGTCCTCGCAACGCTCGAACGGGCTGCGCGCGATGGTGGAGCGCATCCGCAGCCAGGCCGCTTGCGTCGCCGAGGGCGTCTGACGCGGCTGTCGCCCGGGTTCAGGCGCGCGGCGCGAGGAACCGCGCCAGATCGCCATAGCCCGTGACCCGCCGTTCATGGGCCAGCCCCAGCCGCGCGGCGCAGGCGCGCGCGGCCGCGTCCAGCGCGGGTTCGTCGGTCTGGGCAAGATGGATCAGCCGGTCGTAATTGCCGAAATAGCTGGCCACCAGCTCCGGGTGGCGGTCGAGGCCGAGCGGGCGCCAGACGAAGGCGTCGAACTGGCGGGCGAGGAAATCGGTCAGGTAGAAGGCGGTCGGTTCGGCCCGCGCGGCGAAGGCGTCGAGCCCGTCGAAGAAGGCGTAGCAATGCGGCCCCGCGATCATCTCGACGCCCAGTTCGGCGCAGAGCCGCGCCAGCCCGCCGCCGGTGCCGCAATCGGCATAGGCCACGAGGATCGTGGCATAATCGGCGCGATGCTGCGCCACGGCGGCGCGGATGCCCGGTTCGATCCGCTCGGGGTGGTTGTGCCAGATCGCGGGCAGGCAGGCGAGGTCGAGATGGTCCCAGCCATTGGCCCGCTTCAGCGCAAGGATCTCGTGGGCCAGCGCGCCGCAGGCGATCACCAGCACCCGGCCCTTGCCCGACGGCGCAAGCCCGGTCTCGGTCAGCGCATGGTCGCCGGGCGGGATCATTTCCGCCGCAGCAAGCGCAGCGCCAGCGCCGCCACCAGCGCCAGCGGGATCAGCACCGCCATGCCGTGGCCAGGCAGGGCGGTCACCAGCGCGACGGTCAGCGCGGCGGCGGCGATCACGCCGGCCAGGATCAGGGCGAAGATGCGGAACGGCATGGGCACTCCCCTCGGGTCATGGGGCCGATGTGGGGCCCCGACCCCGGCGCCCGCAAGGGGTCAGGCGACAACGGCCTGGTTATGCCTGCGCGCGATGAAGGCCTTGGCGGTTTCCACGGCGACGGCGGCATCGCGGCAATAGGCATCCGCCCCGATCGCGCGGCCGAATTCCTCGTTCAGCGGGGCGCCGCCCACCAGCACGATATAGTCGTCGCGGATGCCGCGCTCGGCCATCGTGTCGATCACGATCTTCATGTAGGGCATGGTGGTCGTCAGCAGGGCCGACATGCCCAGGATGTCGGGCTGTTCGGTTTCCAGCGCGCCGAGATAGCGGTCGACATCGGTGTTGATGCCCAGGTCCACCACCTCGAACCCCGCGCCTTCCATCATCATCGAGACCAGGTTCTTGCCGATATCGTGGATGTCGCCCTTGACCGTGCCGATCACCATCTTGCCCATCTTGGGCGCGCCGGTCTCGGCCAGCAGCGGCTTGAGCAGGCCCATGCCCGCCTTCATCGCATTGGCGGCCAGCAGCACCTCGGGCACGAACAGGATGCCGTCGCGGAAATCCTTGCCGACGATGGTCATGCCGGCGACCAGCGCCTCGGTCAGGACGCGATAGGGTTCCCAGCCGCGGGCGAGCAGGATCTCGACGCCCTCGACGACCTCGTCCCTGAGCCCGTCGTAAAGGTCGTCATGCATCTGCGGGACGAGCTCCTCGTCGGGCAGGTCGGCAAGGATCAGCTCGTCGTCGTCTTCGGCCATTCGCGTCACTCCGGTTCCCCGGGTCCGCCGGGCAAGGCGGACCCTTCGCGCGATCTATCGGCATTTCCGGCCGTCCGACTTGGCCGGTTGCGACATCGTCCGCACAACGCGCGACGTTTTCGCATGCGCCGGCCGGGTCAGGGCCGCCCGCGACGACGCAGAAGGACCAGCCCGCCCAGCCCGCCCAGCAGCAACACGCCCCCCGCGGGCAGCGGCACGGGGGCGATGGCGGCGAGGAACCGATCTGCGATCAGCGCATGCGCGGCCTGGGTCGGGTGGATGCTGTCGTGGAACAGGAAGCCGGTGCAATCCGGTGCCGCACCGGCCTGAAGCGCGACGAGGCAGGGCGTGGTGAGGTTCGTGAAGCCATAGGCGGCGCTGTCGGTCTGGACCAGGTCGAACAGCCCGAAGATGTCCACATAGCGCACATCGCCGCCGCCGAGGCCCGCAAGGGCGGTCTGGAGGGTGGCGTTGAAGGCCATCGTGGCCGCGGTTGCGGCGGCCGAGGCGTCGTTGCCCAGGGCCAGCGCTTCGGGGATCCGGCCCAGATCGGGCAGGCCGAAGACCGCGACGGTGCCGAGGCCGCCGCCGATCAGGGCCTGGACCCCGGTGACGATCTCGGTCACGGCGGCGCCGATGGCCACCGCTGCGGCGGTCGCGGGATCGTCGGCGCGGAACGCGTCGCGCAGGTCGTTGCCGCCGAACCAGACCGCGGCCAGCGGGTTCGCCCCCAGAACGGGCGCCGTTGCTTCGTAAAGCGCGCGCTGTTCGGCGAAATCGGGCAGGTCGACGCTATAGGGGCCGCCGGGCAGGTTGACGCTGATCGTGCCCTGGGTCACCGCGGTCGCGCCGCCGAAGGCGAAATTGGCGCCGGAGGCGAGATCGGCGCCGAGTTGCGCCGCCCATGTCGTGCCATCGGTGAACTGGCCCTGCGGATAGATCGCGGCGAGAACCGGGTTCGGTCCGGGCAGTTGCGAGAGCGTGTTGCCCGGATCGCTGAGGCTGTCGCCGAAGACGACGAAATCGGTGTAGGGCCCCAGCGATCCGGCGCAGGCGGGCAGCGGTGCGGCCAGAATCGCCGCGGCAAGTGCAAGATGTTTCATCGGGGTCTCCCTCGTTCCCTGGTGCGAGGGATTAGAGCGCCGCGCGGGGAATCTGTCCATTCCCTTGCCCATGGCGCCGGACCGGCCCTTCGGGGTCAGATCGAGAGGTCGAACCGCGTCTCGCTGCGCGAGAGCGCGAGCGTGCGCCCGGCCGCGCGGGCGGCGACCGGCAAGAGCGCGAACTGGACCTCCGAGGCGGCGATCTCGCCCTCCGGGGCGCGGTTCTCGGCGATCGGAAGCCAGAGCCGCGGATCGAGCAGCAGGCGGGCGCCTTCCGCCGTCAGCGCCAGGTCCCTGCCGGATCCGCTGATCGCGATCCGCCCGCCGCGCCGCAGGGCGGTCTCGGCGCAGAGGACCGCCAGCAGCACGACCTTGGCCAGCGTCCGGGGCAGCGCGGCGGGCGGATCGGCGGCGATCTCGATCCGGCTGCCGCCGTAATAGTCGGACAGGATGTCGGCGATCTCGGCCCCGGCGACCTCGGTCCCTTCGCCGGCGGCGCCAAAGGCCAGGCGGAACAGCCTTATGCGGCCGTTCGCGCGGGCGACGCTGTCGGCGATCAGCTCGAATTCCTCGCGTCCCAAGAGGCCCGGCGACATGGCCAGAAGCTCCATCCCGTTGCCGATCGCGCCGATCGGGCTGATAAGGTCGTGACAGATACGCGAGCCGACAAGGGCGGTCAGATCAGCCATGTCGCAACTCCGCGTGGCGGGCGATGGGGGAAAAGTCGATGCAGCCAATGAATTCCATCCTCGAACCCGGCATGCTGGTGCGCCATCCGGGCCAGCCCGATTGGGGCATCGGGCAGGTGCAATCGGTGATCGGGGCACGGATCACGGTCAATTTCCGCGAGGCGGGCAAGGTGGTGATCGACGGGGCGCGGATCGAACTCATGCCTGTTTACGAATCCTAACATCTGGTTCGCGAAAGGCTGACCCAAGATGGTTAACGCGGCATTAACGGATGCGCCCGGCCGGGGGGGATGCGCGGCGGCACGCGCAGTTGCGCTTTGGTGCCCGGCCCCCTAGAACGCGCCCAGACCGCCCCGCCGGGGCCGCCGGAGCCCGCGCCGATGCACCCGCCCGAGGACCATTTCGAGCTGCGCCTTGCCCAGACCGAGGCCGATCTGCGCGCCGCCCAGCGGTTGCGCTATGAGGTGTTCGTGGCGGAACTGGGCGGCGACGGGCCGCTGGTCGATCACGAAAACCGGCTGGAGCGGGATGCGTTCGATCCGCATTACGACCACCTGATTCTGGTCGACACGCGCCGCGATGCGGGCGCGCTGGATCATGTGGTGGGGGTCTACCGGCTGTTGACCTCGGAACGGGCGGCGGCGCTGGGGCGGTTCTATACCGAGGACGAATACGACCTGACCCGGCTCGGGGAGAGCGGGCGGCGGTTGCTGGAACTGGGGCGGTCCTGCGTGCATGCCGATTATCGCGGCGGCACGGCGCTGTATCACCTGTGGAACGGGCTGGCCGACTATGTGCAGGAACGCGGGGTCGAGATCCTGTTCGGGGTGGCCAGTTTCCACGGCACCGATGTCGAGGCGCTGGCCGAGCCGCTGTCGCTGCTGCATCACCGGTTCCTTGCGCCCGAACCGCTGCGCGTGCGCGCGGTCGAGGGGCATTTCCAGCGGATGGACCTGCTGGCGGAGGCCGCGATCGACCGCAAGCGCGCGATGCTGGCGATGCCCGCGCTGATCAAGGCCTATCTGCGGCTTGGCGGCTTCGTGGGCGAGGGGGCCTATATCGACCGGGCGTTCAACACGATCGACGTCTGCCTGGTGATGGACACCGCGCAGATGAACGCGAAGAGCAGCGCGCGCTATGTGCGGGGGCGGGGGTGAGCACCTGGCGTGGCGCCGAGCCGCCGCCCGCGCCGCCGATTTCGCTGGCGGGCTGGGTGCGCGTGGTCTGGCGCGGCGTGGCGCTGGGGGGCGTGACCTTCGGTTGCCTGGGGCTTTTGCTGCTGGTGCGGCTGGTGGAGCGCCCGGTTTTCGGCTGGCACCGGCCGGTCACGCCCTTCATCACGCAATTCGTCTGCCGGATGGCCTTTGTCATCCTCGGGATCGGCTATGCCGTGCGCGGCCGACAGATGCGCGAACGGGGGGCGGTGGTGGCCAACCATGCGTCTTGGCTGGACATCTTTGCGCTGAATGCGAGGAAGCGGATCTATTTCGTCTCGAAAGCCGAGGTGGCGGGCTGGCCCGGCATCGGCTGGCTGGCGCGGGCGACGGGGACGGTCTTCATCAATCGCGACCGGCGCGAGGCGAAGGCGCATAACCATGTCTTCGAGGATCGGTTGAAGGCGGGTCACAAGCTGCTGTTCTTCCCCGAGGGTACCTCGACCGACGGGCGGCGGGTTCTGCCTTTCAAGACAACGCTTTTCGCGGCGTTCCTGACGCAGGAGTTGAAGGATATCCTGCATATCCAGCCGGTGACGGTGATCTATGCCGCGCCGCCGGGCGCGCATCCGGCCTTTTATGGCTGGTGGGGCGACATGGGGTTCGGCGCGCATCTGCTGAACGTGCTGGCGGCCCGACCGCAGGGGGGGGTCGAACTGGTCTATCACGCGCCGCTGAGGGTGGCCGATTACCCCGACCGCAAGGCGCTGGCCCGGGCCTGCGAGGACGCGGTGCGCAGCGCCATGCCGCCGGCCTAGCCCATCGCGGCGATCAGGCGGGCGAGCGTCGCGCAGGCGTCGTCGGTGCGCCAGATTTCCTCGCCTATGGCGAAGAAATCCACGACGGGGGAAAGGTTTGCGATCAGTTCCTCATCCAGTGCGCCCTCGGCCACCACGGGGATCTCGATCACTTCGGACCACCATTCGAACAGGTCGCGTTCGGCCAGCGTCCCGTCGCCCAGGGCCGTCGCGCCGATGGGGCCGAAGGCGATGTAATCCGCGCCCGCCTCGCCCGCGTTCAACCCGTCATGGCGCGAGGCGCCGCAATAGGCGCCGACGATCGCATCCGCGCCCAGTGCGGTGCGCACCTTGCGCACGTTGCGCGCGCCATCGGTCAGGTGGACGCCGTCAAGCCCCAGCCGCTCGACCAGGCCCAGATGCGCCTCGATCACCAGCGGCACGTCGCGGGCATGGGCGATCTCGCGCAGCTCGTCGGCGGCGCGCGCGACGCGGTCCTCGTCCCGCGTTGCCATTGTCAGCCGCAGGCAGGCCACCGGATGGGCATCCAGCACCGCCGCAAGGCGGGGGGCGAACGCCTCGGGCTCGAAGGCGGGGGGGGTGATGAGGTAGATTTGCGGGCGCTCGATCTCGGCCATTTCGGGGCTCCTGGGAGGTTCGCGCCCCTATAGCGGGGTTTGCGGGGCTTGACCATCGCTTGAACCATCGGGCGCCTGCGCGTAAGAGGCGGGCGCCTCTGGCTTCAGGAACCGCGCATGGCCGATCAACCCGTCTTTGTCCTTGTCCGCCCGCAGATGGGCGAGAATATCGGCGCGGCGGCGCGGGCGATGTGGAATTTCGGGCTGACCGGCATGCGGATGGTGGACCCGCGCGATGGCTGGCCGAACCCGCGCGCGGTGGCGCTGGCCTCGGGGGCGGGTCGGCTGCTGGATCATGCGGGCGTCTTTGCCGACACCGCCGAGGCGCTGGCCGATTGCGACTATGTCTATGCCACCACCTCGCGCGCACGGGGGCTGACCAAGCCGGTCGTCACCCCCGAACGCGCGATGGCGGAGGCGCGCGGGATGATCGCGCAGGGCCGCCGGGTCGCGGTGCTGTTCGGCCCCGAGCGCGCGGGGCTGGAAAACGAGGACATCGCGCGGGCCAATGCGATTGTCGAGGTGCCCGCGAACCCGGAATTCCCCTCGCTCAACCTGGCGCAATGCGTGTTGCTGACGGCCTATGAATGGCGCCGCGAGGGCCCCGGGATCGTGGCCGAACGGCTGGAGATGGCCGGGGCCGCGCCCGCCACGGGGCTGGAGGTCGAGAAACTGGCCGAGCATTTCGAGGAACGGCTTGAGGCGGCGGGGTTCTTCTTTCCCGAAACCAAGGCCGCGAACATGAAGCTGAACCTGCGCAACATGTGGAGCCGGATGCCGCTGACGCGGGCCGATGTGCAGACGCTGCACGGGATGCTGCGGCAATTGATGCGGGGGCGCGGCGACGGGCTCTGACTTGAAGGCACCCCTTGGCGGAACTACTGTTCGCCGCAGGCCTCAGACGCGCGGCAGGGACGGGCCGCCGAAAGGGACATCCATGAGCAAGAAGCGCAACATCTTCGAGGAGGTCGGCACCGAGGCCCCGCGCGAGCGGCCCGTGGTGCAGCCCGGCGCGATCGACCGTGCGGCCCGCCGGGGCGCGCGCAGCGCGGTGCGGCTGTGGCTGATGATGCTGTTCCTGATCGTCGCCGCGATGCTGGTGATCGGCGCCTTTGCCCGGCTGACCGAGATGCTGGTGCCGATGCCGAACTGGAACCCGCTGTTCGGGGCGCTGCCGCCCTTGGACCCCGGCGACTGGCTGGCGGCGTTCGACCGCTTTCGCCAGAGCCCGGTCTATCGCGGCGAGGCGCATGGGCTGGGGATCGACGAGTTCCAGCTTGCCTTCTGGTGGGGCTGGGGCTCGCGCCAGCTGGCGCCCACGGCGCTGGTGCTCTGGGCGGTGGGCTTTGTCGGATTTCTGGCGGCGGGCAAGATGCCCAAGGGCTGGACGCTGCGCCTGCTGGGGCTGGGCGTGCTGATCGCGTTCCTGGGCGCGGCCGACTGGCTGGTGGGCGGGGGCGGGATCGCGCCGCCGCCCTTCGATTTCCTGTCCTACCGGATGGCGCTGCATATCGGCTTCGGCTTCACGCTGATCGGGGTGACGGCCTGGTTCATCTTCAAGCTGTCGCGGACCGAGGCCGACCTGTTGCAGGCCCGCCGGGTGCGCGATCCGGCGGGCTACGGGATGGCGACGGCGCTGATGCTGCTGGTCTTCCTCCAGATCCTGCTGGGCTCGCAGGTGGCGGGGCTGTATGCGGGGCGGGCCTATACCGACTGGCCGATGATGGCGGGCGGCTTCCTGCCGCCGAACCCGTTCTATATCGAACCCGTCTGGCGCAATTTCTTCGAGAATCACGGGCTGGTGCAGTTCCTGCACCGGATGAACGGCTATCTGGTGGCCGTGCTGGGCATCGTGACTTGGGTTGTCGGGCGCAAGAGCGTGCATCGGCGCACGCGCCGGGCCTTTGACCTGGTGGCGCTGATGGTGCTGACGCAGGCGACGCTGGGGATCGGGACGATCCTGTTCGCCTCGCAATGGCCGATCGCGGTGGCCCACCAGATCGGGGCGATCACGCTCTGGACGCTGGTGCTGCATGCGCGGTTCCTGGCGCAATACCCTGTGCAGCAATCGACGATCCGGGGGTAACGGATGGGTGCGTTCGACGATCTGATGGCGTTCCAGCGCGAGACCGAGGCGCTGGCGCAGGTGATGGGGCGGCTGGGCTGGGACCAGGAAACGGTGATGCCCAAGGGGGCGGCCCAGCAGCGTGCCGACGAGATGGGCGCGCTGGAATCGGTGCTGCATGCGCGCCGGACCGATCCCAGGGTCGGCGCGTGGCTGGCGGCGGTGGAGGAGGGGGCGCTGGACCCGGCGGGCCGGGCGCAATTGCGCCATATCCGGCGCAGTCACGCCCGCGCGACCAAGCTGCCCGACCGGCTGTCGGCCGAGATCGCCCGGGTGACAAGCCGTGCGCAGGGCATCTGGGCCGAGGCGCGGGCGGCTGACGATGTCGCGCATTTCCTGCCCATCCTGACCGAGGTCGTGCGGCTGAAGCGCGAGGAAGCCTCGGCGCTGGCCGAGGGCGGCAGTCTTTACGACGCGCTGCTGGACGATTACGAGCCGGGCGCCACCGCCGCGGGGCTGGCAGCCATGTTCGACCGGATGCGGCCGCGGCTGGTGGAGTTGCGCGAGCGGATCATGGGATCGGGCCGCGCCCCCGCCGCGCTGTCGGGGCATTTCCCGACCGAGGGGCAGATGGTGCTGGCGCGCGAGGTGGCCAGCCATTTCGGCTATGACTGGCGGCATGGGCGGCTGGACCGGTCGGTGCATCCCTTCACCAGCGGGTCGGGGACGGATGTGCGCATCACGACGCGCGTGGACGAGGCCGAGCCGCTGGGCTGTCTTTACTCCACGCTGCACGAGGTCGGCCATGGCGCCTATGAACAGGGGATCGAGCCCTCCTATCGGCTGACGCCGCTGGGGGCGGGCGTGTCGATGGGCGTGCATGAAAGCCAGAGCCGGATCTACGAGAACCAGTTGGGGCGGTCCCGCGCGTTCTGCGGCTGGCTGCATGGGCGGATGACCGAAATCTTCGGGTCCTCGGGCGCCCCCGATCCGGACGCCTTTTATGCCGCGGTCAACCGGGTGCATTCCGGCTTCATCCGCACCGAGGCGGACGAGGTGCATTACAACCTGCATATCATGCTGCGCTTCGACCTGGAGCGCGACCTGATCGCCGGGCGGCTGGAGGTGGCCGATCTGGAAGAGGCCTGGAACGCGCGGTTTCTGGCGGATTTCGGTCTGGCGGTCGACCGGCCGTCGAACGGGGTCCTGCAGGATGTGCACTGGTCGGTCGGGCTGTTCGGCTATTTCCCGACCTACACGCTGGGCAATGTCTATGCCGGGTGCCTGTATACCGCGCTGCGCGCCGCGGTGCCCGCGCTGGACGACGATCTGGCGCGCGGTCATGCCGAACCGGCGACCGCCTGGCTTGCGGCCCAGGTCCAGCGCCATGGCGGGCTGTATCTGCCGGCCGAGACGATCGAGCGCGCCTGCGGATTTGCGCCGCATGAGGGTCCGCTGATGGATTATCTCGACGCGAAGTTCGGCGCACTCTACGATCTGTAAGTGCCCGGACAGCGGGCTGGAAACGATGTCGGGGCGCTGGTAGAAGGCGGAATGATGCGGCGCGGGACAGTCTTGGGTGAGCTGTGGCAAAGCGCACGGCGGGTCGCCTTTGCCATTCTCGGCGGGGTGATCCGGCGCTATTCGCCCGAGGAGATCGAGGAACGGGTCTCGCGCCGGCCCATCCACGAACAGGTCTTCATCGTGCTCGCGGTGCTGCTGGCACTGCTGTTCACGAGCCTGCTGTTCGCCAATGCCGGTGTCATCGGGCTTCTGGTCTATTTCCTGATCATCATCATCCTGGTGCGCTGATCGGCAGTCATGGGCCGATCACGCAGCCGTGACCGGCCGGGCGGATTGCCGTTTTTCCATTGGTTTTCAACTGTCTGAAATTCACCCCACCGAAGCCTGCCGATCTATTGCCACATTTTTTCCATCGGCGGTGATCCGGTTCGCGACAGCCCCCGTATCCCTTGCACAACCACACAAAACAAAGGGAACTGGAAATGGACATCATCGGCCCCCTCGCGCTTGGCACCATCGGTTTCGTCGTGGCCTTCGCCTATATCAACATGCGTCAGACCGAAGAGCAGCTTGCCGAGACCCGCCGCCGCAAGGCTGAAAAAGCCGCTGCGGAGCAGGCGTCGGCCATGCGGATCGCCGCCGAGTGATCGCTGCGCCCTGCGCATGAAACGATCAGGGCCGGGCGCGCTCCCGCCCGGCCCGGATCCACCAGTTCACGCCTGCCAGTCCGGCGGGCGTTTTTCGAGAAAGGCGCTGATTCCCTCGTTCGTATCGCGCCAGAGCATGTTCTCGACCATCACGGCGCCCGCATGGGCATAGGCGTCGGACATTCCCATCTCGATCTGTTCGTAGAATGTGCGCTTGCCGATGCGCACGGCGGGGTTGAGCTTGCCTGCGACGGTTTCGGCAAGGGCGCGGGTTTCCGGATCGAGACTGTCATGGGGAACGGCGCGGTTGATGAGGCCCAGCGCGGTCGCCCTGTCGGTGTCGATGAAGGCGCCGGTGGTCAGCATCTCGAACGCCTGCTTGCGCGGGATGTTGCGGGTCAGTGCGACCATGGGCGTCGAACAGAACAGCCCGATATTGACCCCGTTCACCCCGAAGCGCGTGCCCTCGGCGGCGATGGCCATGTCGCAGGAGGCGACAAGCTGGCAGCCCGCGGCGGTGGCAATCCCGTGCGGCGCGGCGATCACCGGCTGGGGCAGGCGCATCAGCCCGGTCATCACCGAGGCGCAGCGGGCGAAGAGATCGGCGAAATAGGCGCGCCCGCCATCCTCGGCCTGGCGGCCCTGCTGCATCTCCTTCAGGTCATGGCCCGCGCAGAACGCCTTGCCATTGCCTTGCAGGATCACCACCCGCGTCTCGCGGTCCCCGGAAAGCGCGTCGATCTGCGCCTGAAGGGCGGCCAGCATCGCATCCGACAGCGCGTTCAGCCGTTCGGGCGCGTTCAGGGTCAGCGTGGCAATGCCGTTCGTGTCGTCGCGTAACAGGATATCGGTCATCTTGTTTCTCCTCCCGTTTGCCCGGCAGACTACGCGGCAAACAGGGAAGGGAAAAGGGCATGGTGCCAGTGATGGACAAGGCCGCGCTGGAGGCGTTCCTTGCGCGGGAATTTCCGCAGGTCTGCGACGATTTCGTGATCGAGGCGGTCGCGCCGATGGCCGTGCGGGTGCGCATGGCGGTGGCCGGGCGGCATCTGCGGCCGGGCGGCACGGTGTCGGGGCCGTCGATGTTCGCGCTGGCCGATGTCGGGATCTACCTGGCGATCCTTGCGATGATCGGGCCGAAGGCGCTGGCCGTGACGACGAATTGTTCCATCGACTTCATGCGCAAGCCCGCCGCGGGACGCGACCTGATCTGCGAGGCGCGCCTGCTGAAGCTGGGCCGCGTGCTGGCGGTGGGGGACGCGCTGATCTTTTCGGAAGGAATGGAGGGCGCGGTGGCGCGCGCCGGGCTGACCTATTCGATTCCGCCCAAGGGGTAGGGGGGCCTTCTGCCCCCCGTCCGCGGACGCGGACTCCCCCCGAGGATATTTCCGGCCAGAAGAAGGCAGGGTGTCAGGGCATCAGGCGCGCGACATATCCCGGCAGCGCGAAGGCGGCCTTGTGCACCTGGGGCGTGTAATAGCCCGTGTCGATGCCGGACGCGGCGAAACGCTGGTCCAGCACCTCGGGCGGGGTCTGGCGCGCGTCGCCATCGGTGCCCCAGCCGAAGGCCATCGGCCCGCCGGCATAGGTGGGGATCGAGGCGAGGTAGCAGCCCCAGTCGGCAAACAGCGCCTTGAAGGCGCGCATCGTGTTGGTCAGTTCCCCGCCCTGCATGAAGGGCACGCCGTTCTGGGTGACGAGGATGCCGCCCGGGGTCAGCGCGCGTTTCGCATGGCCATAGAACGTGTCGGTGAACAGCACCTCGCCGGGGCCGATCGGATCGGTCGAATCGACCACGATCACGTCGAATTTCTCGGCCGTGTTGCGGATGAAGGCCGCGCCGTCGTCGATGACGAGATTCAGGCGCGGATCGTCGAACGCGCCCTGGCTGAGCATCGGCAGGTATTGCTTCGAGAAATCGACCACGCCCGCGTCGATCTCGACCATGGTGACATGCTCGACCGATTTGTGGCGCAGCGCCTCGCGGGCCATGCCGCCATCGCCGCCGCCGATGATGAGCACGCGGCGCGCGGCCCCATGTGCGAGGATCGGCACATGGGTCATCATCTCGTGATAGATGAAATTGTCGCCTTCGGTGGTCTGCACCACGTCATCCAGCGTGAGGACGCGGCCGAAGGTGGCGTTCTCGAACACCTTCAGCCGCTGATGCTCCGTCTCGCTGTCATAGAGCAGGCGATCCACGCGCAGGGACTGCGCGTAGTCGGGATGCAGGCTTTCGCGGACCCAGTCGGTCATGCCGCTTGGACGTCCGTCACCAGACCGTCGCCGCGCAGCAGTTCCTTGACGCGGACATCCTGGGTGCCGAAGGCGCGCGACAGCACGTCGACGGCGCGCCAGGGTTGCGCATCGCCGCACATGAACACGTCGAAGGCGCCATAGCCGATCTCGGGCCAGGTGTGCACCGAGATATGGCTTTCGGCCAGCACGGCCACGCCGCTCACGCCCTGGGGGCTGAACTTGTGGGTGTGGATATGCAGCAGGGTCGCGCCGCATTCGTCCACGCAGTCGCGGAACGCCTGCTGGATGCGGGCCTCGTCGTCGAGACCGTGGCCGTTCACCACCTCGATGATGAGATGGGTTCCGGCAAATACCCGACCGTCGCGGCGGATGAAATGGTCATCGCGCGAATCGTCGAACACGTCACGGGTTACGTTTGCAGCCGATTGGCCGCGGTGATCTTCCGCATGGGCGCCTGTCTCCAGACCGATCCCCAGTTGGAAGAGGTTGGCGTCGCTCATGGCGCTCCCCTTCTGACCAGTAGATTGAATCCAGTCGGTCCCTTAGCGCCCCCCCGGTGCTCCGAAGTTGGGATCGGTTCCGATCATGTGGAGTGGCACCTAAGGGTTCGGGTCGAGTCGATCAAGGGGTTTCTGCTGCGGGCGCGAAATTCATCCGCTGGCCGGGGGGCGATCCATGGCTCATGCAGGATGGCATCGCGCTGCCCCTGACATCCGGGACGCCGGGGGTGGAACGGGCGGATTTCATGCGAAAACCGGTATCCCGAACCGCCCGGGCCCGACGCTTGCGCCAGTAGCGGGCCGCACGGGGTCGGGGCTGCCGTTCCCGGGGCTTTGCGACGCGGCGCGGTGTGACCTGGCGTTGCGGTTGCCCGGGGCGACATCCTGAACGTCCGCGGGTTCCGGCTCTCGCCCGATATCGAGGAAAGCCGTTTGAACTTTGGCCGGTTGACGGTAATGAAGGCGCGGATGAACAAGGGCATCCGCATGGGCGACAGGCTGAAGACCGCCGGGGCGGGCAATCTGTTCGTGATGTCCGGCGCGCCCGGCATCGCGACCCTGCCGCGCAAGGACGGCGGTTTGCGGGGCGGGATCAGGGGCATGGACATCCTCGATCCGGTGCCGGGCGAGGGGAAGGCCCCGGCCACCCCCCGCGCGGACATCGCCTGCCGGGTCGCCGAGGATGTCCGGGGGGTGCGGCGCGGGACGGTCTCGGTGCCGTGCCCCGGGCCGACAGGCGGGGCGATCCGCGTCGAGGCGATCAGCCGGTTCGGGCATGAGGTCCAGAAGGCGTTCCGGGTGTAGATCGACGTGGACGACGCGCTGACGAATACGCTCCGCTACTGGCGCACATCGCTTGCCGATGGTGCGCTGGGCGAAGGCAAGTTCACGCAAGGCGACCGCAAGCGGTTTCTCGACATGCCTGCCGAGGCGCTGAAGACCGGTATCCTGCCGGGCGATGTCGTTGACCGCGTGTTCCGGGGCCAGGCCTCGGTCAGGACGATGGGCATTCGGTTCTGGCCCCTGGTGACGGCGCGCAAGTCGTCGCACGGGGCGGCCCGTGCGGGCGGCCTGCCGGAGATCGTGGCGCCCGTGGTGACCGAGGCGACGGTCGATCGGGCGGGGCGGATCAGCCCGACCCGGAATGCCCTGGCGCGCGATCTGCTGACCCCCTTGCCGTCGGGCGAGTTTGCCATCGGGTCGGTTGACGCGCTGGATTCGTTTCTCACGGAGAGCCCGCTGCCGGATATGACCGGCGAGGGCGCCTGGCAGGCATATCTCGGCCATTGCCGCAGGATGGTCGATGCGGTTTCCGAAGGCTGGCCGCGGGGGGATGCGGACTACCAGCCGATCGGGACCGGGTTTCTTGAACCGGCCGAGGATGCCAACGCCACGGTACGCGGCATCCTCGATCTCTACGACAAGCTCCTGTCCGAAAGGCCCGATACGTCGCTGCTTGCGCAGATCGCACGGCCGCGAAGCGGCGCCGCCAGCCCGGATCACCGGATCGAGCAGGACTTTGCACGGCGCCTTGGCCATTCGAACGCGAGTTTTCCGCTGGCGGAGCACCAGAGGCAGGTTCTGGCCTGGCTGGATGCGTCCGCGCCCGGGCAGGTGATCGCCGTCAACGGTCCGCCGGGCACCGGCAAGACCACCATGTTGCTGTCGGCTGTCGCGGGGCTATGGGTGCGGGCGGCGCTTCGGGGCGAAGACCCGCCGGTGATCGTGGCCGCATCCTCGAACAACCAGGCGGTGACGAACATCATCGACGCCTTCGGGAAGGATTTCGGCAAGGGGGAGGGGCCGTTCGCCGGGCGCTGGCTGCCGGAGGTCGAGAGCTTCGGAATGTTCCTTGCGTCGCATTCGCGGCGCCTGGAAGCCGCCCGCCGCTACCAGACCGAGGAGTTCCAGGCCGCGCGGGAAACGGTCGCCTATGTCCAGCGCGCGAAGGACGCCTATCTGCTGGCGGCCCGGGAGGCATTGCCTGAACTCGCGAATCCGGACGTGGCATCGGTGGTGTCGGCCCTGCAAGAGCGGATTGCATCGGAGGTCGGGAAACTGTCGCGGATCGACCGCGCGGCCGGTGCGCGGCGGGCGGCCCGTGCCGCCCTTGAGGCACAGCTTGGCCCCGATCCCGAGGCCATGGAGGCCCGGCTGGCCGCGGAGGTCGCAGAGCGAACGGCGGCCGCCGGGAAGCTGCGCGCAGCCCGGGCGGCGCTCGACCGGCATTTGGCGTCCGAGTCCTCGCTCACGGCGGTCGTGGGTTTCCTGTCATCGGTCAAGGAGAAGCGCGCCCTGCGCGCCCGGTTGGCAATCGGCGATCTGCTTCCGGGGCTGGAGACCGCAAGATGCGTCGGCGAGGTCGAGGACCGGGTCGGAACCGAACTCCGGTCGGCCGAGGACGCGCTGAAATCGGCGGAACAGGCCCTTGCGCGGGCGAGGGCCGTGCGTCGCGATTTCGTCGAGGCGGAAAGAGGCTGGCAAGAGGCGGCGACAGCATTGGGCGGCGGCGACGATCTTGCCGAACTGGATCGCCGGGCCGATGTCGGAACGCGGTTCGCGCTGTTCCTTCTGGCGACGCATTACTGGGAAGGGCGCTGGCTTCTGGCGATGGAGGCCGACCTTGCCGCGATCGTCGCCGCGAAAGGGAAAAACGGCAAGGCGACCGTCATTCCCCGGTGGCATCGCCGCATGATGCTGACGCCCTGCGCCGTGGCCACCTTTGCCAGCCTGCCCGGCAAGATGACCTATACCCGGCGCGACGGCGGGAAATGGGCGACCGAATATCTCCTGGATTTCATTGACCTGCTGATCGTCGATGAGGCTGGTCAGGTTCTTCCCGAGGTTGCCGGGGCGTCCTTTGCCCTGGCGAAACGCGCCCTTGTGATCGGCGATACGCAACAGATCGAACCGATCTCGTCGGTGCCGCGTCCGGTGGACATCGGCAATCTGCGGAATTGCGGCCTGCTGGGCGGAGACGCGGACATGGATACGCTTGTCGCAAGGGGGATTTGCAGCACCGTCGGCAGTGCCATGCGTCTTGCGCAGGAGGCGTGCCATGTGTCGCCCTATCCCGATCTGGAGAAGGGGCTCTATCTTTTCGAGCATCGGCGGTGCTATGACGAGATCATCGGTTTCAGCAATGCCTTGTGCTACAAGGGAAAGCTCCGGCCATTGAGGGGAAGTGCCCCTTCGGAGGCAGATCTTCCGGCGCTTGGGTATCTTCATGTCGATGGCCGGGCGGTGACCTCGGGCGGCAGTCGGGCAAATCTGCTCGAAGCCCGGACAATCGCCGCCTGGCTCGATGCCAACCGCGCCGGGCTGGAAGGCCGCTACCGCAGCCCCCTCGAACGGATCGTCGGGATCGTCACGCCCTTTGGCCGACAGGTGCGCGAAATCCGCGATGCCTGTGCCGACCGGGGGATTTCCGTCGATGGGCGCGACGGCATGACCATCGGCACGGTCCACGCCCTTCAGGGTGCCGAGCGGCCGGTGGTGATCTTCTCTCCCGTCTATTCGAAGCATGCCGATGGCGGCTTCATAGATGCGTCGTCCAGCATGCTGAATGTGACGGTCTCGCGGGCCAGGGACAGTTGCCTTGTGTTCGGCGACATGGATGTGATGGCGGCGGCCCGGGCCGGGTCACCCCGTTCGATCCTGGCCGGGTTCCTGTTTGCGTCGGATGCGAATGCGCTTCAGTTCGCGGCCGAGCCCCGGATGGATCTGAAGCAGGGCAGCGGCCAGATCCAGATGCTGCGGGATGCCGCCGGGCACGACGCCTTCCTGCTGGACGCGCTTTCCGCGGGCGGGCGCCGCTACATGATCGTCAGCCCCTGGGTGATCGCGGGAACGATGGAGCGCGTCGGGCTGGTTGCCGCCTTCGAGGCGGCGATCCGCCGTGGTGCCGAGGTCGATGTCTTCGCCGATCCATTGCTCAACCAGGGTCCGGCCGCCGGTGGCCTGACCCAGATGGAAGCGGTCGAGAAGACGTTCGCCCGGATCGGTGTCCGTCTTCACAAGCTGCCGAAGCTGCACAGCAAGATCGTGGCGATCGACGACGACCTTTTGTGCATCGGGTCCTACAACTGGCTCAGCGCCGACCGGCAGGGCCAGTACGCGCGGCACGAGACGTCCTTCGTCTATCGCGGGCAACATCTCGAGGACGAGATTCGCACGATCAAGGACAGCCTGAAGCACCGGGAACAGAGTGCGAAACCGGGGTGAGCATCTGTCCTGCGCTGCCGGACCGGGTAATATGGGGAAGAAGCCGGTCACCGGATATGTGCAGGCGGGCCATGGACGATCTGTCGGGCGGCCGCCCCTGACCGACCGCCCCCCGACCCGACGCGCCCGGTTCCGGGCGTTGTCGCGGCACAGGGGCAAATCGGGTCAACGGATTGAAGAAAGCGAAAAATGATGAAAAAACAATCATACAGGCTGTCCGTCGCCCCGATGATGGATGGTGGCGATTCCGGCTATATTTCAGAGAGTTGCCTGGTGCCGTGTGCGGCGTGTGTTCACGTTCTGATCGCGTGGAATGTCGCAGTTTGGTGCGATCGGCGGAGGTCCGATCAAAAGCTGTAAGAGATATTTCGCTGAGTTGCTTCTCGTGCGGCAAGCGAGCCCGTGATACCGATACTCATTCCGCGGCGATCTCGGGCCCGGCCTTTTATCTGCCGCTTGCCGCGCGGTCCGACAGAAGAAAGGACCAGATCGCGGCGCCGAGCGCAGCGCCCGCAAGCGGCGCGACCCAGAACAGCCAGAGCTGCCCAAGGGCCGCAGTGTCGGCGAAAGGCGCCACCGCGGTCGAGCGGGCCGGGTTCACCGAGGTGTTGGTCACGGGGATCGAGACCAGGTGGATCAGCGTCAGCGCGAGGCCGATGGCGATGGGCGCGAAGCCGGCGGGCGCCCTGTCGGACGTCGCGCCGAGGATGACCAGAAGGAAACCGGCGGTCAGGACCACCTCGATCAGCAGGGCGGCCGTCATGCCGTAGCCGCCGGGCGACAGGGTCCCGTAGCCGTTCGTCGCGAAGCCGCCCGCGGTCCACTCCGGTGCGCCCGAGGCGATCGCGTAGAGCAGCAGGGCCGCCAGGAGGCCGCCCGCGACCTGCGCGATCCAGTAGCCGGGCAGTTCGGCCCATGCGAAGCGCCGCGCCACCACAAGCCCAAGCGTGACGGCGGGGTTGAAATGACCGCCCGAGATGTGGCCCACCGCATACGCCATCGTCAGGACCGTGAGGCCGAAGGCAAGGGACACGCCAACGAACCCGATGCCAAGATCCGGGAAACCGGCGGCCAGCACGGCGCTGCCGCAGCCTCCGAAGACCAGCCAGAAGGTTCCCAGAAATTCTGCAGAGAGCTTTTTCATCGCAAGACTCCGACATTACTCGTTCGGACGCGAAAGCCACAATTGCCAGGGCCTCGCGAGCCGCAACCCGATAGGTGATCGTGGCTGGCTTACCCCATTCCAAACCATTCCTAAGAGCCAAGTGACCCGAAACGGGTCATGGCGTGGCGGTCCGTCTGAAGCCGGTCGCGCGACGGTCCGGAGCGCGGTCACGTCAGCGCAGGTAGACCGCGCGAAGCTCTGCCAGCACGGCGCCGTCGTCACCGAGCAGGTCCAGCCGCTCCCCCTCTAGCCGGATCCGCCGGGTCGCCTTCAGAACCTCTGACAGCTGCCGTTCCAGCGCATCAAGCGGCGGCGGACAGGCCATCATCGTGCTCGCACCTGCAGCGAAGGTCAGGCGGTCGCCCGCCCTCTCGTATCGGCCGATCAACTGGTTGCAGCCCACCGTCGCGCGAAATCGCGCCTCCGGCGCATCGAGAAGAACGAGATGCGGCTCGCGCCGGCCGTCTACCGGCGGCAAATCCTCGCCCATCAGGCTGTCGATCCGCCAGTAGGTGTTCGCCAGTTCGGCGGTCGGCTCTGGCCGGGTGCAGGACTCGCCAGGAAACGCCCTGACGAAACGCAGGACCGTCAAGCGCGGGAATTGCGGGGCGAGGCCCGGGTGCGGCTGGGTGATGCGGGCCTCGAGACTGACGAGGAGCGGGGTCGCTTCGCTTTCGCGCTGCGCTTCTACCGCCGCGGCGAGATCGGCGAAGGCGCCCTCGGTTTCGACGGGATAGACGCGCCCCGTCAGACATTCGCGCAGCGCGGGACCCTCGGGGCCGATGAGCACCTCGCCCGAAAGGAACAGGGTGTCCAGATCGGTCGGCGAAAGCGTGCCATCGCTCGTCAGTTCGTAGGGCAGATCGGACGTGATGGGGTTCCCCGCCATGTCCATCTGGCGCAGCCGGCCGGGGCGACGGACCTCCCAGAAGAGGGGCATCTCCGACGCGCCGTAAAGGACGATGGCTCCGCGGGCCGGGTCGGCGTACCAGCGTCCGACCTCGTCCCGGCGCAGTGGTCCCTCGGGGCGGCCCAGCCACTCGCGGCGCATGTGGTAGACTTGGTCGGGCCAGAGATCGAGGTGATGGCGGATGCCCTCGCAATCGGCGCAAGGCAGAATGCCTGTGAAACTGGCGGGCAGGCTCAGACCATGTGCGCCGACCGGGGCCGGGCTCGCGCCCGAAGACCGGGCCACGGGCCGCAGCCGGACCTCGACCGGGCCTGTCGCGCCATCGGTCAGAACGCGCGTGATGGTGTCGGTGGTGAACATGAGCGCATCGCCCCGCCGGATCGTCGCGCGCAGGGAATAGATGGCCTGTGGGCGCAGGTCGGCGGGATCGTAGTCGATGGCGAAGTCGATCGGCGGCTGGCCCGGGTTCTCGATCACGGTGCGGCCGATCACGGTCGCCGGCGCGTCGGCGCGCGAGATGTCTTCGATCACGGCCTCGAAGGTCAGGCCGGTCGGCAGCGCCATCCGCGTGTCGATCATCGCCCGCCCGGTCAGGGTGTCGGCCATTGCGGGGCCTCCGATCATGATCGCGATGGCGCCAAACCACAGCGCGATGACGTGGCGAAATCGTGTGGGGAGGCCGCTCCCGGCCAGGATAGAGCAAGGCAAGGTCATGTCTCCCTTTGCTGTCCTGCCGACGCCGTTAAGACGAGACTGGCGATCCCATATCCGCCCGACGCCAGGACACTTCCTTATGATGCGGCTTCTACAGCTGCACAGGTGCGGGCGGAAACGAAGATGACCCATTTCGGGTCATGCTGGAGAAATCCCGGAGACCTCCCCGGGTATCTTCCCGGAAAATTCTGATTCGGGGGAATCCTGCATGAAGATCAAATCGGTTCTGGTCACGCTCGTTGCCGGCATCGCGCTTGCGGGCTGTGTCGAGACGGCCGAATTCGGCGGCTCAGGCGGCAGCTTCGGAGGATCAGGCGGCTTCGGCGGCTCGGGTGGATCGGGCGGCGGCTTCGGCGGCTCGGGCGGTTCCTCGGGTGCCGGGGAGCGGCTCGCGCGGCAGGTCTGCGAACAGGCAATCCGGGACGAAGGACAGCGGGTCGTGGACATCTACCGGACAAGTGCCGTGAACTATCCGTTCAGCGGCGCGGGCGTGGACCTCTATTTCAGCACCCGCCGCGATCCGATGACGGTCAGCCTGTCCTACACCCGGTGCAGGTTCATGTACGACACCGGCCGCGCGACGCTCAATCCGATGAAGCGGCCCTGACCGGGACCAATACGAACATCGTGCCGGGACGGGCGCACGACCTCGACCCGGCCGCAGGACATCACGTCGCAACCGCGACGCCGGGCATCGCACCCCGACCAAGTGAAGGAGATCACAGGATGACTGGACGAACCCTGACCGCTGGCGTTCTGGCCGCCACGCTGGCGCTTGGATCGCTCGCGCCGCATCAAGCGGCGGCGGATTCGACCAACAAGGACCTCGAAAAGGCGCTGGCCGCGCTGGTGGCGATCGGCATCGTTGCCGCCGCCGCAAAGCACAACAAGGACGACGACGGCTGGGACGAGGACCGCTATGGCGAACCCTTCTCGCCAAGCCCGAACGTGGTCTGCCTGCCCATCCCCAGGCGCTGCTACAAGAACGGGCATCTGTCCATGAAATGGACCGAGCGCATCTTCGGGTGAGGATGGCCCCGCCGACCCGCCTCAGGACCCAACGACGCAGGAGACCGACATGAAGACCGCATTCCGCATTTCCGCCCTGGCCTGCGCGATGGCCTTGGCCGCACCCGCCTTTGCCGAGGAAAACACGCCCGTCGATCCCGCGCAGATCGACCCCGTCACGCGCATGAACAACGCCGTCTTCGAACTGGCGATCGAGCGCGTCGAGAAACTGCTGAAGCCCGGAGACATCCTGCGCCTGATGCTGGTGGCCCAGCAAAAGGGCCTGGCGATCAACTGCGCGGGCTACGAGGTGGACGACAAGCGGTTCGGGGCGGTCATGCAGGACATCGTCAAGGACATCACGGCGCTCACCGAACAGGGACAGGAAAATCTGGCCTTCGACATCGTGATCGGGTCCTACCAGATGGCGCTGGGCGGTCAAATGGCCGTGGCGGCCTACGACCCCGCAGCCTATTGCGCGCATGGCGAGGAACTCCGCACCGAGCTGGCCGAGGACACCGAGGGGCGTGTCTGGGTGCTTGCCCCGGCGCAGTGACCTGCGCCACCAGCGGCGGCGCGGCGGGCCCCTTCCCTCGGGCCCGCCGCGCCGGCACAGGCGTCCCTCCGTCGTTCAGAAGACCACCGCTGCAAGAAGCCGACACAGCCCGACGGCCAGCAGCAACCCGATCACGTCCAGCAGCGCGCCAGCCCGCAACATCGCCTGTCGCGTCACCGCCGGGTTTTCCATCACGATCGCGTTCGGCGGGGTCGCCACCGGCAGCATGAAGCCGACCGAGGCCGCCAGCGCGATCGGCAGAAGAAAGCTCACAGGCTCGGCCCCGACCGCCAGCGCAGCCGCCCCCGCCACCGGCAGGAACACCGCGGCCATGGCCGTGTTGCTGGCCAACTCGCCGACATAGACGATGGCCGCTGCCATGGCCAGGATCAGAAGCCAGAGCGGCAAACCCCCGGCCAGCACCATGTGCGATCCGATCCAGCCGGCAAGCCCCGACCGGTCGATCAGCCCGGCAAGCGCCAGCCCGCCGCCGAACAGCACCAGAATGTCCCATCGCAGGCCCTTGATCGCTGAAAAATCCAGAAGCCGCCCGTTCGCGCCCGATGGCAGCAGGAACAGCGCCGCGCCGCCCGCCATGGCGATCATGGCGTCGTTGACCTCCAGCCAGGGCAGCAGGCGCCCGGCGAAGGGCCGCGCGATCCAGGCGGTCGCGGTCAACCCTGCCACGACGGCGACGCGCCGTTCCGCGGCCGTCCACGCGCCTGGGCGCTCGACCCCCGCGTCGGCCGCCCGCACATTCCCCACGCCCGGACTCAGACGCACCAGCACCAGCCATGCCGCCCCAAGCAGCAGCCCCGCCACCGGCAGGCCCACCGCGGCCCATTGCGCGAAGCCAATCTCGCGCCCGTAGGTCTGGCTGACATACGCGGCGAAGAGCGCGTTCGGTGGCGTGCCGATCAGAGATCCCATGCCACCGATGGTGGCCGCATAGGCCACGCCCAGCATCAGCGCGGTGGAGAAACGGTCGCCCTTGGGCCGCGCAAGCGTCAGCGAGGCGGCGATGGGCAGCATTACCATCGCCGCGGCGGTGTTGCTGATCCACAGACTCAGGAACGCCGTGGCCAGCATCACGCCGCCGATCAGGCGCGTGGGCGCATCGCCCGCGATCCCGAGGATCCAGAGCGCGATGCGCCGGTGCAGGCCCCAGCGCTCGATCGCGCGCCCGATCAGGAACCCGCCAAGGAAAAGGAACAGGAGCGGGTGGACGTAAGAGCGGGCTACGGCATCGAACGGCCCGAGATCGAAGGCCGGTGCGAGAACGAGCGGCGCCACCGCCGTCACCGCCAGCGGCAGCGCGCCCGTCATCCACCACACCGCCATCATGAAGGCGATCCCGGCGGTGTTCCACGCCTCGGCAGTCAACCCGCCGGGCGGCGGAAGCAGCGCCGCTGCGCATGGGCCGATCGGCCCTATCAGGAGAGGTAGGGAGCGCATCTCGCGACATCTCGTGGATCAGGCCCAGCCCTCACCGTGCGCGCGGCAAGCCCGTCCAGCATGCTGAAAATCCCTGTGCTTCCAATCACTCCGGATCATGATATGTCAAGAATGACAACATGGGAGCAACATTGATGCGCGACTTTGGCGAGAAGGGCAGTAAGCGATTGATGCTGGACCCGGAAGGCTACGCCGCGCGGGAACGCCTTGTCGCCTACGAAATCGGCAACACGCTTCTGATGCTAAACCTTGAACTGCAAAGGACGTTCGGGCTGCGCGCCGAAGAGTTCCAGGTTTTCATGCTGATCGTCATGTCTACCGTCCAGCGCTTCGCGCGCGACCGTAACCCAAACGAAAGCTGGCTTGGTCGTACGCCCCTTCCGCCAGAGGCGGCCGGTTCAATCTCCCGACGAAGGATCTCGGAGACGCTCGACATTCCCCTCGAAACCGTGCGCCGCACGGTCGCCGGTTTGCTCGCGCGCGGCATGATCGTGGAAAGAAGCCGCGGCTGCCTGTTGACGTCAGGCGGCACGCTCGCCCGACTCGGCCAAGACGAACTTCCCGAGCGCATGGCGCACCGTTTCCTGACCGTAAGCAACACCATGCTGAGGCTAGGCGCAGCGCACCTCGCCGATTCCGAACGAACGGCTGCTTCCAAACGCGAACACGCCGGTTCCGACAGGGCATCCGATGTCGAAAGGCAGGTCTCCCGTTAGCTCCATGCCGTTTCGTGTTCTCCGACCAGGTTTGACATGGAGAACGTTCGCTCCCGGTCCCGACCCATCCAGAACTTGCAAGGGCGTCGATGCCTTTCCTGAGGCCATGGAGGATCGGAGCGAAAGAGCCGCATCTGGAAACGGATAGGTGGGTCAGATGTGCGATACATGTGCATCCGTTTGAAAAACCAACAGTTTCGGTGCAGCTTTGATCTCTGGACCCGTCTGATCTTCCTCGATGTGCGATCTCTTGTCCTCGAACGCCAGCCGGGGGCGGATACGGCGGGCTATGCCGGTCTCGAGGACCGCGTCGACAATCACTTGGGCAGCATCCTGCGCGCAGCAGGGCTTTCGACCCTGCTCGCCGTCGGCGCGGAGCTTTCTCTCGACGAGAAGGATCGCCTCGCAACTGCCCTCCGCGACGGGGCCCTCGACACGATCAACGAGGCCGGGCAGCGCATCGTTCAACGCCAGCTCGAAGTCCTGCCAACGCTCACCATCCGCCCGGGCTTCCCCGTCCGCGTGATCGTCACGCGCGACCTCGTCTTCGCGCCACTCGGAGGCTGACATGACCAAGCTGAAACTCGGACCGATCCCGGACGACAAGCCTGTGAAACTGACCGTGGACGTGCCCGCAGAGCTCCATCGTGACCTGATCGCCTATGGGGAACTCCTCGGCCGGGAATCAGGGCGTGGGCCAATCGAACCGAAGAAGCTGGTGGGTCCCATGCTCGAGCGGTTCATCGCAACGGATCGCGGCTTCGCCAAGGCGCGGCGTGGGCCGCGCGGGGCGGCAAAGGCGCCATCTGGGCGCGGGGAGGCCTGATTGGCGCCGCGGCTCTTATCGAATACGGTAATAGCGGGTTGGCTTCGGCTAAAATCGGCACCGTTTTACCGATAAAGATAAGTCGATTTGAAATCCTGGACCCCCAGTCGCCAATTTTACCGAAAAAGGCAATCTGTATCGCGATGGCCATGGAAATCGAACCAAACCTGCTCGCCCATGTCGGGCGACGCCTCCGGGCGCTGCGCGTACCGGTCGCGGCCCTGCTCGAAGATCAAACTGACGACGCCAGCACCGGTGGCAATGCCCCCGCTGAAGGCTATGGTCTCGGAGACTACCTGTGACGCGATCCGTGCCGATCTGGTTCGATGCGCTGCATGTCGCGGATGTCGAGATCGCCGCGGATGGCGCGCTTTCAATGCGCTACGCGGACCGCTTGCGACAGACCGCAGCGGTGTTCCCCTGTCGGTCACGATGCCCCTGCGGGTATGGCCCAGGACGTTCTGCGCCAGCAGCCCGCGAGCGGCGCGGTCTTTGCGTTCCGGGTGCCTAGGCTCCAGACCCATTGATTTCAGGTCTTTGGCGTGATTCAGGCTCCGCGAGGAGACCTGATCTATGAGCAATCTTTACTGGCTGACCGAGGC
>NZ_SLVM01000027.1 GCF_004339675.1 Rhodovulum steppense
CCCCGACGAACTCCGTCAGGGGCAAGGTTCCACATGGGTCAAATCTCAATGACAATTCCGACTGCCGCTGGGTCAGTTCTCAGTGACATCCAACACGCCGAGGGACTTCAGCGCCTCGCCGGACGTAAACGTATTGATGATCGCGAACGAGTGCGCACCGGAGGCACGGTTTTCGGCAAGCCGCGCGCGCGCGGTGGATGCAACGTCCGTCAATGCAGCGAGAGTATCCTTGGATATTCGCGCGACATCATCCCTCTGGCCCGGCTCAGTCATATTCCCCTCAATGCTTGTTCTCCTGGTGTGCCTCTCTCGTCAGATCCCAATGATGGACCTCACGAACATGTCTAGCGTTCGGCCCGCGGGTCTGTGAGAAATCGATGCACAACGGTGAGCAAGGTGCTGGACAATGTTGGCGTCGGCATACAGTTCAGTCTCGAAGAGTTCGAGGACCCCGATCGCCCGGCCAATGTCATCTTGATAGTAACTTAGTTCTACTTTGCGATCCTGGAAGCCGGTGGCCTTCACAGGGAAAGGATACGCTAAATTCAGTTCGAAGATCCTATCGTTAGCGCTCCTTACAAGAAATGCCTGGCCGTAGTGGGTATCGTTCCCAAAATTTGAGTCTGCATCCTTGGCTCCGAGATCGACGTAGCGATACCGATATGGGTCGCTCATAGGTAAGAGAAGCGTCCGGCCCTTTGGAAAGTGTTCAAGCAGCATTGGCTGAATTAGCTTTCCGTGATCTACAACGCGTCCACTTTTCGTTACACCCATGATCAAGGGGGGCGTGCCGACAGACCTTTCACGGACTCCATGAAGCATTCTCATGATGGGCCGATGTAAGCGTGCTGGTTCACCAAAAATTCCTAGAGGACCATCAACCAGGAACACGGCGCCATCCAAAATGGCGCGCGTATGTTCCGAAGCGTCTAGCCTCATGATAGTGTGCGCGAGTATGAGGTGCTCCAGCACATTCATTGCTCTAGTGTATGCCTGCTGATTGCTGCCTTCCTCGGCGAAGGCTTCTGACAATCGCAATACATCTGTCAAGAAAAGAGGTCTGTTTCCCGCGCGTGGCGACACCGCAAAGCCGATATCCTCGGGAATAAAAACATCCACCCCTAACAGCTCTCCCGTAATTGGACACCGCCGGTTCGAAGGGACAACCACATGGCGCTTTCCATCCTTTAGCCGCGTCTCCCCAGAGATTTCGAGAAGGTCTACGAGCGTCTTATCGAGGCCCTCGTCCAAGAGTTCAAAACGTGACGACCTAAACGCCTCAAACGTTGATCTCCTGAAGCTCTCTCTTGGACCTTCATTGTCTAGATAAATGCCGGCTCCGGTGAGTGGGACTGAATATGTGTTTTTCTCTTTTTCAAGCTTCGCAATAACAATAGGGTCTGGGTCGCCTCCAGACCGCGGGTCGATTTTGTGATAGGCTTTCGTGTCAATCCAGACCTGACCAATCTTGAGCAATCCCATGCGAGCGCTTGGGAAGCCGTCGGAGACCGATGCCTCGTAGTTTGATCCATCGGCAGCAATGACATAGCCGCGCTCCGGGCGCTTGACCTGATCGGTAACGTCCACAACCGCAGACAGGATTTCCTGTTGGTAGGCCACCGGATCGACATGATGTCTGCATCGGCCAAAAAGCGCTCGGACCTCCAAGTCCTTCATAATGTCCTCCGCACCAAGAGATGACGGAGTTTCTTTCGCGAATGGCATTATTCATGCTCCAGGTCGGGCAGAGGCCTAAACCAGTCGTTGTTGGGAATTGCCTTGACCCTTTGGAACTCTTCACGAACCGCATCTGGCTCGAACTTCAAAATCTGCGTTGGCGTCACAAAGTTGGCCGACAGTGTTTTAATTCTCGCAAAACCAACATCCTGACTCCTTTTGAGGCCAGCGCCAAAGTCAGCAAAATCATAGAAGCCGGAAAGAGCTCTTATCTCATTGTCATTGTTAAGGTGCGTTACGAAGAAGTTCTCAGTATTGGCGAGGATGTTCGGGTGAATCGAGCTGGGCTCCTGAGTCGCATATACCAAAGCGATCCCATATTTCGCTCCCTCCTTCGCGATGCGCGGCCAAATCTCTGTCAACTCCGCCTTCTTGCCGATTAGATTATGGGCCTCCTCAACGTAGATTACGATGCGGGGCGGACGTTCGCCCCGGTTGAACCGCCCGCTGCTCTCACGAAAAAGATCTTGGACGAGGTTCCGAGACAGTTCTTCTCGGATCGAAGGGCTTCCGACTGAGAGATCCAAGATGACAATCCTGCCCTTTTTCAAGAGCGCACATATGTCCTGTGCTATTTCACCCGATCCGTTCGGCCCGTGATATTCGCGTGCCGCGCCGATGGCCTGTCGCCCTGCTATCGGCGCGTCGTTGACCGAGGACCTTCCAACAAGCACACTCAACAGGCTGCGTTCCGTCTCATCGAGCCAAGGAGAGCCAGGAGCATTTCTAGTTGGTTGTTTGCTCAAGATGCCGTCGGTATCGCTGGTGTATCCACCTGCAGCGCGTTCAATTTCGCGGACTGACCTCCAGAGGCGCGTTACATCTTCCAGTGAGCCAACGACCTCACTTCCCGCCTCCCGAAGATTGAAGTACGTGCGGCAGGCATCAGCGAGTTCATCTTCAGTGGCATTGGCGTCAAGATCCCCAAGGCGAGATTGATCCAGCTTGTTGGTCCCGATGCCCTTACGCATCAGATCAGCCTGAACTTTTTTGCCCATAGTGAAGCGCTGCTGCCGCGCATTCGCGGCATCAGGTACGTATTGGGCAGTAAATAGGATGCTCCGGATGATTGACACCTTCTTGTGCCAGCGGACGGATGCCGATCGATCTGACTGAGATGGGCGCTCCAGGTTGAGTGAGAGAAAGGATCTAAAGTCACCGCTGCTGGCCACGTGCCCCTGTTCTTCCGCGGCATACCTGATCAGGTCCATTGCGATCGTTAGATCATCATAGAAATTCGAACGGAGGTCGCGAAAACCAGGGGTATCCTTAATCCGGTACCGAACAGTCAGGTCCGGGAAAACATCATTGATTGCACTGCCCGCATCCTGCTCGTTTGCATTGGAGTACTCGCCGTTTATGTCGAAGATCAATTGCCCGATAGGCTGATGGGTCTGAAAGGCTGTTGTCGCTACCTGCGACACCATCGTTTTTGTCGTGTTCGACTTGCCGGTTCGTGTCATTCCAAACACAGCTGTCCGCCGCGCAAGAAAATCGACCGGTGAGATGTAGACTGGTACCTTTGTGCTACCGCCTCGCTCGGCCATGTGTTGCGTGGACGTGTAGCGAACAGTACCGATTTGGAACGGAACTGGAACTCCGACGCCAGCAGCTTTGGCCTCATCTTCGGCGTTCTTTACCCGGTCTGGATCTACGTAATTGACGATCTTCTCAAGCGCGGTAGGAGTAGGTTTGTAGACCCGCATCATTCGAGTCGCAAAGATGTCTTCGATATCGGTACCCATGCGCAGCTTGCTGTCTTGACCGACGAAAAATGTGCCGAGTATGTGGCCGCGCATTCCCGACCAACTCATCCGGTTCACGGTGATCGGTTCGAGTCCCTCAAGCCTGCCCGTCCTTACGTCGGGATTTTCCTGAAAGAACTGCGTAATTGCTCTGAGATGCTCAGAGTCAGTCTCTATCGGTGCGCGTCCTGTCACGCGAAGCAAGATTACCCTCCGATCGACCGGTGGCGTGGTCGCGAATGCCGAAGGATCGAAGGTTGCCGCAAGCAGATAGGAGTTGTGCGGTATCCCCTCCACGTCGTTTCGCCAACGGTCGTGTACCATCACAAGCGCTTCGTTGTAGTCCATCGAAAGGGTGAAGCCGATACGTCGGCTATCTTGCGCTTGCGGATTCGAGGGATCGCCTACGACTAGTCCCACGAGTGGGGAGGTTGCCGCTGTCGCACGCTCGATAATACTATTCATGTTCAGCTCCAATCTCTTTGCATTGCATCGGCCCCCAGCATGAAATGCATGGATCTTCCATGTTAGGGCCGCGCGATGGCGTCTAGTCTTGCGCTCGGCTCGACTGTGACTTGGGCCGCTTCACCACTATGCGCTTCACTTGTCGGACCTGGGTCACCGAAAGCGTCCTCAGTCGAGATGTCGGTTTGCTGTGCGAAGTTATGGGCGGTAACCTCCTTTGAGGAGATATCATCGATCATCGATTTCTTGTTGGCTGTGTAGCGCATATCAGCAAGCGCGTATCCTGGGAGGCTTCGTAGCGATGCTCGAGCTTCAGGGCAGTTGTCGTATGACAAGAACCACCTACCGGGGACAGACGCTAGATGCTCCTTCAGAGCTCGGTGATCGTCATCGGCGAACCACATCCTGTAGAGCCGGTCAGCCTTGTGAAAGAAAGGTGGGTCAAGGTACCAGAAGTCATTTGGAACAATAGCTCGGCGCGTGGCAGCTGCCCTGTATGAAGCGATAAGCCGGCGGAAGTCCGTGTTCTTAACCGAAACGCGGTGCGACAGACGTGAAAGCTCCCAGATTCTTTCCGCCAATGCATACCGATTGTAGCGACATCCAATCTTGTATTCTGACTTCTGCGCCATGCCGCCTATTGGACCGGCAGTTGCGCTTAAAGCGCCTGAAAAAGATGTTCTATTTAAAAATAGGCACTTGAAAGCACGTTCTATTTGGTCTTGCGGGGCATTGGATCGCAGTCGTATCCATTCATCGACTGAAACCTCAGCATCCAGCACTCGGTCTGCAAGCTCGCCAGCGCGAGACGAGAAAACTGTTGCCCAAAAGTCCGCAACGAGCGGGTCCAAATCAGAAATTACCGCACGGTCAGCAACTCTGGCTTCAAGAAACGCTATTGTTACGGAGGCTCCACCCACAAAGGGTTCAAAGATCCTATCGAAGTGGTTCAGGCCGTGACAATCCATTTTCATAGCAATTCGTGCGGCGAGTTTGCGCTTGCCGCCAGGATACCTTAATGGACTTAGATAGTATTTTTGCAGTGCCTTACGTACTCGAGCCTCTGCACTGCTCGAAGCACCGGCCGCGCTAACTCTTCTTGACATTGCCTGATGTAACCTCTCTCGCTTTAGACCATTGCGCGGCAAAGCTCATAAATCAAGGGGTTGGAACTATCAGAGGCACAAATTCTGTGGCTCTGCAGCGGTGGGACTTCGATGAGCGCCGCGCTTTTGGCCTGAGAATTCGTCCCTCTGCATCGTCCAGCTGAGCGGGAACGGCTCAAACACCTGCGCAAGCGTCACCTCCGGCCCCTGCTTCCCGTTCAGGATCGCCTCGATGACGTGGGGCGCGAGCAGCGTCAGCCGCAGGACGCGTGCCATGTAGGTGAAGGCGATACCCTCGCGCTCAGCAAGTTCGGCGATAGTAGCAAACTCGCCCGATTCCAGCATCCGTTTCCAGCGAAACGCCCGGGCCAGCGCCTTGACCAGCGCGTTGTCCGCCTGGCGCGGCAGCGCGTTGCCTTCCGGCAACCGCATTTCCTTCCGCCCGCCGCGCTTCACGATCCGGAACGGGACGTGGAGCGTCACTGTGTCTGGAACCTGCGCTTGCCGGCTCATGCCGCCTGCCCCATCTCGCCGCCCACCATCTCGCGTGCGAGGCCGCCGAGGCCATCGACGCGCAGGCGCACGTTCAGGCCCTCCGTGCCGATGTCCACGCGCTCGACCAACAGCGCCACGATGCGCGCCTGCTCGGCGGGGAACAGTTCGTCCCACAGCGGGTCAAGCTGCTGCAACGCCGCGTGCGCATCGGCCTCGGTGAAATCGCAGTCTTTCGCGCGTGCCGCCTTCCACGTTCCCGCGACGATCTCTGGCTGGCGGAACACGGCGCGCAGCTGATCGATGACGGCGGCCTCGATCTCCCCCGCAGGCACGCGGCCGACCGGGCATGATCCGGCGCCATGCTTCAGCACGGTCTGGCTGACATAGTAGCGGTAGAGCCTGTCGCCCTTGCGGGTGTGTGTCGGCGAGAACGCCGCGCCATCGGGGCCGAACAGCAGCCCCTTCAGCAGCGCGGGCGTGTCGGCGCGGGTGCGCGCGGCTCGCTTGCGCGGGCTTTCCTGCAAGATGGCGTGGACGCGGTCCCACGTCTCGCGGTCGATGATCGCTTCGTGCTCGCCGGGATAGCTATCGCCCTTGTGGACAGCCTCCCCGATGTAGGCGCGATTGCTGAGCATCCGGTAGATGTATTTCTTGTCGATCCGGTTGCCGCGCGGCGTGCGGATGCCGCGCGCGCCGACCTCCCGCGCCAGTTCGGTGCAGGACCCGATCTCGAGGAAGCGGGCGAAGATCCAGCGCACATGGTCGGCGCTTTCCTCGTCGGCTACCAGCTTCCGGTTCTCGACCCGGTAGCCGTACGGCGGTACCCCGCCCATCCACATGCCCTTTTTCCGGCTGGCGGCGACCTTGTCGCGGATGCGCTCGGCGGTAACCTCGCGCTCGAATTGGGCGAACGACAGCAGGATGTTCAGCGTCAGCCGCCCCATCGAGGTAGTCGTGTTGAACGACTGCGTGACCGAGACGAACGTCACGCCGTTCCTGTCGAACACCTCGACCAGCTTGGCGAAATCCGCCAGCGACCGGCTCAGACGGTCAATCTTGTAGACCACGACCACATCGACCAGACCGTCCTCGATATCCTCCAGCAGCCGCTTCAAGCCGGGGCGCTCCAGTGTGCCGCCCGAGATGCCGCCGTCGTCATACTGATCGCGGACCAGCACCCAGCCCTCGGAACGCTGGCTGGCGATGTAGGCCTCGCAGGCCTCTCGCTGGGCGTGGAGGCTGTTGAACTCCTGCTCCAACCCTTCCTCGGAGGATTTCCGGGTGTAGACCGCGCAGCGCAGCTTGCGGACGACCTTCGATTTTTCCGGCGGCTTCGTCATGTCCGCCCCCTGTGGTTCTTCAGCCCGAAGAAGGTCCACCCGTTCCAACGCGTGCCGGTGATGGCGCGCGCGATGGCGGACAGCGACTTGTACGGCCGACCTTGCCACTCGAAGCCGTCGGCGGTGACGGTTACGATCTGTTCGACGCCCTGCCATTCACGCAGGAGGCGCGTGCCGGTGATGGGGCGGTCGCGATCGGCGCGGATGCCGCGCTTGGATCGGTCGCCGCCGTCCAGTTCTTCGCCGAGCCGCTCCAGCAGCCGGATCGTCTCCGGCTTCAGTCCGCCATAGGCGAGTTCCTGGATGCGGTAGGCCAGGCGGGACTCGAGGTAGCGGCGATTGAACGGCGGCGGCTCGCTGTCGAACAGGTCGCGCCACTGCTTTTTCAGGTCAGGCGTCGGCGTGGTCTTGAGCGCGGCGAGGCGCGCGGGGATGGGATCGGGCTTGTTCATGCATTTCTCCGGTGCGTTGGAGTTGCATGACGGCATTGGTCGGGCGGATAGTGTAGGCAACGTTCTCCAGTATCGTCAGATACTTCGTCCCCATCGCGCATCCGCAGCCGAACCAGCCCGAGCGCCAGCAGGCCGCACAGCTCAGTACGGCGTTCTGCGGGCGTCATCGCCGAGGGGGCGAGCGGGTTGGGGCGACGAATGGGACCGGGATCGAAAATCATGATCCATCGGTGCCGGATTGCGCCGCCGGCCGCGACCTCGGAACGGGTCAGCCCGCGACCGACAGGAAAGGGTGAACCCCTTAGGTGTTGCAACACCTTGGTGGGTTGAGGGCTCAGGGCGTTCCCATTATGTTCGAACTGTCCCCAATCGATTCACGAGGCCGCCCATGTCGCTGCAAACGCTCGATCGCACGCAATGGAGTTTTGCAGAGGCGTTTGCCCATGTGCAGAACGTGACGGTCGCGCGGCGCGCGGTTGAGGCGGCCAAGCTGCCGCCGAAGCCTGTGCCGGAATACCAGACCTGGAACCCGCCGCAGGACCCCAAAGTGGCCTGGAAGGCGGAGGCGGAGACCGAGTTGCTCGTCGCGCTGCGAGACGGGGATCTTCTGGCGCAGGGGCGCTTCACCGAGGAGCGAACCCATGGCTGGGGCAACGGCGGCAGTAGTAGCGGTTTCGGTCTGCATTCGGGCTATCACACCAGCATCCGCCCGGAGCAGTGGCGCGAGGGAAAGTATTCGTTCGGGCGACTGACCGCGCGGGACTGGGAGTTCATCGACATCCGCGTGGCGCGTTTCCTCGTGAAGGCGATCTGGCCGGATTACATCCCGGAGCCGGTGCGACCCGCGCAAGGCGCGGCAGATGCGATTTACACCACGCCCTATCTCAAGCTGATGCAGACGGCGATTGCACATTTCGGGATTTCACCGGGGAACCAGGGCAAGAAGGAATGCCTGATGGACTGGTTTCTCGAGCAGCAGATCGAGGGCGAGCCTGTGTCGAACAAGCTGGCCGACGCCATGGCCACGCTGATCCGGCTGCCGTCGGCACAGCGCGGCGGCGCGAAGCGGGTGCTGGGGCCCGATCTGCGCCAGACCGGATAGGATCGGCGAAGGCGCCGGCAATCGCGTTGTTGGGGACAACGCGATTACGACGGCGGCTGGCTCTGGCCCGTGCCTTTACCATTGCCCTCGATACCCCTGTTGCAAATGCGGCTCCGGACGCTGGGCGTCTCGATGAAGGGCGGAACCGTTCACCCCGTTCGCGCGGACGAGGGGTCACCCCTCTGATCGGCCGCGGCCGCTGAGGGCGCTCCACAGGGGTCGCTAGGCTCGTTGGGGTCCACCCATGAACTGACGTTATTTCAACGCCTTGCCGGAAGGGGTTACCCCTTTCCGGAGCGATGGCCCGTGGCCGGCCAGACCGGTTCCGAGGTCGCGAGGGTGGTCTGATGCGCGGCAGAACCGGGGGCAACGACGCCCCTATCCGGTTCTGCAGCCCCCGTGTCCGCCCGTCTTCGCCAACTCTCGCACCAAGCCGCCGCGGCTCCTTTGCCGACCGGCGTGCATGCGCCCATCCCGCGGGGGCGGCGATGAGCGGGCGGGACTGGCGGGCCTTCGACGCCGAGCTGCGTGCCCGCGTGCCGGAACTCGCGGTGGAGCTTCTGGGCAAGCCGACCTTCTGCGCGGGGCAGGAATGGCGCTGGGGCCGCAAGGGCAGCCTCTCGGTCGTCGTCAGCGGCGCGCGGGCGGGGATGTGGTTCGACCACGAGGAGGGCCGGGGCGGCTGGTTCTCGGATCTCGTCGGCCGCGACCTCGGCATGGCCCGCGAGGATGCGACCGACTGGATCGCGGACCGGATCGGCATGGGCGCCCGTCACCGCCCGGTGCGCCAGCGTCCGGCACCTCGGGAAATGCCGGCGAACGATCCGGGCGAGCCGCCTTCGGCACCGGGCACAGAAAGTTCCGAGGCGCGCGTCGATCACGATGGCGACGCTGCGCCAAACCAGGCGGACGAGGCCGCCGCGCGCGCAGCCCGGATCTGGTCTGGCGCGCGTCCCGCCCCGGAGCACTATCCCTATCTGGTCGCCAAGCAGGCCGCGCCTCTCGCCCTGCGCATGGACGCGAGCCGCCGCCTAGTCGTGCCATTGCAGGACATCGGCGGCCGGATCCACAGTCTGGAGACCATCGCACCGGACGGGGCCAAGCGCTACCTGGCCGGTGGGGTCAAGAAGGAGCATTTCGCGGTGGTGGGCGCCGAGCCCGCGCCGCTCGAGGAATGCACCGGCCCCATCCTGATCTGCGAGGGTTGGGCGACCGGCGCCAGCCTGCGCATCGCCACAGGCCATACCGTGATCGCGGCGATGGACGCGGGCAACCTGATGCCGGTCGCCGAGGCGCTGCGGGCTCGGTTCCCCGAGGCCGATCTTGTCCTCGTCGCTGACAACGACCTGAAGCCCGACCGCGATGGAAATCCCGGTGTCGAGGCGGCGCGGAAGGTGGCCCTCGCCGTCGACGGTCGCCTCGCAGTGTCAGTCGGCCCGGGCGATGCCAACGACCTCTTCTGCTCCGAGAGGCCGGAGGCCGTTGCCGCGCTCGTCGCCGGCGCGGCCCGGATCCCGCCGCCACCGCCAACCTATCCGGAACCGATCCTCACGCCCGAGGAGGCCCGCGCCAGCCTGGCCGAGGCCATCGCCGGCTTCATGGCCGCGATCCCGGATTACTGGGCCGCCGTCGAGGCGGCGCAGGAAGAGGCCAGGAACACCAACGCCAACCGCGATCCGCTGGATTTCAACATCGTGGCGCGGGCGGCCTTGTCGCCGCTCCTCGGCCTGCCGGTCGACGTGGGCCTCGGCAAGACCTCGAGCGCGCGTGCCGCCATAGCGGAGCTGATCGCCGGGGGCGGGATCGGCAAGCGCAAGGTCGTCTATGCCGTCCCGCGGCACGATCTCGGCGCGGAGCAGGTCTCGGCCTTCGGGGCGTTGGGCCTCAACGCCATGCTCTGGAAAGGCCGCACCGCGCCCGATCCCAGCGACGACAAACCCGACCAACTCATGTGCCTCGACACCGAGGCGACCTTCGACGCGCTCGAGATTGAGCATCCGGTCGAGCAGAGCTGCTGCAAGGTCAAGAACGGGGCCGAACTGCTGCTCTGCCCCTGGTTTCACGACTGCGGCTACCAGAGCCAGAAGCCGCTGGCGCAGGCGGCGCAGGTCATCGTCTGCGCCCATGACAGCCTCTTTCACATGAAGCCGCAGGCCATCGGCGAGGTCGGGCTTCTGGTCATCGACGAGGGGTTCTGGCAGTCGGGCCTGCGCGGGCTCGACGGCAAGGCGACGCTGACACAGGACGGTTTGGAGCCCGGCCGCACCTCGCTCACCTGCTACACCGGCAAGGGCAAGATGGATGTCGGCGCCACGGCCGACCTGATCGCCGCGCGGGAGCGGCTCTGCAAGGCGCTGCGGGTCACCGAACCCGGTCCTCTGCGCCTCGGCCTGCTGGAGGCCGTGGGTCTCACCCCGGAGGACTGCCGTCATGCCGCGACGCTGGAACGTCGCCGCATGCGCGATGCCGGGCTCCTGCCGGGCATGTCGCCGGTCGAGCGGCGCAAGCGGATCGAGGCAGTCCTGCCGCAAATGGGCGAGCCATGGGCGCCGCCCGGGCGTTGCGCCACGCTCTGGCTGATCCTCGCCGAGGCGCTGGAGAACGGCCATGACGCCGCCGGCGCCGAGCTCGTGCACGAGATGACCGAGGCCGGCTCGGTCCGCGCCCTGCGCCTGCGCTGGCGCAGCCGCATGCGGACCGGCTGGGCGGCCCAGGCTCCGATCCTGCATCTCGACGCGACACTGCGCCCGGAACTTGTCGAGACCTACCTGCCAAGAATCGATATCGGCACGCCCGTCGCCGCGCGCCAGCCCCATGTCCGCGTCCGCCAGGTCACCGGCAGCCCGACCTCGGCACGCGCCCTGACGCCTTCAGCCGACGCGCCCGAGCGGGACCGCAAGGCCGCCGCGACCCGTCTGCGTGACCTCCGCGCCTGGATCGACCTCCGCGCCCGCCAGTGCCATCGCCCCGGCCATGCCATCGATCTGCTCGTGGTGGGCCAGAAGGCCGCCATCGACGCGCTCCGGTCGGCCGGCCTGCCGTCGCGGGTCGAGGCGGTGCATTTCAACGCGCTGAGCGGTCTCGACCGCTGGGGCGGCATCGGAGGCATGGTGATCCTCGGCCGCACGCTGCCAGCGCCTCGCACGGTCGAACTGATCGCGATGGCGCTGACCGGACGGATGCCCGCACCGAACCCGCAGGACGCCGGCTGGTGGTATCCGATGGTCGAGCGTCGAGTCCGGCTTGCCGGCGACCGGACCGCGCCGCTCGCGACGGAGGAACACGCCGATCCCATCGCCGAGGCCGTGCGCTGGAGCATCTGCGAGGGCGAGCTGATCCAAGCCATGGGCCGCGGGCGCGGCGTCAATCGCACCGCCGCCACGCCGCTCGAGATCGACCTGCTCACGGATGTGGTTCTGCCGGTGACCGTCGACGCGCTCGTGCCGTGGTCCGACCTGCGCCCGACCCGGCGCGACCTGATGGCGCTCACCGGCATCGTGCTCGAGAACGCGGCCGACATGGCAGTGTGCTTTCCGGAGCTCTGGGCAACCCGCGAAGCCGCCAAGAAGGACGGCCAGAGGAAGGGGACAAATGACTATTATAGGGATCTCTATAATAGCAGAATGTCCCCATCCTCTGCGGAGGTGACCTGGCGCCCGGAAGGCGCCGGCCATCGCGCCCGCACCGCCCGCGTCGATCTCTCCCGCATTCCCGATCCGGAAGCCTGGCTCACCAACCGCCTCGGGCCGCTCGCCAGCTTCGAGATGCGGTCGATCGCGGGCGCCAGATCCGACGCACCCGATCTCACTGAGGCGGCACGCCTCGACACCCTCTCATCCCGCCTGACCGCCAGCATGCAGGCCGTGCTCGCCGCGCGACGTGCGGCCCTCGACGCGCTGTCTGTCCGGCTGGAGGCCGCGAAGCCCGACGCCCAGCGACACCCCCATCACCCCCAACCAGAAGAGGAGACCGAGGCATGAGTTACGACAGGATGCGCCTCTACGACGCCGGCCGCTTCCACGATACCGAGCTGCCCGACTGGTATCACGATGCCGAGCGGCTGAGCGAGACCGAACGCATCGACTTCCACCGGGCGCTCGAGCGCGTCCTCGATTGCGAGCACACGCTCCTGACCGAGGAGGGCATGCTGGGCGGCACGCTCGAGATCCGGTTCTGGCCAAGCGAGATCCATGGCGTCTTCGTGCTGATCGAAACGCCGCTCTCCTTCGTCGAGCATGTCATTCTCCCGAACCCCGCCGACTGGCTGCCGTTCCTCTCGCGCCATCTCGCGCCCCTCATAGCGGTCTCGCACCAGAGTTCCCTGATCGCGCTGCACGGCAAGATCGGCAACGCCTTCATAGCCTGGGCGCGCCATGGCGAAGGCAGTCATGTCGATCGCGACACCGGCCTCAGCCGCATCGATTTCGACAACGACCGCGACCGTCGCCGGGCCCAGCAGGCCCGAGCAGCCATGGAACGGGCGAGGCAGGTGGGCCGTACATGAAGACGATGCGCTGGCATCCTCCGGGCTATGGAGGCGAGCGCCGGGACCCCGACCGTGTGAAACGCGACGGTTGGCGCGATCAGGGCGTGCTGGCCATCTCCATTGACGACGAGCGGCTTAGCTGGCCGGAGCGGGAACTGGTCCGTCAGCTGGGCGATAAGCTGTATGGTCCGCGACACCGCGAACCCGAGGCGCCGGACCCGTGACCGGACTCTCTATGGACCCCGGACTCCGCACCGGGGTCCACGTGGGGTCCAGGGCCTGCCCGGGGAGTTTCTGGTTCCTTTCCGGGCACTTGCGTATACGGGAGGGCACAGCGCGGCGCATCGCCAGCGACAGGACCGGTTTTTTGGGAAGCCACCCCGGAACCCGGAGTCCGGCTGATGGCGAGAAGAACCAATGATCATTGGCGTTCGAGCGGACGGGAAAGTGGATTCCACGGTGGATCCGGAATCCGACTGGAGTCCGGTGGATACGATCTTCGCGGAGTCCACCTTTGGGAAAGCAGAATAGAATCCCACATGATGCCACGATGCGTTACCGTCGGACCGTGGACGCATGCACACGATGGCAGGCGGACAGGAGCATTGGGACGGGGTCTACGGCGCGAGGTCGGAAGACGAACTGACCTGGTTCGAGGCCACGCCAGCCCTGTCGCTCGAACTCGTTCGCGCGCATCTGCGGCCGCGTGAACCGTTCATCGACATCGGCTCCGGCGCGTCCCGGCTCGTCGACGCGTTGCTCGATGAAGGGTTCGGACCTCTCGCGGTGCTGGACCTCTCCGCGGCCGCCCTGGCCGTCAGCCGGCAGCGGCTCGGCCCAAAGGCCGACGACGTTTCGTGGATCGAGGCGGACATCACGACGTGGACGCCCGACCGGGACTACGCGGTCTGGCACGACCGGGCGGTGTTCCATTTCCTGACCACAGCCGAGGATCGCGCCGGGTATGCTCGTGCCCTGTCCGTTGCCCTGCGCCCGGGCGGGATCGCGATCATCGCGACGTTTGCCGATGACGGGCCGGAGATGTGCTCGGGCCTGCCGGTAGTGCGCTATGCGCCAGAGGCGCTGGCGCAGGAACTCGACCGACTGCTTCCGGGCCGGTTCGAGACGCTCGATGCCAGACGCCACATGCACATCACGCCGAAGGGCAACCGGCAGAGTTTCCAGTACAGCGTGTTCCGCAAGACGGACCGTTGAGACGAGAGCCGCCGCCCTCTTGGGGCGGCGGCATTCAACGGGATGCCGTGCGCGGGGTCAGTCCTTTGCGATCATGTAGGCCCTGCCACGCCCTTCGATTTTCTCGGAGGTGATCGTCAGGCCCAGCTTCTTTTTCAGCGCGCCGGATATGGCGCCCCTAGCGGTGTGAGCTTGCCAGTCGAGTGCTGCTACGATTTCCTCGATGGTCGCGCCGTCCGGCGCGCGCAGCATGGCGATCAGCGTGGCCTGCTTGGTGCCCTCGCGCGGCGTGCGCGTCTTGGGCGCGGTCTCGGCCCCGGTGGGGGTATCAGGCGCGGGCTCATCGGTCGGCGCGCCCGTCGCGCCCGCAGGCGCGGGGTTCGCGTCATCGATCTCGATGCCGATGGCGGCGAGGCCTGCGTCGGTGGCGACCAGCGTGACGCCGTGGCCGTCGCCGGTCTCGCGCCAGACGGGCTCGCCGTTGCGCACGTCCGCGTCGACCTCATCGAGGAAGCCCTTGGCGAGCATCGCGCCGACCACCTTGGCGGCGGCCCCGCCGCACAGGCTCCCGGGCAGCGGCAGGGCGATGTGCTCGGGCCGCTGGGCGGCGGCGCTGAGGATGATGGCTTGGGTATCGGAAAGCTTGGTCATGGGGTCGTCTCCGTATTCGGGCCCGCGAAATGCGGCGCCTTCTACGACCCCGAGCCGCGCAGGGCGCGCGGCAGGAGTTCTGGCTGGGCCGGAGATCAGCGGGCGTGTTCGCCCTCGCCAAACGCACTGTCGGTGATGCGCTTGAGGAGGCTGGCGTAGTGTCCGAGGGTGCCGACGTGGCCCCAGTTCACTTCGTCGGGGCGGGCGTTGAAGTGGTCGTCGCTGAGCGCCTGCAGGCGGGCGAGCATCTCGTCGATCTCCGCCTTCTTGCCGATGAAGGCCGCGAGCGCGGCTTCCTTGTTCCGGCGCGCCTTCTCGGCGCGGAGTTCGTGGCGCGGGGTGGTGATCGGGCTCAGGCGGGTGGTCATCGTGGTGGCTCCGTGGTGAGTTGCATCGTCCTCGTGGGATCACGTTCCCTCTGTCCGCGACGCTTATCAACTCGATAAGGACATGATCTTGAATGATAATCGGAGCCGTCGATGCAGGGCATGAGCGAGCGTCAGTACGCCGCCCATGTCGGGCTGTCGCGGGGCGTTAGGCCATTGAAGGAACTTGGACCGTCTCGACCACCGCTGCTGACAAGATGGTCAGGTTGGTGGAGTGAGCGCTCAAGCTGAGATCACGAACATTGGTCCAGTATCACCTCTGAAATCTGACGATAGCCGATCCGATCCGGGCACGCACATCGGGTGGTTCACCATCCACGGCACGGGCAATGGCCAGAAGATCCTTGCGTGTGGCGTGGAGTTGATCGATCAGGGTGATGACGACGCCGAGCGCCGTTTCGTCGAGTTCAAGACCATCTGTCAGATCGCAAAGCAAGTGCAGGCGGGCGCAGTCGACCCGGCGAAAGACATGGACTGGGTCGCCCGCATTTTCCCAGCGCAGTGGAATGATCAGTTCGGACTCGACGAATGCGAGAAGACGGGTCCGCGTCAGCCCCGGAATGGCGACAAGCACTTCGTCCTCGGTCAGATGGTCGGTCATGATGCGGCCTCGTTGAGCAGATCGACGCGCGGGTCATGGGAATGGGTCTTGCGCCATTCGGTCAGGAAGTCGCGCAAGGATCCGTCGATCTCCGGGGGTGTCACGATCTTCAGGTCAACAAGCTGATCACCGGCGGTCTTTCCCCCTTGATGTGCCACGCCGCGTCCACGCAAGCGCAGAACCCGGCCGGAACTTGCGCCTTTCGGGATCGTCAGATTGACAGGCCCGGAGATAGTCGGCGCCGTGACCTTCCCTCCAAGAATGGCCTCATCAATGGTGATGGGCAGGGTGACGAAGACGTCATCGCCGATTCGACGGAAGACGGGATGTTGGCTGACCGACAGCGTGATCAGCGCGTCACCCGGAGCACCACCCCCAAAGCCCGGCCCACCCTTGCCGCGAAGGCGCAGGGTCTGACCGTCATGTGCCCCTTGCGGGATCCGCACCGCCAGGCTGGCGCCGTCCGGCAGGGTGATGCGCATCTCACCCCCGCGCGCGGCGTCGAGAAAGGGCACCTCGAGCGCATATCGAAGATCAGAGCCGGGCGCGGAATACCCGTGGCCACTGAAATCATCGCTGTCCTGGCGTGTTCGCTGGCGCAGGATTTCCGCAAAGATGTCAGCCGGATCAACGTGGCGTTCAAACCCGTGCCGTTGCTGGTACGGATTTCCTCCGGCCTCGGCGAAATCGCGGTAGTATTGGCGCTGCGGCCGTTCAGCACCCGCCCCATCGATCTCGCCCGCGTCGAAACGGGCACGGGTGTCGGGATTCTTCAGCAGGTCATGGGCGGCAGCGATGGCCTTGAACCGCGCCTCCGCCCCGGCGTCGTCGGGGTGCAGGTCAGGATGGCTGGTGCGCACCAGCTTGCGGTACGCCTTCTTGATGTCATCCGGTGTGGCGGATTTGGTCAGGCCGAGCGTCTCATAGGGATCGACAGTCATCCGTCAGCCTTCCCTTCCCGGCAGGACCACCAGCCTCCCACATCGCATAGGGCTGTCGGTGCGGGCCTTGATGCAGATCAGCACATGGCAAAAACCGAGCTGATATCATGATCCAATCAACCGTCTTCCGTCCCATCCGGGCTGTTCGCGGGCTTGGAGAGGCAGATGGAAACGCCGGAACGACAAAAGGGATCCGACCCTTCAGACAAGGTCGCCGTCGCGTCCACCATGGCCGGTGAGCCCCGTTTGCCAGCAGTGCGTCCGCAACCTGCGGCTCCCGTCCGCCGGCCATCGCGGCGCGTCTGGACCTGGGCCATTGGCGGTGTCCTTGCCGGGGTGGCGGGTTTGGGTCTCTATGTCCAACCGTGGGCAACCGGGCCGCTGGTCGTTGCCGTGGAAATTGCTGCCCTCGCCCCCGCAACACGGGTTCTGGCTGTCAACGGCAGGATTGCCGCTCTGCATACGATCGATGTGCGTGCGCTGGTCGGCGGCACGCTCGCGGATGTCCCAGTGACCGAGGGTGACAGCGTGGAAACGGACGAAGACCTGGCCCGGATCAGCGCCGCGGCCCAGCACGCCATGGTGCGGCAGGCCGTGGCGGGGCTCGACGCTGCCCTGGTGGCCGAGGCGCAGGCACGGGACACGCTTGCACGGACCGAGGCACTTGGCGCAAACGTCCCCCGTTCATCGCTCGAGGCTGCCGCCCGCGCCGTTCAATCGGCAGAACAAGAAGTGGCGCGGACCACCGCACTGGTCGATCAGGCGCGGGTGCAGCTTGACAACCACACCATCCGCGCGCCCATGACCGGCACGATTCTGGCGCTGAATGTCGAGCCTGGGCAAAGCATTGACCCTTCGACCCTGTTGATGACGATCGCCGACCTTGAACAACTGGTCGCCCGGACGGATGTCGACGAGGCCTACGCCACCCAGATACACACGGACCTGCCCGCAGTGATGCAACTGGCCGGTGAGACGGCCCGGCGCGATGGCCGTGTCGCGCGTGTGTCGCAGCGGGTCGACGCGGCGACCGGGGGCCTTGCGGTCGAACTCGGCTTCGACGCGCCGGTGCTTGCCCCGGTCGGCCTGACGGTCACGATCAACATCATCATGGACAGCCTCGATGCAGCGATCACCGTGCCGCGCGCGGCGATCCAGACGACCGAGGCGGGCGACGCGGTCTTCGTGATCACCGATGGGACCGCGCAACGCCGCCCCGTATCGGTGATCGACTGGCCCGCCGCGCGGCTGATCGTGACCGCCGGACTGGCCCCGGGCGAGGTGCTGATCCTGGACGCGACCGGGATCACCGACGGGCAAGCGGTGCGCGTGGGGGCACCCTGATGCTCTATGCGCTCAAGATCGCCACCCGCTATCTGACCGCCAGCAAGGCGCAGACGGCCCTTCTGGTGCTGGGGGTCGCGGTGGGGGTCTTCATCTTCATCTTCATGTCGGCGCTGATCGGCGGGCTGGCGGAGTTCATCCTGTCGCGCACCGTGGGTGACATCAGCCATGTCACCATAACGGCCGAGGACCGCGACCCAGCCATCCTGATCAGCCCCGATGGCATGATCCTTGCCGTCACCGAACGCGGCCGCGCCCGTACCGCAACGCTGGCCGAGGCCGCAACCTTTGTCCCTCTCATAGAGACCGTACCGGGGGTCATCGCCGTCTCGCCCCAGATCACCGGTGCAGGGTTCCTGACAAGAGGGGCACAGGTTGCGCAGGTGTCGGTGACCGGGCTGGAGCCGGGTCGCGAATCCGCGATCCTCAACCTGGACGGCTACATGACCCAAGGCTCGGCCCGTCTGGGTGCGGGGTTGATCGTGCTGGGCGAGACCCTGGCCGACGATCTGTCGCTCCGACTGGGCCAAACGCTGCGGCTGCAATCCTCGAGTGGGGTTTCCGCAGTGCTGACGCTGAGCGGCATCTATAGCACCGGCAATGGCATGATCGACGCCAGCAGCACCTACGTGAGCCTGTCCACCGCGCGGACACTCTTCGGGTTGCCGCAGGGCGTCACACGGATCGAGATCAAGCTGGCCGACCTGAACGCCGCCGACGCCACGGCTCTGCGCATCCGGGCGCTGACGGGGCTGGATGCCGTGCCCTGGACCGACGGCGCGGAACAACTGATGGAGGCGCTGAACGCGCAGGCCCAGACCGGGTATTTCCTCAAATCCTTTGCGCTGATCACCATCGTGATCGGGGTGGCCTCGGCGCTCCTGCTGTCCACCTACCGCCGTCGCCCGGAAATCGGGATCATGCGCGCGATAGGGGCGGGGCGCGGGTTCGTGATCTTCGTCTTCGTGACCCAGGGCGCGCTGATCGGGCTGATGGGCGGGCTGACGGGCGCGGCACTCGGGTATCTGGCGCTGCTGCCGTTTCCGTCGCGCGATGCGTTCGAGGTTGGCACCCTGCCGATGGACATCACCCAAGGCTCCTATGGCCTCGCGATCACGCTGACGGTGATCGGCGCGATCCTCGCGTCGATCCTGCCCGCACGGGCGGCGGCGCGGGTCGATCCGGTCACGGCTATTGGTCAATGACCGCGCTGCTGGAGGTGTCGGATCTGGTCAAAACCTTCGGGACCGGCGAGGCAGAAACCCGCGTTCTGCGCGGCCTGTCGCTGACGCTGGATGTGGGCGAGATGGCGGCGCTGCTAGGGCCGTCAGGGTCGGGCAAAAGCACGCTGCTGACGATCCTCGGCACGCTGATGAAGCCGACATCGGGCCGCCACGCCATGCTGGGGCAGGATCTGGTGGCCGCCAATGACCGCGCCCTGACCGAATTTCGCAACCTGCACATCGGTTTTGTCTTTCAGTTCCACAACCTGTTGCCCGATTTCACCGCGCTGGAAAACGTGGTGTTCCCCACCGCCGTGCGGATGGGGCGCGAGACTCCGGTCGCCCGTGCGCGCGGGCGCGAACTGCTGACGCGCATGGGACTGGAAGCACGGTTCGACTTCCCCTCGGCCAATCTGTCAGGCGGGCAGAAACAGCGCGTCGCGGTGGCACGTGCGCTGATGAACCGGCCCGAACTGGTGCTGGCAGACGAGCCCACCGGCAACCTCGACCGCGCCTCGGCCATGCAGGTCATGGACCTGATCGCCGAGATCAACCGCGACGAGGGGACGACCTTCCTGATCTCGACCCACGACGAAAAGATCGCGGGCCTTTGCCGCCGGCAGATCGTGGTGGGCGACGGTGTTGTGACGGGGTGACCGGTCGCGCGCTGTCAGGGGCATGGCCAATACCCAGCGAAGCGCTCTCGGAGCGTTCCGGTCTGTTATTGCGCAAATCGATAGGCGACCCGCGCGACCGTCCCCCGAAAATACGGCCGCTCGCCCTGCGGTGTGATCCATGCCACCTCGCCGAAAAAGGGGACCATCATCCCATCCTGAAGGCGGTAGTCCCGGAATCGGCCTTCCCACGGCATCATGACGGTTTCTCCCCCCACCAGCGCGCCGCGCTCCTCGACACGGATGCCTGACACCAGCCCATCCTCGCCAAAGCGGAACAGCATGGTCAGCGTGATCGACCCGTCGATCAGTGTGGCCTGCGCCGACGCGTCATCCACGGGTTGCCAGGTGACGCCTTGTCCGGGCAGCAGGACGGTCGGATACCACACGCTTTCCGCCAGCCAGCGCATCAGCTCGCCCCGCGCGATTTCTCCATCGCCCTCAACCGTTCCCAGCGAAAAAAGCCCGAACAGCGCGGGGCGGAGCACACCTGTCCCCGCCACATAGGCATCATGCACGCGCACGGGGACGCCGGGAAACATCGAAATCCGCCCGCTCCAGACAAAGCCCGGGCGGTTGGCAACGACATGCTGCGTGGAGGTGAACGGCTTCCATTGTGGTGCATCAAGGCTCAAGTTGAACATGCCGCCCAGTTCAAGATCGACCGATCTGACCATCGGCTGGCCGTCTGTCAGAACCTGCTCGAAGTATCGCCTGACCGGGGCGGGAAGATCGGCAATATCGCGGGCATCGTAGCGCAGGGGGCCATTCGTAAAGTCCGCCGCGTCCAGCCGCGCGACAAGCACCCCTGTCGCCTCCTTCCAGCGCCACGCACCAAAGGCCACGAGGCCGCCGTAGAGGATTGCGACCAGGATCAACGCAGCGGCGATCAATTTCAGAATGTCCATTGCATCATCTATCCGGGCTGTTTCGGTGACGTGGCAAGGTCAGGTCCACGATGTCGTTGCGGACCAGGAAGCGCCCCTCAAAGCGGATGGGAACCGGGGTGCCGGAGAACGGCCTCTCAGGCGTGCCTGGAAGCTGGGCGTGAATGTGCAGATGCGGCTCGCCGGTTTCGCCCGAATTGCCGACTTCGCCGATCTGCTGACCCACAGCGATGATATCGCCCGTCGCGACCTGCACGCTGCCCTGCCGGAAGTGACCCAGCAGGATGTCGATGCCGGCGCAGCGCAGAAGGACATGGTTCCCGGCCGGATAGCCATCGTCGACCAAGGGCACCGTCATGTCGGGGCGGTCATCAACTGCCATAACGACCTCGCCTGCGCACGGCGCAAGCACGGGTGTACCGAAGATGGCATAGGCCGACGGCTCGGAAGGTTGGATGCCAGCGGTGCGAATGCCCCAGCGATTGACGGCGATTAGATCGACGCCATAGCCACTACCACCAAACCCTGCGTGCAAGGGATGCGAGGGGTCGATCAGCGCCGCATGCGCGTTGATCGATGGTGACGCGCCGCCGTTGGCAACAAGATAGATCCCGGGTGCCAGTGGCCAGCCAAGGTCGATCGCTTGCCCTTGGGGGATCTGACGTGCCGATATCGCCGCCCATGATTGCGCGCCGGACCAAGCGGCGATCGCGACCAGAACCGCAACGGGCAGGTATCCGACGCGGCTGGTCGGCAGGATAGGTCTTCCCTGCGCCCGGATGAGGTGCAACGTCACGGCGGCAACGAGCGACAGGGCCAGCAGATATGGCACCCACCATGGCGGAAACACCCATACGCCCTGCAAGGCCACCATCAGGATCAGGAGCGCTGCGGCAACAGACAACAGCCAGAAGCCGACCAGGTTGCGCGGCGGCAGAAGCGCCATCCAGAGGACCAGCGTCAGGGGCAGAAGTGTTTGCAGGATGTAGATGACAATCATGGCGGATTTCCCGCCGCCGCTGGATGTGGGCCAGGTTTCAGCATCACTGCGACAGCGAGCAGCATCACCAGCCCCATGACGATCGAGTAGGGTTGTGTATCGCCGCCCGCCGGCATGACCGGCAGCACCATCGACGACCAGTTGATCACCCCGTGCAGCAGGATTGCGGGCAGGACGCTGAACTGCGTGTTCACGGACAGTCGCGCAAAAACCACCGACAACGCGACAGTGCTCGCCAGAAACAGTCCCATCGGCAGTTCGGCCTGCGCCGTGCCGGGCATCCAGAACAATGGCAGGTGCCAGAGCCCCCAGACAGCGCCGATCAGGATCGCCGCCCATCGCCATCCCAACAGGTCCGACAGCGCGGGCAGTGCGTAGCCGCGCCAGCCGAATTCCTCGCCCAAGGGGCCGCCGAAGACCGTGATGACAGCGAATTGCGCGATGATGATCAGGATCGGACACTGAACGGGCATCGGGGGTGTGGTGCCGCCTGAAATCGCATTGAGCCCGAGCGCTGTCCCCATCGCAAGCGGAGCGGCAAGCACCGCAAGCGCATACCATCTCCATCCAAGCCGCCAGCGCAGGCACCGTCTGAGCCAGTGCGCAAAGCCTGCCTTGCCGTGGAAGCCCAGGACCGTGACGAAAGCCGCCACGCCCGGACCGAAGGCTGACGCCAGAAACAGCGCCCCGCTCAGGCGCGGCGCTGAGGGGCCAATCAGCGAGACGGCGGCCCATAACCCCCATGTCCATCCGAAGGTCAGCGCAACAAAGGTCCAGATTGCAGCTTGCGGGTGCCGTTGCGCCGTTGCCTGAGGCGTCGCGGCGATCATCGTGTCGCTCGACCCTGCCAGAAGGCAGCCGCCAGAAGTGCTGCAAGCAGGGCTCCTGCGATGGGCATTCCCAGATCCTCCGGGATGCCAAGCTGAACTGCGGCGGACAGTCCGATGAGTGACCACAGGATCGGGATGGTGGACAGCCAGACGACCCAGCGCCCATGGGCGATCATCAGTATTCCAATCGTGAAGATCGTCGTCGGGCATGGCGCCACGCCGAACATCGGGCCAGCCATCAATCCATGTCCCGCCCACAGTCCAAGGACCGGATAGATCGCTAGCGCATAGACAATCGTCATCAGACCCGCGACGAACCGAAAGCCCCACCTTCGGCGCAGGCGCAGGTCGCCGGGTTGGATTGCACTGGCCAGCAACAGCACGGCCTGAAGGACGAAAGACGCCGCAAACACCGGCGCAACCGGATTGATCGGCGCAAAGAAGATCATGTGATAGCCGATGCCGTTGACTGCCCAAAGCACTGCCAAGCCCGCAAACCCCAGCCGCATCAGCGCATGGCTCTGCGCGACAAGTGCGAAGGCCACGACAAGCCCCAGCCCATAGGCGACGATCTGAAACGGCCAGATCGCAGCATTGTAGGCAGCAAAGACGGCCAGGAACTCGTCGATGGCGAAGGGCATGGTCACACCATCACCGCTTCGACCGGTCTGCGCGCCGACATCGGCATCGCGGGCGCGCGGCCGAACCGCATCACGATGTCGGGCCGGCGCCCCGGCAGACCGACCAGTGCGGCGAGGTCGGCCCGCAGACCGGGGACTTCGACAGGCTGATTGATGTATGCGGTCTTCAATCCCAGCGCGGTCGCCTGCAAGGAAAACCGCTGGCAGGCGCGACCGGCCTGCACCCAGTGTTCGGGGTTGGCTTGTGCTGCAACAAACACCGCGACCCCGGAGGAGGAAGCGATCTGGCGGGCGTATTTCTCGTTCTCCGCCTGCGCGGTGAACACCATGTCAAAGAGGCGTGGCCCCAGCCAATCCGGGAGAGCTGGGTTGCCGCTGGCGACGCTGTAGAGGCCATCGCCGGTTGTCATCGCCGCTGCCGGATTGAACCGCAGCCAGTGCATGAGTTCCGTCACGAAGGCCGGGTCGGCCATCTGCGCGGTATTGCCCGCGATCACGAGATCGCGCAGTTGGTCGATCTGCGCCCGCTCGGAGATCAGGATCAGATCGACGCCTGGAACCGCTGCTGACATCGCAAGCTGCGACAGATCGGCGGCACTCACCGCGCTGCCATCATAGTCAGACCGCGTGGATTGCCGCAGCGGGATCGCCTCGAACAGCGCCGCATCGCCGCCCTGAGCCGTGCCAAGATCGACGCGCACCCTGCCGCCGCCTTCGGGATCGAACCCGATCTCGCCCGATTTCCCCCGCGCGCCTGCGGCAAGTGCAAGGTTCTCGGCTGCACATCCGAGGCTTGCGAAAAAGTGGTGATCGTCGGGGTCCACGACGGGGGTGCGGCGCGTGACGTCGGGAAGGATGTCGATGCCCCGCGCATCCGGACGGAACAGCCAGGGCTGCGTGTTGTGCCCGTTCGCGGCGAGCGTCGCATAGCGGATCAGATCACGGCTGGATGCCGGGAGGGGCAGGGTTTGCCGCTGACGGGTAACAAGGGCCGCCATCTCCGCCGACGACCCCATGCCGCGCCATCCCAGCCAGCCCGCAGCGCCAAGACTCGCCAACACCACCCCGCCGCCAGTCAGCAGGCCTCTGCGACCCATCGTCATGTCGCCGCCTCACTACGCCGCAGCAACATGCCGCGCGGCAGAACGAAGGCTGCCAGCGTGCCGATCCCCAGCATTGTCAGGCCCAGAACAAAGAACCAGCCGGCCACCGGCACGAGCCAGGCCAGCCCGGCAATAAAGGCGCCAAGACAAGCAAGCCCGAACTTGCCCGCGATCCCGTCTGGCATCGCCCGCCCCGCCGCCAGCCACAGCCCGACGCCCAGCACATAGGATCCCAGCGCATAGCCCGCGAAGATCGCCACGGCGGTGACGATCAGCATGACCGGCAGCAGGAACATGCCGATGATGGTCAGCATCAGCACAAAGCCCGATCCTGCCAGCGCGGAGGTGACCAGAAAACCCGACCAGATCGCCCGGCCCGGATGAGCCAGCGCCAGCTCCCGCCAGCTTTGCACCGCTTTGGGCGCGATGGCGATCACCATGGCCAGGATCAGGCCCGAGATCAGGACACCGACCAGAAACCCGCCGACGATCTGCCACAGCGCGGGACTCGGCGACGCCATTCTTGACCAGTCCGCCCGGTCATAGTTCGCCCGCTGCTCGATAGTGACCCGCGCCGCCGGGGCGACGGTTTCAGGGACGCGGACGCGCTCGGGATCCTCGGCATAGATCGTCAGCGACCCCGCAACCGTGGCTTCGGGGCCGAACCTGATGTCATCCGCCACCAGAACGGCATCGCCCGCAATCGAGCCGGTCAGGCTGACATCGGCCCCGATGATCAGCGCATAGCCCCCGACAGGCCCGATCGTGATCTCTGATCCGGTGACGCGCAGGTTGCCTGCGACGGACCCGGTGATGACCTCATAGCCCATGGCGGTGGCATCGCCACCCACCGCCCCGGCCACCTCGACCCGGTAGCCCGCCGCGAACACATCGCCCGCAACCGCCCCCTCGACCGTCATGCGCCGTCCAGCCAAATGCGCGGACCCCGCAACGGGGGCCGCCACGACCACGCGATTGCCCGCCATGAACAGGTCCTGCACAGGTGGTCCGTCGAACCGCAGGTTGGCGCCTGCCTCGTATCGGTCCTGCGTGATGGTCAGCAAAGAGGTGTCGGCAAGTACCGGACCCGTCAGAAGGCAAGAGGCAAGAATCAAGGATCGCAACATGACGGAGTCCTTTTGGAGTAGTAGTCACCGTAACGCGGAAGCCTTCAGCCGGTCGCAACCTGCGTCAGTCCCCTGCCGGCCCGTCCGCCAACCGGACGCGATTGAACAACACGTCCTGTCTCAGGATCTCGCGGGCGCGCAGCGGCTCTTCGAACAGCGGACTGTGGGCCGATGCATCGAATGTGTAGAACCCCTTCACCGGGGCATCGATCTGGTCGAAGTACATACGCGACAGGTCGTGATTTGCTGTCAGGTCATGCGCGCCGGTAAAGAAGTACACCGGCAGATCGAGCCGGTGGATCCGTGTCGTCAGGTCCGTTGCGATGAATTCATCCCATAGGAAACGTCTGGACCACGCCATTCCTCGCCAGATCGCGATCTTTTCGCAGATGGTGTAGGCGCGGCAGCGCCACACGGGAATGAACACCCCGGAGATGACCGATCGCATGTCGCGCGTCGTGCCGACGCCGAGCCTGTGCATCGCGTCGTCGCGCACCCGCAGCCAGGCATCCGACAGGCCGTCCGCCCTGCTGACAGGGGCCGCCTCCAGCCTGCGCACCATCGCGGTATCACCCAGCGCGCGGTATTGCTCCAGCAGGAACGCGTTGGCCGCGACCTCTGATTGCAGTTGATAAGAGACCTGTCCCATGCCGACATAGGCATGAAACCGCTCGGGGGCCGCCGCGGCGACCTGTATGCCCAGGAAGCTGCCCCAGGAATGACCGAGAAGGTAGATCTTGTCCTGTTGGAAGCGGTCGCGCAGGTAGTCTGCCACCGCGACCGTGTCCGCGATCATTTGCGCGACAGTCATGCTCTGTGGCGGGATATCGGCTGAAAATGACAGGCCCGCACCGCGCTGTTCCCACCAGACCACGGTGAAGTCATTCTCGAGTCCTGTGGGATGCGTGGTGTTCAGAAAGAACTCGGGCATGCCCGGTCCGCCGTGCAGGAACAACAGAACGGGGTTTGACGGATCCCGGCCCTGGATGATAATCCCCTGACGGATGCCGTTGATCGGGACAAAAACCCGTTCAGACAAACTCCCTGCGATCCGATGCCCGGCCTCATCGACCAGCCGCGGCGGCTCACCGGGGCTCAGGGCCCGCAGAGCTCCACCAGTCCCGATGAGCGCAGCGTCAAGCACCGCTGCGCCGCCGATCAGAAGCCTGCGACGGCTACTCGGTTGCCACGCCATCGAAGGTCTCGTGCGAAGCCTCGGCCTCGGCCTTCTTTTGCTGGACCAGACGATCCATGTGTTCGGGCGGACCATAGAGCGTGTAGAGATGCAGGGGCTTGTCGCCGGTATTGGTCAGGTTGTGGACCGCGCCGGCGGGCACGATGACGCAATCGCCGTCCTTGACCTTGTGGGTCACGCCGTCGATCACGATGGCACCCTTGCCTTTTTCGATGCGAAAGAACTGGTCATGGGTCGCGTGCGTCTCGGTCCCGATGTCCTGCCCGGGTTTCAGCGCCATCAACACCAGTTGCAGATGCGTGCCGGTGTAGAGAACATGCCGGAAATCCTCGTTCTTCTCGGTCAGCTTCTCGATATCGGCAACATAGCCCTTCATCGCGGTCTCCCTTTCCATGGCTGCATCTGGCGGCGTCCGATCGGACGCCAACTCAAGGGCAGTCAACGCGCAATTGTCTGCTCCGTCCCTGATGCACATCAGTGCAGGGACCGGTCCACTCGATCACAATCGGGTCAAACGCCCGATGCGGCGTGAGTCAAGACCCCGAAAGGAGACCCGATGCCCAAGGCGACACCCGCAGGGCGGGTCCATGCCGTGCGCGGCGCGGTGGTCGATGTGCGTTACGATTCGGGCACGCTGCCAGCGCTCAACGAGGCGCTGCTGGTCGAATTGGACCGCCCCGGCCCGCTGATGCTGGAGGTGCAGAGCCATCTTGACCTGACGACCCTGCGCGCGGTCGCTTTGCAGGCAACGGCGGGCTTGGCGCGTGGCGTGCCCGTGCGCGCATCCGGTGCACCGATTACCGTGCCGGTGGGGGCCGCGGTGCTGGGCCGACTTCTCGATGTGACGGGTGGCCTTCGCGATCTGGGTGAGGCGCTGCCCGAGGACACCCCGCGTCGGTCAATCCATGCCGCCCCGCCGCCGCTGTCTGCGCAAAGCACCACGACCGAGGTGTTCGAGACCGGCATCAAGGTGATCGACCTGCTGACGCCCATGGCGCAGGGCGGCAAGGCGGCGATGTTCGGCGGTGCGGGCGTGGGCAAGACGGTTCTGGTGATGGAACTGATCCACGCCATGGTGGAGAAATACGAAGGAATCTCGGTCTTTGCAGGCATCGGCGAGCGGTCGCGCGAGGGGCACGAGTTGCTGACCGAGATGTCGGAGTCGGGCGTTCTGCCCCGTACGGTGCTGGTCTACGGCCAGATGAACGAACCGCCGGGGGCAAGGTGGCGCGCGCCACTGACCGCGCTGACCATCTCGGAATACTTTCGCGATACAAAACACCAGAACGTTTTGCTGCTCATGGACAACGTGTTCCGCTTTGTTCAGGCGGGGGCCGAGGTATCCAGCCTGCTGGGCCGGTTACCCTCGCGCGTCGGGTATCAGCCGACGCTGGCCTCCGAGGTGGCGGGATTGCAGGAACGCATCGCCTCGGTCGCAGGCGCGGCGGTGACGTCGATTCAAGCGGTTTATGTCCCGGCCGACGATTTCACCGATCCGGCGGTGACGACGATATCGGGCCACATGGATTGCGTGATCGTGCTGAGCCGCGCGCTGGCGGGGCAAGGCTTCTACCCGGCGATTGATCCGCTGGCATCCTCTTCCACACTGCTCGATCCGGCCGTGGTGGGCGATGACCACTACCGGATTGCCAGCGAGGTGCGCGAGATGCTGGCACGGTTTGCCGAATTGCAGGACATCATCTCGCTTCTGGGCGTCGAGGAGCTGGGCAGCGCCGACAAGCGCATCGTCACGCGTGCGCGGCGCCTGCAACGTTTCCTGAGCCAACCCTTTGCCGTGACCGAGGCATTTACCGGCACACCGGGCCAGTCCGTCACACGCGCTGACACACTCGCCGGATGCCGCGCCATTCTGGACGGCGAGGCGGATCAGTGGGCCGAGGCATCTCTTTACATGGTTGGCCGTTTTGCAGACGGGCGTGCGAAAGAAACGGCCGCCGCATGACCCGCTCCATATCCCTGCGCATCATGACCCCGCTGGCGATCATCGTGGATCAGCCGGCCGGCAGCCTGCGCGCCATGGATGCCAGCGGCAGCTTTGGCATCCTGCCGGGCCATGCCGATTTCCTGACCCGGCTTGCGGTGTCGGTCGTCTCGTGGACGGCGCCAGACGGTGCGGCCCGGTTTTGCGCCGTCCGCGGCGGGGCGCTGACAGTGAACGCGGGCCAGGTCGCCATCGCCACACGCGAGGCGGTGACGGGCGACGATCTGGCAACGCTCGACCGCGAGGTGCTGGCCCGGTTCCGCGCCGAGATGGACGAGGAAAGGGTCGAGCATGTGGAAACCACGCGCCTGCACCTGAGCGCGATGCGGCAGATGCTGGCCCGCTTACAGCCGAAACCACGGGGGGCGGGTGTATGAGCGACCCTGAAGACGACGATCCCCTGATCCGCGAAGTGCGCACCCATCAGGCAAGGCGTGCGGCATGGGCGCGTGACGGAGAGGCATCGGTCGGTCGGCGGCTGGCGCAGATCGGCGTGTTGGGCTGGATCATCGTGGCGCCGATGCTGGGCGGGATTGCTCTGGGTCGCTGGCTGGACGGGCGGTTCGATACGGGGCTGTTCTGGACGGCACCGCTGCTGATGGTCGGGCTTGTGCTTGGTGGCTGGTTCGCCTGGCGCTGGATGGGCAGCGCATGAGCGGTCTGTTGATCCTGACGCTGTGGCTGGCGGGTGGGGTGCTGATCGGCCTGATCTACTTCCGCATGGTGCGGCACAGCGCCGATCTCATGCTGTCGCGGCGGCGCGGCGGCCCATGGTTCGGTGTGGCGCTTGTGCTGTTGCGGATGGCCGGGCTTGGCGGGGTGCTTGTCATCGCGGCGATGCAGGGGGCCGGGCCGTTGCTGGCAGCCGCACTTGGACTGCTGATCGGGCGCTTTGCCATGATGCGGAGGGCGGTGTGATGGACAGCCCGCTGGAAACATTCCCGCTGTTCATGGTGGGGCCAGAATCGTTCGCTGTGCCGATCATGGCGTCGGTGGTGGTGACATGGGCGATCATGGCGGTGCTGGTATTGGGCGCGGCCTTGCTGACTCGCCGCCTGACAATGGTCCCGTCAAGGGCGCAGGCGACGGCGGAATTGCTGGTCGGCACCGTCGATCAGCAGATCCGCGATGTGACCGGAGCCGCGCCGGCGCCTTACCGCGCCTTTGTCGGCACGCTCTTCCTGTTCATCCTGATCGCCAACTGGTCCTCGCTCATCCCCGGCGTCACACCGCCCACCGCCACGATGGAAACGCCCGCAGCACTGGCCGCCATCGTGTTCCTGTCAATCATCTTCTTCGGCATCCGGGGCGGTGGCGTGGGCGGCTTTCTGCGCGGCTTTGCCCTGCCCAACCCCGTGATGATCCCGCTCAACATGCTTGAAAGCATCACCCGCAGCATTTCGATGTTCGTGCGGCTGTTCGGCAACGTGATGAGCGGGGTGTTCGTGATCGCCATCGTCGGATCCTTGGCCGCCCTGTTGGTGCCAATCCCGCTGATGGTGCTCGATCTGCTGACGGGCGCCGTGCAGGCCTACATCTTTGCGGTGCTGTCGATGGTGTTCATCACGTCCGCCGTGGAGAAGGGCAAGCCTCAAACCGCCCCCGAAACCAAGGAGTCCTGAATGGATTATGTCAACATCGTCAGCATCTTCTGCGCCGCCTTTGCAGTGTCTTTCGGCGCGCTTGGCCCAGCGCTGGCCGAGGGACGCGCGGTTGCCGCCGCGATGGATGCCATCGCTCGCCAGCCCGAGGCTGCCAACACCATCTCGCGGACGCTGTTCGTAGGTCTGGCGATGATCGAGACAACGGCCATCTACTGCCTTGTCATCGCGCTGTTGCTGCTGTTCGCCAACCCGATGATGCCATGACGTTCGACTACTGGACCCTTGGCTTTCAGGCGGTCAATGTCCTTGTCCTGATCTGGCTGCTGCACCGGTTCTTCTGGAAACCAGTGGCTGCGATGATCGCCGCGCGGCAGGCAACCGTTGCGACCCTGCTGGACGAGGCAAAGGCAAAACAGGCCGAGGCCGAGGCTGCACTGGCCAAGATTGCCGCCACAAAGGCGGGGCTTGCTGCCGAGCGTGACGCGATGCTGGCCACGGCCCGCAAGGATGCACAGGCCGCCCGAGAAACCCTGCTGGCCGAAGCGCGGGCCGAAGCCGAAGCCCTGCACGCCACCGCCAAGGCCGCCCGCGTCCGCGCCGCCGAGACGCTGAAGGCCAACGCAATTGACGAGGCACAAGGCCTCGCGCTGACCATTGCCGGTCAACTTGCTGCGCGGCTCGACGGCCCGGCGACCGATGCGGCGTTTCTGCGCTGGCTGGTGGAGGGTCTTGCGGCGCTGTCCGATACCGAGCGCACGGCGCTGGCGGGTGTGGAGTTGGAGCTCGTGAGTGCCGCCGATCAGGACAGCCCGGTCCAGGACCGGATTGCCGCAGCAATCACAAACGCCCTTGGCACCCCTGCCAAGCTGACCTTCCGCACCGAACCGGCGCTGATTGCGGGGCATGAACTTCACGCGCCGCATTTCAGCTTGCGGAATTCGTGGCGCGCCGATCTGGACCGCATCGCCGCAGCCCTTGGCGAAAAGGGCGATCTTTCCGATGCCGCATGATGCGCTCTGGCTGAAAGACGCCGCCGCCCGCGTCAGGTCCACCGCGCTCGGCCCCCTCGCCGAACACCGGGGTCGGGTCGAGGAGATTGCCGACGGTGTTGCGATGATTTCAGGCCTGCCGGACGTGCGGCTCGATGAATTGCTGCGCTTTGACACCGGGCCTTTTGGCTTTGCGCAGGTTCTGGAACCCGACCGGATCGGCTGTGTGCTGCTGGATGCCGCCCACGCCCTGCAAGCAGGGGACGCCGTCCACGGCACGGGCGATGTGGTGCGTGTGCCAGTGGGGGCCGGCCTTTTGGGGCGCATCGTCGACCCGCTGGGTCGCCCGCTGGATGGCAAGGGGTCGATCAGCGCCGACGCGACCCTGCCCATCGAGCGTGAGGCCCCCGGCATCATCGAGCGCGACCTGGTCGTCAATCCGGTGCAGACCGGGGTGCTGGTGGTCGATATGCTGTTCGCATTGGGGCGGGGCCAGCGCGAGTTGATCATCGGCGATCCGGCCACGGGCAAGACGACGCTGGCGATTGATACGATCATCGCGCAGCGCGACACCGACATGATCTGCATCTATGTCGCGGTCGGCCAGAAAACCTCTGCCGTGCGCCGCGCCGTCGATGCGTTGCAGACCCATGCCGCCTTTGAGCGCTGCATCGTGGTGGTGGCCGGGCCCGCCACCCCGCCCGGCCTGCAATGGATCGCCCCCTTTGCCGGCATGACCATGGCCGAGCATTTCCGCGACAAGGGCCAGCATGCCCTGATCGTGATCGACGATCTGAGCAAACACGCCGCCACCCACCGCGAGATCGCCCTGCTGACCCGCCAGTCACCGGGGCGCGAGGCCTATCCGGGCGATGTGTTTTACGTCCACGCCCGCCTGCTGGAACGCGCAGCCAAGCTGTCAGCAGCCAAAGGCAGTGGGTCGCTCACGGCGCTGCCGATTGCGCAGACCGAGGCGGGGAACCTGTCGGCCTATATCCCGACCAACCTCATCTCGATCACCGACGGGCAGATCGTGCTGGATGCGCGGCTGTTCCAAGAAGGCCAGAAACCCGCTGTCGATGTGGGCGTGTCGGTCAGTCGCGTGGGCGGCAAGACGCAGGCCCCCGCGCTGCGCGATGCGGCGAAATCCCTGCGGCTGGACTATGCGCAGTTTCTGGAGATGGAGGTGTTCACCCGCTTCGGCGGCACCATCGAGCCGCGGGTGCAGGCAAAGCTGACGCGCGGGGCGCGGCTGCGCGCGGTGCTGCGCCAGAACCAGCATACGCCGATGCGGCTGGGCGAAGAGGTGGCGCTGGTGCTGGCGGTGCAGGAGGGGCTGCTGGACGCGCTGGCGCCCGATCAGCTCGCCAGATTTCGCGACGATCTGGCCACGTCTCTGGAAGCAGGAGGCGCTGACGTGCTACGCAAGATCGAGACAACGGGGAAACTGGAGACGGCTGACGAGGCCGCGCTGCTGGCGGTTCTGAGCAAGCTGGCCATTTCACAGGCCACCACCGATGTCTGACGCCGACCTCTCTGCCCGGATTGACGGCATCCGCCAACTGGGCAGCGTCGTGCGCGCAATGACAGGTATTGCCGGTGCCCGCGCCCGCACCGCCCGCGCCCAGATCGCGGCCGTGGACGAATATGCCGCCACGCTGGACGCGGCATTGTCGCAGGGCCTGGCGGGGATGCCTCAGGAAGAACCTGACCTGACGGCCCGTCCGGCGCTTTTGGTGTTCTGCGCCGAACAGGGGTTCGTCGGCGGATTCTCGGAGCGTGTGCTGGACGCCGTTGGAGCGATCCCGGAAGGCACCGATCTGTTCCTGATCGGAAATCGCGGGACGGCGATTGCGGCGGCACGGGGGACCCTTCCCGTATGGTCGGCCGCGATGCCGTCCCGCTCTGCCAGCCTGCCGAAGTTCGCGGACCGGGTGCTGGGGGCGGTGCTCGCAGACGGCGACCTGCGCCCGGTGTCCGTGGTTCATTCGATCTGGAACCATGGACAGGCGGCGGTTGAACGCAGCGCCTTGTTCCCGCTGCCGCCCGCGAAAGACGCCGCACCTCGGGCCGCACCGCTGACCAACCTGCCTGCCGCCGATCTTGCTGCCGCGCTGGCACTGGACCAACTTCACGCCGGACTGACCCGTGCCGCACTCCATGCTTTCGTCGCAGAGAACGAGGCGCGGATGGCCGCCATGTCCGCCGCATCCCGCCAGATTGAGGATGAGTTGGGTGTCCTGGAGGCCCTTGCACGCAGAGAGCGGCAAGAAGCGATCACCGCCGAGATCATCGAGATCGCGTCTGGGGCGATGGCGGGCCTCCAAGGGCGCAGCGCGGTTCAGAGTGTCCACACCTAACCTGCGTCAGCACATCCCGGCCTCATCCCGGCTACCCTGATCCCGACACTTCACTTCCGGGAGCAGCCTCATGCCATCCACTGAAGAACCGGATATAAAATCGGGGTTTCGCTTCCCGTCGGCGTTCACCATTCTGTTCGCGCTGATCGTCCTGGTCGCAGTCCTGACCTGGATCATCCCCGCAGGACAGTATGAGCGCGTCGCCTCCGAGGCCCTTGGCAAGGATGTGCCCGTCGCGGGCACCTATGCGCCCACGGACGCCGCCCCGCAGGGCTTTTTCGACGTCATCCTCGCCCCGATCGCGGGCTTCTATGACCCCGTCGAATACGTAGCCCGTGCCATCGACGTGTCGCTGTTCGTGCTGATCATCGGCGGGTTCATCGGGGTGGTGACGAGGACAGGCGCCATCGATGCCGGGATTGCGCGGGCCATGGTGCGTCTTAAGGGGCGCGAGAACTGGATGATCCCGATCCTGATGGCGCTATTTGCCCTTGGCGGCACGACCTATGGCATGGCCGAGGAAACGCTGGCTTTCTACGTCCTGCTGATCCCGGTGATGATCGCGGCAAAATACGACGCGCTGACGGCGGTGGCTGTAATCCTGCTGGGGGCCGGTGTGGGCGTCCTGGGATCAACGGTCAACGCTTTCTCGACCGTAATCGCCTCCGATGCGGCGGGGATCAGTTTCGCCGATGGTCTGGTGCTGCGGCTGATCATTCTGGTGGTTTGCTGGGGGGTCACAGTGGCCTTCGTGATGCGCTATGCGGCAAAGGTTCGAGCCGATCCGACGAAATCGCTGGTCTATGACAGACAGGCAGCGAACGAGGCGCATTTCCTTGCCGAGACCCCGTCAGAGAACGTCGGATTCACCGTGCTGCACAAGATCGTTCTGATCATGTTCGCGCTGACCTTTGGCGTGATGGTCTGGGGCGTATCCATCGGCGGCTGGTGGATGGCGGAAATGAGCGGGCTGTTTCTGGCGGCCGCAATCGTGATCGGCATCGTCGCCCGGCTGGGTGAGGGCAAGCTGGTGGAGGCTTTCGTGAACGGCGCGCGCGATCTGCTGGGGGTCGCGCTGATCATCGGGCTCGCACGCGGAATTGTCGTCGTGATGGATGCCGGGATGATCACCGACACTATCCTGCACGCGGCGGAAACGAGCGTGGCCGGCCTGTCGCAGACCGCCTTTATACTCGTGATCTACTGGGTTCAGGTCGGGCTGTCGTTCTTCGTGCCTTCCACCTCCGGGCTGGCCGTTCTGTCCATGCCCATTCTCGCCCCAGTCGCTGATTTCGCGGGCGTCAAGCGCGAACTGGTCGTCACCGCCTTCGCCACCGCCAGCGGCATGGTCAATCTGATCACGCCCACGTCGGCCGTGGTCATGGGCGGGTTGGCCATTGGCCGCGTTCCCTATGAACGCTGGCTGCGCTTTGTCTGGCCGCTTCTTCTTGTTCTCACTGTCATCGTCATGGCCGCCCTCGCGCTCGCCGTCCTGTTTGGAGCCCCCGCATGACACTCACTTACGGCGTTCATTCCGAGGCGGGCCAGTTGCGCCGCGTCATGGTTCACCGGCCCGGGTCGGAAATGGCGCGGCTGACGCCCGCCAATGCGGAAAGTCTGCTGTTCGACGATGTGCTCTGGGTCAAGCAGGCCCGCATTGACCACATGGCGTTCGTCGATGTGCTGCGCGAGCGCGGCGTCGAGGTGGTTCTCCTGCGGGAACTGCTGGAGGAGGTCGTCACCAACCCCGAGGCGCGTCGCTGGTTGCTGGATGCGCGCATCAATGACAATTCGGTGGGTGTGGGGCTGGCTGCCGACCTGCACGCCTGCCTGATGGAGATGCCGGCCAACGCGCTGACCCATATCCTGATCGGTGGAATGAGCCGGGCGGAACTGCCCATTCCGATGAAGGGCGTCGTGGCCCCCATGCTGCGGGACGAGGATTTCCTGCTGCAGCCGATGCCCAACCAGATATTCACGCGCGACAGTTCCTGCTGGATCTACGGCGGAGTGACGCTCAACCCGATGTTCTGGCCCGCCCGCCGGCTGGAGACGCTGAACCTGGCCGCGATCTACCGGTTTCACCCCGATTTCAAGGATGCCGGTTTCCCGATCTGGTATGGCGATCCGATGGTGGATCACGGCCTTGCCACGCTCGAAGGCGGCGATGTGATGCCAGTTGGCAATGGGGTCGTGCTGGTCGGCATGGGCGAGCGCACCACGCCGCAGGCGGTGGGCCAACTGGCGCGCGCGCTGTTTGCCGGCGGCGGGGCGGAACGGGTGATCGCCTGCCAGTTCCCGCGCGCCCGGTCCTCGATGCATCTCGATACAGTCTTCACTTTCTGCGACCGCGATTTTGCGACGGTGTTCAGCGAAGTTACCGACGCGATCCAGGCCTATTCGCTGCGCCCGGATGACACGGGCGGCGTGCAGGTGACGACGGAGAAGGCCCCGTTCCTCGACGTTGTCGCCGGGGCTATGCGCCTTAAAAGACTGCGCACCGTATCAACCGGCGGCGACGCCTACGAGAGCCAGCGCGAACAATGGGACGACGCCAACAACCTGCTGTGCATCAGCCCCGGCGTCGTGGTGGGCTACGCGCGCAACACTCATTCCAACACGCTCCTGCGCAAGGCCGGGGTCGAGGTCATCACCATTTCCGGCGCCGAACTGGGGCGCGGTCGCGGCGGGTCGCACTGCATGACCTGTCCGCTCGTCCGCGATGCGGTGTGATGCGCGCGATTTTCCTGAAAGGACCACCCCATGCCCCAAAACCTGCACGGTCGCAGTTTCCTGAAACTGTTGGACTTCTCACCCGACGAGTTGAGGTTTCTCCTTCGCCTCGGTGCCAGCCTGAAGGAGGCCAAGGCGACAGGCACCGAAAAACAGCTTCTGAAGGGCAAGAACATCGCGCTGATCTTCGAGAAGGACAGCACGCGGACCCGCAGCGCGTTCGAGGTTGCCGCCTTCGATCAGGGCGCACATGTCACCTATCTTGGGCCCTCGGGCAGCCATATCGGCACCAAGGAGACGATGAAGGACACGGCGCGGGTTCTGGGCCGGTTCTACGACGCCATCGAATATCGCGGCTTTGGCCAGGCGGATGCAGAAGTGCTGGCGCAATTTGCCGGGGTGCCCGTCTACAACGGGCTGACGGACGAATTTCACCCGACGCAGATCCTTGCCGATCTGATGACGATGCGCGAATACACCCACAAGCACCTGTCCGACATTTCGTTCTGTTTCATCGGCGACACCGGCAGCAACATGGGAACATCCCTGATGGTTGGCGCGGCCTTGATCGGTATGGATATCAGGCTGTGCGGCCCGCAAAGCCTGTGGCCCGATCAGGCATTGGTCGATCAATGTCACAAACTGGCGGAAACCAGCGGCGCGCGGATCACCCGGACCGAAAAACTGGCAGAAGGGGTGGAGGGCTGCGACTACATCTACACTGATGTCTGGGTGTCGATGGGCGAGCCCGAAGAGGTCTGGGCCGAACGCATCGCATTGCTGTCGCCCTATACCGTGACGCGGGAGGTATTGGCCCTGACTGGCACGCCGCATACCAAGTTCCTGCATTGCCTGCCTGCCTTCCACAACCGTGACACCGACACCGGCGAGAAGATCTTCCAGACCTACGGGATCGACTGCATGGAGGTGACGGACGAGGTGTTCGAATCCCCTGCCTCGGTCGTATTCGATCAGGCGGAAAACCGGCTGCACTCGATCAAGGCGGTTCTTGTCGCCACGATAGGCGCCTGAGATGCGGATCGTGGTTGCCCTGGGCGGCAATGCCCTGTTGAAGCGCGGCGAGCCGATGACCGCAGAGGCGCAGCATACCAATGTCCGCGTCGCGGCGGCCGCTCTGGCCGATCTCGCGCGCGATCATCAGATCATCGTGGCGCATGGCAACGGCCCGCAGGTCGGGCTGATGGCGCTGCGCTCTGCCGCCTATGCGCCGGACAACCCCTGGCCGCTGGATATCCTCGGCGCCGAGACCGAAGGCATGATCGGTTATCTGATCGAACAGGAACTGATGAATGCCCTTCCGAAGGGCACCGATTGCGCCACGCTGCTGACGCGGGTGGAGGTGGACCCGCAAGACCCCGCATTTGACCAGCCCACGAAACCCATCGGCCCGGTCTACACGGCGGAAGAGGCAAAACTGGTGCGCGCCGAACACCGCTGGTCGATGGTGGAAGAGTCGAAGGGCGGGTTGCGCCGTGTCGTGCCATCCCCGCTGCCGGTGGCCATTCTGGGCATCGGGCCGATCCGTTTGCTGGTCGAAGCCGGTGTCTGCGTGATCTGTGCGGGCGGTGGTGGCATCCCGGTGGTGCGTGGTGCAGATGGCAAGATGGAGGGCGTCGAAGCGGTGATCGACAAGGATCGCACTTCGGCCTTGCTGGCGCAGGCTCTGCACGCCGATGTCCTCTTGATGCTGACCGACGTGGAAGCGGTGTATCGCGACTGGGGTGGGCAGCATCAGGCCGCTATCGGCCAGGTCACGCCGGATGCGCTCGACGCCATGAGCTTCGCGGCAGGCTCAATGGGGCCAAAGATCACCGCCGCCTGCGATTTCGTGCGGTCGGGCGGTGCCATGGCCGGGATTGGCCGCCTGCAAGACGCGCGCCGGATCGTTGAAGGGCACGCTGGCACGCAAGTGCGCATGGAACAACTGCCGGATGAAAATCGATTGCCCGGCGAAAAGAGCTCCGCAAAGCTATCGAACCACCAACATGAATCAGTGCGGGGCCATGCTTGACGGTTCATCGTAGATTACAACCTTGCGGCAGGCCTCGTCCCCGATGGCTCCGCAGGGTGCTACCCCGTCCCACCCGATGCACCTGTCCCCCTCGTCCGATGCATCGGGTGGACGGTCCAATGCCTGCGCTCAGATGCGGCGGTGGGTGACCCAGAAGGATAGAAGATGACCCAATCCATGACCGGCAAGATCGCTCTCGTCACCGGCGCCGCAGGTGCTCTTGGGATGGCTGCCGCCAGGTTGCTTGCAGACCGCGGCGCGACTATCGCCGCCACTGACATGGCGGGCGCGGATTTCGGTCCACTGCGCGCGGCAATCCCGGATGCGCAACGCTTACTGACCGTTGAGGCCGATGTGACCGATGAGACTGCGTTCGGTGCTGCCGTAGCGGAGACCGTCGAGAAGTTCGGCACCATCGACATCTTCTTCAACAACGCAGGAATCGAGGGGCCGGTCGCCCCCATCCCAGACTTCCCGACTGACGGCTTCCGCAAGGTGATGGACGTCAACGTGACGGGCATCTTCCTCGGGCTGAAGCTGGTTATCCCGGTCATGGCCAAGGCCGGGCGCGGCAGCATCATCAATTCCTCCAGCGTGGCCGGGCTGACCGGATCTGCAGGCCTATGCGCCTATGTCGCCAGCAAGCATGCCGTGTTGGGCCTGACCCGCGCGGCGGCGGTCGAATGGGGGGCCAAGGGCATCCGCGTGAACTGCATCAACCCCGGCCCCATCGAAAGCCGAATGATGTCTTCAATCGAGGAAGGCGCCAGCCCCGGCGCAGCCGCCGCCGTTCATGACGGTTTCGCGGCGACGATCCCGATGAAGCGCTATGGGACGCCGGACGAAGTCGCAGGTGTCGTGGCTTTTCTTGCATCCGACGAGGCCGCCTATGTCAACGGGGCAGCCTATACCGTCGATGGCGGCATGACGGCCGCCTGATCACTTGAGCAAAGGTCCGTCGTGATCGAGATAGGTCTTGTCGAACTCTGCAAGCGCCACCAATCCGTCCAGATCGTGAATCTCGACCTGTCCGTGCTGGAACGTCACAAGGCCGTCCTCGCGCAGCTCACGCAGGACGCGATTCACATGAACCGCGCTCAGCCCCAACGTGTCGGCCAGCAGGTATTGCGACAGCGGGCAGGCATAGCCCGACGTCGATCCCAGCCCAACCAGTTTCAGCCTCGCACCCAATTCCAGAAGGAAATGCGCGGTACGCTCCTTCGCATCCCGACGGCCGATGCTCACAAGATGCTCGACCACCATGGCCTCATCGCGCGACGCGGCCCAGAGCACAGCGGTGGCAAGTCGCGGTGTCTCGTTGAAGGTTTCCAGCAGATCGCGTACCAGCACTTCGGAAGCCTCGACCTTCGTCACGGGTTCAATGTTGTGGTCCGAGGTTCGGAACAGCACAGACCGCAGGCCAAGGAAGTCTCCGGGGATCTGGAAATCGACGATCTGTCGCGTGCCATCCGCGAGGATCTTGTAGGAACAGACCCAGCCCGATGCCAGGATATAGGCCGCCTGATCGGTCTGCCCCTGATGCACCATGTCCACGCCGACGGGAAAGACCTTTCGCCGACCATGCAATCTGTCAAGCGCCGACTGCTCTTTGTTGGACAGGGCGACAAAGGCACCGAGTTTACGCGCGAATGGGCTGTGAATGACACTCAATGCCAACGCTCCTCTGACGACAGATGTCCCGGAGGGACGGACGCGGGCACATGGGACTGTGTCTGTGCAAACGACACATAGGCGCCAGGACACCTGTTCGAACTGATCTGCCTCAGCCAACGCTACCACACATCTGCGACACTGGCGCACTGATCCCGATCAACGGGCGTCTCACACCCGACATCTGTTCACGGAAGGCCAAGCCAATGCCCCACATCCCCGACGTGCCAGGAAGTGCGGCGCTCGCGATCTGCGAGTCGCTTCTGCTTGCACTGAATGACCGCAACATCCTGCCGGAACGCGAGATCGTCGGAATCCTTCGCGATGCCGCCGCGGCGCACGCAAATGACACGGGTGATGACGGACAGACCGAGCTCCACGCCGCAGTCGCGGCCCTGATCAACGGAATTCTTGCTGGTGGAAACTCGGTCCGTCGCAGGTGACGGCTGTTGAAGCGATAGAAGCCCACTGTCCATCTGCAACAGGAGAGGCCAGAAAAGGTCAAAAACACGCAGCGCAGGATAAAGGCGGCCAGTTCGATGAACCGAATCCCAGGTCGGCGGGGTCGAATGGAAGCTGGCGTATCCGCGCTCACTCCCGCCCCCGACCGATCCAGCCCTTGCTGCGAAACCAGATCAGCAGCCCGGCCGCGATTATCGCCATGAGCATCAGGATCGCCGGATAGCCGTAGCGCCAGCCGAGCTCCGGCATGGACAATGGCCCTGCTTCGGGATCGAAGTTCATGCCGTAGACGCCGACGATGAAGGTCAGCGGGATGAAGATCGTGGCGATGATGGTCAGCACCTTCATCACCTCGTTCATCCGGTTGCTGACGCTGGAGAGATGGATGTCGACCAGGCCCGAGCATATTTCGCGATAGGTCTCGATCATGTCGATCAGCTGGCTCGCGTGGTCGTGGCAGTCGCGCAGGTAGATCAGCGTCTGCTTTTCGATCAGGGGCGAGTCCTCGCGCAGCAGCGCATTGACCATGTCGCGCAGTGGCCATAGCGCGCGGCGGGCCGTCAGGAGGTTCCGCTTCAGTTCATGGATGCGGGCGATCTGCCGGTTTCCGGGCTGTGCAATGACATCGTCCTCCAGTTCCTCGACTTGCTCGCCATACGCCTCAAGGATCGGAAAGAACGCGTCGATCGCGGCGTCGGTCAGCGCATAGGCCAGATAGTCCGGGCCGCGCTGGCGGATCTGGCCGCCGGGATTGCGCAGCCGGTGGCGTACCGGGTCGAAACTGTCTCCCGGGCGCTCCTGGAACGTCACGACGAAGTCGCGCCCCAGTGCCATGGTGACCTGCTCCGTCTCCAGTCTGGCCGGTGAAACGTCCACCGTCGATGGAGAGGCCACCGGCATGCGCAGGACGATGAAGAGATAGCTGTCATAGGCCTCGACCTTGGGGCGCTGGTGCAGGTTCACGATGTCCTCGAGCGCCAGCGGATGAAGCCCGAATTCCTTGCCAATGTGCTGAAGCGTGGGGATGTCTCCCAGCCCGTCGACATTGATCCAGCGGACAGCCGGGGCATGCACAGATGCGGCCAGGTCAGTGAGGACCGCGGACGCGGTTTCTTCAAAGCTGTCCGCACCGTAGGCAATCGTCTGGATCTGCGGATGCACGGCCTCCGGCGCCACGGTCAATGTTCCGGGGGCGGCACCCGGCGGGGTCCGGCGGCGATGTCTGTTCCGGTGCGGTTTCGGGTGGCTCAAGCCGTGTCTCGATTCAGTTGCAGGTCAGACCTTGGCAGAGATGTCGTGCAGCAGAGCATGCCTCACTCCCTCCACGACGAGACTAACCTGGCGGCGGGAGCCACCAGATACTTGACGAGCGGGATCGTTGTGAGACCGAGCGCAAGTCCGAAGAGGCCGTCCAGACTGGCGGTCACTGTCCACTCAACGACGGCGCCTGCAGCCCCGACCAGTCGCGCTGCACCCGCCGCCACATCATGGATCTGGTGACCGATCATGCCCCATCCCAGCACTTCCAGGCCATGGATCACGATCGAACCGCCAACCCACAGCATCGCGGCCGTGCCGATCGCGGATATCACCGCCAGCACCGACGGCATCGCCTTCACGATCCCCACGCCAAGGGAGCGGGTGACCGGCCAGTGCCCAACCTGCGCCAACCGCAGACCGACATCATCTGCTTTGACGAGGATTGCGACGCTGCCGTAGACGAGAACGGTTATCCCGATGGCGACCAACGCGAGGGCCGATCCCGTAACCCAGAGGCTGTCGGATGTGATCTGCGCCAACGCGATGGTCATGATCTCGGCAGAGAGGATAAAGTCCGTCTTGATCGCCCCCGCGACACGGTCCGCCTCCAGATGCGCGGCGTCGAGCGTCTCGGGCGCGGGTCCGTGATGGGCCTCGGGGCGGATCAGATGCAGGATCTTCTCCGCCCCCTCGAAACACAGATAGGTGCCGCCCAGCATCAAGAGGGGCGTCAGAAGCGAGGGCGCGAAGATGGACAGCAGCATCGCCGCAGGCAGCAGGATGACCAGCTTATTGAAGATTGACCCGCGCGCGATCTTCCAGACCATCGGTAGCTCGCGCGCGGCGGGCAGGTTCTGGACGTACTTGGGCGTAACGGCGGCATCGTCGATGACGACGCCGAGCGATTTCGTTCCGGCCTTTGCGGCGTCATTGATCACCGACCCGGCGATCTTCACGCCAGCTCGGGAGGCCTGAGACGCAACATCGTCAATATGAACAGCCGCGAGCTTGGCAAGTGCGGCTACGTCGTCGAGCAGTGAAAGCAGGCCGCTCATTCGCTATGCTCCTTGGTAACCGCTGCCGCAGATGTCAAATAATGCCGTATCAAACATTGGCCCCGCCGGCAGGCAACCTGACGGACGCCTCAAACCCCGAAGCAGCGCCGGAACGCGGTGACCTCAGAACCAGCGGGCTTTCGATGCGATCCGCGATGGCGGCGACAATCGCGAGGCCCAGCCCGCTGCCATCTGCACTTGCGCCCGCGCGCTCGAAGCGGGCTGTGAGCCGTTCCAGAGTTTCAGGTGGCAGGACGGGCCCGTCGTTCGCGACGATCAACTGGCCATCCCGCGTCAAGGTCACGTCGACCGGGGCGGCGTCCGAGCCATGTCGCAGAGCGTTCTCCACGAGGTTTCGACACAGGATCCCGAAGGCATCGGGATCGAGGTCCGACATCACCGGTGCCTCCGGCAGCGTCAACGCGATGCGGCCAGGCGATCCAGTTCGGGCGACATCGTCGACTACCAGGCGCGCAACGATCCTGAGATCGGAGCATCGATCCAGACGAAGCTGTCCGCCTTCGGCCCGCGCGAGTTGCATCAGGCGTTCGGACAGGCGGGTCAGTCTCTTGAGAGTGGCCTCGATCTCGGCCGCCCGCCCCCTGGCGGCCGTGTCGCCAGTTTCCGACTGCAGGCGCTGGACTTGGGCGATGGCGCCGGCCAAGGGCGTGCGAAGCTCATGCGCGGCGTTCGCGGCAAAGCTTCGTTCGGCATCAAAAGCGGCCTTCAGCCGGTCGAGCAGCCTGTTGAGGGTGGCCGCCACAGGAGCGATTTCGGATGGAATGTCACCGCTTGGAACGGGTGACAGGTCCCGGGCATTGCGCGCATCCAACCGTTCGCCGAAGCGTCGAAGGGGTGCGAGGCTCGCCTTGACGGCGAAAACGATGGACAGCAACGCCAGGGGCACCACGATCAGCAGGGGTAGACCCAGACCCATCTGTATCTCGCGCGCGACGGAGGCGCGGTGGTCCAGGGGTTCGGCAACCGTGATCCTGACCGTGCCCTGCAGCGCGTCTTCGTTGTAAAGCCGGTGGGTTGCGGTCTGGCGGAAGCCCGGACCGTCGTAGGCCGGAAAAGCCGCCACGTCGGCTGCGTGCGACTGAAGCAGGATGCGACCGCCGGCGTCACGCACGATGTAGGTGAAGAGCTCGTCATGCGCGCGGATGGCGCCAAGCCGCTGCGTGACCCAATCCTCTTCATCCTCTTCGCGCCCGACGATATCCACGACCGCCAGTGGCAACAGGCGCTGCGCAGTCTCCTGCAGCGCAGAGTCGAAGACCTCGTCCATCTCACTCCGCAGGATCAAGGCCGTCACGGAGGCGGCAGCGATCCACAGCACGGTCAACAGAATGCCAAGGAACAGTCCGAGCCGGGCCTGCAGGCTCGCGGGTCCCCTCATGGCTTGCCCAGGCGGTAGCCCATGCCGCGCTCGGTCTCGATGAAGTTTGGCCCGAGCTTCTTGCGCAGGCGGCTGACATGGACCTCGATGGTGTTGCTCTCCACCTCGGCGTCGAAGGCGTAGAGTTTCTCTTCCAGCTGCGCCTTCGACAGAAGCTGACCGGGGCGGGACAGGAGCGCCTCGAACAGCGCCCATTCCCGTGCGGTCAGCGAGACTGGCTTGCCCTCGCGGCGGATGCTGCGCGCGGCAAGGTCGATCTCCAGCGCGCCATGGCTGATGATCGGGTTCGGATTGCCGGTGTATCGCCGGGCGACCGAGCCGATGCGCGCCGACAGTTCCGACAGGTCGAATGGCTTCACGAGGTAGTCGTCGGCCCCGGCATTCAATCCTTCGATCCGGTCCGACACCTGGTCGAGCGCGGTCAGGATGATCACGGGCGTCACGTCGCCGCGCGCGCGCAGGGTTCTGAGAAAGCCGATGCCGCGGCCATCGGGCAGCATCAGGTCGAGCAGCACGAGATCGTAAGCGGCGCCGGCCATGGCATCTCCCGCCGCATCCAGCCGCGTGACCCAGTCCACCGACTGACCGTCGCCTGCGATCTGATCGCGCACGGCGGCGCCCAGAACCGTGTCGTCCTCGATCAGCAGGATGCGCATGTTGGTCCCGATCCTTTCCCGATGACCCTCCATGACTTGTCTGGCTGACGCAAAGCTGACGCCGCCGGGCTCCGAGCTTCAGGCTCCCGTCAGCTTCGCCGCGCATGTGTTGCATCAAGAGGCGTGCCACGAGGAGTTTGCCCCATGAAGAAGACATTGACAATTCTCGGCTTTCTCGCGGCCTTCCCGGCGGGGGTAGCGCTTGCCGATGACGACTGCTTCGTGCCCATGGCGGACTGGCAGCCGAGGGATGCCGTTCAGCGCCTCGCCGAAGACAACGGCTGGACCGTGCGCCGCATCAAGATCGACGACGGCTGCTATGAGATCGACGGCCGGGATGCCGAGGGGCGCCAGATCGAGGTGACGGTTCATCCCGCCACGCTGGAAGTCATCGAGTTCGAATACGAAGACGATGAGGACGAAGACGATCGCTCTCGCAGGGATCGGGAGCAGCGAAGCGATGACTGATCTGGCGCAGCCCACAAAGAACGTGAACGTGGGGCCAGTCCGGTCGTCCATTTCCTGGACGACAGCCGTTGGCGACCTTCTGAACCTGTCTGGCCTCTTGCTGGTCGCCCTGATGTGCGTTCTGGCGGGGCTGCTCGGCTTCACCACCTATGCGTCCTACGGTTCGGAGGCAGCCATCGGTATTGCCGTCGGGGCCGCGGCGGTGGTCGCCATGAGCCAGACCCTGATCCTTGCCGCACGACCGCGTCTGCTGGAGCCGTTTTTCGGTGGGCTCGACCGCATGTACCGGGTCCACAAGTGGCTGGGTATCTCCGCGATGGTCCTGATGATCCTGCACCAGCAAATCGAGCCGGATTTCGAGCGGACGGTGCGCGAGACCGGTTTGGGGGAGCTGGCCGAGGAGGCAGGGGAGTTCGCCTTCAATGCGCTGCTCGTGCTGATCGCAATCAGCTGGTTCCGGCGCCTGCCGTTTATCGGGCTGGAGATTCCCTATCAGTTATGGCGTTTCAGCCATCGGTTCATGGGCGTCCTTTTCGCCGTCATCGTGTTTCACCAGTTCTTCGTCGACATGCCGACCGGGGTCGATCCGTCGCTGTCGGTGATGCTGAACACGTTCGGGCTCGGTGGAGTGATCGCCTGGGTGCATACCGAATTCGTTGCACCGAGCCTGCGGCGCAGGGAGTATACGGTCAGCGACATCAGCCGACATGGCGACACCACCGCGTTGACGCTCAGCCCCAAAGGGCGGGCCATGCGCTGGCGGCCTGGGCAGTTCGCCTTCTTCCGCGCGCCTGAGGCGGGTTTTTCCGAACCGCACCCGTTCACGATCACCAGCGCCCCACGCCCTGACGGCGCGCTGACCCTGTCAATCAAGGGGCTGGGTGGCTGGACCCGGCGCTTGCCTGACGCCCTTCGAACCGGGATGAGCGTGCAGGTCGAGGGGCCCTATGGCCGGTTCGACTTCCGCAAGGGTGGCGCGCGCCAGATCTGGCTTGCGGGCGGCATCGGCATCACGCCGTTCCTTGCGTGGGCGGAAAGCCTGACCGAGGCAGAGCGGCGAAACATTCACCTCGTTCATTGTGTCAGCACACCCGAAGAGGCGATTGGTGTTGAGATCCTTCAAGCGGCGGCGGCGCGCAACCCGCGGTTCAGCTTTCAGTTGGTCGCAACCGCGCGTGATGGGCGCCTGACGGCCGAGCGTCTGATCGGTATGGCGCCATTCGCGGTCCGGGATGCCGATCTGTGGTTCTGTGGCCCGAAGGGCCTGAAAGACGGGACCCTGAAGGGTTTGAAGGCGCTGGACCAGACGCCGCGATGCGTCCGCTTCGAGTATTTCGAGTTCGCCTGACAATCAGAACATCCGTTCAGCGCACTTACCAGGCTCCGCTCGCGCCCCAGCTTCCCGCCCCGCCAGATCGGCGGGGCTTTTTTTCCTGACGGCAAGCTGAAGCGGGAATCGCAAGGCCGTCAGGAAGGCCTCAGGTCAGGTCTGCATATCGGTCTCAGAAAACGAAAAGGAGACCCTCCGATGCGAAAGACCCTCACCCTGCTTGTCGCCTCCACAGCGCTGACCGCCGTGATCGGCAGCACCGCCTGGAGTGCGATGAGCACCGCCCCCGATGGGAGCCCTCGGCCCTTCGCGGCGATCTGGCAGGACGCGGCGCAGTCCTTGCCCCTCATCCTCGCCAGTGACGACGATGACGACGATGATGAAAACCGCGGCTCGCTGCGTGATCACGACGACGATGATGACGAAGAAGACTGCGACGACGACGATGATGACGACGACGACTGCGGCACCGGCGCTCCCAATCCTGCGCCCGCCGGCACCGTCGCCCCACCGCAGAACGGGCTTTTCGGGAACGGCGCTCCGCCGCAGGTCCAGGTGAACTGAGCCACTCCGCCGCAACTCTCCGAACAAGGACCGATCCGATGAAACTGAAATCTCTTCTCGCAACGCTCGCGCTCACCACTGCGCTGACGCTTCCCGGTCTCGCCATGGCAAGGCCGGTGACGCTCACCACGACCCTTAACACCTACGGCGGCGACGGCGCCTACCTCGCGCTCTATGTCACCGACGCCTCGGGCGCCTATGTCGGCAGCCTCTGGATGGCCGGCGACAAGTCGAAGTACTACGAGCATCTGAGCGATTGGTACCGCGCCACCGGCGGCGACACTGCTCAGGTCAACGGCATCACCGGCGCCAGCGTCGGCGCGGGCCGCACGCTCGAGATCACGCTCGATCTGGCCGACGCGCTGTTCGATGCGGGCTACACGCTCCA